>JBCBEX010000021.1:0-52228 GCA_038528235.1 Bacteroidota bacterium
GCGGCTGGCTTCGGCTTCTACCCCAACAAGCAACTCACCACCGGCGAGGGCGGCTGCATCACGACCGACAACGACGTGCTCCATGCGGGCGTCGTGGGCGCGGCCCTGGTTGCGGGCGGAGCGCGCGAACGCCACGAGCGCGTCGTTGTCGGTCGTGATGCAGCCGCCCTCGCCGGTGGTGAGTTGCTTGTTGGGGTAGAAGCCGAAGCCAGCCGCGTCGCCCCAGCTACCGATGCGCTGACCGTCGACCGTCGCGCCCGGTGCCTCGCAGGCGTCGTCGATCAGGATGAGGTCGTGCCGCTCGGCGAGCGCCGTGAGCGCGGGCCAGTCGGCGGGCTGCCCGAACACGTCCACGGCGAGGATGCCGCGCGTGCGCTCGGTGATCGTCGTCTCGATCTGTGCCACGTCGATGCCATAGCCGCGCCGCTCGATGTCCACGAAGCGCGGCGTGACCCGTTCGTAGAGCAGCACGTTCGACGACGCCACGAACGAGTAAGGCGTGGTGATGACCTCGTCGCCGGGCTGGAGCCCGAGCCCGCGCACGATGAGGTGCAGCGCCGCGGTGCCGCTACTCACCGCAACGGCGTGCTGCGTCCCCGCAAGATCGGCCATGGCCGCCTCGAAGCGTTCCGTGTAGGGTCCCATTGCCAGACGCCCCGATTGCAGCACGTCGAGGACGTAGCGCTCTTCGAGGGGGCTGAGGTCGGGCTGGGCGAGTGGAAGCACGGGGGAGGCGAAGGATGTGCAGGGCGCGTCAAAGTACCCGCAGCCGCGCAGGGGAGTAAAGGGCGACGGGTGAAGAGTGCGCTGTGTTGTACGGAGCCTACGCCGCCGCATTTAGGACGCATGGGCCTTTCGCATCTGGCGCATCCGGCGGGCGAGCGTGGCAAAGCGCACCAGCCCCACCACGGCGACGACGAGGCCTAGCGAGAACAGCACCACGCCGAGAGCGGTGATGCCAGGACTCCCGGGAAAGAGCTTCGGCAGCGTCACCCCGCCTGCTACCAGCGCGAGGGCGGTACGGGCGTAGGCTAGCAGCGTGCGTTCGCTGGCTAGCCGCGTGCGTTCGTTCGCCAACGCTGTGCGTTCGTTGGCAAGCTGTGTGCGCTCGTCCGCCAGGTCGGTGCGGCGGGAGGCAAGGTGCTCGGAGGTAGGCATGTCGGCGAGAGGTAGGCGGACGGACGACACAAGTTCTCGCACCCGGCTCGTGGCGGCCAGCGTCGTCTTGCGAAAAAGCCCTACGTTGTTGGCCCCCAATTGCTACCCACCTGCCGTCTCATGACGCTGCCTACTGTCCTGCCGGTCCTGCGCACGCCCCGGCTCGTGCTGCGCGCACTCGTTCCGTCCGACGCCGACGCGGTCTTCGCGCTGTTCTCGCACCCCGAGGTGATGCGCTACTGGAGTTGGGCGCCGTGGACGGATCCTGCCGAGGCCGCTCGCTTCATCGAGCAGGACCGGGAGGCGCTCGCCGCCGGGACGTGGCTGCGCTGGGGCTGGGTGCGCGCTGCAGACGATTCACTCATCGGCGCGTGCGGGCTGTTTGACCTCGACGCCGACAACCAAACAGCGGAGATTGGCTACCTCCTCGTGCAGGACGCGTGGGGGCACGGCTATGCCGCCGAGGGCGTGGGCGCGGTGCTGCGCTATGGCTTTGAGACGCTCGGGCTGCGCCGCGTCGAGGCCGACATTGATCCGCGCAACGTGGCGTCGATCCGGCTCTGCGAGCGCGCAGGCTTCCGCTACGAGGGGCTGCTGCGCGAGCGCTGGTACCTCAACGGCGAGGTCTGCGACACGGCGTTCTACGGCCTCCTGCGCCGCGAGTGGATGCCGTACGTCCACCCCGACGCCTCTGCCATCGCCTCCAACTCATGACGCTCGTCCGCTCCTTCGTACTCTCGTTGTTTCTGCTCGTCTCAGCACCGACGCTCCTCGCTCAGGAGGCGCGGCGCATCGTGACGTTGCCCATTGGCACCGGCGTAGTCCGCGTGGTGGTCACCGAACAGCCAGGCTGCGACGTGGACGTGCTCGTCCTGCACGACAACGAGAACACGGGCGTCGAGGCCGCGCGTGCCGTGATTGCCGAGCGCGGCGGTCGGCTCGTCGATCTCCAGCACACCGGGGCCCGCAACCTCGCGTTCGCGCTCCGCAACGCACCGGGCAATGGGAGCCGGGTCGATTCGTTCGCCGCTGACTCGTTCGTGGTAGACCCGAACCGCGTGTTCACCGACGCCGGGGCGGGGGCCTCGCTGGCAAGCCTCTCGCGCGACACGCCCGAGGCGCGGCGGGCCGTCCGCCGCTTCGCCGAACGCCTGCTCGCCCTCTATGGCAAGCCTGTCGTGGTCGTGACCGCCCACAACAACACCGAGGGTCGCTACGCCGCCACGAGCTACGCCACCGACGGCCCCTACGCCGAGGACGCCGCCGGGCTTCACCTCGCTCCGGGAGCCGACGCCGATGACTTCTTCTTCGTCACCAACCGCGCGCTCCTCGACACGCTCGCCGAAGCCGGGTTCAATGCGGTACTCCAAGCCGACACGGCGACAGACGACGGCTCCCTCTCGGTGTGGGCCGCGCAGCAGGGCGTGCCCTACGTGAATGTGGAGGCGCAGCACGGGCACGTTGCCGAGCAGACGCGCATGATGCATGCGCTGTGGGACGTGCTCTGCGAGTGAATGGGGAGCGGCGCGCGACGTAGCTTGCGGCCCCATCTCGCCAGCCCATCGTCCCATGCCTCGTCCGCTCCGCCTCGCCTGTCTTTTCCTCGTACTCGGTAGCGTCGGCTGCGTGAGCGTGTCCGTCGAGCGGGAGCCGCCTGCGGTGAATGAGGACGGGGTGCCGCGCCTCGTCTTTGAACATCAGGCGCTTCAGGTGGCCGACCTCGACCGCAGCGCGGCGTTCTACACGGGCACGCTCGGCCTCGCCGAAATCCCGACGCCGCCCGGCGCGCGCGGCATCCGCTGGTTCGAGCTGGGCGATGGCCTCCAGTTGCACCTCATCGAGAACGACGCCGCGCAGACGATCCCGAAGGGCACCCACCTCGCCCTCGCCACGCCCGACATCGACGCGCTCGCGGCGTACCTCGACGCGCAGGGCGTCCTGTACTTCGATTGGCCGGGTGTGGCGTCCACGATCAGCACGCGCGGCGACGGCATCCGGCAGGTCTACATCCGGGACCCCGACGGCCACTGGATCGAGATCAACAACGTCGAGCGGTAGGTCTGGCGGAGCAGTAGCGTGCCTGTGTGACGGCTCACGCGCGGTGCAGTCGCCCGTCGGCGTCGCGGGCGTAGGGCACCCACGCGAGCGCGAGCGTTCCAACATGCATGTCGGTCTGCTTCGCCTTCACCTCCACCGTCTCCAACGGCTGGATCTCCGGCGCGTCGAGGTCGACCATCTCGAGTTCGCGGAGTAGTTCCGCGTCGAGGTCGGCGTACTGCGCCTTAAGGTCGTCAAGCTTCTTCTCGGCGCGCGCCACATCGTCCGACTCCTTGCGCATCCGCCCCGCGCTGCGGGCGGCGGTCCCGATCTTGTTGACCGTCGTGCGGCTCATGCGGCGGCTCCCGAGGAACGCGCCCAACAGCGACACACCGACGTTGACGACCGTATCGAGCTTCTTCTGCGACGCCTGCGACGCTTCCCGGGCGACGCGCTCCTCAGCGGCGCGCATCTTCGTTTCGAGCGCGTCGAGCTTCTTCTGAAACCGCTCGCGGAGGTCGGCCTTGCGGCGGTCGCGGTCGGCGCGGGCGAGGTCGGCCAGGCGGGCGCGGAAGGTGCGCTCGTCCTCGCCGGGGTGCGAGATGGTTTTGAGGCCTTTGTGTTGGAAGAGCGTCAGCGGGCGTTCGTGCTGAAGCCACCGCTTGAGTGCGCGCTCCCACTTGGCATACGACCCCGCGTCCGCGAGCGCCGATGGCAGCGAGGCAAACGAAGCCCCGTCGTGTGGCCCCGTCTCGGTGGTAGGCTTCGATGCGAGAGGCTCGGCGTTCTCGAAGTCCGGCGCGTCGCCATCGACTTCGGCGAGAAGTAGGGTGCTCGCCGTGTGGTCGAGGTTGAGCGACTTGCGGGCGAACGGTACTTCGGCGTGGGCGAGTAGGTGCGGCACGTAGGTCAACCCAGTCCCATCGCTCCCTCCCATTGTCGCAAGGAACACCTCCGGCACATCCCCAGGTACGGCTGGACGCCCCCCAACTCCGGCGCTGCTCGTCTCGTTTCGGTGTGCCACCTGCGAAGCCGGACGTGCGGCCACTGGCTTCGCCGCCCCGTCACCTTGGCTCTCCGGCTCGCCACGGCCCTCCATGAGCGTCCCGATCTGCGAGCGCGTGAGCGGCCCGGCGAGATAGGACAGCACCCAGCGCGTCTCGAAGACCTGCGGTGCCGACTCGTGGACGTTGTGCAGCAGGAACCGCCGCTTACCGAGGCCCGAGAGGAGCGTGTCCATCGTGCTGCGGTCGAGGCCGCCGGGCGTGGCGCCTTCGAGGCCGTCGAGGAGCCGCGCCTTGTCGCGCTCCGTCTGGAGGCGGCCCACGAACCACGTCCCGCAGTTCGAGAGCGCCTTGTAGTCGAGATCGACGGGGTTCTGCGTGGCGAGGATGAGCCCGACGCCGTAGGCGCGGGCCTGCTTGAGGAGCGTCAGGAAGAGCGGCTTCGTGGGCGGGTTGCCCTGCGGCGGGAGGTAGCCGAACACCTCGTCCATGTAGAGGATAGCCCGGAGGCTGCCCGTGCCCGGCTGCTGCCGCATCCACGCGATGAGTTCGGTGAGCAGCTTCGTGACGAAGAACTGCCGCTCCGCCTCGCCGAGGTGCGCGATGGAGCAGATCGAGACGCGTGGGGTGCCGTCCTGCTTATGGAGCAGCCGCGCCACGTCGAGCGGCTCGCCCTCGCCCCACGCCGCAAAGCCCGGCGAGGCGAGGAGGCCGTTGAGGCGCATGGCGAGCTTGCCCCGGTCGCGCTCGGGGAAGAACGTGTCCACGTCGAGCACGCCGAGCTGCTGGAACGGTGGCGCCTGGAGGGCGCGGATGAGGTCAGCGAGCGTGAGGCTGCGCCCTGCTGCCCAGGCATCGCCGACGACGCGCGCGAGGAAGATGTGCTCGGGGGCCTGCATCGGGTCGGCCTCGACGCCCGCGAGCGCGAGCACGCCCGAGACGGTCGCCTCGATACGCTCGGGGTACAGGTCCGCATCTTCCAGCAGTGCGTCGCCGGGTGGGTCGAACGACTTGAGCACCGAGAGCGGCAGGCCCGCCGACGAGCCGGGCGTGTAGATCGCGAGGTCGGCGGTATCGCGAAGCCGCTGGATACGCTCGGGCGCCTGGCCCCACTTCGCGAGGCCGCCCGTCCAGAGGTCGGCCGTGGCGGCGGCGTGCTCGTCGGTGGTGCGGCCCTGGCGCTGGGCCTCCTGCGCGTCCACCCAGGGGGCAAAGTCAGCGGGGGCGAGGTCCGGGAAGGTCAACAACAGGTTGCCGAGGTCGCCCTTCGGGTCGACGGCGATCACGGGAATGCGGTCCAGCGCGGCCTCTTCGATGAGCCCGATGCCGAGGCCCGTCTTGCCGCTGCCCGTCATGCCGATGATGGCGGCGTGCGTGGTGAGGTCGGCGGCGTCGTAGAGGACGGGCGCGTCGGCGGGGCGCTCGGCGAGCCGTTCGCCCGTGGCCGGGTCGATGGGCGCGCCGAGGTAGAACGTGCCGAGGCCCTCGAAGGCGGATTTGGTAGAGGCGGCGGACATAGAAGTGCAGGAGGCGTGGGGAGCGGAGGTACACGGGATGGAAAGATCGGGGAAACGGCGATCCGGGGAAACGGCGAGCGGGCGAAGCGGCGTTTTGCCGCTGAGATGTCATCGCCGCCGCCTTTCCATCTGCCTCTGTGACCCGCACCGACCTCGAAGCCCGTTACCTCACCCTCATGCGCGACGTGCTGCCCGCGCAGGCGCGCGCCGAGGGGTGGCCGATCCGTTACGACCACTGCTTCATGCGCGTCGCGCTCGACCACGTGTTCGGGGACGCCTGGTACGCGCACGTCGAGCGCCGCCCGGCCTACCAGCACCTCACGGATCACCAACTCGCCGAGGCCGTCCGCCACGCCGAGGCCATGCGCGACGGCGGGAAGACAACCGTAGCGGCGATGAACCGGCAGAGCCTCCGCTGGCGCGGCAAGGTCTGACGAGCGATCCCACTGTGGCGCGAGGTGGCTGCCTCAGCCCAGGCACGGCCTCGTGAAAGAGCGCCGGTGGCCACCTCCGTCGTTCCTGCGTCGCATCTTCGCGCGTACTTTCTCGCCGCCACGCGATCCGCGGCGTCTCGCGCGGAATACAACGGCCCCGGCTCGTACTATCGGCTACGAACCAGCCCGCTCAGGCCGGCCTTCTGCCTTCACCCTTCTGCCTTCCCGCCATGCTTCGCACGCTGCGCGTCCGCGACTACGCGATCATCGACCGGCTCGAAGTCGAGTTCGACAGCGGGCTGAACATCATCACGGGCGAGACGGGCGCGGGCAAGTCGATTCTGCTCGGCGCGCTCAAGCTCATCCTCGGCGAGCGGGCGTCGCTGGAGGCGATCCGCACGGGCGCGAAGAAGGCCATCATCGAGGGCGTCTTCGACGACGCGGGCTCGGCGCGCATGACGGCGCTCCTGGACCAGCACGAGATCGAGGCGATGGGCGGCGGTATGCTGATCGTCCGTCGCGAGGTGACGGCGTCGCACAGCCGCGCCTTCGTCAACGACACGCCCGCCACGCTCGGCGTGCTCAAGAACGTCGCCGCCAACCTCATCGACCTGCACGGGCAGCACGAGCACCAGTCGCTCCTCGACGCCGAGACGCACGGCGCGTTGCTCGACGACTTCGGCGGCCTCGGCGGGCTCGTGGAGACCTACCGTAAGCGCTACGCTGAGGTGCAGCACCTCACCCGCGAGCGCGACAGCCTCCGCAAGCGCGAAGCCGCCCTCGCCCAGCAGAAGGAACTCTTCGCCTTCCAGATTGAGGAGATCGACCGCACGGCCCCGCAACTCGGCGAGCAGGAAGAGCTGGAAGCCGAGCGCCGCGTCCTCGAAAACGCTGAGCGGCTCTACGAGGCGACCTCGCAGCTCTACACGCTGCTGTTTGAGTCCGAAAACAGCGTCTACGACCAACTCGTCGTCGCGCGCAACGAACTCCAGGACCTCGCCCGCATCGACGCGGGGTTCGACGACACGCTCGACGAGGTGCGCACCGCCGAGATCACGATCGGCGAGGCGACGCAGTTTCTGCAGGACTACAACGCGCGCATCGAGTTCAACCCTGAGCGCCTCGACGAAATCCGCGAGCGCCTCGGCGAACTCGACTACCTCAAGCGGAAGTACGGCGGCACCATCGAGTCCGTCCTGGAACACCGCGCCGAGATCGGCGAGACGTTCGCGCTCGCCAGCGACTTCGCAGGCGCGCTCCAGCGGCTCGACGCGAAGATCGACGACGCACGCGAGTCGCTCGGACGCGCCGCGCAGCGGCTCACGGTCAAGCGCCACGAGGTCGGCGAGCGCACGCAGGAGATGATCCAGGTCGAGCTCGCCACGCTCGGGATGCCGCACGCGCGCTTCGAGGTGCGCATCGCCCAACAGCCCGACGCCGATGGCTGGATCGTGCTGCCCGGCGGCGACGAGCGCCTGCGCGCCTTCCCCGACGGCGCGGACGTGGTCGAGTTCTACATCTCGGCCAACCCCGGCGAGGACCCGAAGCCGCTCGTCAAGGTCGCCTCCGGCGGCGAGGTCAGCCGCGTGATGCTCGCGCTCAAGACGATCCTCGCCAAGAGCGACCGCCTCCCGATCATGGTGTTCGACGAGATCGACACGGGCATCTCCGGCACGATTGCGAGGCGTGTCGGCGAGACGATGCGCCGGCTCGCGCGCTACCACCAGATCATCGCCATCACGCATCTGCCGCAGGTGGCGTCGCTCGGCGACCTGCACTTCGCCGTCGAGAAAGAGATCGACGCTGATGCCGAGGGCGCGATGCGCACCCGCACCTCGATCCGCCGCCTCGACGACGCCGAGCGTGCGGAGGCCGTCGCGAAGCTGCTTGCGGGCGAAGACCTCTCCGATGCCGTCCTCCAGAGCGCCCGCGAACTCATCGAAGCGGGACGCGAGGAGTAGCGCCTAGTCGCGCGGGCGCAGTCGTTCGAGTGGCGTCGCTTCGCCCGTCGGCATGACGAGGTTGATGCGGTCCGCCGCGACGACCTCGTAGCGTGCGACCTCCCAGAGTTCGAGGCGTCCCGTGGGAAGGTCCACCGGGTCCTGATAGTCGGCAAACAGGAGGAAGTCGCCGAGCGTCAGAAAGGGCCGCGCCTCCTCGAAGCCGACGCGCAGGGTCCCATCCTCGCTGAAGACGAAGGCGAGGTCGATGGTCACGCCCGCGTCGTCGGTGACGTAGCCGATCCAGGTGCCGACGAGCGGGTCGGGCGTCGTGGTCGGCTCCGAACGGCGATAGGTCGTCGAGCCGTAGGCGGTGCTCGTAGTGAGCCGGTCGCCCTCCACGGTCACGTCCACCAGCACGTCGCCGATGCGAAGCTGGGCGCCCTCGCGCTCGTACTGCGTGGTGGTGGTCGCGGCTTGCAGGCCCGCCGACTGGGAGTCCTCCCACACCGACGTCTCCGTCAGCGCCGAGTCCGACACGACGAGGTGGCGGTAGTAGATCGTCTGCGCTAGGATGCCGCCGCCCGCGTCATCGGGGAGCGGCGTCTCGATGACGGTCGTGCTGTCGTTGACCCACACACCGTGCATCGCCGCGAGCGAGTCGGGCGGACTCGCTACGGCCAGCATTGTCAGGGCGAGGCTGAGGAGCATAGGCTACGCCTCGTAGGCCTCCATCGGCGGGCAGGTGCAGACCACGTTGCGGTCGCCGAAGGCGTTGTCAACGCGGCCCACCGACGGCCAGAACTTCGCCGTGCGGGTCCACGGGGCCGGGTAGGCGGCCTGCTCGCGAGTGTAGGGCCGGTTCCACTCCGTCGCCGTCACGACGGCTGCCGTGTGCGGGGCGTGCTTGAGCGCGCTCTGCTCCGCATCGACCACGCCGAGCTCGATCTCCTGGATCTCGCTGCGGATCGCGATCATGGCGTCACAGAAACGGTCGAGCTCGTCCTTCGTCTCGGACTCAGTCGGCTCGACCATGAGCGTGCCCGTCACCGGCCAGCTCATCGTCGGAGCGTGGTAGCCGTAGTCCATCAGCCGCTTGGCGATGTCCTCGGGGCTGATGCCGGCCTCGCCGAAGGGGCGTGTGTCGAGGATGAACTCGTGCGCGACCGTGCCGCCGGGGCCGCGGTAGAGCACGTCGTAGTGCCCTTCGAGGCGCTTGGCCATGTAGTTGGCGTTCAGGATCGCGCGGCGCGTGGCCTCGGTGAGCCCCTCAGCGCCCATCATGCGGATGTAGGCCCACGAGATGAGCAGAATCGAGGCGCTACCGTACGGAGCCGCTGCGACGGGCCCGATGGCCTGGTCGCCGCCCGTGGCGATGACTGGGTGGCCGGGGAGGAACGGGGCCAGCTCCGCCGTGACGCCGATGGGGCCCATGCCGGGGCCGCCGCCGCCGTGCGGGATGGCGAACGTCTTGTGCAGGTTGAGGTGGCACACGTCCATCCCAAAGTCGCCGGGGCGGCAGAGGCCGACCTGCGCGTTCATGTTCGCGCCGTCCATGTAGACGCGCCCGCCGCGCTCGTGGACGATGGCGCTCATCTCCTTGATCGTCGGCTCGAAGACGCCGTGCGTCGAGGGATAGGTCACCATCAGCGCCGCCAGGTTGTCGGCGTGGGCGTCGGCCTTCGCGCGGAGGTCGTCGAGGTCCACGTTGCCGTCCTCGTCGGACTGCACCACGACCACGTCCATGCCGCACATCACCGCCGAGGCGGGGTTCGTCCCGTGCGCGCTCGACGGGATGAGGCAGACCGTACGGTGCGCGTCGCCGTTGGCGAGGTGGAAGGCGCGGATCGTGAGGAGGCCGGTGTACTCGCCCATCGCGCCCGAGTTGGGCTGCAGGCTGACGGCGGCGAAGCCTGTGATCTCGCAGAGCGCGTCGTGCAGCTCGTCGATCATCGCGTGGTAGCCCTGCGCCTGCTCGGTTGGTGCGAAGGGGTGGAGGTTCGAGAAGCCGCGCATCGTGACCGGCATCATCTCGGCGGTCGCGTTGAGCTTCATCGTGCACGAGCCGAGCGGGATCATGCTGTGCGCGAGCGAGAGGTCCTTGTTCTCCAGCCGCTTGAGGTAGCGCAGCATCTCGTGCTCGGCGTGGTAGGCCGAGAACGTCGGGTGCGTGAGGTAGTCCGTCGTGCGCGGCTTGGCCCCGGCATAGTCACCGTCTGCCAGCACATCCGCGGCGAAGACCTGCCGTCCGCCGCCCGCGTGGAAGAGGCTGACGAGGTCTTCGAGGTCGTTGAGCGTCACCGTCTCGTCGAGCGCAACGCCTAGCGTGCCGTCGCCGAAGTCGCGGAGGTTGATGCGGAACTGCGTGGCGGCGAGGTCGAGGATGCGCGCGGTAGCATCGCCGGTGCGGACGTGCAGCGTGTCGAAGAAGTCGGTCGTGAGCACCTCATAACCGAGCGCATGCATGGCCTTCGCGAGCGTCTTCGTGGCGCGGTGGACGTGCTCGGCGATGGCGCGGAGGCCGTCGGGGCCGTGGTAGACGGCGTACATCCCAGCGATATTCGCCAGCAGCACCTGCGCCGTGCAGATGTTGGAGGTCGCCTTCTCGCGGCGGATGTGCTGCTCGCGCGTCTGGAGCGTCATCCGCAGCGCGGTGTCGCCGTTGGCGTCGCGGCTCACGCCGATGAGGCGGCCGGGGATCTTGCGCTTGAACTTGTCCGTGCAGGCGAAGAACGCCGCGTGCGGGCCGCCGTAGCCCATCGGCACGCCGAAGCGCTGGCTGTTGCCCACGGCCACGTCTGCGCCCCACACGCCGGGCGCCTCGATGAGCGTGAGCGCCAGCAAGTCCGTCGCCACGGCCACGAACGCTTTCTGCGCGTGGACCTGCTCCGCCACTGCCGCGAAGTCGTGGATCTGCCCGTCGGTGTCGGGATACTGCAACAGCACGCCGAACACGTCATCCGTCACCTCAAACTCGGTGGGGTCGGCGACGACCACGTTGATGCCGAGCGGCTCCGCGCGCATCTGCACCACGGCGATGGTCTGCGGGTGGCAGCGGTCGTGGACGAGGAACGTAGAGCGCTTGCCGCGCAGCTGGCCGAAGAACATCGACATCGCCTCGGCGGCAGCCGTGCCCTCGTCCAGCAGCGACGCGTTGGCGATCTCCAGCCCTGTGAGGTCGCTCACCATCGTCTGGTAGTTGAGTAGCGCCTCCAGCCGCCCCTGCGCTATCTCGGCCTGGTAGGGCGTGTACTGCGTATACCACCCCGGATTCTCGAACACGTTGCGGAGGATGACCGGCGGCGTCAGCGTGCCGTGGTAGCCCATGCCGAGGTACGACCGGAAGACCTCGTTCTGGTCGGCGAGCCGCTGCGCTTCGGCGAGGAGCGCGTGCTCCGAGAGTGTGGGTGGCAGGTCCATCGCGCGGCCGAGGCGGATCGCGTCGGGCACGGCGGCGTCCACCAGCGCATCCAGGCTGTTCACGCCGAGCGCGTCGAGCATAGCCTGGACGGCGGCATCATCGGAGGCGTTGTGGCGGCGGTCGAAACGGTCGGGGTGGGCGAGCGCGGTCGGGGTGTTCACGGTCGTTTCCATCGTCCGGGGCAGGGGGCTGAGGGGATGAAGGTTTCAGTCAAGACTGAAAGAATGAAGCACCCCGCCGCGTGTTTCGCAAGCCGCCGCCGCTACACGGTTTCCTCGTAACGTCCGCGCCTCTACAAACCAGAACGTCCGGGTGCATCGGTGTGCACCCGGACGTGGCTTGCAGCGGGAAGCGTGGCGCGCGTGGCATCGCGCAGGTAGCTACTCGGCCCCGGAGACGCCGACGGACACGATGCCGGAGTAGCCCTCAAACCGCAGCACGGCGCGGGCAGGACGGCCTGCCACGGTCTGCGCCCCCTCGGCCACGTTCTGGGCGAGGTTGCGCGCGTAGAGCACCGTTCCGTCCTCATCCAGCAGTTCAAGCGAGGCGGTGCCGCTGCTGTAGCCAACGACCGAGAGGCCGACTTGCGACGCATCGCCGGTGAAGGTGAGGGCGTAGTCCTGCTCGAACGCGAAGTCGTCCGCCGTGACAGCGAAGCCGAAGCTGTCGGTCGTGTTGCCCACCGCAGGCGGCAAGCCCCCCGGAATTAGGTCGCCGGGCACGAGCGTTTCCGGCGTGACGAGCGAGTCGGCGCAGCCTACGTTCAGCGTGAGGGCAAACAGGGCGACAGTAAGAGCAGCGAGGCGGAGCATAGCGATACGGGCGTAGCGTTCAAGGGTGGCTCGCCCGCAGGATACGGCACTAGGCCTGATTCTCCGTACGCTCGGTCGGTGGGGCATCGAAATAGGCCCTGACCTTCCTGGCTGCCGATGGACCGACCTCGTCGGCGAGGGCTTCCTCGGAGGCGGCCTGGACACCCTTCACGCTGCCGAATGTGCTGAGCAGCTTGCGCGCGGTCTTTGGGCCGATGCCGTCGATCTCGGTGAGTTCGGTGCGGAGCGTCTTGATCGCGCGCTGCTTGCGCTGGGCCGTCACGGCGAAGCGGTGCGCCTCGTCGCGGGCGCGCTGCAACAGGCGCAGGCTGCTCGACGTGCGCGGGATCATTACCGGGTCCGACAGCCCCGGCTTGTAGACCTCCTCGAGCCGCTTGGCGAGGCTCACGATAGCGAAGCGGCCCACGACCTCGGTGCGCTTGAGCGACTCCATCACCGAACTAAGCTGCCCTTTGCCACCGTCGATGATGACGAGGTCGGGCCAGGGGCCGTTTTCCTGCACCATGCGGTTGTAGCGCCGCTCCGTCGCCTCGCGCATCGACTGGAAGTCGTCGGGCTTGCCGTCGGGGACCGAGCGGATCTTGTAGGTGCGGTAGTCGGACTTCTTCGGCTTGCCGTCCTCGAAGACGACGCAGCTTGCCACGGTGCCGGTACCGCCCAGGTGCGAAATGTCGAAGCACTCGATGCGGCGGGGCGGCTTCTTGAGGCCGAGGTCGCGCTGGAGGGCGGTGACGCTGCGCGGGATGCGCTCCTCGCCGCGGGCGATCTTCTGCCGCTTCCACTCCCCCAGCAACAGGTCGGCGTTGGCCTCGACCATCCGCATGAGGCTCGCCTTCTCGCCACGCGCGGGCGTCTTGAGCGGCACCTTCTTGCCGCGCCCCTCGCGCAGCACCGCCTCGATGGGATCGGGCGCCTCGACGTCGTGCGAGAGGTAGACCTCGTCGGGGAAGAACGTCGCGTCGGCGTAGTGCGCCTCGACGAAACGCTGCATTAGCTCGGTGTCCTCCACGCCCTCGAAGCGGCGCAGGATCTTGTGCTGGCGGCCGATGATCTTGCCTTCGCGCACCTTGAAGAGCACGCCCACGGCCGCGTCGTCCTCGCGGTCGATGGCGAGCGCAAACAGGTCGCGGTCTACCTCCTCGGTGGTGACGACCTTCTGCTTCTCGGCGTACTTCTGGAGCGCCCGCATCCGGTCGCGCAGTTCGGCGGCGCGCTCGAAGTCCTTCGCCACGGCCGCCGCCTGCATCTCGTCTTTGACGATGCCCACGAGCGCCTTCGTCTTGCCATTCAGCAGCTGCCGGATTTGGTCGATGGCGGCGTCGTACTCCTCCTCGGCCTGGTATCCGGCGCAGGGGCCCTTGCAGTTCTGGATGTGGTACTCCAGGCACGGCTCGAACTTGCCGGCCTCGACGTTGCCCTTCGAGAGCCGCAGCGAGCACGTGCGCAACTTGAAGAGGTCCTTGATCGTCTTGAGCATCAGCTTCAGCGCCTTGCCGTCGGTGTACGGGCCGAAGTACTCCGAGCCGTCCTTGCGCACCGTCCGCGTGGGAAAGACGCGCGGGAAGCGCTCGCGCTTGATGCAGATGTAGGGGTAGGTCTTGTCGTCTTTGAGGTTGACGTTGTAGCGCGGCTGGTGGCGCTTGATGAGGTTGTTTTCGAGGATGAGCGCCTCGGCCTCGGTGTCCGTGACGATGACCTCGACGTCGACGATTTTGGAGACGAGGATGCGTAGGCGCGCATCGCGAGGGCGCGACTCCTGGAAGTAGCTCCGTACGCGGGTGCGGAGGTTCTTGGCCTTGCCGACGTAGAGGATCGTGCCCCCGGCATCTTTGTGCTGGTAGACGCCCGGCTGCGTCGGCAGGTGGGCGAGCTTCTCGGCGAGCGCGTCGGTCATGGAGGAAGAAGTGAGGTGGCTCCCCTCGCTTGACACGCCTACGACGGCGGTCAAGCTGTCCCCCTCATCAGAGACGCACGCGGAGACGACGTAGGGACGGGGGGAGCGACACGGTTACGAATCCACCTATGTACGCCCGACCCCATGACTGCGTTCAGTCAGAGGGGCACGGTGAAGGGGCATGACAAAGCATGGTGGCCAAACGCAGCACGGTTGCGCTGCGGGAACGGCCCAGCGCACGCGCAGGGGCGCGGCGAGGTCTTGGCGCGAGAAGGCACCAACGCTCCTCTCGCTTCCCTCCTGTTTCCATGCGCTTGCTCGGTACCGCCGACCTCCGCCTCGCCGCCGCCCGCCTCGTGCTCCGCCTTGCCCTCCTGGTCGCCCTCGTCCTGACGCTCCCGGCGTGCGCGCAGCACGATTTCTTCGTGCTCGGCTACCACCCCTACTGGATGGGCGACGCCTACGAGCACGCGCGCCTCGACGCGATCGACGAACTGCTCTACTTCGAACTCGCCATCGAGGCGAATGGGACGTTTGCGAACACGCACGGCTGGGAGGACCGCGGCGTGCGCATGGTCGAGACGGCGCACCGCAGCGCCACGCGAGCCGCGCCGTCGCTGACGCTCTTCGACGCGGCGGTCTTCACGAAGCTGTTCACCAACCCCGCGTCCGTCGAGCGGCTGCTCCAGGGCACCCTCGCCGCTGTCCGCGCCGCCAATGCCGACGGTGTCCACCTCGACATCGAGCTCTTCGAGCCCGTCCCGCCCGAGGCGCGCGACGCCTACACGCGCTTCGTCGCCGACCTCAGCCGCACGCTCGGGACCGGCTACACCGTCACTGTCTTCACGCTCGCCCTCGACCCCGCCGATGCCTACGACGAGGTGGGCCTCGCCGAGGCCGCCGACTACCTCGTCGTGCAGGGCTACGACCTCCATCACCAGCACGGCGACACCGCCGGGCCTATCTCGGCGCTGCGCGGCTGGGGCCGCCTCAACTGGCACGCCGTCCTCGACCGCTACGACCAACTGCGCGTCCCGCGTCGCCAACTCGTGATGGCCGTGCCCTACTTCGGCTACGAGTGGCCCACCGTCACCGGCGAACCCGGCGCGGCCACGACCGGCCCCGGCGAGATCGTCGCCTATGCGCCCATCTCGGCCCGCGTGCCGGAAATCCCCGGCTCGGCCGTCCAGCGCGCCGCCGCGTTCGGGATGCGCCGCGACCCCGTCAGCGGCTCGCCGTTCTACGCCTACCGCGACGCCGAAGGCCAGTGGCGGCAGGGGTGGTACGAGGACATCGTGAGCCTCACTGAGAAGTTTGACTTCGTCAAACGCAAGCAACTCGGCGGGATCGCCATCTTCCCACTCGGCTACGACGGCGGCGAACTCACGGCGGCTGTCGTGGACGCCTTTCCAGTCGCTCAGCGCACGCAACTCCCACGTCCCGCAGGCGATGCCGTGGCGGTCGCGCAGCCGTGATCGGTTCGAACTTGTGGACGGGGTGGACGTTCTGAGCGCGCCACCCTCACTCGCCGCCCGACAGCCGTGAAGCTCAACGATCTCATCCACCAGGCCCACTTCCGCACCCCCGCGCTGGAGACGCTGCTCAGCGTCATGGTGACGCACAGCTACGTCCAGGGCGAGCTGCAGAGCGTGATGCAGCAGGAGGGCCTGACGCACGCGCAGTACAACGTCCTCCGCATCCTGCGTGGCGCCGAGACCGACCGCGTCCCGTGCGCCTACATCGGCGAGCGGCTCCTCGACCGGACGCCCGACGTGACGCGCCTCCTCGCCCGCCTCGAAGCGAACGGCTACGTCAAACGACGCCGTGCTGACTACGACCGCCGCGTCGTCGAGGTCGGCATCACCGACGTAGGACGGGAGGTTCTCGGGCGCCTCGACGGCCCTGTGGACACGCGCATTTCTTCCCTCACGCAGCACCTCACGGAGGACGAACTCCACACGCTCTCGCACCTCCTCGAAAAGCTCCGCGCCGACCAAGTGTGACGCACGCGGCTAGGCGAGCAGTCGGCTCGCAAGCGCGGGGAGCGTCGTTCCGAGCGGTGCGTCGAGAGCGACGGCAGCGTGACGGTGCCCGCGCGTGTCGCCGAGCGTGACGATGGCGATGGGCGTGTCCGCCTTGTCGGCCTGCCGCACGAAACGGTAACCGCTGTAGACGGCGAGGCTCGACCCGACCACGAGCAGCGCGTCGGCGTCCGCGACGAGGGCCTGCGCCTGCGCGACGCGAGGTTTCGGGACCGATTCGCCGAAGAAGACCACGTCGGGCTTGAGTGCGCCGTCGCATGCGGGGCACGACGGCGGGACGAAGCGCGCGACGGCTTCGTCAGCCAACTCGAAGTCGCCGTCGGGCGCGAGCAGGTCGGCGTCGAACGGTTCGAGATGGCCCGGATTCACCTCGGCGATCCAGCGCTGTACGTCGGCGCGAGGGTGGATACGCTGGCAGGCGAGGCACACCACGTCGGCCAGCCGCCCGTGCAGGTCGATGACCGGTGCATGCCTGCCCGCGCCTTCCATCACCCGCGCGGCGCGGTCGAGGCCGTCGACGTTCTGCGTGATGGTGCCCGTGAGGCGGCCTGCGGCGTCGAGGCGGGCGAGCGCGCGGTGCCCAGCGTTGGGCTGCGCCTGCGCGACGCGCGGCCATCCTCGGCTCGCCCGCGCCCAGTAGCGCTGCCGGGCGGTGGCGCTCCGCACGAAGTCGTCGTACTGGATCGGGCTCCGCTTCCGGTGCCGTGTGCCTGGACCTCGGTAGTCCGGGATGCCCGAGTCCGTCGAGAGCCCCGCGCCGACGAGCACGGCGATCCGACGGTCGCGGAGCAGGTCCACGAGCGCGTCGAGGGTGGTGGCGGGTGCGGTTGTTGGGAGCATAAGAGATTGAGGCGGGGCGGCTCCCCCCGTTTTGGTTGACGGTCGCGATGCTCCCAGTCAACCAAAACTGTCCCCCTCACAGGTGAGGGGGACAGCTTGAGCGCCGTCCAGGCGTGTCAAGCGGGGGGAGCCGATCAGCCGCTTGCATCCCCCACGCGGCGCGGCGTTCCGCGCGCCTTTTCCCCCAATCTCCCGCGCGGTGGCGGAGCGCCAGAGACGGTGCGGCGTAGCTTGTTGGCTGTAAGATTTGTCTTCGTTTCCACCTCCACCGTCATCCCCGCGTAGGCGGGGATCCATGCGGTCCACCGTATAGATTCCCGCAGTCGCGGGAATGACTCGATGGGGACACGAGAGACGGCATTGTATCTCCTCGCTTGCTGCTCGCCGCTCCCATGCGCACCTCGTCTCAGATCCGCCAGGACTTCCTCGACTTCTTCCGCCAGAAGGGCCATGAGATCGTCCCCAGCGCGCCGCTCGTGCCGCAGGACGACCCGACGCTGCTCTTCATCAACGCGGGGATGAATCCGTTCAAGGACGTCTTCCTCGGCACCGGCAGCCGCCCCTACACGCGCGTGGCCGACACCCAGAAGTGCCTCCGTGTCTCCGGCAAGCACAACGACCTCGAAGAGGTGGGCCTCGACACCTACCACCACACGTTCTTCGAGATGCTCGGAAACTGGAGCTTCGGGGACTACTTCAAGCGCGAGGCGATCACCTGGGCCTGGGAACTGCTCACCGAGACGTGGGGCCTCGACCCCGACCGGCTCTACGTCACGGTCCACGAGGGCGACACCGAGCTTGGCCTCGACGCGGACACGGAGGCGGCCACACTCTGGAAGGACGAGACGAGCATCGACGCGAGCCACATCCTCTACGCGCCGTCGAAGGACAACTTCTGGATGATGGGCGACACCGGCCCCTGCGGCCCGTGCTCGGAGATCCACTACGACGGCCGCTCCGCCGACGAGCGCGCGAAGATCCCCGGCCAGGACCTCGTCAACCAGGACCACCCGAGCGTCATCGAGATCTGGAACCTGGTGTTCATCCAGTACAACGCGCAGACCGACGGCTCGCTCGAAGCGCTCGCGGCGAAGCACGTGGACACGGGCATGGGCTTCGAGCGCATTTGCGCCGTGCTCCAGGGCAAGACCTCGAACTACGACACCGACCTCTTCGCTGCGCTCCTCCAGGCGATTGCCGACCTCTCGGACGGCGTCAAGACCTACGCGAGCGCCGACGAGAAGCAGCAGATCGCGATGCGCGTCATCGCCGACCACGTGCGGACGGTTGCGTTTGCGATCGCCGACGGCGCGCAGCCGAGCAACACGGGGCGCGGCTACGTGATCCGCCGCATCCTCCGCCGCGCCGTGCGCTACGGCTACCAGTCGCTCGGCCTCAAAGAGCCGTTCCTGCACCGCCTCATGAGCACGCTCGTCGGTGAGATGGGCGACGCCTTCCCCGAACTCCGCGAGCAGCAGGACTACATCGAGCGCGTCACCAAGGCCGAGGAAGAGAGCTTCCTCCGGACACTAAGGGATGGGATTGATCTATTCGAGGCGTTCGCTGACGCCATTGAGCCGTTTGCGAAGCGGTTTGACAAAGTAGGACCATTTGGTCTGGTCGATATGGGCGATGCGAGGCGAAAGGAAAGCTCGTTTCGCAAGCAGATTGAGGCGTTGTTTGACCAGAGCGAGGAGTTTCGAGTTGCGGTCCAGAATCTGATCAAGCGACTTGAGGCTGACCCGAAGGCACAGGGCGTTGTAGACAAATCAATGGGAAGCGATCGTGAGTGGGCGGCTAAGTCTGTCGGTTACTACGCAGGTAGCAGTCACATTCCAGGCGAAGTCGCCTTCCTGCTCTACGACACCTACGGCTTCCCCGTGGACCTCACGGCGCTGATGGCGCGCGAGGAGGGGCTGACCGTCGACATGGCGCGCTTCGAGGAACTGCTGGAGGAGCAGCGCGCGCGTGGGCGGGCCGACCGCACGGCCATCGACCAGAGCCAGGTCGATACGTGGGTGCCGACGGTCTTTGCCGAGGCAAACGGCGAGGCGATTGAGTTCGTCGGCTACGACGCGCTCTCGGTGGGCGACGCGCGCATTCTCAAGACACGCTCGGTGCGGCCCTCTTCCGGCGAGGACGAGAACGCTGCACCGCGACACGAGGTCGTCCTCAACACGACGCCGTTCTACGCCGAGTCAGGCGGGCAGATCGGCGACACCGGCACGCTCACCGTCGGCGGCGAAACGGTCGCGGTGCTCGACACGCAGAAGGACGCCGAGGGGACGATTATCCACATTGTGGACAAGCTTCCGCAGGATGTAGACGCGCCCGTCGCAGCGCAGGTCGACGGCAGCACGCGCGGGCAGACGGAGCGGCACCACACGGCGACGCACCTGCTGCACGCGGCGCTGCGCGAGATCCTCGGGCCGCACGTCCAGCAGAAAGGCTCGCTCGTCGCGCCCGACCGCCTGCGCTTCGACTTCAGCCACTACGAGCGCGTCGCGCCGGACGAACTCGCGCAGATCGAGCGGCGGATCAACGACCTCGTGCAGCAGAACATCCCGAAGCAGGAAGAACGTGCGGTGCCCATCGAGGAGGCTAAGGCGCGCGGCGCGATGGCGCTCTTCGGCGAGAAGTACGGCGACACCGTCCGCGTCATCACCTTCGATGCCGACATCTCCGTCGAGCTCTGCGGCGGCACACACGTCGACGCCACCGGCGCGATCGGCCTCGTCAAGCTCACGAGCGAGGGCAGCGTCGCCTCAGGCGTCCGGCGCGTCGAGGCCGTCGCGGGCGCGGCTGCGCTCGACTTTCTCGCGGAGCAGGCCGCCACGCTCGACGCCGTGCGCGGGCAGTTCAAGACGCTCAACCGCCCTGTCGAGGACGCCGTCGCCGACCTCGTCCAACAGACGAAGGACCAGGAGAAAGAGATCACGGCCCTCAAGGGCCAGCTTGCCGCGAGCGGCGTGGACGCACTCATCGACGACGCGACCGACGTGGACGGCGTCCGCCTCGTACGCGGCGCCCTCGACGGGGCCGACGCCAAGACGCTGCAGGACCTCGCCGCCGACCTCCGCGAGCGGCTGGGCGAGAGCGCGGTCGTCGTCCTCGGCTCGGCCGACCTCGACGCGGGCAAGGCCATGCTCGTCTGCGCCGTCACGGACGACCTCACGAAGCGCGGCGTGCAGGCCGGCAAGCTCGTCGGGCTGCTCGCGAAGCGCGTCGGCGGCGGCGGCGGCGGACGCCCCACCCTCGCCACGGCGGGCGGGCGCCAGCCGGAGCACCTCGACGCCGCGCTCGGCGAGGCGGAGGCGCTGCTCCGCGACGCGCTGAACTAACCCGTAGCTGCGGTACGCGGCCCGCCACAAAAAAGCACGGCTCGGAGCGTAGTGGTCCGAGCCGTGTCCCCCCTACCATCGGTTCGTGGGCTCCCTGGCGGGCGCACCTGAGCCGAGGGTACACTGTGTTCGCAGCAGCGATACGCATGGCCGTGACAATGCGCCGCTGGTCTGTGTGGCGACGCTGGTCGGTGTCGTGCCTTCGCAAGAACGCCATGGCACACCGCAGGTGGCCTGGTGCGGCGGTCCCAATCCGCTTGGTTCGTTGCGACCAGGACGGCCTAGGGCAATAGCACTAGCGCGGCGGCGGCACGCAAGTGCGCTGGAGAGCAGCACGGGAGGAGCCCTTGGCGCTACCGCCATCCACGCGCTCCAGGGATGCCTGAACAGCCCAATTCGTTCGGCATGGGGCTTGCGATGGAGTGTGGCACCTCGTCCATGTCCACCCCCATGCCCGCTCATCTTGACCGTGCGGCCACGCCGTCGCACCCCATCGTTCGATTCTACCAGGTGGCGACCCTCGTCGCGGCCATCGGCATTCCCCTCTTCTACTGGTTCGAGGGCGACCTCGCTGCGGACGGGCCGCTGAACCTCGCGAGCCGTCTCCTCATCAGCGCGGTGTGCCTGGCAATCTGCGTCGGCCTGCAGACCAACCGCAGGGCGCGAGTGCACGCGCACCGACTGGGCGCAGCGCTCGCCTGGGCCTTGAGCATCTGGTACGCGTGGCTGCTGAGCCACTCAGGGTTCGCCCCGCACCTGACTGTGGGCACGTTCGTGCTCCTCATCGGCCAGGTGGTGCTGTTTCGCGTCCCGCGCACGTTCGGATACTTCGCAGTGATCACGACGGCCCTCTACTCGACGATGGCGTTCGTGTCGCCGGGGCCCAGCGTGGTACCGCCCGCCTACTTCGCAGCGAGCGTGGCAACGACGTGTCTCGTGTTCTTCGTGCTGCTCACGTTCTGGTCGAGCATGGAGGCCAACCTCGTCGCAGCGCGGGAATCGGCGGAGCGCAACCAGGTAGCCGCGGACGAGGCACGCACGCGGACCGAGGTGGCGCTCGCCAACACCGAGCAAGCCCGCCAGGATGCCGAGGAGGCGCAGGCCGCCGCCGAGCGCGCGCGCGAAGAAGCAGAAGCAGCGCGCCACGAAGCGGAGAGCGCACGTCAGGAGGCCGAGGCGTCCCAGGCCGAGGCGGAGGCGTCTCAAGCCGAAGCGGAGGCTGCACGCGAGGAGGCGCTCCAGGCCGCCCGTGCCAAGAGCGACTTCCTCGCCACGATGAGCCACGAGATCCGCACGCCCATGAACGGCGTCATCGGCATGACCGGCCTGCTGCTCGACACGCCGCTCGACGAGGAGCAGCAGGAATTCGTCGAGACGATCCGCGTCTCCGGCGACGCGCTCCTGACGATCATCAACGACATCCTCGACTTCTCGAAGATCGAGGCGGGCAAGGTCGAGGTGGAGCACTACCCCTTCGAGGTGCGCACGGTCGCTGAGGAGGCGCTTGACCTCGTGGCGCCGCAGGCGGCGAAGAAGGGCATCGAACTCGCGCTGCGGATGGACCGTGACGTCCCGAAGGCCGTCGAGGGCGACGTGACGCGGGTGCGGCAGGTGCTCGTCAACTTCCTCTCGAACGCGGTCAAGTTCACGCACGAGGGCGAGGTCGTCGTCCACGTCGCCATGGCGGACCCGGCCTCGGACAACCACCAGGGCTTGGCGTTCAGCGTCGCCGACACTGGCATCGGCATCCCGCCCGACCGGCAGGCCGCGCTCTTCGAGGCGTTCACCCAAGCCGACACCTCCACGACGCGCCGCTACGGCGGGACTGGCCTCGGCCTCGCCATCTGCAAGCGCCTGGTCGCGCTGATGGGCGGGACCATCGCCGTCACGAGCGCGCCGGGAGCAGGCTCAACCTTCCGCTTCACCGTCGACGTGCCGGCCGTGGCGCCGCCGCCGGTCATCCAGCCCGTGCCGGACCTGCTCGACCGGCTTGTGCTCATCGTGGACGACAACGCTACCAACCGGGCTATTGCGGCTGGACAGGCGCGCCGCTGGGGGATGCGAGCAACCACCGCTGCGTCCGCGGCCGAGGCGCTGGCCCTGTTTGACGAGGGCGCCGAGTTCGACGTGGCCGTACTCGACATGCACATGCCCGGGATGGACGGGATCGAGCTGGCGGAAGTGCTATGCGCACGCCCTGCCGCCGCACGCATGCCGCTGGTGCTGCTCTCGTCCGTGGGCACAGAGTATGCCAGCCGCGACCTCTTTGCGGTGTCGCTTAACAAGCCCGTACACCTCGACCGCTTCCGCCGGGCACTCGCCCTCGTGCTCGGCGAGGTCGCCGACCGGCCGCGCGCCTCGGCGGTTGCCACCTGGAAGGCGGCGTCGGCCTTGCAGCATGGGGCAGCGGGGCTCCGCGTGCTCGTGGCCGAGGACAACGCCACCAACCAGCGCGTGGCCGTGCAGATGCTCGGTAAGCTCGGCATCCGGGCCGACACGGTCGCCAACGGCGAAGAGGCCGTCCACGCCGTGCAGAGCGTGCCCTACGACGTCGTGCTGATGGACGTGCAGATGCCCATCCTGGATGGCCTCGCCGCGACCCGGCAGATCCGTGCCGGCGTGCCCGCGAGCGCACAGCCGACCATCGTCGCGGTGACGGCCAACGCGCAGGAGGGGCACCGGGAGCAATGCCTGGCCGCGGGGATGGATGCCTACCTCGCCAAACCCATCCGGCGCACCGAATTGGAAGACGTACTGCTGACGCTCGCAGAGCAGGCAGCCTGAGACGGTGCCGAGTACTGAACGCTCAGCGCCAGCCGCTAGGTACTCGGCGCGGGCAAGATGCGCGCGGTGGCGTATGCTTCGGGACATGCTCCGTCCCAGCCCCACGCTCGTCCTCGCCATGTCTGACTCTTCGCCTGTCTTCACCTCGGGCACGGCGCGCACGGTGCTCCGCCTCGAAGGCGCGCTCGTGCTCGTAGCCTGCGTCTGGATCTACAGCGGCCTCAACCAGGGCTGGATGCTGTTCCTGATCCTCTTCCTCGCGCCCGATCTCGCGGCGCTAGGCTACATCGCGGGTCGGCGTACCGGCGCCGCGGCGTACAACACGCTGCACACCTACCTCGGCCCGCTCGCGCTGGGGATCGTCGGTGGCGTGCTCGCGATGGATGTGGTGGTGGGCATTGCGCTCATCTGGGGGGCACACATCGGCTTCGACCGGGCGCTCGGCTATGGCCTCAAGCTGCCGACGGGCTTCCGGGACACGCACCTCGGCGGCATCGGGCGCGGGTGAGCGTGTGCATGCTGTGAACGCGGAGCAAGCGGGGCGGCTCGTCGTGCCACGACAGCCGCTGCCTGTTTCGCTGCTCGTCCGGTCCCGATGAATTCTAAGTTCCTCCTCGTTGTCCTGTTCGTTGCCATCGTGGGCACGACCTGGCTGCTCGTGCGGCTGGTGAGCCTGCCGCCGATGGGTGATGCCCCGGCCGTCCGCGACACGTCGGCCGTGGCGGACCGCAAGGCGGTGGTGAACCCGTTCGCCCCGCAGGCGACCGACGGGGTGCCAGACAGCACCATGACGAGTGGTGCCGCAGCGGATAGCATCGCGCTCGTTCCGGCAGCGGCAGACAGCACGGCGCGCGAGGCGGCACCGGACGAGGCGCGTCCGTAGTTTCTCGGCCTCGTTCCTCTCGTCGCTCTGCCGACCCTGCACCGCCGACCCCGCATCGCCGCCCCGCTGATGGCTCTCGCTCCCACTCCGGTTCACGCCACTTCGGTCTACGACCGCCTGCTCGCCGCCCGCGACACCCACGGGGCGGGCTTCGTCGTTCTCATTGACCCGGACAAGCTCGCGCCGGAGGACGCGCCCGGCTTCGTGGAGCGCTGCGTGGATGCGGGCGTGGATGCGCTCTTCCTCGGCGGCAGCCTCATGCACCAGGGCGAGTTGGAACGCTACGTCGAGATCCTCCGCGCGGCGTCCGACCTCCCGGTGATCGGCTTTCCTGGCTCGCTCAGCCAGATCACGCCCAACCTCGACGCCATCCTGTATCTGTCGGTGGTGAGCGGGCGCAACCCGGAATACCTCATCGGGCAGCACGTCCACGCCGCGCCGATGCTCAAGCGCTGCGGTCTGGAGACAATCTCGACAGGTTACATGCTCATCGAGAGCGGACGCATGACGACGGCGACCTACATGAGCGGCTCGCCGCCGATCCCGCGCCACAAGCCCGAGATCGCCGCCGCGACCGGCCTTGCCGCTGAGATGATGGGTATGAAGCTGCTCTTCACCGACGCGGGCAGCGGCGCCGAGCACGCCGTCTCGGAAGAAATGGTCTACGCGATCACCAAGACCTGCTCGATCCCACTCGTTGTAGGCGGTGGCCTGCGCTCGCCGGAGGATGTAGCCCGGCGCGTGGCCGCGGGTGCGAGCTTCGTGGTCGTCGGCAACGCGATCGAGCAGCGCGCGGGCGACGGTTCGTTTATGGCCGAGCTCGCCGCGGCGGTCCACAATGCCCACGCCTTAGCACTCAACTCGTAGTGCTGGGACGCCTCACAAGTCCCTCGGCGCTGCGTGTCGTTTTCTGGTTGAGCGTCAGCGGCTTCATAGTGAGCCTAGTCGTCCATGTGCTCGCGCTTCTGGGTCGCTCGCCGGCCTACGACTTCTTTGTGCTCCACGTGGGCATCTTTGTCGTGTTCTTTCCGGTCTTGCTAGCCATCAACGAGCAGGCGAAGGGTGTCGACGTCGATCTAAATACGCCTGGAGGACAGCGAGACATCCAGAAAGCGCTGTTTCGTCTGCTTAGCACAAAAGAGAAAGTGGCCTTTGTGTGTCTGGGGCTCTATGTCACCGGTAATTTCTATGTCGGAGCAGTCTCGCTCTTCAAGCACCCCGACGCTCCGGTAGTGCAGCTATTCTCAGGAGTATGGCTCTGGTTCTACTTCTTCTGCGCCGTGTTCGCCAAGCGTCTCTGATCTGGAGCAGCCCAGTGTTTAGGCCCCGCTGGGAAGGCTAGCTAGGAGCGCACGTCCGCCGCTGTGGTTGGGCTCGATGGCGAGGAGGGCCTGGACCGTCGTCTGGGCGTCGTCCATGCGGCCTTCGAGCGCATAGGCCCCGCTGAGGTTGTAGAGTACCTGCGTGTTCTCGGGCGCGAGGTCGCGTGCCCGCTCCAGCAGCGCGATGGCGTCGGCCCGTGCGTCGCGCTGGAGCTTCAGCGCACCGATTAGTCCGAGGATACCGGCATTGTTCGGGGCCCGTTCGAGCGCGGCCTCGTAGAAGGCCTCGGCCTGCTGAAACCGCCCTTCGTCGCCCGTGGCTTTGGCCGCCTCTACGAGCACGTTGCCCGCGTCCACGAGGGGGCCTGCAAGGTGGGGTAGCTCCTGGATGATGGCAAACCGCGTGCGGAGCGCCTCGGTGATGAGGCCCTGCTCGGCGTAGTGGGTCGCGAGGGCGTCGGTCGCGCCGCGCCACGAGGTCTTGTTGTGATAGAGGTCCACCGCGATCTGCTCGGGCACCGAGCGCGCGTGCAGCGTGTCCAGAACGGCCACGCGCGGCGCCTCGCCGGGACGGAACGGCCAGCCGCTCATGAGCTGGGCGACCCGGAAGACGCCGGCGAGCGAGTCTACGGGCGTGTAGAGCCGCTCCGTGCGCGCGAGATAGGTGGGCACGGCCTGGCTCCAGTCGCCGAACAGCGCGGCTTCTTGCAGTGCTATATAGAAGGCGTCGGCGATGAGGAAGTAGCCGTTGAGGGTGGGGTGGAGGTGCTCCATCATCGCCGTGCTGCCGATGAGGCTGTCGGGCGCCGCCGCCCGGACCCGCGCCTCGCTCTCGACGAGCGTCGCGCCGTGCTCGGCCGCCAGTTCTGCGATGATCGCGTTGATGGCGTCCGGGGCGCGGAAGCGGAGGGCGTCGCGCTCCCGGGCCGCGATGAAGGCCGCGCGGGCAGCCTCGGTCTGGCCATCAGCAAGCAGCGCTTGGCCGAGGAAGTAAAACCCATCGGCGGCGAGCGTGTCGGTCGTGGTGGCCTCCTCCAATTGGCGGAGCGCGGTGGCTGTGTCGCCCTGGCGCAACGCCTGCACGCCGGAGGTGACGAGGGCTTCCCAGGCGTCCTCGTCCGTGTCCGCCTCGAACGCGTTGAGGAAAGGCCGGTGGTCCCGCTCGTTCGACGCCACCGTGCCGATGAAGACAGGCACGCCCGCCGCCTCATACGTCGCCAGCAGCCGCGACAGGTTCGAGCGGAATTGCCGCAGGCCAGCGTCGTAGACCTCGGAGCCGAGGGGCACGCGCTGCTCGCCGACCATCCGCGCCATGAGCGTGTTCGAGGGTGGGCCTCCCGCAGTGTCCCCTGCCCTCGCCCTCGCCAGCGCGGCCAACGCGCCGCGCATGGCCTGCACGAGGCGAAGGTTCTGGAGCGCCAGGTAGGACCGCACGAGCCACGGCGTGCGCCCGAGCGTCTCCGCCGAGGCGGCCCCGAGCGCCCCGTAGTACTCGTTGTGTCCCGCGTAGATCAGTACCGCGTCGGGGGCGTGGACGAGGATCTCGTCAGCGAGGTCGAGCAGCGTGTAGGAGTTCACGGCCGACATCGCCGTGTTGACGACCTCCACGGTGCGGTCGGGGAACGTCTGCTGGAGGCGCTGTTCGAGCATGCGCGGGAACGCGCCGCCGTAGTAGAACGGGTAGCCTGCGGCGCTAGACCCGCCCTGCACGAAGACGCGAAGGCCATCCTCCGGCTTCTCGGCGAGGAACACGTCCGCCGGGCTGTTGGGGACGTTGGCCTGGTTGGCGAAGTAGCGCCGGGCGACCTCGCGGTTCTGGACGAGGTAGGCGCTCTCCGTCCCGTCTTCGCCAGCGTCGGCCGGGAGGAAGAGGGGGTGGTCTTCGCCGAAGCCCGCGAGGCGCAAGCCACCCTCCACGAGCGCGAAGAACACGAGGGGCACGAGCAGCATCGCCGCCGTGAAGGCGCGTCGTTTCCCTCGCGAAAGGGTAGGCGGGGAAGACGGTGGGGTCGGAGCAGCCATGAGGGCGTGGTGGCAGGCAGGAGCGAGGCCAGAAAATACAAGGACTAGCGGTGAAGCCGTGCGATTTTGAGCAGAGGCAGGAAAATCATGAAAGCGCTTACGTTGTGGTGATTTACGCCGAGCAGTCGTTGCGACAAGCGACTAGAGGTGCGTGAAAAAGCGCTTCGATGCGGGGGCGGCTTCGGTAGGAGCGCGCCTGCTGGCTTGACGGATTGGGGAAAACCCCCTATCATTGCGAAGAAATTGAAAGCGCTTACGCGCGCGCTGTCTCCCCCCTCCAAACGTCTGCATCGCCGCCCGTTGAGCGTCACCATCTACGACATTGCCGACCGGGCTGGCGTCTCGATCGCCACCGTCTCGCGTGTCTTGAACCGGCATCCGCGCGTGTCCCAGAAGACCCGGGAGCGCGTCTTCGCCGTGGCCGATGAACTCGGCTACCAGCCCCATGTCTCGGCACGGTCACTCGCTCGCCAGAACACGCAGCTGGTGGCCGCGGTCGTGCCGATGATGACGTCCTACTTCTTCATGGAGGTCATCCGCGGCATCCAGGACCGGCTCGCGTCGAGCGAGTATGACCTCTTGGTCTACGCGTCCCGGTCGATGGAGGCCGTGGGCGACCAGATCGGCCGCGCTGCCCAGAAAGGCCGTGCCGACGGGGTGCTGATCTGCTCGACGCCGATCACCGAGGCGCAGGTACGGCATCTAAGCGCCGCCGACGTGCCGAGCGTCCTCGTCGATGCGTTTCACGTGGGGCTCGACTCGGTGTCGGTGGACAACTGCCGGGGCGGCTACGTCGCCACCAAGCATCTGATCGACCAAGGCCACAGACGCATCGGGCTCATCATGGCCAACCCGCACTCGGTCCCGGCACGTGACCGTCGCGAGGGCTACGAGGCCGCGCTCGCCGAGGCAGGGATCGACCTCAACCCGGCCCTCATCCGGGCGAGCGCCGACGACCAGACCATGCACGGCTACACCCGCGAGGCGGGCTACGTGGCCATGAACGAACTCTTGGCCCTGCCCGAGCCGCCCGACGCCATCTTCGCGGCCAGCGACGTGCAGGCGCTTGGGGCGCTCAAGGCGCTGCGCGAGGCCGACCTGCACACCCCGGACGACCTCGCCGTCTGTGGCTTCGACGACATCCGCACGAGCGCCTACGTCGGCCTGACGACCGTGCGCCAGCCGATGTACGAGATGGGCAAGCTCGCTGTCGAGAAGCTGCTGCGCCGCCTCGAACAGCCGAGCCTGCCGCCGAGCCACACCTCCTTCGCCCCACGCCTCATCGAACGCGAGACGACTGCCTGATGCGCCTGCTTCGCCTTCCTGCGATGTGTCTCACCGCCGGGCTGCTGCTCGGGGGCGGGTGGCTGTCGGGCTGCGAAGAAGTGCCCGAGGAGAAGAACGCCGTAGCGCACGTCGAAAACGTGGCGATCACGGCCGAAGCGCTCTCGGACGCCTACGCCTCGTTCGCGATGCAGGCAGGCCTCCCAGAAGACGACGCGCGGATGCGCGAGGACGTGCTCGGGAGCCTCATCAACCGCCAACTCGTGATCCAGGCGGCGTGGGACGCCGGTGTGCGGCAGTCGCCCGAGTACCGGGAGGAGCTCGCGCGCGTGCGCAAGCAGGCCTCCATCGACCACTACACCGCGCGGATGCTCTACGACACGCTGCAGGTCCGCGAGGCCGACCTCCGGCGGGTGTTCCTGCAGTCCAACACGACCTACGAGGCGCGGCACCTCTACGCGCCGTCGTTCGAGGCGGCCGAGGCGCTCCGCGCGCGTCTCCTCGCGGGCGAGACCTTCGAGACGCTCGCCCGCGAAGTTTTCGCAGACCCGACGCTCGCGGAGTCGGGGGGCTATGTCGGCGAGTTCGGCCACGACGATATGGACGCGGCGTTCGAATACGCCGCCTTCACGCTGCCCGTCGGCGAGATCTCCGAGCCCGTGCAGACAGCCCTCGGCTATTCGATTATTCGCGTCGAGAACCGCGCCACGGTGCCGCTCCTGACGGAGACGCAGTTCGCCGAGAAGCGGGCCACCTTGGAGCGCTACGAACGCAAGCGCCTCCGCGTCGAGGTGCGCTACCGCCACAGCCGTGCTGTGCGCGACGCGCTCGACATCGAGGTGGCTCCGGGGCCGCTCGCGGACCTCGCCGCGCTCGCGGCAGGGGAGGGCGGTGAGGCGCCCAGCGATACGGAGGCGTGGCAGTCCACCCCCATCGTCACGTTCGACTCGCCGACGACGGGTGCGCAGGCGTGGACTATCGCCGATGTAGAACGACTTGCGGCGCAGGCCTCCGAGCGGCAGCTCTCGGCCGTGCGCGACGCCCGGTCGCTCCAGACGTTCATCGAGGGGCTCGTGGTGCGCGAAGAGCTCGCGGCCCGCGCGGCCGAGGCCGGCCTGGACGAGGGCGACCGCTTCGATGCTGTCGTCGCGAAGCGCATTGGCGACTGGGTGTTCGCCCAGACCGAGCAGCGCATGCGCGAGACGGCCTCGCCGCCCGTCGACTCCCTGCGTGCCTACTTCGACGAGTACGCTTCGTACTACACGATGCCTGCGCGCGTGCCCGTGCAGGAGATCCTAGTCTCCTCCAACCGCGAGGCGCAGGAACTCCGCGCGCGCATCGACGCCGGCGAGGACTTCGCCGCGCTGGCCCGCGACTATTCGCAGCGGCCCGGGGCCGACCTCGCAGGCGGCGATCTCGGACTGCTCTCGCGCGGCGACCTCGGCGTCCTCGGCGACCCCGTGTTCGAGGCCGCGCCCGGCGCGCTCGTCGGGCCGCTCGAAGTCGCTGGCAGCTACGTGCTCCTCCGCCGGGGCGACCTCCAGCCCCCGCGCCCGATGACCTTCGCCGAGGCCCGCCCCCAGATCGCCGAGCGCCTCGACGCCGAGTACGCCCAGCGCTGGCTCGGGCGCTACCTCGACGACCTCCGCAGCCGCTACGACGTCCGCATCCACACCGACGCCGTCGCCCGCGTCCGGCTCTTCTCCTAGCCGCCTTCCGCTCGATTCCTTTCGGCCAACCCTGCCGATCTTGCCCATGACTCGCTTCTACGCCCTTTCGCTCCGGTGCTGCGCGGCTGTTGCCGTGCTGCTGGCCGCAGCCCCGCTCGCCTTCGCGCAGACGACCGGCAAGATCGCCGGTAGCGTCACCGACTTCGCCACGGGCGAGCCGCTCCCCGGTGTCAACGTCGTCATCGAAGGCACCACCGTCGGGGCCTCGACCGACTTCGACGGTGAGTTTGTCATCATCGGCGTGCGGCCTGGCTCCTATACGCTCGTGGCGTCCTACATCGGCTTCGCCCAGAAGTCGATCACCGGCGTGCGGGTGAACGTGGACCTCACCACCACGGTCGACTTCGAACTCCGCGAGGAGGCGTTCGAGGGCCAGGAGGTCGTCGTGACGGCCGACCGCGACCTCGTCCGGCGCGACCTCACCTCGTCTGAGTTCCGCGTCACGAGCGACCAGATCGAGAACCTGCCGGTGCAGGAAGTCGGTGACATCCTCAGCGCGCAGGCGGGCGTGACCACCTCCGGCGGCGGCATCCACATCCGCGGCGGGCGCTCCAAAGAAATCGCCTACTTCGTGGACGGCGTCCGTGTCTCCGACGCCTACGACGGCTCCGTCTCGGTCCAGATCGAGAACGACGGCATCGAGGAGCTGCAGATCATCGCGGGCACGTTCAACGCCGAGTACGGCCAGGCGATGAGCGGCATCATCAACGTCGTCACCAAAGACCCCGCTAACGAGTTCAGCGGCAACATCGACGTGTTCTCGGGCACCTACGCCGTGGCCGGCAGCGGCGGCGAAGACCTGCTCCGCGGTGCCAACGAGGAAGACTACGAGACGCGCAACGACATCCGCTACTTCGGCGTCGATCCGTACTCGTACCTCGAGGTCAACCCGGCGCAGTACTACCAACTCCAGGGCTCGCTCACCGGCCCCGTCGTGCCCGACCTGCTCGGGTTCTACGTCCTTGGGCGCTACTTCAAGAACGACGGCTGGCTCTACGGCGCGCAGGTGTTCAACCCCGACGGCACGCCGGGCGACTCCGCGCTCGTGTCGATGAACCAGTTCGAGAAGCTCAGCGGCCAGGCCACGCTCAAGTCGCGCCTCGGCAACGGCATGAGCCTGAGCCTGACGGCGCTGGGCTCCTACTCGACGGGCACGGACCTCGGCGACCGCTACACCAGCTTCCGCCAGAACCCCTCGGGCCTCGCCGATTTCTTCGAGACGGGCTATAACGTCAACCTCCAGTTCCAGCACACCGTCTCGGCGAAGCTGTTCTACACGGTCAACCTCGCGACCGCGTTCAAGCAGTTCGAGCGCTACGCCTTCGAAGACCCGCTCGATGAGCGCTACTGGACGCCGTTCGCCGTGACGACGCCGGACTCGCTCAACGGCTCGCTCCTGATCCAGGGCCCCACCCGCTTCCTGCGCGGCGGCTACGACCTCGGCCGGTTTGAGCGCTCGACGGCCTCCTACACGATCAAGAGCGACGTCACCGCCCAGCTGCTCAAGAACCACCTGGTCAAGGCGGGCGTGGAGCTCCGCCTCGACGACCTCTTCCTCCAGGGCTTCGGGCTCACCGAGGACGAGAGCACCGAGAACATCCCCAATGACCTCCGTATCCCGGACGAGACGTCGAACAACTTCCAGCGCTTCGATGGGGTGAACCCGCTCAGCTTCAGCGCCTACGTCCAGGACAAGATCGAGTACGAGAACTTCATCGTGAACGCGGGCATCCGCTTCGATTACTTCGACTCAAACGGGCAGACGCCCGCGGACGAGGCCGACCCGAACATCTTCAACCCGTTCCGGCTCACCAACCGCTTCCGCGATCTCGACGGCGACGGCGTGATCTCGGCGGAGGAAGAAGTCGATGGCAACCGCCTCACCGTAGAGGACCGCGAGGCGTTCTGGTTCGACGACGCGGAGGCCAAGATCCAGATATCGCCGCGCCTCGGTGTGGCCTACCCGATCACCGCCGACGGCGTGATCCACTTCTCCTACGGCCACTTCCTCCAGGTCCCGACGTTCGAGTTCCTGTTCAACAACCCGGGCTACCGCGTCGGCACGACCTCGGGGACCTACGGGCCGTTTGGCAACGCCAACATCGACCCGCAGAAGACGATCATGTACGAGATCGGCCTCCAGCAGGGCTTCGGCGACGACTACCTGCTCGATGTGACGGGCTTCTACCGCGACGTGCGCGACTGGGTCTCGGTCAGCGAGCCCATCGAGACGGTCCTGCCAGGCGTGCAGTACCTCGTCTTCACCAACCTCGACTACTCCAACGTCCGCGGCATCACCGTCGCGCTCTCGAAGCGCTTCAGCCAGGGCTTCTCCTTCGACGTGGATTACACCTTCCAGATCGCCGAGGGCTCGAACTCCGATCCGGAGGAAGCCACGGCCGCGCGCCAGGGTACGGACGCCCCGCGCCTGCAGCTCATCCCGCTAGGGTGGGACCAGCGCCACACGTTCAACGCCAGCCTCTACTTCGGCGGCAACGGGTGGGGCGCCTCGACGCTGCTGCGCTACGGAGCGGGCTATCCGTACTCCCCGGCCCCGCGTGAGGACCGCATCCTCCCGACGTTCCCGACCAACTCGGAGCGCCGCCCGACGACGTTCAACGCCGACCTCTACGCCTTCTACGACCTCTCCCTGCCGGTGGTCACGCCGCGCATCTTCTTGCAGGTCTTCAACCTGCTCGACACGCGCAACGCCAACGCCGTCTTCGGCGACACCGGCCAGCCCGACGTGACGCTGCGCGGGCCGGCCATCGGCTCGACCGACGCGGGCTTCTTCACCCGCCCAGACTTCTACAGCGAGCCGCGTCGCTTCCACCTCGGCCTCCAGCTCAGCTTCTAGCTACGGCACGCCTAGCTACGGCATGCCGCCCCTTGCTGCTCCGTCTCTGATGACTTCGATGACCCCAGCCGTGACTGCTTCCTTCCGTACCCTGCGTCTTGCTGCCCTGGCAGCGCTTGCGCTCCTGCTCGCAGCGCCCGCTTGGGCCCAAGGACAGATCGACCGCAACCACGTCCCCTCGGACGCCCGCGTTGACCTGTTCGAGCGCCGCAACACCGACATCGACGGCAACCGCCTGCGCACGACCATCTTCAACTTTGGTCAGACCGGTCGCACCAGCGCCCAGGCCCCCGACGAGATCCCGTACGAGTGGCCCAAAAACACCCGGCGCACCTACATCGCGCTGACGGGCCTCTTCACAGGAGCGGAGCTGCCCGACGACGACGACGACGACAGCAACCCGGAGTACATCGTCAACGTCCCCAACTACCGCGAGAACCTCGACGACCCGAACCAAGCCTGGACGTGGGCCCCAGTCGATGGGTACACGAACCCCGCAAGCGAGGACCTGGGCATCCCGCGGAGCGACCGCCCGGAGACGTGGCCGTCGTTCTGGCCGAACCGCCTCGAAGACCCGACCGATCCGGGCTGGGCCGGGTCCTGGAATGGCTTCTTCGGACGCGATGTCTTCAACGCCGATCAGGAGATCTATTACGTGATGGGGGACGACCAGTACCCCGGGCGCGGCGTGCAGTACTTCCCCGATTCGACGGACCTGACGCGGCGCGGCCTCGGCCTCGTCGTCGAGACGCGCGTGCTCGCCTGGAGCCAGGTGCTCATCCAGGACGCCATCTTCATCCTCCACTCCGTCAAAAACGACGGCACCGAGGACCTCTCGACCGTCGGCGTGACGCTCTGGCTGGCTGACTTCGTTGGCGGCTCCCAGGACGCGGACGACGACCGGCCCTTCTTCGACCTGCTCCTCGACACCGCGTTCATGGCGGACGCGGACGGACGGTCCACCACCGAAGGGTTTGCGAACGCCGAAGTGGCCGCCGGCATCGCGTTCTTCCTCGAAAGCCCCGGCAACGCAGTGGACCGCATCGACAACGATGGCGACGGCACCACCGGCGACGATGTCGCGCAGATCAACGGCTACGGGGTGTCCATCGGCGAGCCCGGCAGCCCGATCATCACGGCGGACTTCCTCGCTGGCGAGGGCGACCAGACCGGAGGGTCTGGCGAGCGCCTCCGCTTCGATGGCATCGACAACAACGGCAACGGCGTCGTGGACGAAGACTCCTCGTACGCCGCATTCGGGACGCAGGTCGGCGTCGGCTACGCGGACTACATCGACAACGACGGCGATGGCGAGGTGGACAGCCCCGTCGTCACCCAGGAGATGATCGACGAGGCCGCGGGCGACCGCTGGAACCGCTGGCCGGCCCTCGCAGAGCCCTACGACGGCTCGCCGGTGCACCTCGTCGGTGTCGGGCCGGAAGACCTCGGCCTGCCCTATCGGGACGGCATCGACAACGACGGGGACGGCCTGGAATCCACGCCCCCGTTCGACTTCCTGTTCGAGACGGACAGCCCGGTCGTGACGCAGGCGATGATCGATGCGGCGGCGTCCGATGCGCCGTACTTCCGCTTCGAGGTGCCGGGGACTGGCGTCATCCTCTACGACGTCAAGGCCGAGGACCTCGGCCTGCCCTACGCTGACGGCATCGACAACGACGGCGACGGGGCCGTGGACGAAGGCATCGACGAGAACATCGACGAGATGATCGACGAGCGTCGCGACGACGGCATCGACAACGACGGCGACTGGCGCTCCACGCTCGACGACGTGGGTCTGGACGGGTCCGATCTCACGGGCGACGTCGGCGAGAACGACGGGTTGCCTTCCTCCGGGGCGGGCACCGACCTGCCGGGTGAGCCGAACATCGACGTGACGGACATCTCCGAGAGCGACCAGATCGGCATCACGAACGTCCGCTACCGCCCGGCGGGCAGCGTCTCGTTCCAGTCGGATCCGGACAGCCGCTACTTCACGAGCTTCCTCACGCCAGGTAAGTTCACGCTCCTGCAGCCGGGGCAGCCGCCGCCGGGCGGCTCCAACGACAACGACCTCTTCGTGTCGAGTGGCCTCTTCCCGCTGCGGGCTGGCCAGACCGAGCGCGTCTCGTTCGCCGTCATCTTCGGCGACGTGAACTACCAGGCCGCCGCGACCAACGTGGAGCAGCGCTACCAGGACCACCTGGCCAAGCGCCAGAACGCGCAGGAGGCGTACGAGGCGGACTACCGCTTTGCGCAGGCACCCACCACGCCCACCGTCCGCGCCGTGGCCCGCGACGGGGCGGTGACACTCTACTGGGACGACGAGGCCGAGCGCTCCTTCGACACATTCATCGCCGACCTGGACGCGCCCGGGCTCAACCCAAATGACTTCGAGGGTTATCGCATCTACCGGGCCACCGACCCCGGCTTCCTCGACGCACGGACAATTACGGACGGGTTCGGCAACCTCCAGTTCCTCCGGCCAATCGCACAGTACGACCTCATCAACGGCAACGAAGGCTTCCACCCGGTAGACATCGCTGGGACGAAGTACTTCCTCGGGTCTGACACCCGCGACCCGGGCGAGGCGTCCGACGGGCTCGTCCACACCTTCACGGACACCGAGGTCATCAACGGCGTGACGTACTACTACGCCGTCGTGAGCTACGACTTCGGGGCCTTCACGCTCGCTACGCAGCCGGGCCAGCAGGCCTTCGAGATTCCGCCGACGGAAAGCCCGATCTCCATCTCGATCCGCTCAGACGGGTCGCTTGGCCGGACCGGTCCGAACGTGGTCGCTGTGACGCCCGAGCAGGGGGCAGGCGGCTACGTTGAAGCGGACCTCACGCAGCTGGAGCAGACGCGCGGACTCGGGACCGGGGTCGTTAACTACACGATCCTCGACCCGACGGCCATCCAGGACGGGAACCGATACCGCATCACGTTCCGCGATACGCTGCTGCTCGGCTCCGATGCCACGCAGGACACGCTGACCACGCTCGACTTCACGCTCGAAGACCTCACCGACGGCGAAGTCCTCATCGAGAACTCCGAGGCGCTGGGCGACGACGATGAAGTGCTCGTCACGGAAGGCTTCCAGCTCTCGTTCGAGAACGTGGGCCTCACCACGCCTATCGATTCGCTGACAGGGTGGAGCGACGACGCGGTCTATGACCTCGAAGCACGCCGCTTCAACGTGGGCATCTCCGGAAACCAGATCGGCCTCCGCTTTCCTGCCGACTACCGCGTTGTAGTGGGGCAGCCAGGGAGCGGCCAGTCCGTCGCGTTGCCCGTACGCATTCCGTTCGCGCGCACGCTGCCCGCGAAGCCGACCAACTTCCGCGTGTTCCAGCAGGTGATCGGGAGCAACGGCCAGATCGAAGAAGTCGAGGTGCCGTATGCGTTCTGGGACCTCACCGGTGACGGTGCAGTCCAGTTCGAAGAGGGCACGGCAGCTACGAACCTCTTCAGTCTCGATCTCGAGGCACTCGGCGGCCAGGGCGATAGTGACATCATCGTCTTGCTCCAGGACGTACCAGGTGACGGCACCGACGACCTCGTGCCGACGTGGCAGTTCAAGTTGAGCATCGTCCAGGGGACGGGGACACGCAACCCGCAGGCGGGTGACGAGGGGGCCCTCGTCACAGCAAAGCCGTTCCTCGCTAGCGACGCGTTCGAGTTCGTCGCACAGGGTCCAGACCTGGACGTGGAGGCCGCGCAGGCTACGCTGGACGACATCAAGGTGGTGCCGAACCCGTACATCGTCACGAACCGCTTCGAGCCGCAGAACCCGTTCCCGACGGGACGCGGCGACCGCGTGATCCGCTTCACGCGCCTACCGCCGCGCGCGACTATCCGCATCTTCACCGTGAGCGGGCGTCTCGTCGAGATCATCGAGCACAACGAAGGCTCCAACGAAGACCTGACGCCTGAGCAGCTCCTCGACGGCGTGGCCGAGTGGGACCTGCTCACGCAGGACCGCCTGAGCGCCTCCTACGGCGTCTATCTCTACCACGTCGACGCGCCCGGCATTGGCGAGACGACGGGCACCTTCGCCCTCATCAAGTGATGGCTCCTTCTACCGCGCTTTCCGACCGGCCCTCCCGAACCGACAGGCCCATGACGTTTAGTCCCCAACCCTCCTCGAAGCCCCGCGTCCTCGCGGCCCTCGTGCTCGGCGTGCTCGTGAGCGTGCCGCTGCTCGCCCCGCGCGCCACCGCCCAGGACAAGGTTGGCACCGCCGCCGCCGAGTTCCTCAACATCCCGGTCGGCCCGCGCGCCACGGCGATGGGCGGCGCCTTCGGAGCCATCGCCGACGACCTCTCGGCCGTCTACTGGAATCCCGCTGGGCTGGCGCGCATCAACGGGGGCAGGCTGGCCTTCGAGTACGCCTCCTGGCTGGAGGGCCTCGATTTCAACCACGCGAGCGTGGCGGCCTCGACGGGCTTCGGGACCGTCGCCCTCTCGTTCACGGCCATGACGACGCCCGAGATGGCGCGCACGACCGAGTTCGACCAGGACGGGCTCTCGGGCGAGACGTTCACGGCGGGCTCGTATGCCGTGGGCCTGACCTACGCCCGCGCGCTCACGGACCGCTTCATGCTCGGGGCGACAGTCAAGGTGCTGCACGAGTCGATCTACGAGACCTCCGCGACGGGCGTCGCCTTCGACATCGGGACGATGTTCACGACGCCCTTCAACGGGATGCGGCTGGGGGCCTCGATCTCCAACTTCGGCACCAAGATGCAACTCGGTGGCGAGGGCCTGCTCGTGCCCGTGGATACCGCTCCCGACCAGGAGGGCAACAACAACAACATCCGGTCGACCCTGACCACCGAGGCGTTCGACCTCCCGCTCAACATGCGCGTGGGCATCGCCACGGAGGTCTACCAGACGGCCGAAACCCGCGTGACGCTCGCCGTGGACGCGGTCAGCCCGAGCGCGGCGGGGCAGTACGTCAACCTCGGCGGCGAGGTGGCGCTGCTCGGCGGCCTCGTGCAGGTGCGCGGCGGCTACCAGGAGCTCTTCCTCGACGACAGCCCGCGCTCGTTCACCCTCGGCGGCGGCCTGAACTACGGCTTCGGCTCGCTCGACCTCACCGCCGACTACGCCTACGAGGCCTTCGAATTCTTCGACGGCGTCAACCGCATCAGCTTTGCGCTCGGCTTCTGATCCATCAGCCTGAGCGCGCTCACTAGTGCCGTATCTGCGGCTCTTTCGCGTGCACCCCGGCGTCTGCCGGACCGCACGCATCCTTCCTCCAACCATTCCACATCTGTTATGCAACGGACCTTTGCTACCACCGCGCGATGGCTCGCGCTGGCAGCGTTCGTGTTCGCGGTGGCGATGCCTGCCCAAGCGCAGCGCAACGTCACGCTGCGGCTCAACACCGCCACGCTGCCCGATACGGTCAAGACCGACATCGACCGCAACATCCAGGTGCGTGGCTGCCTCGACGGCTGCGCGGACGACCAGAGCGCGCTTCCTGACGGCAGCGTCATCGCCTGGAACGACAACACCACCCTCACGCCGAGCAGCCAAGGCGGCGACTTCTGGGAGGCGTCCTTCCAGATCCCGGACAACGAGACGCTGAACTTCAAGTTCTACGCGCAGCAGTCCGAAGACGCCGGCATCGGCGGCTGGGAAGACGGCGGCAACCACCAGATCGAAGCCGGCACGGGCGACGTCGAGCTCGACGTGCACTACTTCGAGAAGGGCGACGACCAGCCCTACGACTGGCGGCCCTTCACCGTCGGTCCTGACCAGGTCGGCGTCTGGTTCCGCGTCTACATCGACACGGAGCAGGCCACCCTCAAGGGCCTCGACATCGACGACGAGAACCTCCAGATTGGCGTGCGCGGCAACCCGGACGTCGGCGGCTTCCAGGGCGAGGAGACCAACACCATGGACTGGGGCGCGACCAACATCGTCCTCACCCAGGAGGCCGAGAGCGGCCCGGCCGCGGCCCTCTACTCGGGTCTCGTGACCTACCCGGCCTCCGCGGCCGGCACGCAGCAAGCCTACAAGTTCTTCTTCTCGGACACGGACACGCCTGACGGCTGGGAGGACATCTCGGGCGGCGGCGACCGCCTCTTCACGGTGCCGTCGAGCGACACGACGCTCTACTGGCAGTTCTACGGCGACTCGCCGGCCAACGACGGCTCGACCGTCGAGGCAACGGTGGACTTCCTCGCCGACGTGCAGCCGCTCGTGGACGTGGGCCTCGTATCGCTCGCGCGGGGCGACGCCATCCAGGTGCGCGGCGCGTTCAATGGCTGGGACTGCCCAGAGGACAACCAGGACGACTGCGGCCTCTTCCAGATCCCCGGCTCCCTCGACTTCGGCAACTCGGTGCCGATCACGGCTGCCCCGTCCGACGAGATCAACTACAAGTACTACGTGGTCTTCAACGTCGACGAAGACGGTGACGGCGAACTCGACGACCCCGAGTGGGGCAACATCGGCTGGGAAGAGCCGCTCGACAACGGCGGTGGCAACCGCATCTTCGAGTTTGCGGGGTCTGCCCAGACGCTCGACACGGAGTTCTTCAACGGCATCCGCCGTCCGAACGTGATCCCGGCGGGTGACCCGATCCCGGTCACCTTCTCGGTGGACATGACGGCGGCGCTCGGCTTCGATGCCGACCCGTTCGACCCGGCCACGGACAAGGTCACGCTCCAGCTTGAGGACGCCGTCTGGCGCGTCACGCAGGGCTTCGGACCTGGGCTCCCCACCGACGGGCTGCTGGTCGACTTCGAGCTGACCGACACCGACGGCGACGGCATCTACACGGGCGTGTACAACGTCCTGCGCCCGACCTACAACGGCATCGGCTACCGCTACGCCTACGGCAACACCGATGACGGATTCATCGTCGAGGGCGCCGGCGGCTTCGACACGGGCCGTCGCCGCTACCGCTACATCACGCCGGACAACGGTACCATCCCGTCGAGCTTCGAGTTTGCCCTCGACGCCTTCCGTCCGACGGACGTCGACAACCCGGATTCGGTGATGCCGATCGAGGCCAACCCGACCGACCCGAACCGCGACGACCTCATCGCGAGCAACCCGCTCTTCTTCGACAACGGCTTCACCGACCCGCTTTCGGTGGCCATCGAGGAAGTCGGCGGCGCGCTCCCGACGACGATGGCCCTCGCGACGGCCTACCCGAACCCGTTCCGCGGCAGCACGCAGATCGAGTACAGCGTCCCGCAGGCCGGGCCGGTGTCGCTCATGGTCTACGACGTCACGGGCCGCGTGGTCGCCACCCTCGTGGACGAGGTGCAGACGGCGAGCAACTACCGCGTCGGCTTCGACGCGTCGGGGCTCGCGGCGGGCGTCTACGTCTACCAGCTCCGCACGCAGGAGGGCCTCGTGAGCCAGCGTCTCACGGTCATCCGCTAGCGGATCGCTTCGCGGTATGCACGTGTGAAGGTGTGGATGTATGAACGCGCTCCTTGAACCGAGCCTCCACGTCCACACCTTCCTACGTCCACACGTCCATACCTCTGACTCACGCCGGTCCCTTTGAACGGGGGCCGGTGTTTTTATCCGTAGTTCCAGCCACCTCCTCTCCAGACTGATGCGCCGTCTTCCCTGGCTCCTGGCCCTCGTCTTTGCCCTCGTCGGCACGCTCCCGACGCAGGCGCAGACGCTCGACCTCACGTTCCGCTTCGTCCCGGATCTGACGCCGCCCGCCGTTACGCCGGTGCGCGCGTTCCTGCCAGGGTCGTTCAACGACTGGGGGCCGAACAGCAGCGGGCGCATCCAGATCGGCGCGCCGTCTGCGATGGACTATGTGCCGCAGGAGAACGAGTACCGCAAGACCCTGACGCTGGACATTGGAGGGACGTACCAGTACAAGGTCCACTACCACAACAACGGCGACGGGAGCAACTTCACCTGGATCACCGACCCGCTCAACCCCGTGTTCGTTGGGCCGAACGCCGACTCGCAGATCGAGGTCGCCGACCCGATGTTCTTGCAGGCCGCGCGCGAGACGGACAACGAAGGCAACATCATCGCGGTGTCAGCCGGGCTCTTCGGGACCGCAGAGTTCGCCCGCATCGACTTCGAGGTCAACGCGACGACGTACACCAACGGTCTCGACTTCTACGACGCCGAGAGCGGCATCTTCCGCTTCGAGCTCCCCGAGGCCGTCGCGCCCGGTTCCCGCTTTGCCCTTAACGCCGAGGACATGATGGGGCGCACGGTCAGCTTCGATATCGGCGTGCCGCCGCCGACCGTTGTGGACCAGGCGCGGCCCGTCGGTATCCAGGACGGTATCACCTACTCCGACGCGGAGCCCGGCAAGGTCTTCCTCTCGCTCCTCGCCCCGAGCAAGAGCTACGTCTACGTCCTCGGTGACTTCAACGACTTCCAGCCCGACGACGCCTACCTCATGCGCCGCGACGTCGTCAGCGACGACGAGGTCTACTGGTGGCTCGAAATGGACCTCACGCCCGGCGAGACGTACGCCTTCCAGTACCTCGTCGACGGCACGCAGCGCGTCACCGACGCCTACGTCCCGCTCGTCCTCGACCCGAACAACGACCGCTTCATCCCCGAGTCGGTTTATCCCAATCTGCCTGAGTACCCTGATGGGGCACAAGGCATCGTCGGCGTGCTCACGCCCGGCGCGACGCCCTACGACTGGCAGGACGACGACTACGAGCGCCCCGCGCAGCAGGACCTCGTGATCTACGAGATGCTCGTCCGCGACTTCATCACCGCGCACGACTACGACACGCTCGCCGACACACTCGACTACTTCGTCAACCTCGGCGTGAACGCGCTCGAACTGATGCCGATTCAGGAGTTCGGCGGCAACGAAAACTGGGGCTACCAGCCGACCTTCCACCTCGCCGTGGACAAGTACTACGGCCCGCCCGAGCAGCTCAAGGCGTTCATCGATGCGGCGCACCAGCGCGGCCTCGCGATCATCCTCGACGTCGTCTACAACCACGCCGACCAGCCGTCGCCGCTCGTGACGCTCTTCGGCGCCAACGACGCCAACCCCTACGTGCACGTCCCCGAGCAGCACCCGTTCAACGTCTTCACCGACCTCGACCACACCTACTTCGGCGTGCAGCGCTGGCTCGACCGCGCCAACGAGTGGTGGCTGACCGAGTACCGCGTGGACGGCTTCCGCTTCGACCTCTCGAAGGGCTTCACGACACGCGACTACGGGGGCGACGTTGGGGCCTGGAGCGCCTTCAACCAGGGCCGCATCGACCTGCTCACGCGCATGGCCGACGAGATCTGGGCCGTGGACGACGAGGCCTACATCATCCTGGAGCACTTCGCCGACGCCCGCGAAGACCGCGCGCTGGCCAACTACGGCCGCGACGCCGGTCTACCCGGTATGATGCTCTGGAATAACCTGAACCGCCCCTACAGCCAGAGCGCGATGGGCTACCCGACGGCAACCGACTTCGAGAGCACGCTCGAACGGACGTACCCGCCGAACAACGGGTACCCGCTCGACGGCCAGATCACGTTCATGGAGAGCCACGACGAGCAGTGGCTGATGTACCGCAACCGTGAGTTCGGCAACCGCTCCGGCGACTACGACACGCGCACCGTCGAGACCGCGCTGGAGCGCATGAAGCTCGTCGGCGCGTTCTTCTACACGGTGCCCGGCCCGCGCATGCTCTGGCAGTTCGCCGAGATCGGCTACGGCGGTGGGCCTGGCGAGTGCCTCCGCGACGGCGGCGGCGGTGGCTGCGCAACGAGCGACCCTGGCCGCACCGGCAACAAGCCGATCCGCTGGGACTACTTCGCCGACGTGGCGCCCGACCGCAACGGCTTCAGCGGCCAGGTTGTGGCGACGAGCCCCGATGAGCGGGCCGCACGCGTGCGTCTGTACAAGACCTGGGGCGCGCTCCTCAAGCTGCGCAACGAGAACGCCATCTTCACCTCCGAGCTCACCGACGTGGACCTCCGCGTCGGGCGCACGGCAGACCGCTACATCCGGCTCTCCTACGGCGGCGCGCCGGCCGGGCAGCCGAGCGAGGTCGTGATCGTCGGCAACTTCGGCGTGGAGTCGGACGACGTGACCGCCGACTTCGCCGAGGGCGGCGACTGGTTCAGCTACTTCGACGACGGCGACCTCGACCTCGCAAGCGCCGGGCCGCAGACGTTCACGCTCCTCCCCGGCGAGTTCCGCGTCTATACCAACGAGTTCGTCGAGAAGCCCGAGCCGGGCCTCGTGGTGACCGACGCCGAGCAGATCGACACGGCCGTCCCGGCTACGCTCGCGCTCGACGCCGCCTACCCGAACCCGTTCGCTACCTCGACGACACTCGAATACGCGCTGCCACAGGCCACCGACGTGACGCTGACGGTCTACGACCTGCTCGGCCGCCGCGTCGCCACGCTCGTGGACGCCCCGCAGACGCCGGGCCGCTACGCCGTCTCGTTCGACGCCGCCGGGCTGGCGAGCGGGGCCTACGTGGTGCGGCTGCAGGCTGGAGACGGGGTTTCTGTGATACGTCTCACGGTGGCGCGATGAATGGGTGGGGCGACTAGCGACTGGTGACTAGCGAATAGGGAGACGTGAACCGAAGCATCGAGAGCTACACCGATCTCCTCGTCTGGCAACGGGCGATGGATCTGGTGGACTCGGTTATACGCAGCTTCCCGAAGTCTGAGCAATTTGGACTTACTGCACAAGTGCGCCGGGCGGTCGTCTCGATTCCGTCGAACATAGCGGAAGGGTGGGGACGACCGTCTCGCAAGGACTTCCTGCGCTTTCTCTACATCGCGCGTGGCTCCCTCTATGAGGTCGAGACGCAACTGCGTATCGCCAAGCGGCAAGGATTCGTGCACGGCGACGACCTGACAGGAATGCTCAGCCAAGCTGAAACCCTGAGCAAGATGCTCCTCGGCCTCACCCGTTCTCTCGAAAAGCGTCGCGCAACCGCCTGAAGTCCATGCTGCTCCCTACACCAGTCGCCAGTCGCCAGTCGCTAGTCGCCCTCTTCCTGAGTCTCATCGTTGCACCCACCCTCCAGGCCCAGCCCGTCCCGAGTTGGGCCGCCGACGCCGTCTGGTACCAAATCTTCCCCGAGCGCTTCCGCAACGGCGACCCGACCAACGACCCCACGTTCGCCTCGCTGGACTTCGGGCAGGACATGACCACGGAGGATGCGTGGGCCATCACGCCGTGGACCGGCGACTGGTACGTCCAGGCCGACTGGGAGTCCGATATCTCGACGTTCTACGACCCCGCGGTCTTCATGCGGCGCTACGGCGGCGACCTCCAAGGCGTCATCGACCAACTCGACTACCTCGACTACCTCGGCGTCAACGCGCTCTACTTCAACCCGGTGTTTCATGCACCGAGCATGCACAAGTACGACGGCGCGAGCTTCCACCACATCGACCCGTACTTCGGCCCCGATCCCGAGGGCGACCTCGCGCTGATGGAAGGGGAGACCGCCGACCCCGCGACCTGGACCTGGACGGCCGCCGACTCGCTCTTCCTCCACATGCTCACCGAGGCGCACGCCCGCGACGTCCGCGTCGTGATCGACGGCGTCTTCAACCACACCGGGACGCGCTTCTTCGGCTTCGAGGACCTCGTTGAGAAGCAGCAGGCGTCGGCGTTCGCGGATTGGTACGAGGTGACAGCGTTCGACGACCCCGAGACGCCCGAGAACGAGTACGATTACAACGGTTGGTGGGGCTACAAGGCACTGCCGGTGCTCCGCGACAGCCTCGACGCCGACGGCGAGCCCGTGACGCTCAGCGCGGGGCCGCGGCAGTACGTCTTCGACATCACGCGGCGCTGGATGGACCCCAACGGCGACGGCGACCCCTCGGACGGCATCGACGGCTGGCGGCTGGACGTGGCCGACGAGGTGCCGACGGGCTTCTGGGCCGAGTGGAACGACCTGGTGTTCGAGATCAATCCCGAGGCATACACCGTCGCCGAGACGTGGCACGACGCCGTGGACTTCCTGCGCGCGAGTGGCTTCTCGGCGGCGATGAACTACCACGCCTTCGCGATGCCCGTCGAGGACTGGCTGATCGACGGGCGTATCGGTCCGGTGACGTTTGCCGCGCAGCTCGTCGAGCGCCTTCTGCCGTATTCGAAGGAGCGAGGCTACGCGATGCAGAACCTCATCGACAGCCACGACACCGAGCGCGTGGCGTCGGGCATCGTCAACGGGCACCTGCCCATCGACTTCGACCAGCAGCCGAGCCCGCGTCACCGCGAGAACTACAGCGTCCGCGCTCCGAACGAAGCCGAGCGCGACCTCCAGCGCATGATCGCCGTGATGCAGGTCGCCTACGTCGGCGCGCCGATGTTCTACTACGGCACCGAGGCGGGCATGTGGGGCGCGGACGACCCCGACGACCGCAAGCCGATGGTCTGGCCCGACCTCACCTTCGCCGACGAATGCACCGACCCGCGCGGCCTGGAGCGGGCATGCGACCCCATCGCCTTCGATGCGGAGTTGTTTGCGTTCTACCAGAGTGCCATCGCCCTGCGCCATCGTCACGTCGCACTCCGGCACGGCGGCTTCTCGGTGCTCCACGCCGACAGCACAACCAACACGCTTGCGTTCCAGCGGCTGCACACGACCGCCGTCGACGGCGAAGAGGACACGCAGGAACTCGTGATCGCCTTCAACCGCAGCGACGCACGCCAGAAAATCGCCCTGCCAGGCCTCGGCGACGCGGAAATCCACCCGCTCGTGCCGATCTTCGCCTCACGCGGCGACCTCGCCGACATCCCCTCGCTCACGATCACCCTCGACGAGTCGGGACGCCCGCCTGCTTTCGCGCTCGACGTGCCCGCTCGTACGGCGGTGGTCTACCGGCGGCTGTCGGGTGAAGACTACCGTTGAGGTTGTCGGCCTTCAAGAGCCGGTCTTCCGCATCTCACGGGTCGATAGCTGGCTCTGTTCTTTATTACAAGCAAAGCGTCATCCCCGCGCAGGCGGGGATCCATACGGTGCTTCGAGATAGCATCCACCATTGCATGGATCCCCGATCAGGTCGGGGATGACTCAGCGCGAGACTCTGTCCTTCGTCCGCTCCATGCGACTTCTCCTCCCTCTACTTGCCCTCGTCCTCCTGCTTCCGGCCTGCGGGAGTGGCACGGACGACGGCGTCACGACGGTTCGCATCTGGCACCTCAAGGACGCCGAGGAGCGCGTCGTGCTGGAAGAGGCCGCGAAGCGCTACTCCGAGGCCAACCCGGACGTAAACGTCGAGGTGCTCTACAAAGACACCGAGGAACTGCGCAACCACTATGTCTTCGGAGCCATCGGCGGCAAGGGGCCGGACATGATCTACGGCCCGGCGGACAACGTGGGCCTCTACGCGCTTACTGAGACCGCGATGGCGCTCCAGGACCGCGTCGACCCGGCGTTCGTCGAGCGCTTTGAGGAGGACGGCCTGCTCTTCTGGGGCGATAGCCTGCTGCTCGTCGCCGACCAGCTTGGCTCGCACCTCACGTTCGTCTACAACAAGACGCTCATGCCCGAGCCGCCCGCCACGCTGGGCGAACTCGTGGCGATGGCGCCGGACCTCACCGTGGACGCCGACGGCGACGGGCGGCCCGAGCAGTACGCACTCACGTGGAACTACACCGAGCCGTTCTTCCTCGTCCCGTTCCTCTCCGGCTTCGGCGGCTGGATGCTCGACGAGAGCGGCACGCCGACGCTCGACACGCCCGAGATGGTCAACGCCATCCAGTTCGTCCTCGACCTGCGCGACGAGCACCAGGTGATTCCGCGGGAGAGCGACTACAACATCGCCGAGACGCTCTTCAAGGAGGGCCGCGCCGCCGCCGTCATCAACGGCCCGTGGGCCTGGGGCGGCTACGCCGAAGCGGGCGTCGACTTCGGCATGGCGCGCATCCCGTACAACACCGAGACCGGCATCTGGCCTGCGCCCATCGTCTCGGCGCGCGGCTACTCCGTGAATGCCGCCGTCACCGACGAGAAGCTCCCGCTGGTCTTAGACGTGCTCGACTATCTGACGGGCGAGGAGGTGCAGCGGCAGATGGTGCGCGACCTCTTCGCCATCCCCACGCTTAAGACGGTCCGCCGCGACACGGTGCTGATGCAGAGCAACGAGTTCGTGCAGCAGTCGCTCCGCCAAGCCGAAGTCGCCAAGTCGATGCCGACCGAGCCGCAACTCCGGCAGATCTGGGACGGCATGCGCGGGCCGTACCAACTCGTGATGAACGGCAACGTCTCCGCCGAGGAGGGCGCGCGCCTGATGCAGAAGCAAGCCGAAGAGCTCATCGCCGACACGTTTGATTCATAGGGCTGCGTGCTCTCGGCAGTCGGCGGACGGGCCGACGGCGGGGAGCCGACAGCCGAGCCCCTCGCTCTCATGACCGAAGCCCCACCGGAAGCACTCGCTCTGACGCAGGAGGAAGAGGCGCGCGACGCCGCCATCGCCGCGCTTGCCGCGAGCGAGTCGGACGGGGCGCGGCTGGCGCGGACCGCGAAGCCGCCACGGATGAGCGAGGAGGCGCGCTTCAAGTGGTTCCTCGCCTTCCTGCTCGGCCCGACAGCGCTGATCGTCCTCGCCGTGGTCGCCTACCCGTTCTTCTACAACGTGGCGATCTCGTTCTCGAACATGAACATCTATCACCTGCGTGATTGGGAGTTTATCGGGCTGAGTCAATACGCCTCCGTGCTCGCCGACGGGCGCGTGTGGAGCATCCTCGTCAAGACGATCATCTGGACGTTCTCTGGCGTGTTCTTCCACGTGGCGCTGGGCGTCTTCCTCGCGGTCATCCTGCATGAGAAGTTTATCCGCGGCAAGAGCGCGTGGCGCATCCTGCTCATCCTGCCGTGGGCGGTCCCGCAGTACATCACCGCGCTCACGTGGCGCGGCATGTTCAACTACGAGTACGGCGCGATCAACCTCATCATTACGAAGTACATGAACCTCCCCGCCGTCGAATGGCTGACGAGCCCGACGGAGGCGTTCCTCGCGGTGATCCTGACCAACGTGTGGCTCGGCTTCCCGTTCATGATGGTGATCGCGCTCGGCGGGCTGCAGTCGATTCCGGCGGCGCTCTACGAGGCGGCCGACGTGGACGGGGCCTCAGCGTGGGACAAGTTCTGGAACATCACCGCGCCGCTCCTCAAGCCGGTCATGGTGCCCGCGATCACGCTCGGCATCGTGTGGACGTTCAACAACGTGAACGTCGTCTGGCTGGTGTCCAATGGCGGCGAGCCGAACGACCAGACGCACATCCTGGTGTCGTACGTCTACGAGGCGGCGTTCTACATGTACCGCTTCGGCTGGGCCGCCGCGCTCTCGATGGTCATCTTTGCGATCCTATTCACGTTCACGCAGGTCTTCCTCAACCGCACGAACGCGACGGAGTCGGTCTACTAAGGATCGGTCCTTCGTCCTTTGTCACTCGTTGGCGGTAGCTCCACCCCCTTGTCACCCCGAGCGAACGTAGAGAGCCGAAGAGTCTTGCCCTCGCGAATGCGGGGGTACCTCGTGCCTGCGTTCTTGTTGCGCGACGGCTCCCCCCGTTCTCATCGTCTCTGCGCCTGGCGACGCTCCGCTCTTCGAACTGTCCCCCTCAAAGGTGAGGGGGACAGCTTAGCCGCCGCCCAGGCGCGCCAAGCGGGGGGAGTCGTGCTGGCACTCTGCATGCTCCTGCTCGCCCTCACCGGCTGCCGGGAGACCGGCTCGCCCGCCGACGCACTGGTGGGCGTCGGCCCTGCGCTCCTCGCTGACCTCGCCGTGCCGGTGCCCGCGCTCGACGACTTCTCGGCCGACTCGCTCGCCGTCCGCAGCATGGTCCAGAGCGACACGCGCGGCAGCTTCTTCTACGACGCCCTCAACGGCCCGCAGACGGACGACGCGATGGGCTGGAGCGTCGGCGGGTTCCGTGTGCTCGACGGCTGGCGCTGGGAGGCCGACACGATCGCGCTAGGCCCCGACCGCCGCGTCGGTGGTGCGGCACGCCCCGACTTCGCCGTGCGCACCTACGAAGCAGCCCTGCCTGACGACGTGCTCTCCCGGCTCGCGCGCGTCTTCTCCCGCGAGAAACCCCTCACGCTCACCGAGCAACTCACGCTCCTCGACGCTACCCGCGAGGCACCGGGCGCCCTGCTCGTGGAGGTGGCAGATTCCGTGGGTGCGCTCACGCTGAAGCCGACCGTCAGCGACCGCGGCCCGAACGGCTACAACGTCGTAGGCGAGAGCGGCGCACTCGCGGTGGCACGGGGCAACTACTTGAACCGCCGAGGCCGACGTCCGGTGTGGCTGGCGGTGCAGGCCACGGGCGGCACCGTGAGCACACGCATCGCCGAGGTCGAGCCCGACGCGGGGCGTGCGCGCGGGGTTACTGTCGGCGCGGTGACCTTCGAGACGCCGGGGCGCGTGGCGATGGCCGTCGGGGACACGCCCGAGGAGGCCGCGGCCCGTGCCGCCGCCGCCTTGCGCGACGCTGAGACGCACCGAGCGCGCCGCGCCGAGCGCATGGCCGCGCTCCTCGATCGGACCTACGTGCGTCCGAGCGACGACCGCCAGCGCCAGGCCCTCGCCTGGACGCACCTCATGGCCGACGCCCTCGTCGTCCGTGACTCGGTGCGGACGACCGTCGCCGAGGGGCTCCCCGGCTCGCTCCGCTTCCCCGGCCGCAGCACCCTGCGCACGCTCGCCCCATTCTTCCTTGCAACCGGAGACTTCGAGACGGCCCGCGCGGTGCTCACCGCGTTCGGCCGCGCGCAGGTCTTCGACGAAAACCTCGAAACGCTCGGTCGCGCCCCGAACGCCATCGTCAACGGCCGCCCCGAGTTTGCCACCACCGACGCCACGCCCGTCTTCGGCGCCGCCGTGGCCGACTACGTCCGCGCTACCGGCGAATCCTCGCTCATCTTCGGGGAGCCGGACTACTGGTTCAAGACGGTCTTCGCCACGCGTGGCCTCTACGGTGAAAACACGCGGCGCAACGCGCTGGTGGACAGCCTCGGCTTCCTCCGCGCTGGGGCGAGGGAGACGTGGATGAGCGAACTCGACCGCACCGGGGCCCCCGTCGAGATGCAGGGCGCGCTCGTTCGGCACCTCCGCGCGATGGGCCGCTTCGCCCGCATCATGCGCGTCACCCAGCGCGCCGGGGAGTTCGAAGCCCGCGCTGATGCCCTCGAACAGCGCCTCACGCAAACGTACTTCTCCGACCGCACGGCGCCGCTCGACCGCCTCGACCGCGAGGGACGGCCTGACGCCACACTCCGTCCCAACGCGCTCATCGCGCTCGCTGATCTCGACCTTGACCCTGAACTCGAACGGCAGGCCACGCGCCGCCTTGCTGAAGCGCTCGCCTATGAGCACGGTGTCGGCACGCAGGCACAGACCGACTCGGCGACGTTCTACCCGTACCTGCGCGCGCCGGAGTTTTTCGAGCCACCCCGCGCGGCTTTTCGGGGGCCCGCGTGGACCGCGCTTACGGCACCGCTCGTGCGTCTGATGGTGGAGCAGGGGGGCACCGCGGCAGCGCAGACCCTGACCCAGGCGCAGGCCGCGCTGCTGCTCGACCAGGGAGCTGTGGGCGGGCTTCCAGCCGTCGTCGACGCGCACCCGCACCCAGGCGAGGACCGACCCCGGACGGGCGGCTCGCCGGTGGACCTGCACGCGCTCGCGGGCTTCGTCGGCAACGCCTGGCAAGACTACCTCGGCGCGCGCTACGCGACGGCCAACCAGCTTGTCCTCGAACCGCGCTTGCCTGCGCAGTGGGGGACGACGGCTGCACGGCTCCGCCTCGGCGATGGGTTCGTTCGGGCGACGGTGACGCAGACCGAGTCGACGCTGGCGCTTGGCATCGTGCCGGAAGACCGCCTTGCCGCCAACGCCGAACTCCGCGTGCGTGCGTTCGGGCGCGAGATCGCAGTCCCGCTCGTCACGATGCAAGGCGACACGCTGGCCGTCCCGCGCGACTCGCTGAGCATCGAGGTGACGCCGACGAGCGCGGCCGTGAACGGGGACGCCGTCGAGGTCGCGGCGACGTACGATGAGCCTGCGCCGGGCTTCTGGGACGACTTCGCGTTCGTAGTGCCGGCTGTCCGCGACCGGTACGAGGTCATGCGCCGCGTCCAGCGACGCAGCAGCCTCTCGATGGCACAGGTCCGGCGCCCACTGCCGGTCGCCCGCTCCATCCTCTCGCGCACCGACCCGGAGGGCGACGACTGGGGAGGCACTACCTCGTTCACCTACCCGACCGGCCTCCCCGATGGCGTCCTCGACGCGCGCTTCCTCGAACTCACCGCCGACGACTCGACGACCTACTTCCGCATCGACCTCGCGCGTCCGATGCCCGACGACCGTGCCGTGCCGCTCTTCGTGGCGCTCGCTATCGACCGGGACGACGGCGGCGCGCGGGACATCGGGCGTGGGGCGGACCTGCGCCTGCCCGGCGGCACGGGCTACGAGCACATCGTCTACGTGGGCGACGGCGTCCGCGTGGAGACGGGGCGTGGGCGGGTACTCGGGCGTCTCGAAGGCGGCGGCGCGCTCATCGAGCCCGGAGCGACGCGGCTCACGTTTGCGCTGCCGCACTACATCCTCCCGCGCCCGCAGCGCGGCGATGAGGTGACGCTCCTCCTCGGCGCCTATGTCCCCGGCGACGGCGTGGGCGGCTTTGCCCCGGTCGGCCGCATCGCCACCGCCAGCCAAGGCGGCGGCAAGCCCCGCGCCGACGGGGCCAACATCTACGACCTCATCACAGCCACCGTCACAAGATGAGAAGTTGGAAGTGCGAAGTTGAAAGCCAGCGCGTAGCACGTCGCCTCGATCCGCCACGACGATGAAGCGGGGCACCTTCGACCTTCGACCTTCGACCTTCGACCTTCGACCTTCGACCTTCGACCTTCGACCTTCGACCTTCGACCTTCG
>JBCBEX010000022.1:0-50942 GCA_038528235.1 Bacteroidota bacterium
CGACGGTCGGCTACGGCGACATCGCCCCACAGACCACGCTCGGGCAGTTCATCACGACGTTCATCGTGATCCTGGGCTATGGCATCATCGCAGTGCCCACGGGCATCGTGACGACGGAGCTGTCGAACGTGGTCCAGGACAGGCGCCGGACGGCCTTCTGCCCGGCCTGCGGCTGCACCGACCACGACGCCGATGCAGCCTTCTGCAAGCGCTGCGGTACCGGGGTGCGCACCGCAGGCGGCGTGGTGCTAGACGGCCACGGACACGTCCCCGCCCGTGATGGTGGGATCGTGGACGCCCCGGCGATCATCCCGCCCTCCGGGACGGCACCCGCCCTGGCCGACCGAGCCCCTAGCGGACCGTGAGCCGCTTTGTCTGCACGCCCGCCGCAGTCCGCAGCACGACGACATAGACGCCGCTCGCCAGCCCCGCTGTGTCGATCTGCCGGGCGTGCTCGCCCGCGCCAAGCAGCCCTGTCGCCAGCACCTGTCGCTGCCGCCCGAGGAGATCGATGAGCGTGAGGCTCACGTTCGTGGGCGCGTCGAGCGCGAAGCGGAGGTGAGCCGTCCCCGACGTGGGGTTGGGGGCCGGGGCAAGCAGCAAGACGCCGGACTCCGGCTGCGTGTCGTCAGCGCTGGTGGTGGTCGTCCGGACGATGCGGCGGAGCGCACGATCGCCCGCCTGCGATACGTAGAGCGTGTCGCCGTTGGCAATCGCGACGATACCGTTGGGGCGGTTGAACTGCGCCGTGTCGCCCGGCCCGTCGAGGGTGGCACGCGTGCCGGTTCCCGCGAGCACCGTGACGGTCCCGTCGAGCGAGATCTCGTAGACGCGGTTGTCGTCGATGCCGGTGGCGAAGAGTTGACCACCGCCATAGGCCAGGAAGCCGATGTCCGTGGCAAGGTCTGCGATCTGCACCAACGAGGGCGTATCCGGGTAGCCGTCGATCCTGTAGATCTTGCCGCGTTCGAAGTCGGCGACGTAGAGCCGCCCTTCGTCGTCGAAGGCGAGGCCCGCCGGGAAGTTCAGCCCCTCGTCGATCACATCGGCGAAGGTGCCGTTCGCATCGACGGTCTTGACCCAGTTGCCATCGTAGCTGGCCACGACGACCACATCGCGGGCGGTGTCGTAGAGGAGGCCGCTGACGGTCGTGGGACCCGGTGCCCGGCCAAACAACGAGATGTTCCCGTCTGGCGTGACGGCGCTGACCGTGCCCGTGTTGTAGTTAGCCACGTAGAGCGTACCGTCGGGACCGAAGGTGAGGCCGTTGGCGCGGCTGAATCCGTCGGCGTAGATCGACGTCATGGCCTCGGGAAACTCGACACGCGTGACGGTACGGCCGATCGGTGTGGGAAAGCCACCGAAGCGCGAGCCGTAGAGCGCGCCGTCCGGGCCGAGGACGAGACCGTCGTCGATGTCGGAGCCCGCTGGCAGGACCGTTTCGACGGTGGTCGTTTGCGCCTGGGTAGGGACGGCGAGCGCGAAGACGGCGAGTACGGCCAGGAGGCCTAGAAGGATGAAGCGAAGCACGATAGAACGGGAGGCTGGTGAGCGGAGGTCGAGCGCCAACCTCGGTGCTCAACCGCTGCCTATCGGCTCATTGGGGGCGGTTTCGGCCTCATCCCGCGCGATGAGACGCGGTCACGGCCGGTGGGTCTGCGCCACCATCGCCCGACATCCCGTCCCCCAGAAGGCTGCCGCTGCGTGCGCCGTCACCCCCAACGCGAACGCCGCCGATGCGGTCGCCCCCGATGCGGTCGCCCCCCATGCGGTTGCCTCTGACACGAGCGCCGCTGCGGCCATCGCCTGAGACGCGCCCGGGCTCCACCGCCATGCGCCGCCGGTAGGCCGAGGGCGTCTCGCCCGTGCGGGCCTTGAACACCCGGTTGAACGAGGCCTTGCTGCTGAACCCGGCATCGAGGCCGACCGCGAGCACGGTCAGGTGGGCTGTCCCGGGATCGCGCAGGCGCGCCTGGGCCTCGTCCACCCGGTAGCCGTTGACGAGATCGTAGAACGTCGCGCCGAACGCCTGCGCGAGCACGTCGGTGCAAGCCCGCTCGCCGATCGAGAGCCGGTCCGCGAGATCCGCCAGCCGGAGGGTGGGATCGAGGTAGAGCCGGTCGTCCTCCATCAGTCGCCGGAGGGTGTTGGCGTGACGCTGGAGGTCGCCCGCGGGCCTAGGTGTCGCCGCACGCTCTGGCTCGGCACCGACACTGCGCGGGTCCGGCAAGGCCAGGCGAGGCAGCGTCACCAGCGAGGCCCGCAGCCGCTCGTAGGCCACGCTTGCTACGAGAGCGGCCAGCGCCAGCGGGACGAGGTAGTCGAGCCACGCGAACACCGTCCCCGTCGCGAGATAGGCGATGTAGTTAACCAAGGTGGCCACGGCATACGCCGCGAAGCCGCCCCCGTAGAGCCGGAGCCGGTACAGGCGGTCATCGTCGGCTCCGGCCCCTTCGTGCCGGTAGCGCCGGACGTATCGCAACACGAGCAGGCCGACCGCAAACCCGTAGGCGACGGCTTGCACGACGTAGATCGTGAAAAACGACACCCACGCCATCCGTTGGCCTTCGGGATCGCCGACGAGCGGCCACGTCACGATGAGCAGCACCTGCGTCGCAAACGGAACAGCGTGCGCCAGGTCCGTCGGCTCAGCGCGGGTGCGCAGTCGCATGAGCGCCCGGATATACTCGTAGAATAGCGGCGGCACGGCGAACCAGAACGCGCCGACAAGCGCTCGGAGCACCGGCGACGGCAGCGCGATCCCGGAGAACCGCAGCGTCATGTCGACCAGCAGCAGCGCGATGACACCGGAGAGCGCCACCAGCACGGTCCGAGCGTGCGCGCGCCGTGACCGCACCGCGAGAACGACGGTCAGTCCAACCGCGTGAATCGCCGCTACGGCGAGGACGACAGAAGCCAGCGAGAAAACAGGCGTGGTCATACGGGCGTGGTTACATGGCACCGAGCGTGAGGGATGGGCGAAGCTACTCGCGCCATCCTATCTCCACCGTCGATCCAGCCCAGACGACGTGATCCCGACCTGGACGGCTCTTCCCCGTCTCCGAACCGGCACGCCGTGCCCGACCTAGCCATCCCCGTGTTGGCGCTCGCGCATCTCACGCTGGCGCATCGGCATGGAGTCGATCCGGGCGAGCACGTTCTCCAGCGCCACCGGCAGCGCATAGCGATGCTTCTCGGTGCCGTCTTTCCCAACGAGCACGAGGACGGCGTCGTCGGCATCGACGTCGTAGCGCGCACGCAGGGCCGGGCCCACGTCCGGGCTCAAGCGATCTACGTTCAGCCACCGGGCCGTTCCTTCGTGCGGAAGCGCCAGGACGAGAGCGTCCCGCTCAGCAATGGCGTCGTGCTTGGCCTGCAAGCTCGCCAGCGTGGCGGCGAAGGCATCGAGCGTGTCGCTAGGCGCGAAGACGTAGAACAGGCGGTGCTGCCAGGGATGCTCTGTCTCGTCAAACGCGACGCCAGGACTTTGTGCCATAACGGGTGCCCCTAGGATCAGGGCCATGCCGAGCAGCAGGGCGATGCCGGGCAGCAGGGCGATGCCGAGCAGCAGGGCGATGCCGAGCAGCAGGGCGATGCCGAGCAGCAGGGCTCGACTCACGCCCGCTGGCGCGTCGCCACGCGCGCCGGTTTGGTGTCAGGCGTGCGCGCGTCGATCTCCTCGCGCCAGGCGCGGGTGAGGAAGGCGTAATCGAGCGCCTCAGTCGCGTCGCCGAAGCGCCGGTAGGCCTGGAAGCCGAGGTCGACCGGCGAGAGGCTCGCGAGCGGCGCGCTGCTCAAGTCGAGGATGCGGGCGCGCGAGAGCCCCTGCCGGAACTCGCCGTGAAGTTGCCCGAGCACGCAGGCCTTGCCGTCGGCCAGTTCCAGCGACGTGGGGTCAAGGCGGCTCCACCAGCCGGGGTCGGCGTCGTCGAGGTAGGCCGCGCCGCGGGCCGCCCGCGTGCGGGCCAGGCCGAGCGTGATGTCGGAAGGCTGGCGGCTGCCAAACAGCGCTGCGAAGAACGATCGAGCCATGACCGAGCGGGTTTAGGTGGACGGGCTGTCCTCCCTACTCCGCGCCCAGCGTGTCGGTTCGCACGGTGTCGCTTGACACGATGACTCCGGTCGTGGAGTCGTCCATCGCTGCGTCGGACGGTAGTGTGTCCCCGGAGTCGGTGCTGTCTTGCGCGGGCGCTGCTGACTCCTCGACAGCAGGTGCCTGCTCGGCAGGTGTGAGCGTGAGGCGGCGTCCCTCTGGCACCGCGGCGGGCGAAGTGGGCCGCTGGAGGTCGAAATAGTCAAACGAGCGCCACACGTCGATGGCGTCGTCGTAGTGCGTGCTCAGCGGGTTGCCGGACTGGCCGCCGGGATAGACGCCGCGCCCGACGGGGCCCGACGCCGTGAACTCGACGACCATGCGCCACGACGCGGCGTGGGTGGTCGTGAACGAGGTCCAGCCGCCGCGCAGACTGCCCGTGCCCGGCGCCACCGAGCGCGAAAAGCCTGGGTGTGGGTAGGGCCCGCGCCACAGCGGCCGCAGCGCTTCCGACTGGGTGAGGTGCTGGAACTCGACGGCATGGTGCTCGCCCCAGGTCCAGTCACCCGGCTCAGGACCATAGCGGTTCGACAGGACGCGCGCGGCCGCTTCGAGCGCCGCCCTGAGGAGGTCGTCGCGGTTCTCCAAGCCCAGCGTGAACTGGATGTCCCACCAACGCGCACCGGGGTCCTCGATGAGCCGTCGGTAGAGCGTCAGGTCGCCTGGACGCAGCTCGCGGCCGTCGAACTCGTCCCAGCCGAGTGCGTCGAGCTGGCGCAGGAAGAGCGCCAGCGGCAGCGCGCCCTCCGCGTCGAGGTCGGCCACGCCGTCCCAGCGGACGATGATGTCGCGGGCCGCTGCAGCCTCGGCGCTCAGCCCCGAGAGCGTGTCGAGGAGCGGGACGTAGAGCCCGTGCTGCACGGCGCGCACGTCGCCGTGGTAGCTCGCCACCTGGTTCGGCGTGTGCGAGAGCTGCCCGTCGAGGAGTTGCTCGATGCGGAGCGCGCGGAAGCCCTCGCGCCAGTCGTGGCCGAGGTAGGTCGTGTCGGCGTCACCCGTGGGCGGCTGGTTGGCCGAAAAGACGTAGCCGCTCTCGGGGTCGATGACGGTCGGGAGCGCCTCGAAGGGGACCATCGCGACCCAGTCTCCGTCGGTGCTCGCGCCATCGAGGAGGCCTGCACCGGAGCCGCCGCGTCGGATCGGATAGGCGCCGGTGGAACGGATGGCGATGCTTCCATCGGCGCTGGCGACCGTGACGTTTTGCATCGGCGTGTCCCAGGAGCGCAGCGCCTCCTGGAAGACGTCCATCCCATCGGCGTGGATCATGTCCCAGAGCGCCTGCATCGTGCGGGCGGGCCGGTGCGCCGTCCACTGCACGGCAACGGGCTCCGGCACCTGTTCGAGGATCGGCCCCCAGTGCGTGACGCCCAGCGTGGTCGGAATGGGATCGCCCCCCTTCACATGGATCGTGTCCGGGACGAGGTCGATGTCGAGCCAGCGACCGTCGTAGCGGTACTGTGTGCCGTCGTCGGAGAGGGTGAGGCGATAGTGGTCGACCTGATCGCTTCCGGTGTTGGTGAAGCCCCAGGCGACGGCGTCGGTGAAGCCCGCCACGGGCAGCGGTGCGCCGGGGATGGTGACCCCGTAGACATCCATCGACGGGGTGACGAGACGGCACTCGTACCAGATGGCGGGCAGCGTCAGCGCGAGGTGCATGTCGTTGGCGAGCACCGGTCGGCCCGTGGCCGACCGTGTTCCGTTGACGGCCCACGAGTTCGATCCTTTGCCCGGGACCTCTGCACCGCGACCCAGGATGCCGTCCGGAAAGCGCGCCACGATGTCGGCCCACGCAAACCCGTCGGACGCGCTCGCCGTGTCGGCGGGCTGAGCGGGAATGCTGAGCGTGTCGGGCAGGAGGAAGAGCGAGTCGGGGACGAGGCTGTCGGGCGGCACCGTGCCGCGCTGGAGGTCGGCGGGCCGGAGCGCGCCGGTTCCGGGCACCACGGGCGCGTAGAGCGGCGCGGGCGACGGGAAGAGGCGCTCGTATTCCTCCGCGCCGAGTTCGTCCCGGAGTTGGGTGTAGCTCGCCTTGTCGGTCCACCACGAGAGGTCGTAGTTCATCGCCTGGAGCACGCGGAGCGTGTGGAGCGGCGTCCAGCGCTCAGGGGCGAGGTCCAACAGGCGAAACTCAAGCGGCAGGTCGCGCGGGTCGAGGGCGTCGGTGTAGGCATTGACGCCGACCGCGAACGCTTCGAGCAACGCCAGTTCGAGGCCGCCCTCCTGCTCGATACGCTCCAGGTTGCGCCGCGCCCCCAGTTCCATCCCGGTGCGCCGGAGGAAGCGGTCCGTCTCCACGAGGTCAGGCCCGAAGGCCTCCGCGAGCCGCCCCGCTGGCATCCGCGGCGTGAGATTGAGTTGGAAGAGGCGGTCCTGCGCGACCACATAGCCAAGCGCCCGCACAGCGTCGAGGTCGTGCTCGGCGAAGATGTGCGGCACGCCGCGCGCATCGCGCACGACGGTCACAGGACCCTCAAGGCCTGGCAGATCGAGCGTGGCCTCGTCCGGCGTCGCGGCAGCACGAGCGGTACGGTAAAGCCCATCGAGAGGGTCGAGCCACGCGCCTACCTGCGGGATCGTCCCGAAGGCTCCGAGCAACGCCACGACCACGGCACCGGTGAGCAAGGCCAGGAGAAGAGGACGCATCGGTGGGAAGCTGGAAGTAGGAAGGAAGAGGTGTGAAGTTGCGTCCTAGGTGACGCAGGGCCAGATTGAGTTGACGTGTGACGGAGTGGACTGTCACTTCAAACTTCTCACTTCGAACCTCGCACTTCACTTATGTCCATTGCGCGCGGGCCGCGTCGAGGTCGGCATCGCCGGGCGCCGGCGTCTCATCGTCCGGGGCGCTGGGCTCGGGCGGCGCTGGGGGCGCGACCGGCTCGGGCGACGTGACGTTCGCCTCGCCGAAGAGGTACTGCCCGAGTTCGTCGGAGGCGTTGGCATAGTCGAGCGCGCCCCGGGAGGTGATGTCCCGGTCGAAGATGGTGGCGCCGCCCTCGGCGAACTCGGCGAGTTGGGCGGAGGTGCGGATGACGTTGGCGAGGATGCGGTCGCCGTAGCGCTCGCGGAGGTAGTGGGTGTAGGCCGCGTGGTCGCGTTTGCGCGCATCGACCTGCGTGAGCAAGAAGAACGGGTCGCCGAGCGTCGGGTTGAGCTTCTGGCGTACCGTCTGCACCGTGCGGAAGGTCTGCTCCGCCCCCACGACGGGCTGGTACTCCGGCGTGACGGGGATGAGCGCGTAGTCCGACGTCACGAGCGCGTTCATGCTGAAGACGCTCACCGCCGCCGCGGTGTCGAAGATGATGAGGTCGTAGGGGTGGCCGTGCTGGAGGGCCTCCTTGATCCAGAAGACATCAGTGGGCTTGTTGAGCCCGCGTTGGGCACGCGTCATCCCGGTGGCCGCCGGGAGCAGGTCGAAGTTCTTGAGCCGCTGGATGCCGCCGAGCGCCCGGAGCGTGACCGCCGCGTCGAAGAGCGCCAGCGACGAGTCGGCGGGCATGGGGCGGCTGATGCCGAGCGTCTTCGTGAGAAAGCCCTGCGGGTCGAGGTCCACCAGCAGCACGCGCATCCCGGAGAGGCCGTAGGCAGCAGCGATGTGGAGGACGGACGTGGTCTTGCCCGTGCCGCCTTTGTGGTTGACGGCGGTGAGAATCGGCATGGCAGCAGCGCGACGGCAGCGTGGGGTGAAGGGCCGAGTGGGGAGGGCGACAAAATACACGGGGCCGCGCGGTCCCGCTTGGCGATCCCGGGAGTCGCAGCAGGCTTCACGCAACGATGAGTAGGGTCGCCTCGCCGACGGGTCTGCACGGCGCTCCACGGCCTACCGGGTACGTGAGTTGCGCACCCACGCGGGTCGCTGGGCACTTCTGGAACGGTTTTCCCGGGCTCCAAGGGATCCATACGCGCTGGCTATAGCCGCACCTCGTTCCGCCGATACCAGGCGTGATTGTTCAGCTGTGCGTTCCCTACCCGCACATCCCGCCTCTATGCCCCCCCCTGTCCAGGTTGCTTCTGGCTCATCGCACCCCTTCCGCGCTCCGGTGTGGATGTTGCTCTCGGGTGTCCTTATGGGGCTCAGCCTCCCACCAGCAGGGCTGTATCCGCTCGCCTGGCTAGCCCTGGTTCCGCTCGTCGTCCGCTGGGTCCACAGCCCGTCCCCGTGGTTGTCCTTTGGCGATGCCTACGCGGCGTTCCTCGCCATGTCGGTGGTCGGCGGCTACTGGTCGCTGCTGCATGAGGAGCCCACCCAAGCGATGAGTGCCGCCGTGTTGCTCCTCGTCTTGCCCTCGCTGATGGGGCTCCCCTTTGTGTTGGGGTGGGTCGTTCGTCAGCGCGTTGGCCCTGTGCTTGGCTTCGCGGCCCTCGCCGCTTCCGCCCTGGTCACGGAACACGTGATCGGCGGCTGGGCGATTCCGCTCCCCTGGGCGCAAATCGGTCATACGCAACTCGCGTCGCTGACCTTGCTGCAGGCCGCCGACCTGAGCGGCGTGTCTGCCCTGTCTGCGTGGCTCTGGATCGTGGGCGGCCTAGGCGCGTGGGTTGTCGTGACGGAGAGCTACGTCTGGCCCGTCTTTACGAACCGTACGGTGGCGTTGCTCGTCCTCGCCATCGCCTTCATGCTGCCGTTTCTCTACGGCACGTACCGGCTCGAACGCATCTCGCCCGACGTGCGCGGCCTGCGCATCGGGCTAGTGCAGCCGTCCCTCCCGCCGCAACAGTGGCTCCACTCCGACCCTGCGGCGCGCATCGACCACCTCGCCAGCCTCTCCACCTCGCTCCTGAACCACGGGGGCGCGCCCGTCGCGAGCGCCGAGGCTGGGTTTACCACGCCCCACCCTTCACGGCCGCATGCCATCGATGTGGTCGTGTGGCCGGAGCTGGCCCTTCCCGTCTACGCGGACGTGAGCCGCACAGAGCGACTCTACCGACGGGTCAACGCCTGGGCCCAGACGCAACAAGTCACGCTGCTTGCCGGAGCCGCCACCCTTCCCGACGGCACCACGCCTGTCAGCGCCACCCAGCGGTTCAACTCGGCGCTGCTCTTCGATGCCGAGGGAGCGCTTCAGCGCAGCGACCAAACCCGTATCCACCGGGCCTTCGACGGAGCCCGCTTCGTGGAGCCACCGACCGAGGTTCCTCAGACACAGCCCGACTGGCGCATCGCACAGGCCGAGCAACCCTTCTCGGCGGCCTCCGAAAAGCAGCCACTACGCCTACCCAAGGGCTCCCTGGGCACGCTCATCGGCTTCGAGACGCTGTTCTCGCAGGAGGCGCGCAGCTTGGTCCGGCAGGGCGCCGACGTGCTCATGGTACTCTCCCAGGACGATTGGTGGGGGACCCAGACCGCGTCCGATATGCACTTCGCCCTGGCGCAGCTTCGCGCCGTCGAGACCCGGCGTCCTGTGGTCGTTTCCACGGTAAACGGCGCGACGGGCGTGGTGGAGCCGAGCGGCGCGAGCCAGAAGTACGACGCGACGGAGCAGCCCATCGGTGCCTACCGCGTGCTCCTGTCGGCCTCCGAGGCCGCCTATGTCCGCTACGGCAACATGGTCCTCAGCGGCTCGTGGCTCCTGCTCGTCCTCGTATCGATCGCCTACGCAGTGCGGACCCTCCGCCCCCGCCAGCCGAAAAAGGCAGAATCCGTGCGTCCCCCAGCCGACGACGACGAGTTCGTCTCGTCGCGCAAGGGCGGCCTCGCCTGGCCGGAGGAGTCCACGGCCTACGACGACCTCGTCCTCGATCCGGAGGACCTCAACGCGCTCCCTTCGTTCGGAGCGCTTTCGCACGCTCCGTACGCCGCCGTCGAGGAGCCGTCCATGCAGGCTCCGCCCATGCCGCCGGTGAATAGCTTTCAGGAGCGCCTCGCGGCTCCCTCGCCGTTCTTGGGCGACGGGGGCTTCGAGGGGAACACGCCGTCTGCTCCCTCCGTCACGCAGGCCGCCGCTTCCCCCCCGCCTGAAGACAACCCGTGGTACGCCTCTCCGTCCCCCTCGTCCTCGCCTCCGGCTCCCCCCGCCGACGCCGACTCCTCCGCTCCCTGGGCCTCCCCTTCGAGGTTCACGTCTCCGGTCACCCCGAAGACTTCCCCACCGACGTCCCGCCCGGAGACGCCGTAGCGCGCCTCGCGCTGGAGAAGGCCCAACTCGTTGCCCCAGCGCACCCCGAGGCGCTCATCCTGGCTGCCGACACCACTGTCGTTCTCGACGGCCGCGTGCTCGAAAAGCCCGAAGACACGGACGACGCCCGGCGCATGCTCCGGGACCTCTCGGGGGCCACCCACACGGTCTACACGGGCGTCGCGCTGTGCCACCTCGACAGCCAGCGCACGGTCCACACCGCCGAGGCCACGCAGGTCACGTTCGGCACGCTCAGCGACGCGGAGATCGATGCCTACGTCGCCACCGGCTCTCCACTCGACAAAGCCGGGGCCTATGGCATCCAGGACGACCACGGCCCACTATTCGTCGAGCGCATCGAGGGCGATTTCTACAACGTGGTGGGCTTGCCGCTGCGCCGGGTCTACTGCCTACTACGGGAGCACTTTGGCGACTTGCTGGTTTGAGGGCTTCGCTCTCATCCCACCTCCGCTCGTCGCCCCATGCCTGCTGCCCGCCCTCGCGTCCGCCTGCTTCAGATTCGGGAGCGGCCAGCCATCCTAGCCGAGGAGCAGGAGAGCTTTCGGGTCCGCTGCGGCCTGGAGCCCGAGCAGCTCGTCGTCACGAACGTGCTCCGCGACCCGCTCCCGACATCGCTGCTGGACGGGGTCGATGCCGTCATGATTGGCGGCGCAGGGGCCTACTCGGTGACGCAGACGTTCGACTGGACGCCAGCCCTACTCGCACTCGTCCAGGCTTGCGCCGATCGTGCGCTTCCGCTCTTTGGCTCGTGCTGGGGCCATCAGTTCATCGCACGGGCCTTCGGGGGCCGTGTGGTCAACGCACCCCACCGATCTGAGATGGGGACCCACCGCGTGCACCTGACGCAGGCCGGACAGACCGATGCGCTCTTCGGTCAGCTTCCGCCCACGTTCGAGGCCCAGATGGGCCACCAGGACTGGGTCGAGACGCTCCCAGCCGATGCTATCGAGCTAGCCACCAACGACCGCGCGCCGCACCAGGCGTTTCGGATGGCCGGGCTTCCGATCTACGGTACGCAGTTCCACAGCGAACTCAACGCCACTGCCGAGCGCGACCGTCTCGTCACCTACCGGGCCTACTACCCCGAGATGCAGGACGACGCGCGCTTTGAAGCCGTCGTCGGCGGCGTCCGGGAAACACCGGAGGTCGACGCGCTACTTGCCGCGTTCTTAGCCACCTATGTCGCGCCTGAAGTGCGCAGTAGCCCCGTGAGTTGATCGACTATCCTACCGTACGGCCTCGTCGAAGGCAGGGATCGTGTCGAGAAACGTATAGTGTTGCGTCTCAACCTCGACGCGGCAGCAGTAGTGGTCCAATCCGTTAGTCACGACGAGGTAGGGCGCCCGCACGACGGAGTTGTAGCGCGCTGCTTGGTCGAAGACGCCCTGGTTGATCGGAACCGACGCGGCCTTGCACTCAGCGAGGAGCAGCGGCTGGTGGTCGCGCCCGACGGCGAGGACGTCTGCCCGATGTGCGGCCTGGAGATACCGCACCTCCCGCTCGATGGCGAGGAGGCCGGGCGGGTAGGCGAGCGCCCCGATGAGGTAAGCGACGAGGTGCTGGCGCACCCATTCCTCCGGGGTGAGCCGCACCCAGCGCCGCCGCACGGAGTCGAGCACGTCGCGGCCGCCGTCCCGTTCGCGGGTTTGCAGGGCGGCGGCTGGCAGCGTCAATTCGGGGAACGCACCGGTCACTTGTTCAGCCGCCGTCGGCTGTGGATTCCACCGTGACGTGCTCGGCAAAGAACGCCGCGGCGCGGCGCTCCGACCAGTAGGCACCCTCGCGCGTCACGAAGCCCACGTGGCCGCCGTAGGCTGGGACTTCTAGGGTCACCTTGGGGTTGGCCTCAGCCTCGGCATGCGGGTAGCAGGGAGGCGGCAGGAACGGATCGTCGGCGGCGTTGAGCAGCAGGGTGGGCACCGCGATGCGGTGCAGGTGCGGCTTGGCGGAGCACCGCGCCCAGTAGTCGTCTGCATCGCGGAAGCCGTGGATGGGCGCCGTGTAGGCGTCGTCGAAGGCCTGGAACGTCCGCATGCGGTCGAGGCCCTCTGTTGAGAGCGGGAAGCGCTCGGCCTTCTCGTAGACCTTACGCCGCAGCTTGCGCATGAAGTAGACCATGTAGCCCTGGTTGTCCCAACGAGCGAGGTGCGCCGCCCCCGCCGCGAGGTCCACGGGCACGGAGATCGCCACGGCGGCTGCGATGCGTCCGGGCGCTGTCTCTGCTTCCTCGGCGAGGTACTTCAGCGTGAGGTTGCCGCCGAGGCTGAAGCCGACCAGCGCGAAGGTGGCATAGCCGGAGCGCTCGGCGTGCTGGAGGACGCGCCGAAGGTCGTCCGTCGCGCCGCTGTGGTAGCTCCGGAGCAGGCGGTTCGGCTCCTCGCTGCAGCCCCGAAAGTTCCACGCGAGCACGTCGAGTCCGGCCTCGTGAAGGGTGCGCGCCATGCCGACCATGTAGGGCCGGTGGGTGTTGCCTTCGAGGCCGTGCGCCACCACAGCGAGCGGACGGGGCGAACCCGAAGCTTCGTGCGCGAGCCAGTCGAGGTCGAGGAAGTCTCCGTCGTCGGTGTCGAGGCGTTCGCGGCGGTAGGGCACCGGCGGCACGTCGCGGCCGAGCGAGGCGAAGACGGTCTGGGCGTGCCCGTTGCGGAGCCACCACGGCGGCTGGTAGGCGGGTGCCGGGGTGGCCGACTGCGCCCCGTTGGTGTTCTGTACGCCGCTGGCTGCCTGCGCCGTCGTCGTCTGCCGCATCGTCGCCTAGCTCGCCTCGGCGAGGGCCTCCGTCGGACGCTCGCGCCGCACGTGCCGCTGGGCGACACGAGGCGGGGTCGGCTCGACGCGCTCGGCGGCACGCCGGCGGAGCAGCCGGCGGACGTAGAGGCGGCGCACCGTCTTCGAGAGGCGCACGTAGCCGAGGAAGCGAAGCAGGGCATATACGAACGCCACGAGCCCGACCAGCAGCACCGCAGCACGCACCATCCCGCCCGAGGCGATGAGCACGGCCGTGATCCCGAACACCATGCCTACCCCGTAGAGCACCAGCACAGCCCGGCGATGGCTCGCGCTGCTGCGCCGGACGCGATGATGGATATGATCCCCGTCGGGCATGAACGGCGAGCGCCGCTGCGCGATCCGACGGAAGAACGTCACCGACGTGTCCATGATCGGCAGGCCGAGCGCGATCACCGGGACGAGCAGCGCCAGCAGCGGATCGGCGTGCCCCGTGCCCTGGATGCTGTACATCGCGAGCAGAAAGCCCAACACGAGGCTCCCGCTATCGCCCATGAAGATGGAAGCCGGGTTGAAGTTGAAGACCAGGAAGCCCACGAGCCCGCCTGCGAGCGCCAACGCCAGCACGACCATGCCGATGTCGCCATTCGATGCGAAGGCTACGGCCAGCGCCAGCAGCGCGACCATGCTGATGCCACCCGCGAGGCCGTCCAACCCATCCAGCAAGTTGATCGCATTGATGATGCCGACGATCCAGAGGAGCGTGAACGGCAGCGCGATCCAGAGCTGATGGTAGACGCTCAGGTTCTCGATGAACGGGATCCCATCGAGGCGGAAGTGGAAGCCGGCGGCCACCATGAAGTAGGCCACGACCAACTGGACAGCGAACTTCCGTTTGAAGCCAAGGCCGTGGATGTCGTCGTAGAGCCCCGTGGCGAAGAGGACCAAGGCGCCGCCCCATACGGCCCACGTGCGGGGCGGTATGTCGAAAGGCAGGCCATCTTGGACGAGGTAGGCCAGGGCAAGCCCGGCGGTCAGTCCCGCGAAGATGGCGATGCCTCCGACGCGAGGGACGGGGACCGTGTGGATCTTGCGGGCGTCGGGGATATCGACCCAGCCAAACCGGAACGCGGCGGTTCTGAACGTGGGCGTCAGCACTAGGGCCACGCCGAGGGCCGCCAGGAAGATGAGCGCAAGCAGGACGAGCGCAGGAGCCGAGGCGAGAGTCGAGAGCAGGGAGCTGAGTGACGCAAACGCAACGAGCGCAGGAGCGGTAGCCAAAATGAGGATTGGGATGGCTCGAACAGGGGTGTGCGGGTATGGGAAGCAAATATGCTTCCGACTCGGCGCGCTTGCGGTGGTCAGCCGACGCCAGGGCTTTGAAGCTGGGTGAGGGCTTGCGCTTCGGTCAGGCAGTGCGGGGGTGGTTTGACCTCTGCCAATTCCTGTGACGCTGCCAAGAAAGTACGGCTCTACCTCGCCCCCATGTCAATCCCTCCTGCTATGATGCTGTAAACCTTCAGAACTCCACACGACTTTGTCGCTGCTCTATGGCACCGCGCCCCGTCAAGCGCGGCTGTCCAGCCCCCTCTGCCCTGCTTCAGCACGGCGCGTCAGCACGGCGCGTCAGCACCGCCTGGCCCTCACTCACCGTAGCCTTCCGAGGCGAGCTTCCAGGCGGTCCCAGTAGCGACGGCTCAGGCGCAGCGTGGTGTCGTCGCGCAGCCGCACCCGGTAGTCGCCGTGGTCGCTGGGGCGCAGCGCCACGACCCGGTCGAGGTTGACGAGCGACGACCGATGGATGCGCACAAAGCCGTGCGGCGCGAGTTGCTGCTCCAGCGCGGCCATCGTCTCACGGATCAGGTGCCGGCGCCCGTCGACGTGCAGCACCATGTAGTCACCCGCAGCTTCCACCCAGTCGATAGAGGCGACTTCCACGAAGACGATCTGCCCGCCGCTCTTCACCATGATGCGGTCCGGCGTCGCCTGAGGCGACACCGAGGGCTCCTGGGCGGCCTGGCGCTCGCTCACGCGCGTGCAGGCGCGCTCGAAGGCCGCGAAGAAACGGGCATCGTCGTAGGGCTTCAGGAGGTAGTCGAGGGCGCGGGCCTCGAAGGCGCGCAGGGCGTAGTGGTCGAACGCCGTCACGAACACGGTCACGGGCATCTGCGCCGCACCGATCTCGTCCACCACAGCGAACCCGTCGCCCTCGGGCATCTGCACGTCGAGGAAGACGAGGTCCGGGCGGTGCTGACGGATGGCGCGGACCGTGGCTGCGCCCGTCGCGGCCTCCCAACGCACCTCGGCCTCGGAACGGTCGCGCAGCAGAAGCCCGACCGTCTCACGGGCAAGGGGCTCATCGTCGGCGACGAGCACGCGGAGCGGGGCAGAAAACGCGGTAGGCATCGGTCAACCTGGGCAAAAACTACTCGGGGCTGCGGACCCACTCCGCGACAGAGCGCGGCGTCTCAGCACGGACGAAGGGGAGGGTGAGGTGGACGCCGAACCCGTTGCCCTCTTCCTTTTCTCCGACATCGAGGGTGAGGTCAGCGGTGTTGCCGTAGAGGGCATGGAGACGTGCCCGGACGTTGCCCAGACCTACGCCCTCGCGGACGGCCCCCTCTGCAGGCCCCGGTCCGCTGTCGCGCACCTCGAGAACCAGCTTCGCCTGGCGGCCAGCCTCCACCTTGCGCGCTCGAATCGAGATCGTGCCCTCGGCGGCATGCGGCGCGATGCCGTGCTGGATGGCATTCTCGACGAGCGGCTGGAGGATCCAGATCGGCACCGCAGCGGCAGCGGCGGCCAGGCTCACGTCGTGCTCCACGTGCAGCCGATCCCCAAAGCGCACCATCTCGATGTCGAGGTAGCGCTGGACGACGTCGAGTTCCTGGCGCAGCGGCACGGTGTGGCGCCCCTCGGTGTCGAGCGCCAGCCGGAGCAGGTCGCCGAGGCGGGTGAGCATGGTCACGGCCTGGCGGTCCTCGCCCTTGCGCACCGTCGCGGCGACGGAGTGCAGCGTGTTGAAGAGGAAGTGGGGGTTGAGCTGCATCTTGAGCACCCGCAGCTCGGCCTCGGCCAGCTGCGCTGCCAGCCGCCCGGCCTGCCGCTCGCGGGCATGCGCGAGCCGGGCATAGTCGAACGCCCAGGTCCCGCCGACCACCACCGCATAGGCGACGGCGTTGACCGCCGCGCGCAGCGTCACGTGCGCCTCGAAGCCCGCGAGCGTCCAGCGCTCCATGAGCCCGCCGAGTTGGAACGCGGCCATGCTGCCGACGGCGTGCAGCGCCATCACGGCGGCGAGCCCCAACGCGTGGATCACCACCGTCGCCCAACCGCCCTCAGGCATGGCGCGCCGTGCCAGCCACACCACCGGCGGCGTCAGCGCCATCCACAGCACCCACGTCGGCACGGTCGTCCAGAGCGCGTGGGCCCAGTCGACGTCGGTGCCTGCGAGGGCGCTCTGGAGGTAGGTCTGCCCCAGCGCCACGGCCGCCGGGACCGTCCACGCCGCTATGACGGCGACGGTGACCCACGCTCGGTCGGCCGGGGCCAAGCGAGGCGGGTACGTGGGTGATTCGGCGACGCGGGCGGACACAGGCGGTGGAGGCTCCAGAGAACTAGCCGGGGGAACGAACTAGCCGGACGAAGGTGACGAGCGAAACGGTACGCCCTCCCAAACAAAAGCCATGCGCCTCGTTCCAAGGGCTGCGACGAGCGGCGATGCGGCGCGACGAGCGGACCGCGCAGGCGCTCATGCTTCTGGCGCAACCTCCACGGGGGCGTAGACGAGGCACCCGGCCTGAGAAGGGTGGTCCTCTACGAGCCAGTCGCCGGGAACGTTACGCAGCACCCAGAGGGTCACGGCATCCCCGCCCGCGGCCACGGTGAAGAGGAAGCCGAACGCCGTCCACATGCCCCACCCCATCGTCACGCCGACCAGCGCTGGCACCAAGCCCAGCACGATGCCGGGCGTCGCCGCTGCCACCCGGTAGGCCCGGGCGGTCATGGGGACCCGACAGTGGGCATAGGGCGATAGCGCCTTCCAACTGAACCCGAACCGGATCGACGACCAATGCGCCCCGCCGCGCACGCGCCAGGCCAGTCCGTGCAAGAACTCGTGCGTCACGACTCCGACTCCGAGCCCGACGAGCCACCGCCCCCCGACGAGCCAGTCGTCGAAGCCGCGCGCCAGGTGGACGATGCCGTGCGCGTGGTTGTGCGCGGCGAGCATGACGGCACCCAGCGGTAGGATGAGCGCGAGCGCGTAGAGGTTCGCGGCCCACACCGAAACGGAGTAATCGCGCGCGGCGGAACGAGGTAGCGGTTGTGCGTCCATGAGCGGCGTCTCGGTCGTGCCGTGCAACTGCGAGGGAGTCCGGGCGTAGGTCGACCCGCCTCGGTCGTCCCCAACATCCGTTCCGACTCAGCCGTCTAGCCCCATGCCCCGCACGCTCGTCGTCCTTTTGGCGCTTGCCACGCTCGTCTGCGCCCTCCCCGCCGCAGCACAGAGCGCTACGACCCGAGATGCTGCCGTGTCGGATTCGACGAGCGCGCCCCTGATGCTGTGGTCGCTCTCCGACGCCGACAACACAGTCTACCTCCTCGGCTCGATCCACTTCGCAAGGCCCGACCTCTTCCCGCTTGCTGCCCCCATCGAGGCGGCCTACGACAGCGCCGACGTGGTCGTGTTCGAGATCGACCTCGCCGACATGCAGGCGCAGGCGATGGCACTCGCGCAGCGCGGGATGTTCCCCGACACCACGACGCTCGCGGACGTGCTGCCGGACAGCCTCTACGACCGCGCCGTCTCCGTCACGGCACCATTCGGCCTGCCCGAGGCGGCCGTGTCCAAGATGGAGCCCTGGATGCTCAGCCTCACCCTGTCGAGCCTGGAACTGATGACAAGCGGCTACGCGAACGGCATCGACCAGCACTACTACGAGCGCGCCGTCGCCGACGAGAAGACCGTCCGCGCGCTGGAGACGGTCGCCTTCCAGATCGACCTCTTCGACACGATGCCGATGACCACCCAGACCAGCTTTCTGCGGTACACGCTCGACGAGGCGGGCTCGATGGCCACAATGCTCGACGGCATGACGACGGCGTGGGCTGAGGGCGACACCGCCGCCCTGGATGCGTTCATGAACGACGGCTTCGTCGACTTCCCCGAGGTGAAGCAGCGCCTGCTCGGCGATCGGAACGCGGCGTGGGTCCCGCAGATCGAGGCCCTCCTCGACGGCGCTGACGATGCGTTCGTGGTGGTCGGCGCCGGCCACCTCGTCGGCGATGAGAGCGTGGTGGCGCTGCTTGAGGCGAAGGGGCACCGCGTCCCGCAGCGCTGGAGCAGTCCGCGCTAGGTGCCGGACGCCGCCGTAGGCGAAGGCTCGGCGTGGCCGACGTGGACGCTGACGCGCCAGAGGACGCCGGTACTGCTGCGGAGCTCGACCGCTGCCTTCAGGAACGCGGCCAGCGCGCGCACGAACGAGAGCCCCCTGGCCCCCGAGCGCTCTAAGCTGAACCCTTGCGGCAGGCCGCGCCCGTCGTCTTCGACCTCGAGATGAAGGTGCGCTCCCTCGTGACGCACGCGAAGCGCGATGGTGCCCGTCTGGCGGCCCACAAACGCGTGCTCGATGGCGTTGAGGACGAGTTCGTAGACAATGAGGCCGAGGGGGGCGGCGTAGCGCACGGGCACGCGGAGCGGGGCCTCTACCCGCACACCGACCCCCGTGGCGAGGCTACCTCGCCGCAGCAGCACGTAGTCCCCGAGTGCTTCGAGGAAGCCCTGCATGTCGATCTCGACGCCCTGACGGACCACCCGATGCCGGAGCAGGCGCAGCACCTCGGCACGGCCCAGCAGACGACTGCGGTCGGGGGCCGGCCCGCCATCGCCAAGTTGCTGGTCCAGGAGGAAGGCTGCGAGGGCGAGTCCTGTCTCTTCGGTGTCGCCCGCAGCCGGAAACCGCAGCGCTCCCAGCTTGGCATTCAGCCCCTCCGGCGCCGTCGCTGCGGCGGCCATGAGGCGCTCGGCTGCCGTCGTCGGCAGCGTCTCGCTGCCTGCATACGTTGCCACGCGTGGTCGGACAAATGGCAGACCTACCGGGCCGCCTGCATCAGCCTGGTCCGCGCGGACGTTGTCTGGCAGGGCATCTCCAGACATAGGCCCCGGGCTTGCCCCGCGCGTCCCATCGTGGTCGGCTTCTGATTCGATGTCGGGGAGCACGGCGTCGGGCAGAGCCATGTCGGGGAACGCGTCCTGCCCAGGGGGAGCGGCGGTGTCGGCAGCCACGTCCGGCTTTGCAGCAGTCCCAGACACGGACTCCGGCATAGCCACAGCCTCGGGCATAGCCACAGACTCCGGCACAGCCACCGACTCGGGCACCGCCGAGACACCAGCAGGGCGGCGCAGCCGCCTGCGTCGTTTTCGTCGGCGTCGCCGCACGGCCGTCCGGATCCGGTAGCGGCGCCAGGCCGTGAGGCTCCAGAGCACGAGCGCCATCCCGATGGCACCGAGGGTGAGGGCCCCGGTCACCATCGCCACCCGGCGGCGCCACCGCAGTTGCTCGGCCTCCAGTAGGTCTTGCGTGCGCTCGTCGCCCCGGAGCCGCTCCGCCTCGCGCGTGGCCAGGGCGGCCAGGAGGCTGCGCTCGAGGTCAGTACGCTGCGCGGCGAGCTGCTCCGCGAACTCGGCCTCCTGCAAGCCTTCGGCACGGCGCAAGGTCCGATAGGCCAGGTCATGCTGCCCGATGCTTGCCGAGGTCGCCGCGGCCAGGCGCAGGCTCTCGGCCTGCTCAGCGACCAGGCCCGCAGCCTCTGCCGCCTCAGCGCTCTCGACGGCCGCGATCCGCGCTTCCTGCCCCCGCCCCGCGAGGAGGTAGGCCCGGCTCTGCGCCCGGAGCAGCGCAATCTGGGCGGGCGGATCGTCCTCGGAAAACGGCACGGCGGCACCGAAGTGCACGGCGGCCTCCTCGAAGCGGTCGAGGGCTTGGAAGCTCGCGCCCAACCCACGGTAGGCCTGCCCTTGCCGCGCACGGTCGGCCGCGCCTTCCGCGATGGCGCGCGCGCGCTCGTAGGTGCCGAGGGCATCCTCGTGCAGCGCATTGGCTTGCAGTGCCACGCCGAGCAGCAGCAGCGCCTCCGCCTCCATTGCGGGATCGCCCGCCTCAGCCAGCCGTGGGACGAGTTCGCGGATGCCCGCTAGCGCTGCTCCTCCTGCACCCACTTCGAGTTGCGCCCGGATGCCTGCGAACGCACTCGTGTCCGGTGTGGACGCTGTCGCCTGCGTGAGCGCTGGGGGCACCGTCAGGCAGGCCCACAGGCACACCGAGGCGAGCAACAGCGCGCGCCGCGGAGCAACAGCAGAGAAATCTGGGGCAGAGGGGAGGCGCAAGCGCAGAGGACCGAGCGCGGGTGATAGAACGGAGAGCTACGCCGGGGGTGCGCGAGCCAGGGTGTATGAAAAGCTACCAGACCATGTCGGTTCAAGTCTAGGTCGATTTAGACAACCCCGGGTGCGGTGTTGGGCGTCGGCGCTCCTGGCATCATCATCAACACACGATGCGTCAACACCCGATGCCGTCAGCGCTCCATGCAGCGAACTCCGTCTGCCACGACGCGGGGCTTAGGCACCACCACGAGTTCGTCGGCCCGGAACGGATCCACCACGATGGGTACGTACCGATACGTCTCGAAGAAGCCCGCACCGCGTTGGTTGAGTGCGCCGATTCCCTTGCGGAGGTGTTCGTAGGCGGAGGGCCCCACTACGATCGCGTGCGGCTCCTCGCCCACCTCCTGCAGTGCTCGTAGTTCGTCGTCGACGAGGGCGAGGATGGTCTCGCGGGTTGGGCGGTGTTGGCAGACGGTCATCGGGGCAAGCGGGTCGATGTTCGGGGTACTCAGTACGCGGGGGCGTTCGGGGTGTAGGTTGGAGTCGGCCCACCATCGTCTCTTTCAGCCTTCACGCACCGTGCTGCACGCGACCGACTCCATTCAGACACCCGACGGGGCGACGCTGTTCACGCGCGCCTGGTCGCCGGAACTCGGCAACGTACGCGCCGAGGTGCTGCTCGTGCATGGCATCGCCGAGCACTCGGGGCGCTACGCCCACGTCGCGGCCCACCTGATGATGCACGGCTTTCGCGTCATCGCCTACGACCAGCGCGGCCACGGCGAGTCGTCGGGCGAGCGCGCCTACATCGAGGAGTTCGACGCGCTTGTGGCAGACCTGCAACGGGTTCGCGATCGCCTCCCCGCCCTACGTGCTACCGTGGGCGGCGACCAGACTGCTCCACCGCTCTTCCTGCTTGGCCACTCGCTCGGCGGCCTCGTAGTGGCGCGCTACGTCACCGAGCACGGCACCGACGGCCTCGCTGGCGTCGTGCTCTCCTCGCCGGGCTTGCAAACCGACGTGGCTCCGCTCCTGCAGAAGGTCGCGGCGCCCATCGCACGCATAGCCCCTCGGCTGCCCACGGTCAAGCTCGACCTGAAGGGCCTCTCGCGCGATCCCCGCGTGATCCGCAACTACCAGGAGGACCCGCTCACGCACACCGGAGCCATCCGCGCCCGCACTGGCCACGAGTCGATCGAGGCCATGAAACAGGTAGACGCCTCGGCGTTTCGCGTCCCGCTCTACGTGTTCCAGGGCACCGCCGACCGCATCACGAGCCCCGACGGCTCGCGCGCGTTTGTGGACGCCGTCGAGGCGAATGTCCCCGGTGCCCAGACCACCCTCCGCCTCTACGATGGCCTCTTCCACGAGACGATGAACGAGCCGGAGAAGGAGACGGTGCTCGCTGACCTCACGGCGTGGCTTCTGTCCCAGGTGTAGCGACATCCCGCAAGCCGAGGCCCGTCTGGTGGGAACCGAGGCGCCCCATTGCCACGCCTTTAGCCCACACAAGCATCGCGCCAGCGTGACGGACTGGGCGCGTGGACGGCGCAGCCCTATGCAGGCCCACCGCTTGATCAGACGCAGGTAACCGCTTACGCACGAAGCGCTTTGCTGCGCATGCGCTCGATTTCACCGCGGCTCCGCGCCGGATTCGCGCGGGCTGCACGCCCGATTGAAGGAAGCTGCACGGTCCTTGCGTAGGCCACACCCGTACGTTTTTCTAGCCTTCCGCTCCCACCCTCCTAGCCCGCCCCACCCATGACACGCGGCATTGTTACGGCCTACGACGCCAAGAAAGGTACCGGCTACGTCCAGCGCTCCGAAGAAGCCGACCGCATCCCGTTCTCCTCACGCGCGCTCCTCGGCCCGATCCCCAACGTCGGCGACCGCGTCGAGTACAGCGTGATCGGCGGCAAGATTGGCTGCCGCGCGGGCGTCGTCCGCCCGATCCGGTAAGCTCGACCCGGTAAAGTTCGGCGTCTACTCGACCCAGACGGACACGTCCTCCAGCGGCTTGCGCTGGAGCGCCGGCACCTGCGCGTCGTCCGCTGGGTAGCCGATGGGAAAGAGGATGTAGGGGCGCTCATTGGCCGGGCGCTCCAACAGCGTGCTCAGGAAGCGCATCGGGCTCGGCGTATGCGTGAGCGTGGCGAGGCCCATCCGGTGCAGCGCGGCAATGAAGAGGCCCGCCGCGATGCCGCACGACTCTTGGACGTAGTAGTGCTTCACCTTCGCGCCCGCGTCGTCGAGGCCGTAGTTCTGCGCGAACAGGACCACGATCCAGGGCACCGTTTCGAGGAACGGCTTGTGCCAGTCCGTGCCAATGGGCGCGAGCGCTTCGAGCCACTCGTCGGACATGCGCCCGTGGTAGGACTCGTACTCCTCCTGCTCGGCCGCCTCGCGGATGCGACGCTTGGTCGCGGGGTTGCTCACCGCCACGAACGTCCACGGCTGCATGTGCGCGCCACTCGGGGCCGTGCTCGCCGTGCGGATGGCGTCTTCGATGAGCGCGCGCGGCACCGGCCGTTCAGAGAAGTCGCGCACCGAACGACGGCGGTCCAGGTCTTCGAAAAAGGTGCGCGCCCGGTCCGCCATCGTCTCGGGGGAGTACGCGCGGAAGTCGAGCGGAAGAAAGCCGTCGGCGTCAGCCATGGAGCAAGGCGCGGTCGTAGGTGAGTTGAACGAGGCCGCTCGGAAACGACGTCGTGGCGGTCAGGCGAAGGTCTGCACGCGGGAGCGCCCCAGCGAACAGAGGAATACCGTCGCCGAGCAGGACGGGGTGGACCGAGAGCACATAGCGGTCGATGAGCGCGGCCTCGCGGAAGCTACGCACGAGCGCGCCGCCGCCCACGAGCCACACGTCGCCAGGGAGCGACGTCTCTCGGAGCGAGGCGAGCCACGCAGCCACATCGCCCTCGGCGACTTCGGCAGGCACGCCCTCGGGTATGTCGAGCGGACGGTGTGTGAACACCGTCGTAGGCACGTCGCCATAGGGCCAGGGTCCAAAGCCGAGGATCTGGTCGAAGGTCGTCCGCCCCATCGCGAGCGCGCCTACGGTGTCGAAGAAGTCGGTGTAGCCATAGTCGGCGTCTGTGAAAAGCCAGTCCACGCCGCCATCCGCGTCCGCGACAAAGCCGTCGAGGCTCGTGGCGATGAAGAGGACGATGCGGGGCATGGTTGATTGACGATTGACGATTGAAATGCGTCAGCCTACACAGCTGTTATCAAGCCAAAATCGGAACCTTTTCGAACGCGATCTACCTTATCCCAAATCCTCAATACGTTGCCTTGTCTACGCGGGCGTTGAAGGCGTCGAAGACCGCCTGGCACTCGTCGCGCAGGAAACCCGCGACGATCTCGACATTGGTATGGCCGATCTCCTTGAGCGTCTCGTTGGAGACGGCGAGTTCGTTGAAGCCCGACGCTTCAGCATCGGCGATGGAGGTGCCGAAGACGATGCGTTCGATGCGGGCCCAGTGGATCGCGGAGAAGCACATTGGGCAGGGCTCCGTCGTCGAGTAGATGGTGCACCCCGACAGGTCGATCGTGCCGAGTTCGAGACACGCCTGGCGCAGGCAGTGCACCTCGGCGTGCGCGGTGATGTCGGTGGTGAGCCACACCACGTTGTGCGTGCACGCCACGACGGCCCCGTCCTTCACGATGCAGGCGCCGAACGGGCTCTGCCCTTTCGCAACACCCTGCATGCCCGCCTCGATGGCAAGCCGCATGAATCGCTGGTCGTCTTCGAAGGAGGCGGGAGCGGTGTGCATAGGACGGGGCGGCGTGCGGTCAGGATGGGAGCGTGGCTGAGGACGACGCCCAGCCGCTTCTAACTTCGGCAATCGCCGCGCGCGCGTCCACCCGTCAGCCGTCGCCGATCTCGTAGCTCACGACGACGCTGACCGTCACGCGGGACTCGTTGGCGAGCAGCATCTGGCTCTGCGCCAGCATGGACACCTCGGCCATCTCCTCGAAGCCCATGCCGTTGCCTTCGCCGTTGTAGGCCCCGCGCTCACGGACGCTCACCACCGGGCCGAGGGCGACGCCAGCGGCAGCGGCGACCAACTCGGCACGGGCCTGAGCGCGCCGCATCGCCTCGGCGAGCACCGTGTCCTGAATGCCCTCCGGGTCGCGGACCGTGTAGCGGACCTCGACGTTGCGGCCGCGGACGGCGAGGGCAGCTTCTAGGTCGGCGGCATCACGGGCGAGTCCCACGGTGACCGGCTGGACCAGGTCGAGGTCGTCGAGCGTGACCACGAGCGCTCGGCTGACCACGAACGTCTCCTCGTCTCCGTTGCCCGCGCTCATGCCGCGCCGACTGCCCTGCTGCTGCCGGACAGCCAGGTTCTCGACCCGCACGTCTTCCTCGGCGATGCCGAGGCTATCGAGGAGCACGTTGACGTCGCCGAGGATGGCTTGGTGGCGGTCGAGTGCCTCGTTGGCGGTGGTGCCCTCCGTCTCGAAGGCGAGATAGACGAGCGCCCGGTCGGCCTGGACGGTGCGCGACGCCTCGCCGCTGACGGTGATTTGCCCGGCCTGCTGCGCCGCGACAGAGGGCATGCCTACCGTAGCGGTGAGCACGACAAGCAGAGAAACGGAGAGCAGACGCCACATGGCACAGGAGGGATAGCGGAGGGGGTGAAGCGAACAAAGAAACGGCGCTCCGGTCACCGTGACGCTGCGCAACATACCGACGGGGCGCTCACCTCGTAACCTCCCCGGAACCTGCTCCGTACTATTTACCCACGTGCCACCGCTCACCCTCCCTCTTCGCCATGCTCGCCCTCGACCTGATCCTGGCTGCCTCGCTGGTCGGCCTCGTCAAGACGCTCTTGGTGACGCTGATCGCCGTGCTTAACGCGGTGCTTGCGATGCTAGCCAGCCTCGCCGTGTGGAAGTCGTACCTCGCGGTCGGAGCAAAGGTGGCGTTCATCCTGGTGCTGTGCGTCCCCGTCGTCGGGGTGGTGTGGTACCTCGCCTTCGGCCAGAAGCGGGTCCGCGACGCCCGGCGCTAGCGCCCCACCGAGCCTCATTCACGAGTCCCCACTCGCCTCCTATGCCTACGCTTTCTTCCGTCTGGCAACGCACCGCTGCCATCATCCTTGGCCTTGTAGCGCTGCCACTGGTGCTTGCAGGCTGTGCAGCGCCGGACAACCTCATCGACGGCCTCCGCAATCCGCTTGCATGGGGTCCTTGCGGTCTCATCATCATCATTCTCGATGTCATCGCACTCGTCGAGATCGTCAACAGCCGCAAGAGCACAAGCTCTAAGCTGATCTGGTCGCTTATCGTAGTCTTCTTCCCGCTCGGCGGCCTCATCCTCTACCACTTTTTCGGCAAGGAGTAGGCTCCAGGAAGATCGACATACCCAGAGGATGAAGCGATCCCTTCATCCTTCAGACTTCCTCCTCATTACTCCGTAGGCAACGTCACGGTGAAGGTCGTCCCCTCACCGAGCGTGCTTGTCAGGTCGAGGGTGCCACTGTGGCCCTGCGTGACGATGCCGTAGCTCAACCAGAGCCCGAGGCCGGTGCCTTCGCCGGGGCCTTTGGTCGTAAAGAACGGCTCGAAGATGCGGGCCTGGTTGGCTTCGCTGACGCCTGCGCCGTTGTCGGTCACCGAGATACGAATGCCGTTGTCGTCGCGCGTGCTGCGGAGCGTAACTACGGGCGCGTAGTCTCCGCTCTCGTCGGCCAGTCGGCGCTCGTTGACCGCGTGAAACGCGTTGGTAAGCAGGTTGAGCATCACCTGCCCGATGCTCTGCGGCACCACCTTGACCTCGCCCACGGCAGGGTCTAGCTCGGTCCGGAGGTCCACGTTGAACCCAGGCTTGCGGGCGCGCATGCCGTGGTAGGCGAGGCGCGCGTGCTCGTCGAGGAGCGCGTTGAGCGCGATGCGCTGGCGATCGCCGGGCTGGCCGCGGGCATGGAGCAGCATGCCACGCACGATGCGGTCGGCGCGGGTGCCGTGCTCGTTGATCTTGGCCACGTTGGTGCGCAGGTCCGCGAGCACCTCGTCGAGGTCGGGCAGCACGTCGCTCACGGGTTTGCTGAGCGACTCCTGGAGCACTTCGTCGACCTCCTGCATGAGGTCGATGGAGAGCGCCGCGAAGTTGTTGACGAAGTTGAGTGGGTTCTTGATCTCGTGGGCGATCCCGGCCGTGAGTTGCCCGAGCGACGCCAGCTTCTCGCGCATGACGAGCTGCTGCTGCATCTCCTGGAGTTGGTCGAGCGTGGTGGCGAGTTCGTCGTTGGCCGAGGCTAGTTCGTCGTTCTTGCCCTGGAGCATGTCGGTCTGCTGCTGGAGCATGGCCGCGTTGTCCTGGAGCTTAGCGGCCTGCTCTTCGGTTTGCCGCTGGGCCTTGCGGAGCGAGGCGGCCATCACGTTGAACGAGTGGGTGAGCCGCCCGAGCTCGTCCTTGGCCGACGGTTCGACGTAGACATCGAGGTCGCCCTCTGCCATGCGGTCAGCCGCCCCGGCGAGCCGTCGCACGGGCCCGGCCATCGAGGCGACGAGCGTGGAGACGATACCGACGGCCAGGAGCGCTGCGGCCGCCAGCAGCACGATGATCACGACAGTCGTAGCGCGGAACGTCTCTTCGGCCCGCGCTGCGCCAGCGGCCGCCTGGGTCCGGTTCGCCTCCACGAGGTTGGCGAGGGTGGCGCTCATGCCCTGATAGACCTCCGTAGCCTCGCCGCGCAGCAGGCTCGTCGCGCGGCTCTCAGCGCCCAGTTCGGTGAGCGTCAGCAGCTGGTTGGCGATGTCGAGGTACTCCTCCCAGAAGCTCTCGAAGCGGGCGTAGAGGTCGCGCTCCGTAGCGGGGTTCAGCCCCCGCGCCTGCGCCGTCTCGGTGAGCACCGCGTAGGTGTCGAGGTTGAGGTTGATCGCGTCGATGAGGTCGATCATGGCCACGGCCTGCGCCTGCCGGACCGAATCGACGGTGGCCGTAGCGTGCTGGAGTTGCCGGATCCGGAGCTCGCCGACCTCCAGGTTGACGTCCGAGATCGCCACCACGCGCGGGAGCCAGAGCGCCACCGTCTGCTCGGCCTCATCGGAGATGGCGCGGCTGCGGTTGACGGCGAACAGCCCCGCTCCTACCATCAAGAGCAGGATGAAGCCGAAGCCGAGCTTCTGCTTGGTGGCAATGCTGAGGTCGCGAAACGGCATGGCGGGCGGGCGTGAGTACCGCGCGAAGTTACACGTTGGCAGCCTCTCCCTCAGCGGGGCGTCCTTTCACCAAGGGCGCGTCATTTCATGGGCACCAGGCGCACCACCCGGACATCGCTGGCATCGCGGGCGCGGTCGGCGCGCACAAAGCCGATGGCCCCGGGCGTCTCCGCGACCTGGGCGAGCACGTCGGCGTCCGAAGCGAGCGCTTCGGGCGGGTCGCCCTCGCCGGCCAGGCGCCGGCGCAGCCACAGCGACTTCATCCGCGAGATGCTGCGCCCGAGGTAGTCGTAGAAGGACTCTTTGACCTCGGTGGTTCGCCGCTGGTCGAAGAGGATCACACGGGTGCCATCGTCCCAGAAGCGTACGTCGCCGAGGTAGAGGTCGAGGAGGTCTGCCCGGTCGAGCGAGGTCTCCGGTACATCGACGTGCACGACGACGGCCACGGCACGGCTTCCCTGCATCGATGCCTCGTTCTGGGCCTGCGCATTGCTCTGGGCCTGCGCACTGTTCTGGGCCAGCGCGCCGGGCGTGCCCACTGCGGCCCCCACTGCCAAGAGCAGCCCTACCAAGAGCAGCCCCATCGCGCGCCTTCTGATTGCCGTAGCTGTTGGTTCCATAGCCTCCCCTAGAACATCACCGAGACGGCGAGGGTGAGGACGTGCGAGCGCTGGTCGAACACTTTGACCAGGTTCTCCGAGTTGTCCGTCAACCCGAAGGACCGTTCGTCATCGCTCAGCCAGACGACGGCGTACTGGCCCTTGAGCCGCACCCGATCTGTGGGCGCGAAGGAGAGGCCAGCCGTGAGCACGTCCACGTCGGAGCCTTGGCGCAAGGAGGCGTTGCTCACTTCGTTGCGCAGCCGCCCCAACTCATCGCTGCTCCAGAACGAGACGTAGCCGAGCCATGCCGGATGCGGCTCGTAGCCGAGGGTTGCGTAGTAGAACGTACGCCGGAGGCTGATCGTCTCCTGGTCGTCGTCGAAGCTGACGCGCAGGATCTCGGCGTCGAGCGACCAGGGTCCCCAAAGCACTTGGAGGTCGCTGCCGAAGCGGAGGCGCGGGACGTCGCGCAGGGCGCCCGGCGCCAGCCTCAGCGTGTCGCCGAGGGACTCGAACCGATTCGTGACGTCGCGCGAGGCGGAGAGGCCCAGTTCCATGGGCCCTACCCGAGCACCGACGCGCCCTCCGACCAGGACTGCCGTGGTCGTGTCCACGCCCGTCTGCCCGCGGAGCGGGTTCGTGTTGACGTTGCCCGTGTTGCCGAGGTAGCCCGCGTAGCTGAGCCGCATGTCCCGGTAGGGCAGCGTGCCGCTGACCTGCGCAAACGCCTGGTTGGGGAGATAGTCTTCCAGCGCCAGGAATTCCTCGAACGAGGTCTCGTACACGAGGGGCCGCACGACGTAGGGCAGGAGCGGTGTGCGGTTCTTGATCTCGTTGAGCCGGTTGAACGGCGGGACGTGCAGGCCAAGCTTGAACACGAGGCCACGCTTCATCCGGTAGCTCACCCACGCCTCGTTGAGCGCGGCGGAGCCCGTGCCATCGCCCGTCGAGAAGGTGTTGATGAATTCGAGGTCGACGAAGGCGGTGGACTTCGAGCCGAGTGCTTTGCGGAAAAAGAGGTTGAGTTGCTGCAGGTTGAACGACGTGACGTCTTCGTCACGATCGATGACGTTCTCGGACAGAAACGTCGGCGATGCTCCCTGCAAGCGCTCCTCGTCGACGTTCTCGTAGAGGAACTGCGCCTGGAAGTAGCCAAAGATGTCGAGCGGCTCCTCCTGCGCCCACGCGGGCCCTGCCACTAGCAGGGCGAGCAGCAGGGCAGAGCCGATAGCACGGGGCAGGCGCATGGCGTGAGGATCGAAGGGCAGACGGGGTACGGATGGGTCGAGCACAGGCGCTACAATATCGCGCAGAACGAACGCAGGGCTTAGCCGCCGCCCCGAGCGTCGGCGTCACCGTGCTCAGCTAGCGATTCAGCGCTTTCGCGATCCACGCCGCCACGGTGCTGGCGGAAAGAGCGTCAGCCTGCACGACCACGTCGGCACGCTCGTAGGCGCGCTCGCGCTGTGCGAGCAGCGCATCGATGCGGGCGTGCAGGGCCGTGCCCGTGAGCGGAACGCCTGTAGCATCGTGCAAGAGAGGGCGCTCCGCCGCTGCGGGCTCCAGCCGGGCGGCGAGCAGGTCGGTGGGCACACGTAGGTAGACAACGGCGCCGGCTGCTGCCGCGAGCCGGTATGCCGACTCGTCGAGCAGGGCCCCGCCCCCAGTCGCCACAACGAGGCCGCGACGCTCGGTCGTTGCCTGTAGCGCCGCCCGCTCTGCTCGCCGGAATGCGGCTTCCCCCTCGTTGGCGAAGAGCACAGGGATGGGCAGCCCGGTCGTCTGTTCGATGCTTGCGTCGAGGTCCACGAAGGCCGCGCCGAGCCGCGAGGCCAGCACAGGACCGACGGTGCTCTTGCCGCTGCCCATGAAGCCAGTGAGGTAGATATTGGCTCGGGGCATGGCACGACGTGGAGAGGAGGGGGACGCTAAGTTACAGCGTGCCGGAGCTGTCACCTGCCTGGTCTGCTTGTCTCATCCTTCTCTGCTCGACCTCTCTGCCCGATGCGATTTCGCCTCTTGGTCGAATACGACGGCGGCCCCTACGCGGGCTGGCAGGTGCAGCCCGACCAGCCGACCGTCCAGGCTGAGATCGAGCGGGCGCTGGCCACGGTGCTGCGCAGCGAGGTCAGCCTCGTGGGCTCGGGCCGGACCGACGCTGGCGTGCATGCGCGGGGCCAGGTGGCCCACTTCGACACGCCGGGCGGAGCCTCTGTGGACCCTTACCGGCTGCGGCGATCGCTCAACGGGCTGCTGCCGGACGCCATCGCCGTGCTCGCCGCTGAGCGCTGCGCCGACGCCTTCCACGCGCGCTACGACGCCCGCGCACGGCGCTACCACTACCACATCGCCACGACCGCCCGCGCCCTCGACCGGCATACCCGCTGGCACGTCAAACCTGCGCCCGACTTCGCCCGCATGAACGAGGCCGCGCAGGCTCTCCTCGGGACGCATCACTTCGGCGCGTTTTGCCGCACGCAGTCGGCCACGGTCAACCGCGTCTGCACGATCACGCAGGCTTCCTGGGTGCCAGAGCCGCGCCCGGGCGACTGGCGCTTTGAGGTCGTCGCGGACCGCTTCCTGCACGGGATGGTGCGCGCGCTCGTCGGCACGCTCGTCGAGGTGGGCCACGGCAAGCGCCCCGTCGATGCGATGACGGGCATTCTGGCCACGCAAGACCGCCGGGCTGCCGGGCCGGCCGCCCCCGCGCACGGGCTCGCTCTTGAGCACGTCGCCTACGACGCGCCCTTCGACGCGCCGGACAGGTAGGAAAATTCATGCGCTAGGGCAAAAGCAGGCGCGCCCATACCGGAACCAGGAGGTCGCCCGTTTCGTGCGTCCGTGCTTGATTTCGCTCCGCCCTATGCGCTTTCTCTCCGCCCTCGTCCTCCTCACCCTCGTGCTCGCGATCGGCGCCGGGTGCGACCGCCCGTTCGTGGAAGAGTCGCCGCCGTCCATCACAATCCTATCGCCCAACCTGTCAACGGTGGTGACCGAGCCCGTTGTGGTCGTCGAGGTGCAGGTGGACTCCGAGTTGCGCGGCATCGACACGGTGCGGGTCAACGGGCGCGGCGCGGCGTTCGACCCGGAAACGCAGACCTACCGCTTAGACTTTGCCTTTGCTCGTGGGGTGAACGCCCTCCAGATCGAAGCGGAGGACGTGGGCGGCAACGTGTCGCGCGCCACACGCTTCGGCGTGTTCCTGCCAGCCGCCTTCGCCCTGGAGACCACGGGCCCCGCCTTCGTGCTGATGCCGGAGGCGCTCGGGGGGCATGCGGCGGTGCGCCTGGAAGACGGGCGCGTCCTCGTCACAGGAGGGGCGCCGCAGCGCGACGGCGCGGTGCGCGACCGAGCCTACGTGTTCAACCCGGAGTCGAATCGGTTCGAGACCCTCTCGGCTCGGATGGTGGAGGCGCGTGCGGGCCACACGGCCTCGTTGCTCCCCGACGGGCGCGTGCTCCTCCTGGGGGGCGTGCGCCAGTCCCCGGCCAGCGGCTTCGGCGACTTCGTCACCGACGGCGAGTTGTTCGATCCGCGCACCGAGACCTTTACCCGGGTCACCCTCTCCGAACGGAGCCCCGCTGTGATCCGGGCAGACCACGCTGCGCACGTCGTCACGGTCGACGGCGGCACGTTCGTCTACGTCATCGGCGGCCGGGGACGAATCGCGAGCTCGGGGACGGCGGTCGGCACACGCTCTGACTTTCGGATCCTCGAACTCGTCCCGCCGAACGACGGGTTGGGCGCTGGGCCGACGCTTGACAGCGGCCTGAGCGTCGGCCCGGCGCTGGCGCGCACGCCCACCGCCGTCTCGGCGTTCACGTTCACCGCGCTCGGCGCGCAGGACGAGCAGGGCTTCGGCGACTTCCTGCTCGCGGGCACCTACGTGCCCCCCAACGACATCGCCGTGGACTCGGTCGCCCTCGCGGTCACGCTCGGGCTCAACCCCAGCTACGACGACGTGCCGGTAGGTCCCATGACGACCGCGCGCATCGGCCACGCCGGAGACGCCATCGAGCCCGGGCTGGTGCTTGTGGCTGGCGGCCAGGTGCGCGGCACCGGGGCACCTGTGCCCGAAGCCGAGGTCTACGCCGCCGACGCCGGACGCTTCTTTGCCTTTCCCCTGGCCTCCGGCGCCCCCCGCCTCAATGTGGGCCGCTCCGACCACACCGCAACCAAACTCGCCGATGGCCGAATACTGTTCCTAGGCGGCTTCGACCGCAACGGCGCGGGCATCGCGCTTGCTGAGTTCTTTACGACGTTGTAGACTCCCCCGCGCTCGCGCGGACCTTCCCTTGTTGCAACGCATTTAGTGCGTGTAGACATGCAATCCGGCTTTCCACTATGAATGGATCCATGACCATCCAGCGCATCCTCCAGCTTGTTCTTGTGGCGATCGTGCTCATGATCGCCTTCTCGCTGCTGTCGATGCTGCTCCAACTCGGCGTCGCCCTGCTGGAGTTTGTGTTCCCCGTGCTGGTGGTGCTGCTCGTCATCGCGGTGGTGCTCCGCTTCGTCGAGCTCCTCGCCAAGCGCCGACGGTGACTCTGCGCGTCAGCGACCGTTCTACGGCCGCGCCCTCGACCTCGTACTTTCCGAACGCCTGCTGGGACGCCCCGGCAGGCGTTTTCGCTGGCCTCGCCGCTTCTGCGCCCTCCCCCCTTGGCGCTCTCCTATGCCTACCGCTCCCCCTGCTCCCGCTCGCCCGTCCGACGCCGTCGATACGCTGCACGTCACGTCCGAGACGGCGCTGCTCCGCCAGGTCGTCGTCCACACGCCTGGCGAGGAGATGTCGCTCGTGGCCCCGGACAACAAAGACGACCTCCTCTTCGACGACATCCTGTTCACCGACCGCGCCCGCGAGGAGCACCAGCAGCTGTGCGCCGTGTTCGAGCGCGTCGTCGGGCAGCCGGAGGCCGTGCTTCAGATCGGAGCGCTCCTCCGCGAGACGTTCGAGGACGCGGACGCTGGGGCCGACGCCCGCGCGTGGTTCGTGGCGGAGTTGAGCCGGGCGCTCCCGGCACGCAACTACGCACGCTATGAGACCGACCTCCTCGCGCTCGACCCGGACGCGCTCTACCGCTTCGCCGTCACCGGCCAATCGCCGCTGCCTCTGGTCGCCCCGCCGCTGCCCAACCTGCTCTTCACCCGCGACCTCTGCGCCGTGGTGGGTAGCCACGTGGTGATGAGCCGCGCCGCCACGGACGCCCGCCGCCGCGAGAGCGTCATCATCGAGGCGATCCTCCGCCACCACCCGCGCTTCGCCGCGCACCGGGACCAGCTGTTCGTCCTGCCCGACTATGTCTCGTTCGAAGGTGGCGATCTCCTCGTAGTCAACGAGTCGCTCGTGCTCATCGGGCAGTCGGAGCGGACCTCGCTCGGCGGCGTCATGGCGGTCACTGAGCGCCTGCTCGCCGAGACGCCCGTCACGGACGTGCTGATGGTCAACCTGCCGAACAAGCGCTCGTGCATGCACCTCGACACGGTGTTCACCTTCATCGACGACGCGACGTGCATGGTCTACCCGCCGATCATCGCGCGGGAGCGGCACAACGTCTTCCACTTCTCGGAGTACGACGCCACCACCGCAGGGGGCGGACGCTTCCAGACGCGCGTGCTGCCCAGCGTGCAGGTTGCCATCGAGGAATTGACGGGGCATCCATTCGCGTTCATCCCGTGCGGCGGCGCCGATCCGCTCAACCAGGAGCGCGAGCAGTGGACGGACGGGGCCAACCTCTTCGCCGTCGCGCCGAACCTGGTGCTGGCCTACGAGCGCAACCGCCACACCTTCGCCGCGCTGCGCGACCAGGGCTTCCACGTCGTCAACGCCGAGCACTTCCTCTCCTTCTACGAGAACGGCACCGTCCCCGTCGGCGAGAAGATCGCCCTCCAACTCACCGGCCACGAGCTCTCCCGCGGTCGCGGCGGGGCCCGCTGCATGACCATGCCGCTGGTGCGGGAGGGCTAGCGCGGGGCGGTGAGGCGGTGAGGCGGTGAGGCGGTGAGGCGGTGAGGCGCAAGGTGTTCCGATTTCACTGCGGGATCAAGTCCCGTTCTCAGCACCGCGACACCGCCGCACGCCAACACTGCTGCACGCTCCCTACGCCATCTTCCGCAGCGGCTCGACGACCTGGAGGGCGTGCTTGGCGGTCTGCATGATGTAGAAGTGGAGCGCAGGAGCCCCGCCTTCGAGTAGCTCCTCGCACTGTTGGCGCGCCCACTCGATGCCGACGGCCGAGACGTTCTTGCGGTCGGCGGCTTCGACCTCGGCCGCGAGGGCCTCTGGGATCTCCAGGTGGAAGAACGCTGGGAGCGACGTGAGGTGCTTCTTCGACGTAATGATCTTCAGGCCCGGCACGATGGGCACCGTGATGCCGACCTCGCGGCAGCGCTCGACGAAGTCGAAGTAGTGCTTGTTGTCGAAGAACATCTGCGTGACGATGTAATCCGCGCCAGCATCGACCTTGCGCTTGAGCGCGAGCACGTCCCACGTCGGGTTGGGCGACTCGAAGTGCTTCTCTGGATAGCCCGCCACGCCGACGCAGAAGTCGGTCGCCTGCGCGTCGATGAGCTCTTCGAGGAACTGGCCCCGGTTCATGTTGTCGATCTGCCGGACGAGGTCCTCGGCGTAGTTGTTGCGTGAGCGGTTGTTGGCGGTAGGCTTGCGGAAGCCCTTGTCGTCGCCGCGTAGCGCGAGCACGTTGCGGATGCCGAGGTAGTGCAGTTCGATGAGGGCGTCCTCGGTCTCCTCGCGGGTGAAGCCCTGGCAGAGCAGGTGCGGCACGGCAGGGATGCCGAAGCGGTGCTGGATGGCCGCGCACAGCCCGAGCGTGCCGGGGCGCTTGCGCTTGACGTGCTTGCGCACGGTGCCGTCGGGCATCTCCTCGTAGTAGATCTCGGCCGCGTGGCTCGTCACGTCGATGAACGGCGGCTCGTGCGGCTTGAGCTGCTCCACGATGCCAAAGACGCTCTCGATGTTGGTGCCGCGCTTGGGCGGGATGATCTCGTAGGAAATCGGCGGCGTTTCGGCGTTGAGGATCTGATCGCTGACTTTCACGAATCGAAGCGCTAGGAGAAAGGGGTGTGAAGGGAAATGATGATACGGGGAAGGGATCCCCTCAACCGGCAAGGCCCCGCAAAATTGAGGCCTTCTACATAACGACCACGGTACCTCGTTCCGGTACGCTGCCCCATAGCCCCCACTTGGGTTCCCTGCGTCTTTGCAGGCGCACCTGGGTCGCTCAGCGTAGGTTTCCCAACCTTCGCTGATGCTGATGCCGACCGCCCCCACCCCACCCGTTCGCGTGCGAACCGAAGCCCCGCCCGGCCCTCAGGGCTGGGGCTTCGTGCGGCTGCTGCCGCGCCTGATGCGCGACCCACTCGGAGCCTTCACACACATCGCGCGCACCTACGGGCCGCTCGTCTACCTCCACCTGTCCGACGCGGAGACGTACCTCGTCAACCACCCTGACCTCGTCCGTCACGTCCTGCGCGACCGCGTCGAGAACTACACGCGCGGCAAGCTCCTCGACGACCTGCGGCCGCTCGTCGGGCAGGGGCTGTTCACGAGCGAAGGCGATCTCTGGAAACAGCAGCGGCGCCTTGTGGGGCAGGCGTTTCGCACGGAGTACGACGCCACCGTCGAGACGGCCCTGCGCACCGAGTTGGACGCGCTCCTCGACACGTGGCAGGACGGGGACGTGGTGGACGTGCAGGCGGCGATGAAGCGGCTGCTCCTGCGGGTGATGACGCGGACCATGTTCGCACCCGCCTGGCAGATCGACGCCGACGCGATGATCGCGGACCTCGACATCGTGCTTCAGCACGCGAGCCTGGCCAACAACTTCCTCCGGCGCGTCTGGAATGGGACGCCGGGCCTGCGTCGCCTGCGTCCGCCGGGGACGGCGCGCGCCACGGCCGCACTTGCTCGTATCGACGCGGTCACCTACGACGTGATCGAACGCGCCGCGCTGCCTGACGGCGACCCGCGTGCCCTTACGCCTGCGCCGCTCCTCCGCCTGCTCCTGGACGCCGAGTCCGAAGGGACGCTCGACCGGAAGCAGATTCGCGACGAACTCAACACGTTCCTCTTCGCGGGCTTCGACACCACAGCGGGTGCTCTTTCGGCTGCCTGGATGAGTCTCGGGGCGAACTCCGACGTGCGTGCGCGCATGGACGCCGAACTGGATGCCACGCTCGCTGATCGCGCGCCAATGCTCGCCAACCTCCGCGCGCTGCCCTATACCGAGGCGGTGCTCCACGAGACGCTGCGGCTCTATCCACCCGCCTGGGCCTACCACCGCATTGCCCTCGACGACGACGTGATGCCGGACATGGACGGTGCGGGCTGGCACGTGCCGATCCGAGCACACGTGATGCTGTGCCCTTACGCGCTGCATCGCCATCCCGATTTCTGGGACCGCCCCGATGCCTTCGATCCGACGCGCTTCCTCAGCGAGGATGGCGCCCCAGACGCATTCGTTGGACTCCATTACGCCCCCTTCGGCTTCGGCCGACACATTTGCATTGGGCGGCGGCACGCGCTCCTGCAGGCTCACCTCGTCCTGGCCACGCTCGGCCAACGGCTTCACCTCGAACCGACGTGGCAGTCGCCACCGAAGCTCGATGCGGGCATCATCCTGAAGGCGAAAGCCGGTCTGCCGATGCGGGTCGCGGTGAGGCGGTGAGGTAAACGCGCCTCTCCAGCTCCAGTCTCAAGTCCTGCTCCCGCGCATCTGTGGGCAGCACAGCAATACCGACGCACTGCCACACCGCCGCACTCACCCCAGCGAGAGGCGCGGGACGCGCAGGTCGGTCTGCCCGTCACCACTGGCGTGGCCGTCGCCGAGGCCGCGACCCAGGCCGAGCACGTCGAGGAAGTCGCTCAGTTTGTGCTCGATCTCGGCCCACTCGGCGTCGGCGTCGGAGCCGCGTACGATGCCTGCGCCGGAGTAGAGCGCCAGCGAGGTGTCGCGTACGAGCCCGGAGCGGATCGCCACGGCAAACTCGGCGGCATCGACGCCCACCCAGCCTACGGGTCCGGCATACCAGCCCCGGTCGAACGGCTCGGTATCGCGCAGGAACGCAAGCGCGGCGTCCGTAGGCGTGCCGCCCACGGCAGGGGTCGGGTGGAGGGCAGCCAGGATGTCGGTCGAGGCGACGCCGTCGTGCAGGAGTCCGCGGATGCCGGAGCGTAGGTGCCGCTTGTTGGCGAGGGCCATCTCGCTCGCCTGCGCGTCGATGTCGAGCGTCTCCGTGAACAGGCGCAGCCCGGCGAGGATGGCGTCGCGGACGTAGCCGTGCTCGCGGAGGTCCTTCTCGCTGCCGAGCAGTTCATCGCGCAGACGGGCATCGTCGCCCCGAAGCAGACCGCGGGGGCGTGTTCCGGCGACGGCCTCGCTCTGGACGCGCCAGCCATCGCGCTGGAACAGACGCTCGGGCGACGCCCCGATGAACGTGGCATCGGCGTTCGAATACGCGTCGGCGAAGCGGAACGCGAAGTGGTAGCAGTTGGGCGTAGCCGCCTCCAGGCGCTCCAGCAGGTCCAGTGCCCCGACGGGCGCGTCGAAGTCGAACGTGGCGCGGCGGGCCAGGACTACCTTCTCGAAGCGGCCCGCGTCGAAGCCATCGAGTGCTTCAGCGATGTGCGAGGACCAACCCGGGAGCGTCGGCGCATCGACGCGTCCGGTCGGCGTCGGGCGGTCGAGGGCATGGCGGCGTGCTGGGAGCGGCAGCCGCGTCCACGCTGGGAAGCGCAGGGTCGCGATGGCCGCCAGGACCGCGTCGAGGTCGTCTCCCGGCACGAGGTGACAGGCGAGCGTCGCCGAGCGGGGGCCCGCCGTCAGTTCAAAGCGAGGCAGCACGAAGCGCGCAGCGCCAAACGAGGTCCATGCCTCGGAGACGGGCGCCTGTGGGTCGAAGCGGAGGCCACCGTAGTACCGCGAGACGGGCGCTCGCGTACGCAGCGCCTCCGTCCGCATGTCGAGGGCTGCCAGCACGGAGCCGACTGATCCGTCGAGCTCGTCGGCGACGCCGAGCGCTGCAACGGCGTCGGTGTCGCCGCGCCCGTGCCAATAGAGGGCAGTACCCCTGACCTGCACGGCGGACTCGTCCTGGGCATGGAGCCATGCGAGCGGACGCACCGGACCGACCGGGATCTCGACGCGCTGAACGCCACCACGCTCACGCCGTGATGCCTGGGCCACGGCTGCCGCAAGACGCCCGGACAGGGACGCGCCCGCTTCGCGACGGGGGTGGATCTCAGACGCAGGGGGGCGCGACACAGACGTGAGTGGTGGGCGAAGAAAAACCTGGATGGTCCGCGATTTCAGTATCGGCAGCCGACCTGGATAGTTTCAGTTAAAAGTGAAAATAGACGCAATGCGGCAATGCGTGAGGTTGGGCCGAACCCATGCCCCGCCCGGCGCGTCGTAGGCGGCATCTGAGCAGAAACCTGCGTCCGTTTTACAGCGACTCGTTTTACATCGGCAGAGCGGCGTCCCGCGACATCGCGTGTTCTGCATCAGGCTTTCCCCCAGAACCTACGCCGTAGCGGCGATGAAGTCCACCGACGCCTCTCCTTCCCCTGCAGCCCCGCCGCCTGGTCAGGCTGACGGCAAGCGCGAGCAGGTCGCAGCCATGTTCGACCGCATCGCGCCGCGCTACGATCTGCTCAACCGCACCCTCTCGCTCGGCATCGACGTGCGGTGGCGCAAGCGAGCCATCCGCCTCCTCGCCGACCGCCTCGTAGGCCCGCCCGAGCGACTGCTGGACGTGGCCACGGGCACGGCTGACCTTGCCATCGCCGCCCACGAGGCGCTCGCACCGACGGAGACCATCGGCGTCGACCCGTCCGAGGGCATGCTAGCATTCGGGCGCGAGAAGGTCGCCGAGCGCGGCCTCAGCGGGGCCGTTCGCCTGGACGTGGGCGCGAGCGAGGCGCTCCCGTACCCGGACGACCACTTCGATGGCGCACTGGTCGCCTTCGGGGTCCGCAACTTCGAGCACCTGCAGGGCGGCTTGACCGAAATCCACCGCGTGCTGCGTCCAAGCGCGCCGCTTGTGGTGCTGGAGTTCAGCCGGCCGCGTGCGCCCGGGCTAAGTCAGGCGTACCAGTTCTACTTCACGCAGGTCCTCCCCCGCATCGGGCGCACCGTTTCCGGCGACGCTGGGGCCTACACCTACCTCCCCGAGTCCGTCCGCGTCTTCCCGGACGGCGACGATTTTCTCCGCGAACTGCGGGAAACGGGCTACCGCGACCTTCACGCCGAGACGCTCACTTTCGGCATCGCCTCCCTCTACGTCGGAATCGCGTAGGATTTTGGCTTGGCGATTTGAGATTTACGATGCGAAATCAGAGATCATCGGTGTTCGCCAATCGTCAATCCCTGATGATTCGGATGAACGGCTCGTCGTCATCGTCGTCGCGGCGGTAGCGCTCCCCTCGTGACGACGAGCGGGCGCGTCGGGCAGCCTCACGGCGCTCTTTCTTCTCTTGCGTCTCCTGGTTGGGCAGCACGAACCCCAGCAGGATGTAGATGAAGAAGCCCATTCCGCTTCCGAAGATCGAGGCGAGCACGAAGGCGATCCGCACCAACGTGGGGTCGATGCCGAGGAAGTCGCCGATCCCGCCGGCCACGCCCAGGATCTTCTTCTCGCGGCTCTTCATGAGCTTCTTTCGGCGCCCGGACGACTTTGCTGTCCGCGACGACGACCGCGCGGCGCGGCGCTCCTCCCGCCGCTGACGCCTCGACGAGGTGCGGCCCTTCGACGAGGCTGCCTCGCGGCGCTCGCGCTCTCGGCGTTTCCGCGCGGCCTGCTGCTTACGGCGGCGCTCGGCGCGCTTCTGCTTTTTGCGGCGCCGGTCCGGGCTCCACGAGAGCAACCCGAAGCCGAGCAGGATGATGAGGATACCGGCCAACCACGGCAGCACCGTCATGAGTTCGCCCAGCCCGCTCCACAGCGGCAGGCCCATCTGCTGCAGCGAGTAGAGCGTGCCCAACCCGATCAGCGAAATACCGCTGGCCGTGGGCAGATTCCAGAAGCCCGGCTTCTTCTGCGACAGCTCCTCGTAGGCCTGCTCGTCCAGGAACGCCTCGATTTCCTCATCGGTGACCTCGTCGTAGAAATCGTCATAGAGGCCCTCGTCGAGCCGGTCGCCGAGTTCTTCGTCGGCGCGCGTGTCCCTATTCTTGGGACCGGCACGGAGCGTGAGTTCGTCGTCGGACTCGAAGTTGTCGGCGCGGTCGAGTTCGTCCGACCGTCGGCGTTGTCGGGAGCGGGTGGACATGGATGCGGGGCGGCTCGTGGGGCTGTGCCGGAAAGTACGGCGGCGTTTGGCGGGATGTTACGCGGAGACGAAACGGAGACCGCGCCCTGGAGCAAAGACCGTGCGTCGTCTATCGTCCCTGCCAGACTGGCATCACGCACCGGCTCCGCGTACAGAATCGGAACATGAGCATGTGGATGCTTGAAGCTGTGTGCGGCTACGACCACCTTCACACATACACACCGTCACACGTCCACACAAAAGAGAGGGGTACGGCCCCACCCCTAGAGCCGCACCCCTATTCCCTCTCATGGAGGGTCCCCCTCATCGGGACTGGATGCAGGATGACGGTCTTACGGGACCGTCACACCTATAACGCCGCCACTGCCCGGCTTATTGTCACCGCGAGGCTTGGGCATTCTGAAGTGCCCCAGCCGTCTCCACGAGCCGGATGAACTCGCCCCGGTAGCCGTTCGGGTCGCCCCCCCGCCCATCGCGGGCGAGCGCGAGCACGGTCTCGTAGGTGGCGTCGCCGGCGTGGTCGGAGCCGCGCAGGAGCATGCCGAAGCCCGCCACGGCCGCGGCAAACTGCGTATCGGCGCTGGCCCGGGCCATCGGCGTGTCGGCTGGGCGAACGGCGTGCGTGAGCAGCGCGCTTGTGTCGCCGTCGGGCTGCTTGTAGCGCAGCTTCACGAACAGGAGTTCGTCCTCGCCTTCCGTCGGCGTGAAGAGCTCTTCCTGAGTTGGCTCGACATTTTGCTGGTAGCGCAGCGGATCGACGGTCGGCAAGCCTGAGAGTGTGGGCGAATCGGCACCGACCGGGACGACTTCGTAGAGCGCCGTCACGGAGTGCCCGGCACCGAGGTCGCCGCTGTCTTTCGTGTCGTCGTTGAAGTCTTCGTCGGCGAGGAGGCGGTTTTCATAGCCGATCAGCCGATAGGCAGCCACAGCAGCCGGGTTGAACTCGATCTGGAGCTTCACGTCCTTGGCGATGGTGAAGAGCGTGCCGCCCATCTGCGCCACGAGCGTCTTCTGCGCCTCCTGGATGGTGTCGATGTAGGCGTAGTTGCCGTTGCCGTGGTTGGCGATGGCTTCCATCTTGCTGTCCTGGAGGTTGCCCTGACCGAAGCCGAGCACCGAGAGGAAGACGCCGCTCTCGCGCTCCTCCTCGATCAGCCGCTGCATCTCGGCGTCCGACGACGCGCCGACGTTGAAGTCGCCGTCGGTGGCGAGGAGCACGCGGTTGTTCTTCTCCGCGTCGAACTGCTGCCGGGCGAGCTGATACGCCAGACGAATGCCCTGGCCGCCGGCCGTGGAGCCGCCCGCTTCGAGGCGGTCGAGCGCTTCGAGAATGGTCTCCTTGTCCGCGCCCGAGGTCGGTTCGAGGACGACGCCCGCCGCGCCTGCATAGACGGCGATGGCGACGGTGTCCTCCTCGCGCAGTTCGTTCACGAGCAGCCGCAGCGCCGATTTCAGGAGCGGTAGCTTGTCCGCGCTACCCATCGAGCCGGAGACGTCGAGGAGGAAGACGAGGTTGGCAGGCGGCAGGTCTTCCGTGTCGATGCGGCGCCCCTGGAGGCCAATGCGGACGAGCCGGTGCGCGGGCTGCCACGGCGCGACGGCCACCTCGGTCGTGATCGAGAACGGCGCACCCTCCCCGGTAGGGCCCTCAGGGTCGGGGTAGTCGTAGGTGAAGTAGTTGACGAACTCCTCGATGCGGACCGCGTCGGCGGGTGGGAGACGACCGCTGTTAAGGAAGCGCCGCGTGTTGGCATACGACGCCGCGTCCACGTCGATGCCGAACGTCGAGAGCGGCGCGTCGCCCACGCGCTTGAACGGGTTCTCGTCGATGGCCGCGTAGCCCTCCCGGTCCGTCGGCGGCGGGTTGTGCGTCTGGACGCCGGGGAGGTAGCCCCCGTGTGGAGGGGGAGGCATCATCCGGTTCACGACGCCAGCCTGAGGGGCTGTCACGGCTCCGAGGCTACGTACTGGGACGTTGTTCGCCTCCTCGCCCACCTCGTTCGCAGGCAAACCGACGGCGTCGTTCTGATACTGGACGACGACCTCTTCGAGGCTCGACGACGCGGGTAGTTCGAAGTCCACCAAATGGGTGAAACCGCCCTCTACCTGGACGCCCGTGACCGTCACTGACGTGAAGCCAACGAAGCTGGCGGTCACCTCGTAGGTCCCCTCTGGAATTCCGAGGATGATGTACTCGCCGTCGATGTTGGTCACGGCTCCCATCGCCGTGCCGCTTAGGACGACGTTGGCGCTGGGGAGCGGGTCTCCGGCCTCGTCGGTGACGATGCCGGCGATCTTGCCGGTGTTGGGCAGCGGAGCCGGGCCGTGGAGCGCGACGGCAGGGCCGAGCAGCAGGCCGAGGGCCGCGAGGAGGACAAGCGGTATCGTAGAAATGCGTAGCATGGCTGTGACGAGTGCGTGGACGTGACAGAGAAACCACGGGCGCCTTACGGGGCACCGCGCAGCGCGTAGACCGCAACCCCGGAAGGAAGTCGCCGTCAGAGAGCGTCCACGGAAGCACAGCCGGCGTCGCCTCCGCGTCTGCCCCCTAAACAGCTACGGCGCTCCGGTTATTGCCACGGCTCTGAATTGCGTGATCCGTGGTCCCCGCGTGCCGTTCGGCCGTGAGGTCGTCCCAACGGCGGCACGGCACACTGCCCTGCGCGCTACTCTTCGCTTAACCACCCCTGCTCATGCCTCGCCTCGTACTCGCCGCCCTACTCCTGCTCGTCCCTCTCGCGGCCACTGCGCAGTCCAGCGACGACGAGGTAGCCATCGCCGAGGCTGCGGCTTCGTTCTCCGATGCCTTCATGCGCGGCGACGTGGACGCGATGCTGGCCCTCTACACCGAGGACGCCGTCATCTTCCCCGAGCGCACCCACGCGCTTCAGGGCACCGACGCCCTCCGCGCCTACTGGACGCTCCCGCCTGGCCGCACCATCACGAACCACCACATCACGCCCACCGCCGTCGAGGTGGTCGGCGACACGGCCTACGACCACGGCATCTACACGGTGAGCGGCACCAACGACGGCCAGGCCTGGGGGCCGAGCTACGGGAAGTACCTCATCGTGTGGAAACGCGGCACGGACGGCGCGTGGCGGATGCACCTCGACATGTGGAACAGCGCGTCCAGCCCCGAGGCGGAGTAGGCCGCTACGCTCCCCTCTCACCTACAACCCGCATTCATCCATGCTGACCCCTGAGATCCTCGATGCCATCGACCGCAGCGTCCTGTGCTGGCTCGCCACCGCCGACGCCAATGGGGTGCCCAACGTGTCACCGAAGGAGGCCTTCGCGGCCCACGACGAGCGCAGCCTTCTGATCGCGCAGATCGCCTCGCCGCAGAGCGTGCGCAACATCGAAGTCAACCCGAATGTGTGCGTGAGCTTCGTTGACGTGTTCGTGCAGAAGGGCTTCAAGCTCACCGGCACGGCCGACCTCGTCATGTCCGGCAGCCCGCGCTTCGAGGCGCTGCTGCCGCCGCTGCACCGCATCACGAAGGGACTGTTTCCGGTCCACGACATCATCGCCATCGACGTGACGGCGACCGCGTCCATCGTGGCGCCGAGCTACTTCCTCTATCCCGACGTCACGGAGGCCGAGCAGCGCGCCGCGGCGATGCGGACCTACGGCGTTGCTCCGCTTCCACCTGCCATGGTCAGCGCTGACCACGTCTGAACCTCTGTCGTTCCATGATCGATAGCCTGCTTGAGCTCGCCTCGCCCATCCGCTACGCCGCGATCTACCGCGACGGGCACCTCACCACAAAGCAGAAGACCGACACGCCCGACGCCAGCAGCTCGGAGTCGGATCGCTACGAGGAGTTGCTCGTCAACCCGGCGCTGCTCACGCTCGCCACCCAGCGCGGCAACATCGACTGCGGCGGCCTCGACTACGTTCTCGTGCGCTACGGCCACTTCTTCCAGTTCGTCCTGCCGCAGCCGTGGGGCCACGTCTCCGTCTGCATCGCCGCCGACGCTGACGCGATCGAACTCGGTGCCCGCATCCGCGCGCTCGTAGCCGATCTAGGGTGACGCGCGGGACTATCCCACAAGCCGCATCCGCTCGCCGGTCCAGTCGGGGAAGAGCGTCCGGTCGTCGGCGACGCCGAGCGTGGGGCCAGCGACGCCCGCGAAGACCGCACGGAAGTCGGTGGTGACGGGGAGGTCGCGGCCATCTTCGAGCGCGTCGGGGTCGAGAACGAGGGGCCGCCCGTGGACCTGCCCGCCCGCGACACCGTTGCCGAGCACGAACATCGCCGAGGCACGGCCGTGGTCGGTGCCGCGCGCGCCGTTCTGCGCCACCGTACGCCCAAACTCGGTCATCGTCATCACGGTCACCTCGTCGTGGTGGCGCTCGAGGTCGGTCCAGAAGGCGGCGAGGCTCTCGGCGAGGTCGCGGGCCTGCCGGGCGAACGAGCCGTTGGTGCCACCCTGCCGGACGTGCGTGTCCCAGCCGCCCTGCTCGGCGAAGGCCACTTCGAGGCCCACATCGAGCTTGATGAGCTGCGCGATCTGGCGGAGGCTCTGCCCCAGCTTGCTACGCGGGTACTCCGCGCCGTTTTCGGGGCGGTAGTTGTGCAGGTCGGCCTCCTGCAGAATGCGCGCGGCGTCGAGGCCCTCACGGCCCGCCTGGCTGAGCGCGTCCTCCTCCCCGAGCAGGTTGCGCGTCGTCTGTTCGTAGAGCGCTTCGAGGCTCTGCCCGGCGGTCTGGGCCAGGTCGGCCCCGCGCACGTGCAGCCCGAAGTCTTCGAGCTTCGCGATGGAGAGGGCGTTTTCGGGCCCGAAGAGCGAGCGCGGCAGGGCGGGCGTGAGCGAGACAGCCTGGAACGGCGTCGCCTCGTGCCCGGCCAGCCCGACGGCGCGGTTGAGCCAGCCGCTGCGCCCGCGGACGCCCGGCGTACCCGTCTCCATGTAGTCCTGCGCGTCGAAGTGTGAGCGCGTTGGGACGGGCGAACCCACGCCGTGGACGATGGCGAGGCGTTGCTCCTCGTAGAAGCGCGCGAGCGGCTCCAGCGCCGGGTGCAGCCCGTAGGTTCCGTCGAGGTCGCGTAGGCGCGTCTCGGCGTTGCGCGCCGCCGAGAGGGTCAGGGCCGGGCGCACGCGCTGAAGTTGCGGGTCCACGAGCGGCTGCACGGCGGCGAGGCCGTCCATCGCGCCGCGCTGGAAGAGGCACACGAGCGTCTTCCGGCGCTGGAAGAGCCCCGGGCCCGTACTCGCCTGCGCGGTGCGTCCGAGGAACAGCGGGCACCCGCCGAGGCCGCTCGCCAGCAGCGCGAGGCCCGAGGACTTGAGGAATGCACGACGGTCGATCATGGCGATGCGGTGTTGCAGTGTGGCAGCGGGGCGGTGGGCTTGATAACGACTGTCGCCGCACCGCCCAACGGCCTCACCGCTGCACTCATTTACTGTCGTTGAAACTCGGGCGAGCCGAGGATGACGCCGACGACGAGGGCTAGCGTGTCGTCCGAACGGCTGGCGCGCGCGCGCTGGCGACGGGGACGCTCCGGCTCGGCGAGTTGCTCTCCGTCCATGACATCAGGGCGGGCCTCAGGCGCGGCCTCGCGGACGCGGTCCGCAAAGTCGGGGCGGGCGATGAGCGGGGTCAGGCGGGCCAGCGTCTCGTCGAGGTCGCGCCCGGGGAGGAGCAGCCGTGCGTATGTCTCCAACGCGGCCTCAGCGGACTCGGGCTGGCGGTTCTGGTTGAGCCCAGCAAGGTCAAGCCGCACGCCGCGGATGGTGCCCTGGGCGAGTTGAAGGCCGAAGTCCATGCGGGCGAGCAGCGAGCCTGTGTTGATCCAGGCCTCCGAGGCCTCGTCGTAGCCGGTCGGTGGGACGGCGCGGTAGGGGCCCTCCCCCATCGTGCGGAGCGCGGTCGTGAGCGGCCCGACCCGCGCGATGTCGGCATCGGTCGCGCGGAGGGCGCTCGCCACGTACTCCAGCGGCGTCTTGACCTTGCCTTCCAGCGCCGGCAGCGCCCAAAACTCGGGAGCTTCCACGATGGCCCACATCATCGCTTTGAGGTCGCCGTCGGTCTCAGCGAACACCTCCGCAAGTCGCTCCACGAGCACATCGTCGGGCTCGTCCTGGACGAACTTCACGGCCAGCTTGCGCGCGAGGTGCCGCGCCGTGGACGGGTGCGCGGCGAGCATGCCGAGGATGCGCTCGCCCTCGTCGAGGCCCCCTCCCGCCGGGAAGCGCTCGCCGAGGATGGTTTTTTCCTCCGCGTCGTGGTAGTTGGGGATGAACAAGAAGTGGCCTTCCCGAACAATACCAGGACGGTTCAAAAATCGGTCGAGCTGCTGCTGGCCCCGGGCATCCACCATCGCGGCCTGGATGCGACGGCGCGGCAGCAGCGTCCACCCGGTGAACGCCCGTGCGACTTCCTCGACATCCTTCTGCGTGTACCCCCCGTCGACGCCGAGGGTGTGCAGTTCCATCAGTTCGCGGGCGTAATTCTCGTTGACGCCGCTCAGCCCGCCGGGAATCCGCCGGGGACGCGGTGCCGTCGTCCGGGTCCCTTCGGGCGCGACCGAGAGCGCGTTGTCGAGGTAGCTCAGCATCGCCGGGTGGCGGGCCGTCGCCCGCAGCATATCCTCGAACCGCCCGGTCACATGAGCGCGGATCGCTGTAGTCTCGTAGTCGCGGAGGTAGAGCACCACGTCCGGCTCGAGCGTCACGTTGAAGTGATTGAACCAGAAGTCGGTCAGCACTTCCTGCAACTGATACGGGCTATGGATCGCCCGCATGATTTTGAAGTGCGCCAGATCGCCGAAGATCTCGTTGGCGTTGCGGTACCCTTTTTCTTCGCGGATCTGGCGGATGGCAGCGGCGCCATCTGGAGCGGCAGGCCGCGTGTCTCGCGGCACCATCCCGCGCGTCCTCGCCTCCTGGAGGACTTCGCCGTTGCGGCGGTAGATGCTGATCAGGTCATCCATCGAGCGGGTCAGCGAGTATCGATCCGCGAAGAGCGACGTGACCTCGGGAGGCAGCGCTCCTGGATTGAGTTGCGCGGCAAACCAGGCGTCCAGGCCTTGATTCACCATCGCATCCACGTCGCCGGGGCGCGGGCCGTAGGCGAATCGGTTGAGCAAGTGTGCCGCCGCCTCACGCTCGGTCAGGCCCGCCTCGATGTAGGGCATCCGCGACGCCTGCATCGCGGTCGGCATCGACGGCGAGGCTCCGGCGCGCTCCGTGGGCTGCGAGCACGCCGAGCCGGCGAGGAGCATCCAGAACAGGACGAGGACATGCAAGACCATCACACCGCAGGAGGACGAGGGGGTTGGCAGAGAATAGGCACTCATTCGATCACACGAACGTCCCGCAGGCGCAACGATTGTTCCACGAGCACGGTGAACGTCCGGATGCGCCGGCGCTGCTGCGCGACGAGCGTGAGCGACTGGGACGCGGGCAGGTCGAGCCCGCCGGCCCGGGCATAGTCGGTGACGATGTCGAGGCGCGCGCGAACGTCGGGGGCACGGACATCCGGACCGCGGCGAGGCGGCGCCCCACGCGGGGGACCACCTCCGGGAGGGCCTCCCCGAGGCGGACGCCCGCTAGGCGGAGGTCGATCGCCGCGCGGGGGCTGGCCGCCCTCGAACGCGACGCGGACCTCACTGGCGACGAGGCGCGGGGCGGCCGGGAGCCGGTCTCCGTTTCGGACAAACCAGAACGTGGCGGCGTCCACGCCGCGCGGGAGCCGCTCAACCCGAATGCGCCACACGGGCTGGCCATCCCGCATCTCAGCCACGAGATCCCGAGCTTCAGCGATCCGCAGGATAGGGTAGGGCAGCGTCATCGGCCGTTCCAGCCACGAGGCTCCGCGGCCCAGGAGGCGCCGCAGCGGGTGCGTCGCGCGCTCGTAGTCCGCCGGGGCCATCGTCTCGCCATCGACTTCGAGCGCCTGCACGTCAGCGTCGAAGCGCGGCAGGCCTGACACAGCCTCGCCGTCGAGCCGCACGCGCACGTCTACGTCGGCACGCAGCCGGTGAGCATCCTTCGGTCCATCGACAGTCCGGTCGAGCGTGAGCGCGAACGCGACGCCGTCCGCGGCCCGGAGCCGCGCGGTCTGCTGCGTCCGCCACGCCGCAAGCAGCGCGTCCCCATCGCTGGCGTCCTGCGCACGCACATCCGGCGCACCCGCCAGGAGTAGCGCTGCGAGCAAGGCCGCGAAGGCCGCGATGGAGGACGAGAGACGCATCAGGGTCGGTAGCCGTAGAAACGTAAGGGGCGGGGTGGCTTCGTGATGAGGTCGGGGCGACCAGGTACGGTAGGCTCAAGAACGGGCCTCGCCGGCGGTAGTTGTCACGAAGCCGTGGCGGAGGCGTCGGCATTCTACGGCATCCCGCGCTCGGACGCCTTTGCCGTGCAACCTAGGCGGATTCGCGCCCTATGTTTGCCTTGCCTGCTTTGCCGCGCCTCCTCTCCGAACGCCCCCGCTATGACCACCCCGCACCTGCTCCTCGTCGAGGACGACCCCGACCTGAGCACGCTCGTCGGCACCCGCTTCACGGACGCGGGCTACGAGGTCACGACCGCCGACACGGGCCCGGCTGCCCTCGATGCGGTCGCCCGCCGCGTCCCTGACCTCGTTCTGCTCGACGTGATGCTGCCGGGCCTCGACGGCCTGGAGGTCTGCCGCCGTCTCCGCGCCGACCACCCGCTGCTCTACATCATCATGCTCACCGCGCGCAGCGACGAGCTCGACCGCGTCGTCGGGCTGGAGGTCGGGGCCGACGACTACGTCACGAAGCCCTTCAGCATGCAGGAGTTGGTCGCCCGCGTCCGTGCCGCGCTGCGCCGCCTGCGCCGGATCGAGGAGTTGCAGGCCACCGCCCCGAGCGGCGCGCCCAGCGAGGCCCCGATCACGTTCGACGACCTCACCATCGACCCGATGCGGCGCGAGGTGACACGCGGCGGCGACTTCCTGCACCTGACCGTGCGGGAGTATGACCTCCTCCTCCACCTCGCTCAGAACCCGGATCGCCCGTTTTCGCGCACGCAACTGCTGGAGGACATCTGGGGCATCACCTACGAGGGCTACGATCGCACCATCGACAGCCACGTGCAGCGCCTGCGCGCCAAGCTGGAGGACGACCCCGGCGCGCCGCGCTTCGTCCGCACCGTCTGGGGCGTCGGCTACAAATTCGCCTCGGACGCGGAGTAAGTATGGACGTGTGCAGGTTCGAACGTGTGAACGTGGCTTTGCCTTGGTGATCGCGGTGTCAACTCAAACGCAGCGTTCCGACGTAGCGGATCGCTCAAGTGACCGTTCCCTGGAAGCGGCGTTGCACGATCAGCACGCGTCCACACATCCACGCGTCCGCACATCCACCTTGTTTTGGCGTCTCGCTGCGCTGCTGGCGGGGGCGCTCGTGGCGACGGCCGTGCTGTCGGTGCTGCTGGCTGCAACGCTCGTCCGGAGTGAGTCGTCGGCGCTCATTGAACGGAGTCTGACGCTGCGCCTGGACGCGCTTGCCCGCGAGATCGAGGACCGCGCCGTCGTCTCCGCCGACACGATTGCGCTGCCGGACCTGCTGCGCTACGACCTCGCGACGCGCTTCGCCGACCCGCTCGCGCTCATCGACACCACGGGCGTCCTCCTCGACACGTTCGAGCCGGGCGGACTCTTCGCGGGGGCGACGCGCGAGGCCACCATCGTGACCGTGCCCGGTAGCGCGGTTACAGCGGTGCACGTCGGCCGGATCGCGGTGTCGCTCGACGTTTGGAGCACCGAGACGTCGTGGGCGGCGGTGCCGCTGCTGGACGACGCGGGCTATCCCGTCGCTGGCGTGGTGGTGCAGCCGCTAACCGGGACGGTGGAAGAAGAGGCAGCCGGCGCTCAGCGGGCCTACCGAAACGCCTTGCTCCTCGGCGGGGCTCTTGCGCTGGGCCTCGCGCTCGTCCTCGGCGGGGCGCTGACGTGGTGGCTCGTGCGCCCGATCCGCCGCTTCACGCAGCGCGTCGAGCGCATCGGCGAGGGCGACTATGCCGCCCGACTGCCCGTGGAACGCGCCGACGAGATCGGCCGCCTCGCCGCCGCCATCAACGACATGGCCGCGCAGGTCGAGGCCAGCATCGACGCGCTCGCCGCGACGGACCGGATGCGCCGCGAACTCGTCGCCAACGTGGGCCACGACCTCCGCACGCCGCTGACGGCCATCCGCGGCTACCTCGACGAGGCGGCGCGCTACCTCGGCGAGGGCCGCCCCAACGCCGCCCGCGACGCGCTCGCCATCGCCCAGCGGCAGGGCCGCCAGATGACGAGCCTCGTCTCGGACCTCTTTGAACTAAGCACGCTCGAACAGGCGGCGGCTTCGATGGGCGACCTCGTCGGCACGCTCCGCCTCGGCCCCGTCCCGCTCGGCGAACTTGCCCGCGACGCCGCACGCGCCCACACCAAGCGCTTCGCCGACGCTGGCGTCACGCTCGACACCGATCTCCCTGACGGCCTCCCCGTGCTCAGGGCTGACGGCGCGCGGCTGATGCGGGTGCTCGACAACCTGCTCTCCAACGCGCTGCGCCACACGCCCGCAGGCGGC
>JBCBEX010000023.1:0-50674 GCA_038528235.1 Bacteroidota bacterium
GCGAAGGCGGTCGTCTGGCGGGCCTGGTAGTCGGCGTCGCCGTAGAAGCTGTCCTGATCGTGGTGGTTGAAGGCGAGGTCGAGCTTCACGCCCCGGCGTGGCGCGAGGTGGACGCTGCCGACGGCCTCAACGCGGTGCGTGCGGATCGTCTCGCCGTAGACCTGGTCCGAGCCGCGGAGGTCGTCGGAGAAGTTCTCGATGAAGGCCTCCGTGCCGCCGAGGCGGTCTTCGTAGTAGTACCGCACCGAGAGGTCAGCCTGCTTGAAGCCGTCGTCCGTGGCGAGCGCGGCCTTGCCGAAGAGCGAGAGCCGCGTGTTGAGCGGGGTGTCCGCGAAGGCGTCGCCGTTGTCGTCGTGGAAGGCGTTGTTGTAGAACGCCGTCGCCGAAACCAGCGTGGCGAGCCGCCCGCGCGTGGGCACCACGCCGACGTCAGCCGCGAACTCACTATGGGTCGTCCCGAACGTGTTCACGGCGAGGCGCGGGGCCGTCTGCGGGTTCTTCGTGATGATGTTGATCACGCCGCCCATCGCCTCGGAGCCGTAGAGCGTCGACATCGGGCCCTTGATGACCTCGACCTGCTGGATGAGGCTCGGGCTGATGCCGTTGAGCCCGTAGACCGTCGCGAGGCTGCTCATGATCGGCATGCCGTCGATGAGCACCGCCGTGTAGGGACCGTCCATGCCGTTGATACGGAGGTTATTGGTCCCGCACACCGCGCAGTCGACCTGCTGGTAGAGGCCGTTGACGTTTTCGAGCACTTCCATGATGTTGGCGGTCGGGATCTTCTCCAGGTAGCGCGGCGACACCACGTCGACCTTCACGGGCGAATCTCGCACGAACGTCTCCTGCATCGTGCCCGTCACCACGACGCCCTCGGTCTGGCTGACCGTCGCGGCGAGTTCGAAGGCTACGGTCACACGCCCGCCGTTCGTCACGGTGACCGTTTGGGTCTGCGCAGCGAAGCCCACCGCCGAGGCCGTGAGGTCAACCGTCCCCGCAGGTACGCCGTCGATCGCGAAGCGCCCGTTGAGGTCGGCCGCCGCGCCGAGCGTGGTCCCGCGCACGCCGACGGAAGCGAACGGGACGGCCTCGTCGTCGGCGTCGGTCACGCGGCCCTCGATGAGGCCCTGGGCGACGGCCGCCGGCGCGAGCAGGGTGAGGAGGAGCAAGAGGCGGAGCATGAGTCGATACGGTTGTGGAATGCTCGGTACGGCTCCCCCTGTTTGACACGCCTGAACGGCGGTCAAACTGTCCCCCTCACGCTTGAGGGGGACAGTTCAGATCGACGCAAGCGCGCAGCGATTGTCGATCTGAACGGGGGGAGCCGACCCGGCAGAAGTCACCCTCCTGGCGGCGTAGCCTGCGTTTGCTCGGCGTAGGCGGCGAAGTCGGTGTACTGGTAGGCGTCGGTGGCGACGTAGGCGAGCAGCAGCGCGAAGGCATCGACGGACTGCGTACCCTGCACTCGGGTGATCAGCGTGCCGTCAGGTTCGAACAGGATGAAGGCGGGCGTGCCCGTAGCACCGAAGTGCTGCGCCCAGGCGAAGGGCGAGCGCGTATGGTCGCCGAGGGTGAGGTGCGACTCGTGGTCGGCGTAGTCGAGCTCGGCGCGGGCGAAGCGGGCCAAGAGCGGCGCGACCTCCGAGAAGACGGCGGCTTCCATCTGGCGGCACGGCCCGCACCACGCCGCGTGGACGTAGACGAGCACCGGCTGGCCCGTCGCCGCGGCCTCGGCGAAGGCGTCCGGCAGCGACGCCCACGTCACGTCCTCCGAGTGGTTCGGGGGGCCAGCCGAGACGTGTACGAGAAGTGCGAGTAGGAGCGTAGTGAAAAACATTTTTCGAGTTGCCTAAATTGACTTAGGCTAACCTAAAAAATATCTTAATCCCCGTCAAGCCTTCCCTTCGCCTTCATTGCGCGGTCATGCAGACGCAAGCCATCGAGGACTACGCCAAGGCCATCTACGACCTCACCCGCGACGCCGACGCCGTGGGCACTTCGGCGCTCGCCGAGCGGCTGGACGTCGCGCCCGCCTCTGTCACCGGCATGCTCAAGAAGCTCGCCGCGATGAACCTCATCGTCTACGAGCGCTACCACGGCGCGGCGCTCACCGAGGCCGGACGCAAGCTCGCCGTCGAGGTGATCCGCCACCATCGGCTCGTGGAGGCCTACCTCCACCAGGCGCTCGGCGTCCCGTGGGACCGCGTCCACGCCGAGGCCGAGCAGTGGGAGCACGTGCTCTCCGAAGACCTCGAAGCTCGCATTGACGCGGCGCTCGGCCACCCCACGCACGACCCCCACGGCGCGCCGATCCCGACGCCCGACCTCCGCCTCGTGGAGCCCGACTGGCCCGCCCTCGTCACGCTCAACGCCGGAGCCAGCGGCATCGTCGCCGAGGTGAGCGACCACGACGCGGAGCTGCTGCGCTACGTCGGTAGCCTCGGCCTCTACCCGGAGACGCCCTTCGAGGTCGTCGCCGTAGCCCCCTTCGACGGCCCGATCTCAGTGCGCCTCACCGCATTGGACGCGACCTCCGACGTGCACCCGGTCGGCCACGCGGCGGCCCAGCACATTTTCGTCAAACCGACGGCGTAGCCTCGCTCCCCACCCTTTTCTGATTACCCCATCATGCTCCGTTCTGCCACCGAGTTGTATGGCGTGTTGCGTGTTGCGTGTGTTGTCCGAGGTCAGGTCAACACGCAACACGTAACACGCAACACGCTGCTTGCCTCGCTCCTGCTCGTAACCGCCAGCTTGGCCTTCTCGGCTTGCACAGCCCCGACCGACGATGTCCCACTCGCTGAGCGTGAACTGCGCATCGTCGCGACGACGAGCATGCTCGCAGATCTCGCGCGCGAGGTGGGGGGCGAGCACGTCACGGTATCGGGCCTAATGGGGCCGGGCATCGACCCGCACCTCTACCGGCCCACCGAGGGCAATGTGCAGACGATGATCGAGGCCGACCTCGTGCTGCTCAACGGCCTCGATCTCGAAGGCAAGATGGGCGAGGTGTTTCAGCAACTCGACCGGCTCGGCATCCCGTCGGTCGCCATTGCCGAGGAGGCAGTCCCAGCGGAGCGCCGCATCAACGCCGAGGGCTACGCGGGCTCGTTCGATCCGCACGTCTGGATGGACGTGACGCGCTGGCAGGACGCAGTGGTACTCGTCGGCGCGACGCTCGCCGAGGTCGACCCGGCGCATGCGGAGAGCTACCAGGCCAATGCCACGGCCTACCACGAAGCGCTCACCCCGCTCGATGCCTACGTGCGCGACCAGGTTGCTACGATCCCCGAGGGCCAGCGCGTCCTCATCACCGCGCACGACGCGTTCAGCTACTTCGGCGATGCCTACGGTATCGCCGTGCGCGGCCTCCAGGGCCTCTCGACCGACACCGAGGCGGGCACCGCTGACGTGCAGCGCCTCGCCGAGTTCGTCGCCGAGCGCCGCATTCCCGCCATGTTCGTGGAGTCGTCGATCTCGCCGCGCTCCATCGAGGCCGTCCAGGCCGCCGTGCGCAGCCGCGGCTTCGACGTGGCCGTTGGCGGGACGCTCTACTCCGATGCCCTCGGTCCCGCGGACTCGGGCGCGGACACTTATGTCGGGATGATTCGCCACAATGTGGACACGATGGTCATGGCACTTCGAGGTGATTCGGACGCCTGAGCTATGAGATGTTTCGTGTTGCGTATTGCGTGTTGGAGGAGGTAGCCATGGACCGGGAGCACTTTGGAGCATGGGTCGAGGCGGTGCCAGACGCTATCCGGAAGGATGCGTTGTGGCGGATGCAGGTTTACCGGCTGGCTCTCTATGCCGCCGACATGGGCTGGGATGACGTGACTGCGCTCAACCAGGACCGCCGGACGTGGAGCGTGGCCGACCAACTCAACCGCGCACTCGGGTCGATCAGCGCTAACATCGCAGAGGGCTACTCGCGTGGCAGCGGGCGCGACCGCGCTCGGTTCTACGAGTACGCCCTCGGCTCCGCCCGCGAAAGCCGCGACTGGTATTTCAAAGCCCGTCATGTTCTTGGCGACACGCACACGTATGAGCGTCTCGACCTGCTCGCGTCAGTTATTCGGCAACTACTCGTCGTGATCTCGAGACAACAAGGCCGCACCCTGCGCGAACCTGAAGCCGCCTACAGCGCTCATCACTCCCCCGACTTCGCCGATGGTGCCTGACACGCAACACGCAATACGCAACACGCCTGCCATTGACGTCGCTGACCTGACGGTGGCCTACCGCGACCAGCCCGTGCTGTGGGACATCGACCTCGCGGTGCCGGAGGGTGTGCTCATGGCGATCGTGGGGCCGAACGGCGCGGGCAAGACCACGCTCATCAAAGGTATTCTCGGCCTTGTGCCGCTCGCGGCGGGCCGCGTCCTCGTGCTCGGCGAGGCCTACGAGCGCCAGCGCAAACGCGTCGGCTACGTCCCCCAACGCGGCTCCGTCGACTGGGACTTTCCGACCAACGTGCTCGACGTGGTGATGATGGGCCGGTATGGCGCGCTCGGCTGGCTGCGGCGTCCCGGTGAGACCGAGCGCGACCTCGCGATGGGCGCGCTTCGCAAGGTGGGCATGGAGGACTTCGCCGACCGGCAGATCGCGCAGCTCTCGGGCGGCCAGCAGCAGCGCGTCTTTCTCGCCCGCGCCCTCGTCCAGGACGCCGACGTCTACCTCATGGACGAGCCGTTCCAGGGCGTCGACGCGACCACCGAGCGCGCCATCGTGCAGCTCCTGCAAGACCTCCGCTCGCGCGGCAAGACCGTGCTCGTCGTCCACCACGACCTCCAGACCGTGCCGGAGTACTTCGACTGGGTGCTCCTCCTCAACGTCCGCCGCATCGCCGCCGGACCCGTCGCCGAGGTGTTCACCGAGGAGAACCTGCGCCTGACCTACGGCGGCCGTGTTCCCTTCGCCGGCCACGTCGCCGGGCGACAACGGCTGAATTAGTCGCTCGTCATTTGCCTCTGGTCCTTTGTTTTTCCATCCGTAGCCCCTGGCGCCACTGTTTCAAACTCTCTCGCTCTCACCCCCTTGTCATGCTGAACTCGTTTCAGCATCTCAGCAAGGTGACGAAGCACTGCAACCGTCAGAGATCCTGAAACAAGTTCAGGATGACATCTCATGAGACTAGGAGCCAGTCTGGATCCTGGGTCAAGTCTCGGAGCCCGGGATTACGCTCGCGTATCAGATTCCACTTCCACACACGCCGCCAGTTCTTCAGCTGCTTCTCCCGTGCGATAGCGTCGCGCACGTTGCTAAACATCTCGAACCACAGTAGGTCATGCACCCGGTAGCGTTTCGTAAACCCCTTGACTGCATCGTCTCGATGCTCGTGGAGCCGTCGAGCGAGGTCGTTCGTCACGCCACAGTAGAGCACCGTGCGCGCGCGGTTCGAGAGGAGATACACGTAGTAGCGATGCCGATTCATGCGGTTGAAGTCTTCCCAGATTGTCATGCTGAACTTGGTTCAGCATCTCAGCGATACCACGAGGTGCCGCAGTCGTCAGAGATCCTGAAACGAGTTCAGGATGACAAAAGGGGCAGTTTGGAATCGAGTCAGAGGAGAGAGCGATGAGTGTAGTTCTGTGCCAGCGTTATGGAAGACAAGAGGGGACCTCGCGCTGTAACCCTATTGCTCGGGGCGACAAGTCCGCGAACGCCTCTTCCGATGACAAAGGACCAATGACCAACACCTAGCCGTGGACCTCTTCCTTGACTACACGCTGCGGACGGTCGCGCTAGGGGCAGCGACGCTGGGGCTCGTGAGCGGGTCGCTCGGGACGTTTGCCGTGCTGCGTGGGCAGAGCCTGCTCGGCGACGCGATCAGCCACGCGGCGCTGCCGGGCGTGGTGCTGGCGTTCCTGCTCACGGGTAGCAAGGCCCCGCTCGTGCTCGTCCTCGGCGCGGCGTTCGCGGGGTGGATCGGGACGCTCGCGATCCTGCACGTCACCGACCACTCGCGCGTGCCGTTCGACGCGGCGCTTGGGCTGCTCCTCTCGGTGTTCTTCGGCGCGGGGCTGGTGGGGCTGACGTACCTCCAGGGCAGCGGCACGGGCGCGCAGGCGGGGCTCGACAAGTTCCTCTTCGGGCAGGCCGCAGCGCTCGTCGGGCGCGATGTGGCGGTGATGGCGGCGCTCGGCGGCGGGGCGCTCCTCGTAATGCTGGCGTTCTGGAAGGAACTCAAGCTGCTGCTCTTCGACGAGGACTTCGGCGCGGCGCTCGGGCTGCCGATGCAGCGACTCGACGTGCTGCTGACGGGCCTCCTCGTCATCGCCATCGTGATTGGGTTACAGACGGTGGGCGTGGTGCTGATGAGCGCGATGCTGATCGCCCCAGCGGCGGCGGCCCGGCAGTGGACCGACAAGTTCGGGCAGGTCGTCTTTCTCGCCGCCGTGTTCGGAGCCCTATCTGGCGTGAGCGGGGCGCTCCTGAGCGCGACGGCCGCGCGGCTCCCGACGGGGCCGACCATCGTGTTGTGTGCCTCGCTCGTGGTGGTGATGAGCCTGCTCATGGCACCAGGGCGGGGGCTCGTCGCGACGTGGCTGCGCACCCGAAAAAACCGCCGCGACTTGCGCGAGACGGGCGTCCTCGAAGACCTCTACACCCTCGCCCAGCGGCACGGCGACCCGCATTACCCGCACCCCATCGGCACGCTGCGCACGATGACGCACCGCCCCGAGAGCATCGGACCGAGTCTGGAGCACCTGCAGGCGCGCGGCTGGGTCGTCCCCACCGGCGACGCCTGGGCGCTCACCACGGCGGGCCTCGATGCCGCCGAACGTCTCAGCGGACGGGGACGGCAGTCCATCGGAAATCGGACATCGGACATCGGACATTCCCCGTGACGCCCCAGATCGAAATCCAACTCATCTGCGCGACCGTGGCGGCGGCGTGCGCGCTCGTCGGGGGTTTCCTCGTGCTGCGGCGCGCGTCGATGCTCTCGGACGCGATCAGCCACGCGATCCTGCCGGGCATCGTCGTCGCGTTCTTCCTGACGGAGAGCCTGTCGTCGCCGCTGTTGCTCGTGGCGGCGGCAGCCACGGGCGTGCTGACGGTCGCACTCATTGAGGCGCTGGGGCGGACGCGGCTCGTGAAGCAAGACGCGGCGATTGGGTTGGTCTTCCCGGCGCTGTTCTCCGTCGGCGTGCTGCTCATCGCTCGTTTCGCGGACGATGTACACCTCGACACGGACGCGGTGCTGCTCGGCGACCCAGCGTTCGCGTGGATCGAGCGGTTCACCGTCGGCGGCGTCGACCTCGGGCCGATGGCGCTCTGGTTGATGGGCCTCGTGCTCGCGCTCAACCTGGCGTTCGTCGGGGCCTTCTACAAAGAGCTAAAGCTGAGCACGTTCGATCCCGCGCTGGCCGCCGTGCTGGGTTTCGCGCCGGGGCTGCTCAACTACGCACTGATGACGCTCGTGTCGGTGACCGCCGTGGGCGCGTTCGACGTGGTCGGCTCGATCCTCGTGGTGGCGCTGATGGTCGGCCCTCCGGCGGCGGCGTGGCTGCTCACGGACCGCCTGCCTGTGCTCCTCAGCCTCGCCGTGGTGCTCGGCATCGTGTCGGCGCTCTCTGGCTACTGGCTCGCGCGCGTCCTCGACGCCTCGATCGCGGGCGCGATGGCGACGATGGTGGGGGTTGTGTTCGCGCTCGTCTACGTGTTCGCGCCGGACCGCGGTTTGGTCGCACAACGACGGCGACAGGGGCGGCAGCGCGCCGAGTTCGCGCAGCGGATGCTCGCCATCCACCTCCTGCACCACGAGGGCTTGCCTGAGGCCGACCGCGAGTGCCGCGTGGGGCACCTCCGCGAGCACCTCCGCTGGGACCCCCGCCGGGCCGAACGCATCGTTGCCCGGGCGCAGCGCGAAGACCTCATCCGCCGCCGCGACGACGACCTCCTCGCGCTCACCGACGCCGGCCGGCACTACGCCCAGACCGCGATGGTGCGCTAGGAAGAAAGCGGTCGAAAGTGAAAAGGTTGGGGCGAGGTGGGAAGACGAAGAACAGTTTTGTTGCAGAGGCACGGGCGGGCGTGCGTTCACGCAGCACGCACTGTTACCATTCTGCAGAGACCGGGTTACCATTTAGCGGAGACGAAAGGCCGTGGTAGGAACTGGTCCCTCCAAGCGCTATCATTGCGCGCTGCTCTCGCCTCGTGAGCACGTCTTCTCTGCTCCTCCCCGGACGCTCTTCCGTCCGCGCACCACTCGGACACGGCAACGCCCGACGGAATCGAGGCCGCCGGGCGTCGTCGTTTTGGGGCAACAAAGTCAGGCTATTCGGCGACAAAGTGGGTCGCTGTCTCAGGGATCGCCCGTGCCGAGAGACATGTGCGCCCCGATTGTGAAAGCAGGTCGAAGTTCCTACCCTGAAGTGCTGAGGTGGCCCAGGCCGCCCGGCATCAGTCCTCGGCGGCGTGTCTCGGCCTTTCTGCGCTGGCGGGTGCTGGTCCCATCCCTACTCGGTGGCACTTCTCCGCTGCGCACTTCTCATCGGCCCCTCGTCCGCACATCTCTGCTCAACGCCACGTGTCCCACCGAGGGGACCCGCCACGTTCGGCAACACTCGCGCCGACGCAGCTACCCGCCGCGTCGGCGCTTTCTCGGAGGCTAGGCTGCGTCGTCCGCCACGTCCCGCCTCCGGCTGCGCTGTTCGCCGAAGCGGCGCGCCGAAGCGAGCGTGAAGCCCGCCAGCAGGATCAGCGTGCCGAGCCACAGGATGCTGATAAACGGCTTCTCGTAGGCCTGCACCACCATCCATTCCTCGGGCTGGATCGAGACGCCCTCGAGGCCGAGCTTGATCGCGCCCTGGTTGACCTCCATGCCGGTGAACGTCACCGTGATGCCCCAGTCGAGGACGCGGTTCTGGATGAACTGTTGCTCGTTGTCGTTGGTGATCACGTAGACCGGCCGCAGCGTGCGCGTCTCGCCCGTGCTCTGGTTGGTCAATTCCAGCCGCGCCGCCACCGCAAGGTCCACCGTCGCCGGGTCAATGTCGACCACGGCCTCGTCGATGTCGAGCTCGTAGTCGACGAAGCGGAGCGAGTACTCGCGTCCTGAGCCGATGGTGTTGCCGAGGCTGCGCGTCTCGCCGCGCTGGAGCATGATCTCGCCGTTCTGCTCCTCCTCCGTCGGGCCGAACATGAACGACGGGTAGACGGCGATGTAGAGGTCCTGCATGAGCGTCTTGTCGACGTGCGGGCTCTGGATCGTCTGGTCGCGCGAGTCCTGGTAGACCACGTTGCGCGCCTCGAACGAGCGGCCCGAGGGCGTCGTCACGTCGAGGATGTAGACGGGCTTGCCCTCGTCGTTGTAGCCCTCGCCGGTGTAGGTGAACGTGTAGCCTTCGACGGATTTCGTTTGGCCCTTCTCGACGATGAAGTTGTCACGGTCGCCGCCGACGGACGCGCCCTGGCCGTCGGTGAGTGGGCTGTTGAAGAACGACGACGTGAGGATGCCGAGCAGCATCACCGCGAAGCCGACGTGCGTGAGCGAGCCGCCCGCGAGCTTGAGGTTGCCGCGCCCGATGCGCCAGAGCACGAGGCTGTTGCCCCAGAACGCGAAGAACGCCGCGAACGCGAGCAGCAGCACGAGCAGACTGATGCCGTAGACGTCCCAGAAGCCCGCGAACCCAGCGCCAAGCAGGCTCGCCTCGATGGCGCCGCCCTCGGTGCTAGCGTCGGCAATCGGGGCCTGCGGCGTCGCGAGACCGCGCGCGATGAACGGAGCCGCGATGGCCGTCGAGACCGCCGTGAGCGCGAGCGGCTTGAGTAGGATGCGGTTCACGTTCTCGACCGACATCTTCGTCCACCACAGGAGCTGCCCGAGCCCCGCGAGGAGCGCCATCACGATGCCGAGCGGGAGCGTCCACTCGTTGTAGAACGCCACGTCCACCGCCGCCGGGTTGTCGCGGAAGATGCGGCCGAAGATCGGCGCGCTCGTGCCGAGGATGATGACGAGGCCGGTGAGCGCGAGCGTGAGCGCCCCCATGAAGATGAACGACTCGCGGCTGAGCGTCGCAGGCGGCGCGGCAGGCTTGGGCAGGTCGCGGTAGCGGTAGAAGAACAGCCCGAAACCGAGGCCGATGATCGACGTGATGAAGAGTAGGAGTTGGTTGTAGAGCCCGAGGTCGACGAACGAGTGCACGGACACGTCGCCGAGGATGCCGGAGCGGGTGAGGAACGTCGAGTAGATCACGAACGCAAACGCCGCGACCGTCAAGAGCAGCGCCGCCTTGTGGCCACCCGAGGTCTTCTTTTGGACGAGCATCGCGTGGAGCGCGGCTACGCCGATGAGCCACGGCACGAGCGACGAGTTCTCGACGGGGTCCCACGCCCACCAGCCGCCGAAGGAGAGCGTGATGTACGCCCAGTAGCCGCCCATCATGATGCCGAGACCGAGTACTCCGAGGCCCACGAGCGTCCACGGAAGCGCGGGCTTGACCCATTGGGTGTACTGCCGCTTCCACAGCCCCGCCACGGCAAACGCAAACGGCACCATCATCATCGTGAAGCCGACGAAGAGCGTCGGCGGGTGGATCGTCATCCAGGGGTTCTGGAGGAGGTCGTTGAGGCCCTGGCCGTCCTGCGGGACGTAGTCCGCCTGCTGCACGATGGGCGCGTCGGGAAACTTCTCCGCGAGCGTGATGAAGGGCGACGCACCGATCTGGATGCCGCCGATCTTGAGCCCGATCACCATCGAGAGGAGGAAGCCGAGGCACAGCGCGCACACGGCCATGACGGGGGCCTCGAACGTTTCGCGCGCCTTGACGCTGGCCGCCGTGATGCCCGCGCGCCGCGTCGACCACCATAGCACACTCGCGCCGACGGCCCCAGTCATGAGGATCCACAGCATGAACGAACCTTCCTGGCCCGCCCAGAACGCCGAGAACTGATACCGGAACGGCATCGCCGACGACGTCTGGCTGTAGACGTAGTGGTACTGGTACTGCTCGGTCAGCAGCAGCGTCCACAGGATCACCGACGCCCCGACAGTCGCGCCGAGCGACGTGAGCCAGCCGCCGCGCCCAAGGCGTTTGTACTGGAGCGTATCCGTCGGGGAGAGTCCGTCGCGGGCGGCCAGCACGTAGGCCACGCCGGAGGCGATGGCTGCCGCAAAGGCGACGAAGAGCGCGAGTTCGCCGATCAGTCCAAGCATCTGGGGGGTGCAGCGGTGAAGGAGTGCAGCGGTGCGGCGGTAACTCTGCCGGGGGGGCCGCGTAGCAGTTCCACCGCTACACCGCTTCTCCTCGACACCGCCGCACTCAAGAGGGCATTTTCAAACGAGACTGAAAATGATAGTTCCAGTCTTGCGTCCGCCCAACGGGATACCTCGCAAAAGGCCCCGGCTTTCGCCCTGTTTCACGCCGGTTTGACGGAGCAGCGCGACGTTACAGTCGCGCCTATGCCTTGTTGCTGAACACGGCGTCCAGCGCAGCCCCGTAGATCGCTGAGGCGCGGGTGGCGTTGGCAGCCGACTGCCGCGCGAAGGCCTCCATCATCACGCCCGCGTTGATTTCGAGCACACGCCACGTGCCGCTCACCTCCACGAGGTCGACGGAGGCAAAGCGGAGGCCGAGCGCGCGCATCGCCACGCCGGCGTGATCGACTAGCTCATCGGCCAGCGGATCGAGCACCTGCGGCGTCGCGCCCAGGCCGAGGTTGTGCCTCCACTCGGCGTCCGCGTCGGTCCGGACTTTCTCGTACGCCAGTTGGCACGTTCCGTCGAGCATGACGAGGCGCACCTCGCGGTCGATGGCGAGGTACGGGCTGAGCGCGAGCGCGCGGTGGTACGCGAACAGCTCGTGGGCGGCCGTTTCTAACTCCAACGCCGACCGGACGCGTAGCACCTGCTGCCCGCCCGTGCCTTCGTTCGGCTTCACGACGAGGTGCCCATTGTGCTCCTGCGCGTAGGCGAGCATCGCGGCCCAGTTGCCGTCGCTGCCGACGTAGCTGGCAAGTGCGGGGCGCAGGAAGAGCCGGTGCTCGACGCACGGGACGCCAGCATGCGCCATCGCTTCCGAGGCGGCGGCCTTGTCGCCCGCGAGCATCGCTGCGGGAGCGCTGTTGAGCGGGAAGTGGTAGCCCATCACCGTCGCGTGCCGGTCGCCTCGGCTTAGCCGCACGATCCAGTCGGCGGAGAACGTCGTGCAGGCGATGCCGCGTCGGGCCGCTTCCTCGCACAGCGCGGCGACGAGGAAGCGTTCTGTGTTCGGCGGGTCAAGGGATGCACTCATGCGGAGTCGGTCTGCAGATGTTCAGCAGCGCTTACTGACCGCGTTGCTGGCTTGGCTCCCCCTGCTTGCACACCTGCGACGGTGCGCAAGCTGTCCCCCTCGGAGACGAGGGGGACAGTCTGAGGAGCGGAGTTCGCAAGAACGGAGACGACGTAGGACGGGGGGGAGCCGGTCCCCTATTCACGCGTCGGCTGTCGCGGGCGAGTCGGACACGGTGCGGGGCGGCTCGGCCTGAAGAAGCCGACGCAGGCCACGCAGCGGGATCCACGCCCAGTGCGGGCGGCTGCCGAGTTCGTAGCGTACCTCGTAGAGCGTTTTGTCGAGGAGATACGCCCAGAGCATCGGTTCGCGGGCGGACGGCGGCTGCGCGAAGTTGTCGGTCTCGGCCACGGCATGGTAGGCGTCGCGGAAGAGCGCCTCGCACCAGCGGACGAGCCGGTCCGTCCATGCGCGGAGGTCGTCGTCGCTCATGCGGTCGCCGAGGGTGGCGTAGGCGGCGTACTCCAGCGAGCGCAGCATCCCGGCCACGTCACGCACGGCGTAGTCGCGTGCACGCCGCTCGTCGAGGGAGCGCGCAGGCTCGCCCTCGAAGTCGAGCACGTAGAGGTCGCCGTCGGCGATGAGCGTCTGGCCGAGGTGGTAGTCGCCGTGGATGCGGATTTTCTCGCGCGTCGTCTCCACCTCCATGAGGCGGTCAAGGCGGGCGACGAGGCGCGCCCAGTCGTCGTCCGACGGGAGGTCGAATGGCAGCGTGTCGGCGATACTCGCGGCCTGCTCGGCGAGCATCGTGCGGGTGACCTGCATCTCGGCCTTCACCCGGTCGATGAGGCCCTGGACGCCCTCGGGGATACCCGGCTCCGGGCGCGTGGACTCCGACGTGCCGGTGGCGAGCGCCTGGTGCATCTCGGCGGTCCGGATGCCGAGTGTGCGGGCCAACTGCACCATCTCCGGCGCGTCGGTTTCGAGCCACGGCGGAAGGTCAGCGGGCTCGCGGTTCCAGGCGTCGTGGCTCGATTCGGCGGGCAGCACGCGGCCCTCGATGCGGCCGAGGAAGCGCTCGACGAGGTCCGTGGCGAACGTCCAGCCGTCGGAGTCCACGGGCAGCGCCTGCTGGATCACGCCCATCGATACGTCCTGCCCACGCTCGGTGAACGTGATTGTGCCCAGGAGGGCGGGAACGAACGGGAAACTCGATCCGGTGAGGTGGTCGAGGAGCTCGACCTCGGGGCTGATGCCTTGTTCGAGGCGGCGGTAGAGCTTGACGAAGTACTGCCCGTCGAGGATGGCAGCGGAGTTGGACTGCTCACCGGCGAGCGGCCGGGCCACCTTAGGCGTGTGGCGGCGGACCGACTCGGCGGCGTCGCCGACGTAGGTGCCGCGCAGCGAGCGCCCCTTCGCTCCGCTCGTCCACCAGCGGAAGAGCGCGAGCCAGAAGTCAGGGCCGACGGCCGCGTCATACAGAAGCACGCGCGTGTCGGGGAGGTCGAGCCACGTCAGCGCCGAGTGGGGGCGTTCGAGCAGCAGCGTCTGGACGCCCTCTTCGTTGCGTACGGTGAGCGGGAGGAGGTAGGTGTCCTGCCGCTCCGGGCCGTCGGCCGGCTTGAGCGTCACATCGAGGATCGAGAGGTAGACCGGCCACGGGTCGCGCACGATGCGCACCGCGTCGGCGATGCGCACGTCGAGGATGGCGCAGTCCTTGGCGCCGAACCACCGCTGGCGGCGGATGAAGGACGGCAGCATGCGCTCGAAGTCGGCGCGGGCCTTCGGGTCGGCCAGCGTCGGAACGAGAAGGTTTTGTACGCCCTCGCGCACCTGCAGCGACGGCAGCGGCGGGAGGTCGCTCTCGGTGGGTCGCTCCGACGGCGTCTCGCCGGACTTGGGGCGTGCCAACTCGCGGGCCGTGAGCGCCTCGGTAGGTTCGAGCGTGAACCAGAAGAAGCCGTGCGGGCCGAGCGGCAAGTGATAGGGCATGTCGCCGAGCGGCGGCAGTGCGGCCTGGCTCCCCATCTCGATGGGCACGAGGCCCTGCAGGTCGTCGCGGACGGGGAGGTGGCACGACTGCATCTGCCCCGACAGGTTCGCCACGACGAGGATCTTGTCGCTCTCATGCTCCCGAATAAACGCCAGCACCGCGGGGTTTTCCAGGTCGAGGATCTCCATCGAGCCGCGGCCGAAGACCTGCGCGTGCTGGTTGCGGAAGCCGATCAGCCGCCGCATGAAGTGCAGCAGCGAGTGCGCGTCCGACTCCGCGTCCTCGACGTTGACGAACTCGTACGAGTACCGCCCGCGGTCGATGGACGGCATGAAGAGGCGGTGCTGGGCGGCGCGGCTGAAGCCGCCGTTCTTGTCGGGCGCCCACTGCATCGGGGTGCGGACGCCGTTGCGGTCGCCGAGGAACGGGTCGTCGCCCATGCCGATTTCGTCGCCGTAGTAGAGGATCGGCGAGCCCTTGAGCGAGAGCAGCAGCGCGTTCATCAGCTCGATCTGCCGCCGCTCGCCCTCCAGCAGCGGGGCAAGCCGCCGCCTGATGCCCACGTTGATGCGGAAGCGCGGGTCCGAGGCGTAGGCGTTGTTCATGTAGTCGCGCTCCTCGTCCGTCACCATCTCGAGCGTGAGCTCGTCGTGGTTGCGGAGGAAGACGGCCCACTGCGTGTCCTCTGGGATGTCCTCGGTGAGCTTGAGCATCTCCACGAGCGGCCGGCGGTCGGCGCGGCGCAGCGCCATGTACATGCGCGGCATGATGGGGAAGTTGAACGCCATCTGCACGCCTTCGCCGTCGGCGAAGTAGGGCAGCGTGTCCTCGGGCCACTGGTTGGCCTCGGCGAGCAGCACCTTGCCCGGCCCATAGCGCTCCTCGATGGCCTGCCGCAGCTCGACGATGTAGTCGATGGTCTCGGGGAGGTTCTCGCAGTTGGTGCCCTCGCGCTCGAAGAGGTAGGGTACCGCGTCAAGCCGCAGCCCGTCGATGCCCATGTCGAGCCAGAAGAACATGACCTCCTTCATCGTCTCCCTGACCTCCGGGTTGTCGTAGTTGAGGTCGGGCTGGTGGCTGAAGAAGCGGTGCCAGTAGTAGCGCTGCGCCTTCTGGTCCCACGACCAGTTGCTCACCTCCGTGTCGGTGAAGATGATGCGGACCTGGTCGTACTTGTCGTCGGTGTCGCTCCAGACGTACCAGTCGTGCTTGTCGGAGTCGGGGTCGCGGGCCTCCTGAAACCACGGGTGCTGGTCGGAGGTGTGGTTGAGCACGAGCTCGGTGATAACGCGCATGCCGCGCGCGTGCGCCTCGTCGAGGAACGCCTTGAAGTCGTCGAGGTCGCCGTGGACGGGCAGCACCTTGTAGTAGTCGGCGGTGTCGTAGCCGTCGTCCTTGAGCGGGCTGTCGAGGAAGGGCAGCAGCCAGAGCGTGTTCACGCCGAGGCGTTCGAGGTAGGGCAGCTTCGCGCGCAGCCCCGCGAAGTCGCCGTAGCCGTCGTTGTTGGCGTCGAAGAAGGAGCGGACGTGGAGCTCGTAGATGACGGCGTCTTTGTACCAGAGGGGGTCGGTGAGAAAGTCGGACATCGAGGGGGAGATGAGTCGGAGACGAGAGGGGGAGAGGCGACTAAATCGGGGCGTCCAGCCTCAGAGTTCAAAGCGTGTCATCCTGAGCGGAGGCCATCGGCCGAAGTCGAAGAGCTTGCCCTCGCGGAGGCGGGGGATCTAGGTCTGCCTCATCAGGCCCGGTCATGGCCTGGAAGCTGGCCCACAGATCCTTCGACTCGCTTCGCTCGCTCAGGATGACAAGCCTGAAACAAACGAGGTGCTATCCGACCACAAACACGTGCGCCGGCAGCACGTGCGGGTCGAGCGCGACGAAGTTGTGGGTGCCGCGCCACTCATAGCGCTCGCCGCCGAGGAGGTCGGTCACGGCGTAGGGCTGGTGCTCGTCGATGCCGAGCTCCCAGAGCGGAAGGTTGACCCAGCCCGCCTGTACGTGGTGCGGGTCGAGGTTGACGACGCAGAGGATCGTGTCCATCGAGCCGTCCTCACGTCGGGCCTGCTTGCTGTAGGCGATCAGCTGCGGGTTGTCCGTCTCGTGGAAGCGTAGGTTGCGCATCCGCTGTAGCGCCGGGTGTGCGTGGCGGATCTCGTTCACGCGCTGCATGATCGGCTGGAGGCTCGTCGGGTCGTGCCAGTTCCAGGCCCTGACCTCGTACTTCTCGTTGTCGCGGTACTCCTCGCGCTTCTCGTGCTGATGGTTGTAGACGTGCTCGTAGGGCGGGCCGTAGATGCCGTAGGCGCTGGATAGTGTCGCCGCGAGCACGAAGCGTGCGATGTGCGTCGGGCGGCCGCCGTCGCGAAGCTCGTCCGTGAGGATGTCCGGCGTGTTGGGCCAGAAGTTGGGGCGGTAGTACTCGCCGACCTCCGTCTGGAACAGTTCGCGGCAGTACTCCTGGAGGCCCTGCTTGTCGCTACGCCAGGAGAAGTAGGTGTACGAGTTGTTGTAGCCCAGCTTGGCGAGCGTGTACATCACCTTCGGGCGGCTGAAGGCCTCGGCGAGGTAGATCGTCTCCGGGAAGCGGTCGCGGAGGTCGGCGAGGCACCACTCCCAGAAGGCGAATGGCTTCGTGTGCGGGTTGTCCACGCGGAAGACCGTCACGCCGCGCTCGATCCAGAACTCGAACACGCTCTTGAGTTCGTTCCAGAGCGCAGGTGCGTCCTCCGTCTCGAAGTCGAGCGGGTAGACGTCCTGGTACTTCTTCGGCGGGTTCTCGGCGTAGCGGATCGTGCCGTCGGCACGGTGCTGGAACCACTCCGGGTGGTCCTCGACGTACGGGTGGTCCGGCGACGTCTGGAACGCCACGTCGAGCGCGACCTTCAGCCCGACCTCGTCGGCCTTGGCGACGAACCGGTAGAACGCGTCCATGCCGCCCAATTCGGGGTGCACGGCCTTGTGGCCGCCCTTCGTCCCATCACCGTTGTCGCCACCGATGGCCCACGGGCTGCCCGGCTCGCCGTAGGCCGCGACGGGGTTGTTGTCCTTGCCCTTGCGGAACTCGACGCCGATCGGGTGGACGGGCGGGAGGTAGACGATGTCGTAGCCCATCTCCTTGATGCGCGGCAGGCGTTCGGCGGCGTCATCGAGCGTCGCGTGAGGGGTGGAGCCTGTCCCGGACTCCGATCCGGGATCGCCGGCGGAGCGGGGGAAGAACTCGTACCACGCGCCGAAGCGCTCCAGCACCGGCCCGACGCGCACCTGCAGCCATTGCGACGCCACGAGGCCCTCGCGCGGGTCGTTCGCATAGGCCAGCCGCGCCGTCTCCTGGCTTAGCGCCGCGTCGAGGTCGCCGTCGGCGAGCGCGTTGGCGAGCGCCGTGAGCGTCTTCTTGTCGGCCCCCAACGCGTTCTTGGCGGCCTTCTTCAGGATCGTGCTGCCGTCGAGCAGCTCCATCTCGACCTCCTGTCGCGGTGCACCGCCCTCCACGCGGCGGCGGAACTGGTCCTGCCACGTCGCAAAGCGGTTCATCCACGCGACGACGCGGTAGCGCCACCGGCCGAGGCTGTCGCAGGTGAACGCCCCGTAGAAGTCGTCGTTGTGCTTGCCGTTGGGGAAGGTCTCCAGCGCCATCGGGGCGGTCTGCACCTTGCCGTCGACGGGGCCATATTGCAACTCGACGCCGAGCTTGTCGTGGCCGTCGGTGATGACGCCTGCGTGGACGTTTACCGCCTCACCCTCCGCGCGTTGAATGGGCCAGCGACCGCCGTCAATTTCAGGCGACACCGATACGATGACAGCCCGGCTCCAGCGTTTAGGGAGAGCCAGCAGGTCCGCGGTAGCGCCGTTGGAGGAACTTGAAGACGAGGCCGAGGTCGAAGGGGTGGTTGGAGGCATGGACGAATTGAACGTTTATTGGGCAAAGGGCCACGTGAATGAAACCCGCGCTGTCGTGAAATAAAAGGTCGAGCTGTCCAAAAAAGACGACCCGAACCTATTCAGTCGAGCGGGCAGACGCCGATATCAGCAAAGAGTCGAGCGTTGAATGACTCGCGCTGCATCAGGGTTCGCCCGAGGCGAGACGAAAGCAAAGCACGCCCACCCCCCAAGCATAGCACTTGATGACCGTCCCCGTCGTCATGCTTCCATAGCCCCTCCCGCAAACGCCGCGAAGCTCCTCACCTCTGCGCGGCTCGCCCACCACCCACCCATGTCGCTGTTCTCTCCCCCCACGGTGCGGCCGCCCCAGGCGACCGGCACGGTGCTCAAAGTCAAGCGCGGCGAGCCCTACCCCATGGGCGCGACGTGGGACGGCCTCGGCGTCAACTTCGCGCTCTACAGCCAGCACGCCGAGCGCGTCGAACTGCTGCTCTTCGACGACCCCAACGATGCGGAGCCGGCCGTCGTGAAGGACCTCCCCGAGAAGACGGGGCCTATCTGGCACGGCTACATCCAGAATCTGCGCCCGGGGCAACTCTACGGCTACCGCGTCCACGGCCCCTACCGCCCGCAGGACGGCCACCGCTTCAACCCGAACAAGGTCCTCCTCGACCCCTACGCCAAGGCCATTGGTCGGCCGCTGCGCTGGGACGACAGCCTCTTCGGCTACACCGTCGGCGCGCCCGACTCCGACCTCTCGTACGACGAGCGCGACAGCGCGCTCTACGCGCCGCTCGGGGCCGTCGTCGAGGAGCGCTTCGAGTGGGGCCGAGACCGCGCGCCGCACATCCCCTGGGAGGACACCATCATCTACGAGACGCACGTCAAGGGCATCTCGATGCGTCACCCCGACGTGCCCGAGGCGCTGCGCGGCACGTACCTCGGCCTCGCCTCGGACCCCGTCCTCGACCACCTAAAGAAACTCGGCGTCACGTCGATCCAGCTGCTGCCCGTCCACGCCATCGTGCAGGACCGGCGGCTCGCGGACCTCAACCTGCGCAACTACTGGGGCTACAACACCCTCAACTTCTTCGCCCCCGACCCCGGATACTCGACCAACGGCCCCATCACGGCCGTGCGCGACTTCAAGATGATGGTCCGCGCCCTCCACGACGCGGGCTTCGAGGTGCTACTCGACGTCGTCTACAACCACACCGGCGAGGGCAGCCGCCTCGGACCGACACTCTCGTTCCGCGGCATCGACAACCTGGCGTACTACAAAGAGCACCCCGACGACCGCCGCTACCTGATGGACTACACCGGCACGGGCAACACGCTCGACGCCGGCAACCCGTACGTCCTCCAACTCATCATGGACAGCCTCCGCTACTGGGTGACGGAGATGCACGTTGATGGCTTCCGCTTCGACCTCGCCTCGGCGCTGGCGCGCGAGCTCTACGACGTGAACATGCTGGGCAGCTTCTTCAAGGTCATCCAGCAAGACCCGGTGCTGAGCCAGGTCAAGCTCATCGCCGAGCCGTGGGACGTGGGGCCGGGCGGCTACCAGGTCGGCGGCTTCCCATGGCAGTGGGCCGAGTGGAACGGTAAGTACCGCGACGCCACGCGCCAGTTTTGGAAGGGCGACAAGGGCCAGAACGGCGAGTTCGCCACGCGCTTCTCGGGGTCCTCGGACCTCTACGAACGCTCCGGGCGCCGCCCCTTCGCGTCGGTCAACTTCATCACGGCGCACGACGGCTTCACGATGGAAGACCTCGTCTCGTACACGCGCAAGCACAACGAGGCGAACATGGAGGGCAACCGCGACGGCCACGAGCCCAACCACTCCGTCAACTTCGGCGTGGAGGGCGCGACGGACGACCCCGACATCCTCGCGAAGCGCGAGACGATGAAGCGCAGCCTCATGGCGACGCTCCTCCTCTCGCAGGGCATCCCGATGGTCCTCGGCGGCGACGAGCTCTCCCGCACGCAGCAGGGCAACAACAACGCCTACTGCCAGGACAACGAGATCAACTGGTACGACTGGAACCTGGACGAGCGCCGCGAAGCGTTCCTCGCGTTCACCCAGCAGGCGATCGCCTTCCGTAAGGCGCACCCCAACTTCCGCCGCCGCCACTTCCTCACCGGCCGCGCCGACGACGACGGCGTTCGCGACGCCTCCTGGTGGCACGCCGACGGCCGCGAGATGACCGGCGACGACTGGAACACGATTGGGCTCCCGGCCTTCGGGATGCTGCTGCGCGGCGACCGCATCCGCGGCATCGCCGACGGCGGCGGCGCCATCGACGACGCGACGTGCTTCATCGCCTTCAACTCGGGCGACGATGGGATGGATGTCGACTTCGTCCTCCCGGACGCGAGCGGCCTCGACTGCATCCGCTGGGAGGTGATGCACCCGTTCGAGGATGGCCTGAAGCGCCCGACCTACGCGCCTGGCGTTACGTTCACGCTCAACCCGCGCGTGCTCACGGTGCTCAGCGCTGTCGTCGCTCCACCGGGGTCTAGCACAGCCCGGTCTCCGCTGGTTCTGGACCTGGTCGGGCAGAAGCGCTAGGAGAGCGCCTCAGCCAGCGCCTCGGCGAGCGTGTCGACGGCCTCGAACGGCGTCGTGAGGGGCGGCATGAGGCGGAGCGAATGCGCGTGCCCCGAGGTGCCGACGAGAATACCAGCGTCCCGTAGCGTGTCCCGGACGGGCGCCGCGGGCCGGTCGAGTTCGACGCCGAGGAGCGCGCCGCGGCCGCGGACCTCAACAACGCCGTCGAGTGATTCAAGCGCGGTCTTGATCGTGCCGAAGAGTTGCACGGCGCGCGGCATCAGGCCGTCCTCGTTGAGTGCGTCGAGCGTGGCAGCGACGGCGGCCATCGCGAGCATCCCGCCGCCAAACGTGGTGCCCTGGTCGCCCGGCTTCACCGTCGCCGCGATGCGGTCGTGGACGAGCGTCGCCCCCACGGGTACGCCTGCGCCGAGGCTCTTGGCGAGCGTGATGAGGTCGGGCGTGACGCCGACGTGCTCGCCGTAGGAGAACGTCCCCGTGCGCCCGACACCAGTCTGCACCTCGTCGAAGATGAGCAGCGCGCCGTGGGCGTCGCAGAGGCGGCGGAGCGCCTGGTAGTAGCCCGCCGGGGCCTCGAAGACGCCCGCCATGCTCTGGATCGGCTCCAGGATCACCGCCGCCACGTCACCCGCTTCCAGCGCCTCGGCGACGGCGCCCTCCCAGCCGAACGGCACGAACCGCGTCTCGGGCAGCACGCTGCGGTAGGGCGCGTGGTACTTGTCGCCCCACGTCGTGGCGAGGCTGCCGAGCGTGCGCCCGTGGAAGCCGCCCTTCGTGGCGATGACGTGCTGCTTGCCGGTGAACGCCCGCGCGAGCTTGAGCGCCGCCTCGTTGGCCTCGGTGCCAGAGTTGCAGAAGAAGACGCGCCCAAGCCCGTCCGGTGCGAGCGCGACGAGCTTCTCGGCGGCCTCAGCGCGGATCGGGCTGTAGACGGCGTTCGAGTAGAACAGCAGCGTCTCGGCTTGCTGCTGAATCGCCTCCGTGACGCGTGGCGGGCAGTGGCCGAGCAGTGCCACGCAGTGCCCCCCGTAGAAGTCGAGGTAGTGCCGCCCCGCATGGTCCCACACGTCGATACCGTCCCCGCGCACGAGCGCGACGGGCGGCTTGCTGTAGGTCGGCAGCGTGACGGCGTCCTCCAGCGCGAGCGGGTCGAGCGTCGCCCTATTGAGGGAAACGTCGAGGGTGGTAGGGTGCGGGTCGGGAGTCATAGCGAGGTGGCAGTCGGCGGACGGGCGACGTGGGTCCCCGTCACAATGCGTATCCAGCCAGTGAGTTCGGACCGGGGCCAACCACGCTACCCGACGAGCGCGTCGAGCATCCGGTCGCGGTCGGCGGCGGTGAGGCGGCCGAGGTCGTGCAGCTTGTCGAGCGCCGCGCGCACGGCGATGAGGTCCGTGCCGGGCTCAGGCCCCGATACCTCGGGCGCGACGGGTGCTTCCGGCGGGGCAGCGTCCTGCTCCAGCATCGCGTCTACCTCGGCGATGAGCACCTGCTGGAGGAACCGCGACACGTACTCCGTCGCCTCAGGGTGCGCCGAGAAGTCGAGCGTGTCGGTGACGGTGGCGCGGCCTCGGTTCACGTCCACGTCGAGCTTCCGGCCGCCGAGGAACTGCTTCTTCTCCTGCACGCGCACCACGTCGCGGTAGTGGATGGTGAGCGGCGGCTGGAAGTCGTGGTTCTGGTAGACGAGGCGGTCGGCGAGGAAGACGACGCCGTCCTTGGCCGAGCCGAGGCGCGTGGCGTCGTAGAGCGCGAGCACGTCGTTCGGGTGGACGCCCTTCGCGTAGTCGCCGAGCGCGCCCTGGAGCTTCCCGCGCGGGATCTCGGGCGCGACGTAGAGCCCGTGCTGCGGCGCGTGGGGGAGATACTCGCGGACGAGGGACTGCATAGGGCTACCGCCGAGATAGTGCGAGCTGTACCCTGTGCTTTAGTCTATGTGTATTGCACAGGACAGATCAGTCTCATGATTCAAAAAACATGATTAAGTCATAAGACAGCTTCATCCAGAAGTTGTTTTCGTCGAGTCGGTGCTTGCCACTATTGAAATCAGATAGTTCAGAGAGAATGTGCTTAAGAGTCGGGATTGTAGCGATTGAAGCAGCGGATACGAAAGCTCCCTTAACCCATTGCCCTGCCCCGTAGCGGTTGAGTCTTTGATATATCTCTCTAAGGTGACTCTCACCCGCACCGTAGTTGTGGAGAATTTTCGACAGCTCTGGGTCCTCTAGAACAAGTTTGAATAATTCAGCTTCTGCTTTCTCTGCATCGCTAGTCTCGCCAGAAGCAACATCGGCAACAATTTTTGCTAGCAAGTCTGACCCGCTAACCGTTTCATTTGGTGGAGCTATTCGCCGCATGATTTTACTCAGACGAGCGTTCTTCCGAAACCTGCGAAATAGTCCCATAGCTGCTGGCTTTTAGCAAAAGATCTGTCTCAATCCACAGAGCCTACGATCCGACTGCCACAGCCGCCCCGCCCTCGAAGAACGCGCGGGTGGCTTCGAGGACGCCGCCGGGGAGGAGACCGAGGCCAAGCAGTGCGACGGCGCACAGCACGAGCACGACAGCGGTGAGCACCGGCGGAGCCGCGAGCGGGACGCCGGGTGCGATGGCCGCGTCTTTGTCAGCACGGGCGTAGAGGACGCCGACCACGCGGAGGTAGTAGAACGCTGAGGCCGCGCTCGCGAGCACGCCGATCACGGCGAGCCATGCCATGTTGGCCTCCACGACGCCTGCGAAGACCTGGTACTTCCCGATGAACCCGGCCAGCGGCGGGAAGCCGGTCAGGCCGAACATGAACACGCCCATCGTCGCGCCGAGGAGCGGGCGGCGGTAGGCGGCTCCGCTTAGGTCGTCGAGCGACTGGACGGCGCCGTGGGCGTCGTCGTGCTCTAGCGCGGCGAGTACGCCGAATGCGCCGAGGTTCATCACGGTGTAGGCGAGAAGGTAGTAGAGCGCGCCGCCGTAGCCGGTCGCGTTGGCAGCGGCCAGCCCAGCGAGGATATAGCCCGCGTGCGCCACCGACGAGTAGGCGAGCATCCGCTTCACGTTCGTCTGGTTGAGCGCGAGCACGTTGCCGCCGACCATCGTGAGCGCGGAGACGACGGCCAGCACGAGCGTCGCGTTGGTGCCCGCCGGGATCGCCTGCCACAGCACGACGATCAGCGCGGCGAAGGCGGCCGTCTTCGAAGCCGTGGACATGAACGCGGTCAGCGTCGTCGGCGCGCCCTGGTAGACGTCGGGCGTCCACATATGGAACGGCACCGCCGACACCTTGAACAGGAAGCCGACGAGCAGCAGCGCGACGCCGCCCACGAACAGGCCATAGCTCCCCGTTGCGGCGAGCGCCTCAGGCATAGCGCTGAGCATCATCGTGCCCGTGGCCCCGTACATCAGCGCGATGCCGTAGAGGAAGAAGCCCGTCGAGAACGCGCCGAGGAGGAAGTACTTGAGTGCGCTCTCCGGCCCGCGCTCTCGCTCGCGGACGAGCCCCGTGAGCACATAGAGGCACACCGACATCGTCTCCAGCCCGACGAACGCCGTCACGAGGCTGCCCGACCCGGCGAGCGTCATCATGCCGATGGTGGCGATGAGAATGAGCACGTAGACCTCAGCGAGGCTGTGGCCCGTCCGGCGGAGGTAGGGGATCGAGAGCACCGTGCTCGCGAGTGCGCCGAGGAGCACGACCGCGTTCGCGAACGCCGCATAGCCGCCGACGCGCAGGTGGTCGGCAAAGACGCCCGTCGCGTCGCCGCTCATCCGCAGCACCTCGATGCCGAGCGCCACGGCCAGCGCAGCCACCGTCAGCCACGGCACGAGCGGTCCGGCGTCGGTCGCGTTCGCCGCGTTGGGTCGGAATGCGTCGATCAGCACCAGCGCAAGCGCCGTCAGCCCGAGCACCCACACCGGCAGCACCGCCAGCGAGTCAGAGAAGAGGGAATCGTACATCAATCAGAAGTATGAAGGTGTGGATGTGTGAGGGTGTGGACGTTCATACGTGTACACGTTCACACCTTCACACGTCGTCAGACCCACACGAAGCGTTCGATGGCCTTGGCGAGCTTCACGTCGCGCTCGGTGATGCGGTTGCCCGCGTCGTGCGTGGTCAGGCGCAGCTCGATGCGGTTGTAGACGTTGCGGAGGTCGGGGTGGTGGTTGTGCTGCTCGGCATAGAACGCCATGCGCACGATGAACGAGACGGCCGCGCGGAAGTCGGAGAACTCCAGCCGCCGCAGGAGCGCGTCGCCGTCGCGCGTCCAGCCCGGAAGCTGGTCCAGCGCGGCGTTGATCTCAAGGTCGGAGAGCGGAGTGGGCATGTGGGAAGTGGCAAGTAGCAGGTGACAAGTGGCAAGTGCGAGCGGACTCCTTGCCACTTGCACTTTGTCACTTGATACTCAATCAGGGGAGCACCCCAAACAGCGCGGCGGTGGCGTCGGCGACCTCGGCGGGCGTCGGGAGGAGGTAGCCGCTGAAGAAGACCAGCCAGACGACGGCGTAGATCGGGAGCAGGATCGGGATCGAGTAGCGGACCATGTAGCCGCCGAACGACGGGCACTCGACGCCGCTTGACTCGGCGATGGCCTTCACCATGAAGTTGGGGCCGTTGCCGATGTAGGTCAGCGCGCCGAAGAACACCGCCGCGACCGAGATGGCCTGGAGGTAGAACGCTGTCACATCGGTCTGCGTGGCGAAGGCCATCACATCGGCGGTCTGGTTCACGTCGAAGCCGAACTTGCCCATCGCGGCGGAGAGGAAGCTCACGTAGGTCGGCGCGTTGTCGAGCACGCCCGAGAGGATGCCGGTGCCGAAGTAGAACGTCGTCACGCCGATGGCCTCGGCGTTGTCGCGCGCCCACTCGCCGATGAGCGTAAGCGCGGGCTGCATCGTGGCGAAGATGCCGACGAAGAGCCACGCCACCTCGCGGATCGGCTCGAAGTTGAAGTCGTTGCCCTGGAGCGCGTCCTTGTCGGCGGTCGTGTAGGCGAGGTAGCACACGCCGAACATGATCACTTCGCGGATGCCGAACGGGAAGTGGAACGTCCCGCTAAGGTCGAGGACCGTGTCCTTCATCGCCGGGATGATGTTCGGATCGATGAAGACCGACGCGATCACGACGGCGAGCCACGCGAAGTTCTTCGTGCCCTGGATCCGGATCTTCGACGTGCCCGGCACATCGAAGCCCGCCGCCTCAACGCCAGCTTGCGTGGGCTGGTCGGCGTCCTCCATATGGTCCTCGCGCTCCGCATGCGTCTTGTTGCGCACGTCGAATGCGTAGAAGACGGCGAGCAGAATGAGGATGGTGGGTAGCCAGACGTACCAGATCTGGGTCACCGTCCAGAAGAAGGGCACGCCGCGCAGGAAGCCGAGAAAGAGCGGCGGGTCCCCGATGGGCGTGAGCGCGCCGCCCACGTTGGAGACGATAAAGATGAAGAAGATGATGTGGTACGGCTTGATGCGGCCCTTGTTGAGGCGCATGTAGGGCCGGATCAGCAGCATCGACGCGCCCGTGGTGCCGATCACGTTCGAGATCACGGCACCGACGAAGAGCAGCCCGGCGTTGGCCTTCGGCGTCCCTGCGAAGTCGGTCTTGATGAGGATGCCGCCTGAGGCAATGAATAGGCTCGCCAGGAGCGCGATGAAGGAGAAGTACTCCTCGGCCGCGTGGATGAGCGGTAGCGTGTCGCCCTGGAACAGGAAGTACGCCATCACCAGCGCGCCCAGCGCGACGGCATACTTCGGGTAGTGGTGGTGCCAGTGGTGCGGGAAGAAGATGGGCCCGGTGGCGATCAGCAGCAGCAACACCGCGAACGGGATGCAGAGCCAGAGCGGCGGCGGCGGACCGTGCCCGTGACCGCCGCCATGGTCGTCTCCGTGTGCGCCTGCCTCGCCGTGGCTGTCGTCGCCATGCTCCTCGTCGTGGTGTTCGTCCTCCGCGTGTTCCTCGTCGCCGTGGTGGTCATCGCCCTCCGCGTGGGTTGTGTCCGCGTGCGTCGTGTCAGCATCGACCTGCTCTACCTGTGCGGTGTCGGCAGCCTGAGCGTGGACGAGCGCAGCCGGCCCGAAGGCGAGCACCGCAAGCACGAGACAGACGCGCACGAACGCAGCGGCGGGAGACAGGGTGGCGGCGCGCATAAGTCAGGGGGCGAGGTCGGTGGGGGAGCGAGCGGTGGTTCAATCTAGCCGAGACGCTGCACAAATCGAAGCGCTAGGGCTGGGCCTCCGCTAGGGGTTCCACCTTGTCCTCGTGGTCGGGCCATGGTAGCACCGCGCCCTCAAACGGAACGCCGCGCTCCGTCGCGGCGACCTCGGCGGTTTCCACCATCTCGGCCTTCGACGCGGTCACGCTGAGCAAGTCCTCCACGGCGGCCTCGCTCTTGTTGAGAAAGGGCATCGGCCCCATCCCGAGCCACACCATCCCGATGGCGAGCGGCAGCACGAGGGCGAGTTCGCCAAGCGACAGGTCCCGCGTGCCTTCTGCTTCGGCTTTGGCCGGGCCGAAGAACGTCTTGTAGGCCATCCAGAGCAGATACACCGCGGCGAAGATCACGCCGCTCGTCGCCACGCCGACCACGACCGGACCGATGAGGGTGCTCTTGAACGCGCCGAGCAGGATCAGGAACTCGCCCACGAAGCCGTTCAGGCCAGGCAGGCCCGACGACGCGAACACAGCGAGCATCGTAAAGAACGTCAGTGCCGGGAGCGTCTTCGCGACACCGCCGAGCTTGTCGAGGTCGTAGGTGCCGCGGCGGCGGTAGAGGAAGCCCGCCAGGAGGAAGAGCGCGCCGGTCGAGAGCGCGTGGTTGGTCATCTGGATGAGCGCGCCCTGCACGGCCTCCGTCGTGAAGGCGAACAGGCCCAGCACGATGAACCCGAGGTGGCTCACCGACGAGTAGGCGATCAGCCCCTTGACGTCCTTCTGCGCGTATGCCACGAGCGCCGCCCACACGATGCCGATGGCGGCGAGCACGCCAATGGTCGGCGCGAGCGCCATCGCGGCGTTGGGGAACATCGGCACGACGAAGCGGAGCAGGCCGTAGGTGCCCATCTTGCCCATCACGGCGGCGAGGAGCACGATTGCGGCGAGCGGCGCAGCGCGGTAGGCCCCCGGCAGCCACGAGTGCAGCGGGAAGAGCGGGGCCTTGATGAGGAACGCGAGCCCGAAGAGCACGAACAGGATCGTCTGCGCCTCGGCCGGCACGGCGAAGCGGAGCAGGTCGTAGTAGTCCGTCGTGAAGACGCCGCCGTTGACGACGTTGCCCGCCGCGTAGCCCATCCACAGCACGCCGACGAGCATCAAGAGCGATCCCACGAGTGTGTAGATCACAAACTTGAGCGCTGCACGCCCGCTGTCCTGCTCTTTGGTATCGCGGCCCCACACGGCGATGAGGAAGTACATCGGGATGAGGACGACCTCGAAGAAGACGTAGAACAGGAAGAGGTCGAACGCGCAGAAGACGCCGAGGAGGCCCGTCTGGAGAAGGAGGATGAGGGCGAAGAACCCCTTCTGTCCCCCGTAGGCCGCGTCATCACTCGCGTCATCGCGGAGCCCGCCCCACGCCGCGCCGACGGCGATGGGCCCGAGCAGCGCCACAAGCAGCACGAGCAGCACGTTGAGCCCGTCGATGCCGACGAAGTAGGTCACGTCCGTGCCCGGTAGCCAGGCCCCGGAGCGCTCGGCCATCTGCGGCGCCGCCTCCGTGACGGCGGTCGGGTCGAAGCCGAGATACAGCATCGCTGCGAGCGCGAGCGTGCCAAGCGTCGCCGCGAGCGCGATCACGCGGGCGAGGCCCTTTGGCATCAGCAGCACCAGCACGGCCGCCAGCGCCGGCAAGAAGATGGTCAGGGAGACGAGCATGGCAAAGTGACAAGTGACAAGTGACAAGTAGCAAGGAGAGGCGAGCGACCCTTGTCACTTGCCACCTGCTACGTGTCACTCTCAAAGCAGAAGCATCAGCGCGATGACGAGGAGGACGCCGGCGACGAGAACGGCGGCGTAGGTCTGGGCGATGCCGTTCTGGAAGCGTGCGAGGAAGCCACCGAGGCCGCGTACGCCCTGCGCACCGCCGTCCACCAGACCCCGGTCCAGCACCGTCTTATCGAGCGGGTCGAGCGCGTCGCGGGCGAAGCTCTTCACGACGCCCACCACGACGACGCGGTAGAACGCGTCGATGCCCCAGCCGCGCGAGAACGTGCCGTGGAGGCCGCCGAGGCGCTGCTTCAGCGCGGCGTCGGCGTCGAGGCCACGCGCGTAGAAGCGCCAGGCGAACCCTACACCGAGGATCGCGATGGCAGCGCCAAGAGCGAGCAGTGACCATTCGAGCGGAAGCGACGCATGGTACTCCGTCTTGAGCTCGGCAACGGGTCCGACGCGGTCGCCATGGCCCGCAAGCCAGTCGTGCATCACGTTGGGGAGGCCCATCGTCTTCGTCACAGCGAGCGGGAGGCCGAGGAAGCCGACGAGCGCAGACCCAATGGCGAGCACCCACAGCGGGAGCGTCATCGTTGCTGGCGACTCGTGCGGCTTCACAGTGTCCGCCTCGGGCCAGCGCGGCTCGCCCTCAAAGGTGAGCATGTAGGCACGGGTCATGTAGAACGCCGTCAGGAGCGCCGTCACTAGGCCGACGCCCCACACGGCGAGGTAGAGCGGGGTGCCGTCCATGCCCGCCTCGAAGACCTTGAAGAGGATCTCGTCCTTCGAGAAATAGCCCGCCAAGAGTGGGATCCCAGCGATGGCAAGCGTCGCGATAAGGAAGGTTATCCGCGTCTGCGGCATGTACTTCTTGAGTCCGCCCATCGTGCGCATGTCCTGCGCGTCAAAGAGCGCGGGCTTCGTGCCGCGGTGCTCCAGGTCGTGCTCGACCTCGTGCATGGCGTGGATCACGGAGCCGGAGCCAAGGAAGAGGCAGGCCTTGAAGAAGGCGTGCGTGAACACGTGGAAGATGGCCGCCACGAACGCGCCTGCGCCCGCCGCCATGAACATGTAGCCGAGCTGCGAGACCGTCGAGTAGGCGAGCACCTTCTTGATGTCCGTCTGCACCATCGCGATGGTCGCGGCAATGATCGCCGTCAGCCCGCCGATTACGCAGACGACGAGCATCATCGTCGGGGCGAGGAGGACCAACTCCGAGAGGCGCGCGAGGAGGTAGAGCCCCGCCGTGACCATCGTGGCCGCGTGGATGAGCGCGGAGACGGGCGTCGGCCCAGCCATGGCGTCGGGAAGCCAGGTGAAGAGCGGGATCTGCGCGCTCTTGCCCGTCGCGCCGATAAAGAGCAGCAGCACCGCGATCGCCGCCGTACCGTCGGCCGCTAGCGCTGCCAGCACGTCCGCGCTCAGCAGCGTCGCGAAGTCTAGCCCGAAGCCTTCGCCCGTCCCAGCAATCTCAGGAAGCGCCACCACGCGCTGAAAGAGCAGAAACATGCCGAGCAGGAAGGCCGCGTCGCCGATGCGGTTGACGATGAACGCCTTGTTGGCCGCAATCACCTTCTTGCCGTCCTCGTACCAGAACCCGATCAGGAGGTACGAGCACAGCCCGACGCCTTCCCAGCCGAGGAAGAGCACCACCAGGTTCTCCGCCAGCACCAGGTTGAGCATGGCGAAGATGAACAGGTTGAGATAAGCGAAGAAGCGCCAGTACCCGGCGTCGTCCTTCATGTACCCCATCGAGTAGACGTGGATGAGCGCGCCGATGCCGGTCACGACGAGCGTCATCAGGAGCGACAGCTCGTCCACGCGGTAGGCGAAGTCCACAGCGAGGTCGCCAACGTGCAGCCACTCGTAGAAGCTCACCACGGCGGCCTCCTCGAAGCCGAGGAAGAGCATCACGGCCACGCCGAACGGCAGCGCCACGGCCGCCGTCGCCAGGGCCCCCACGAGCGTTTTTTGCTCGCGCCACGCCGGCATGAACAGGCCCAGCAGGCCGCTGAACGCCGCCATCAGGAGCGGCGGCAGCAAGATCAGTTGGAGCGAGAGATGCATGGGGCGTGTTGCGTGTATACGTGTTGCGTATTGGGCGCTTCGTAGGCAGACACGCAATACGCAACACGCAATAGCCGGGGCGTCAGCCTCGGAAAAGGTTGATCTCGTCGATGTTGACGGTGAGCTTGTTGCGGAAGAGCGCGATCACGATCGCCAGCCCGACAGCAGCCTCGGCGGCGGCCACGCTCATCACGAAGAACACCAGCAGCTGCCCGTCCACGTTGAGGTAGGCCTGGCTGAAGGCCACGAGCGTCAGGTTGACGGCGTTGAGCATCAGCTCGACCGAGAGGAATACCACGATGGCGTTGCGCTTGAGCAGCACGCCGAGCACGCCCATCCCAAACAGGGTGGCCGAGAGCACGAGGTACCAGGCGAGGGGCAGGGTCATGGGGTGAAGGTCGAGGGTCGAGGGTCGAAGGTCTGGGCCCCACATCGACCTGGGACCTGCGACCTCAGACCTGGGACCTCAGGCAAAGCGTTTTTTCGCCAACAGCACCGCGCCGATGGTGGCGGCGAGGAGCAGCAGGCCGACGATTTGGAGGTGGTAGGCGTAGTCGGTGAGCAACACCGCGCCCAGCGAGGCCGCGGAGGCGTTGGCCGCTGCCGCCTCGGGCGACACCGCCTCGGGCACCGCGTCGAAGCGAAGCGCCACGAGCGCCAGCAGCTGGGCGACCACCGCCACGCCGAGCACGAACGCGACGCCCTGTCCCCACTTGAACGCCCGCAGCGAGGGCATGTCGTCGAGGTTCAGGAGCATGATCACGAACAGGAACAGCACCATGATCGCCCCCGCGTAGACCAGAATCTGGATGACGCCGATGAACGCCGCGTTGAGCGTCAGGTAGAGGCACGCGATCGAGAACATCGTCACGACCACCGAGAGCGCTGCATGAATGGGGCTGCGCGTGACCAGAAGACCCACTCCGCCGAGCACGGCGAGCACCGCGAACAGGAAGAACAGAAAGGCGTCGAGCATACGGGGCGGTAAGACGGGCAGGCCTGTGAGGGGGAGCGGCCAGAGGAGTAGGCATCGGCAGGCCTGGGTTGGGGCCCAGGCTAAGCGGTTACACGCGCCGAAACCATCGACACAAGGTACCGACCTCGTGGAAGTCCGACAACCGTTCGCATGCCGGCAGCACGCCTTCCGCTGATTGTTCAACAGGGACCGATGGGCCCTGCGTGGTGCCACCTAAACGCAGCCGCGCCGCGCCGACAGTTCGGCGCGGCGCGGTCGAAGCCAGCGCGGACAGAGTAGGAACGTCGAGGGCGTCGGCTAGCGAACGATGGTCAGGCGGCGGGTTGTGGTGAAGCTGCCGCTCGTGAAGCGGTAGAGGTAGATCTCGCTCGCCAACGCCCTGCTGAATCGCCGTAGGTTCAGAGTCGCCCCAACGTGTTGTTCTGTTGTCCATCGCCACCCATGCTGCGTCTTCGTTCCCTCGTCGCCTTGCTCGTCACCATCCTGCTCGGCCTTGTCCCGCGAGCCAATGCGCAGGAGTTCGGTTCGTTCGAGGCGTTCGTCGACAGCCTCGATGCCATCGGGGCCATCGCCGACGCGTCCGTGCGGGCTGCGGCCACGGACGCGCTGTGGGATGACCTCCGCGCCGCCGAGGCGATCCCGTTCACCAGCGGCGAGGACGTGGCCTTTTTGTGGCGCGGGTCGGCGAGCCGCGTGGTCGTCAACGGCGACTTCAACGCGTGGGGCAACGCCGGGTGGATCGCCAACAGCCTTGTACGCGTCGGTCAGAGCGACGTGTGGCGCCTCGTGACCTCGTTCCCGGCTGATGCCCGGCTCGACTACAAGCTGGTCCTGAACGGCTCAAACTGGATCCTCGACCCCGAGAACCCACACCAGCAGTGGGGGGGCTTCGGACCGAACTCGGAGCTACGCATGCCTGCCTGGACGCTGCCGGGGGAGACCATCCCCGATGCCGCCGTGCCCGCAGGGGCGCTCACGGCTGACGTGCGCATCGAGAGTGACGCGCTTGGTGAGGCGGTCAACTACCGCGTCTACACGCCCGCGGGCTACGCCGACCTCGCCGCGCTCCCGACGGTCTACGTCACCGACGGCCACGAGTACCGCGACGACCGCCTCGGCGCGATGCAGACGGCCCTGGACCACCTCATCGCCGACGGGGTCGTGGCCCCGCTCATCGCCGTGTTCATCGACCCGCGCGACCCCGCGACCGGGGCCAACCGCCGTGCCGAGCACTACATCGAGAACCCCGACTTCGCTGACTTCGTGGCCGACGAACTCGTGTCAGCCATCGACGCGGCCTACCGGACGGACGCACGGCCCGAGCGCCGCGCCATCCTCGGGACGAGCCTCGGCGGCGTCTGCGCCACCTACTTCGGCGTGGAGCGCCCGGACACGTTCGGCAACCTCGCGATCCAGTCACCCGCCTACTGGGTGTCGCCCGACCTCTTCACGCGCTACGCCACGGCCCCGCCATCTGGACTCCGCGTCGCGCTCACCGTCGGCACCTTCTTCGACGGTGGGGACGCCGCCCGCGACATGCGTAACCTCTTCGCTGACGCGGGCTACGACCTGGCCTACCTCGAAGTCAACGAAGGGCACTCGTGGGGCGCCTGGCGCGCGCAGCACGATGTGATCCTCGGCCACCTCTTCCCTGGTGTCATCTTCCCCAGCAACGAAGACGGCGGCGCGCCACGGCACCTCGTCCTCGATGCTTTCCCCAATCCATCGGCCGCGGCTACGACGCTGCGCTTCACGCTTGGCGCACCTAGCCCGGCGACCCTGGTCGTCTATGACCTCCTCGGCCGCGAGGTCGCCCGCCTCCGCGACGGCACGCTGGGCGCTGGCGTCCACACCGCGCAGGTGGGCATGCTGCCACCGGGGGTCTACGTCGTCCGCCTCGCTACGCCCGACGGCACGACGACGCAGCGCTTCGTGCAGACGCGGTAGGCTGTCCCCGACGCATGAAGGTCGCCAACGCATGAGAGCTGCCAACGCATGAGAGCTGCCAACGCATGAGAGCTGCCAACGCATGAGGGCCGAGGCGCTCTAGTCGGGTGAGGTGCGCTCTATTGAAGTCGTATGGCTAGGCTTGGGAAACTAGCTAGGAGGTGGTCGGGCATTCGCTTGAAAAGGAGCGGCTGCACAGGTAGGCGTAGTAGTGTGGCTAGGATAGGCGCTTGGTAATTACGCCGCACTATTCTCGTTGCACCAGGTGTTGATGGCTGCTCTATTGTGATATATATGTATCCGTTACCCATTGAAAAATGTGGATAAAATGGTTGGCAATGTTTTGGCCAAACCCTACATTGGATAGCGCCCTATCGTGCTGGGAACTTGCTGCCTGATGTGTCGATGGGGGCGTTTGGTTTTTTGTGCCCTCTTTCTCCTCCGCCTCATGGAACGATTCGTTACGTTCGGGCTGCGCCTATCAGTCCTAACCCTACTCACCCTGGCCTTGGTGGTCTCTGAGCACCACGCCGCCCTCGCCCAACAAGTAGACCCTGGCCCCGAGCGGGGGCGCGCGCTTGCGGTGCCGGCAGCCCATCAGGCCACCCTCTCCCCGGCCACGCCCCAACTCCGACTCAACCCGGCCCATTCGGCGTGGGACCTGCGTGAGGGGTGGACCACCGGCGCCGCGCCGCAGCGCTTCGGCGCCGGTGCCCCCGTGCAGGTCGTCGGCATCGGCTTCGAGGGCCGCTACCCGAACAATGCCGAGGCCTGGCTCACCGGACCCATGGTCACGGTCCCAAGCGTGCAGGGGCAGCGGTCGGTCCTCCGCTTCGAGGAGGCATTCGAGATCGAGTCGCACTACGACGCCGGGACGGTGCTCGTCTCGCCGGACGGCGTCACCTGGCGCGCGGTCAGTACGCGCAGTGGCGCCAGCGACTGGCGCACGGCGGAAGTGGACCTGACCCGCTTCGCCGGGCAGCGGCTGCACCTCGCCTTCCGCCTCACCACCGACGACCAGCACGCCTTCGGCGGGTGGTACCTCGGCAACGTCCGCCTCGCTAGCGTGGCCAGCCCGACGACGGCGACCATCACCAGCCTCAACGCGCAGCTCTTCCCAAGCATCTTCCTCGACGTGGTCGTGGAGGACGCCAACGGCGATGCCATCCTCGACCTGGCTCCCGAAGACTTCTGCGTCTTCGAGAACGGCGTGCAGCAGACCGACCTCTTCGACGTGACCCTGCCCGACGAGGGCGGCGGCGTGCGCCTCGTGGACATCGTCTTCATCATCGACAACAGCGGGAGCCTGGGCGATGAGCAGGAGGCCGTGGAGGACAACGTCACCGACTTTGTCAACGACCTCGCCGATGCCGGGGTCAATTTCGCGCTCGGCCTCACGCGCTACGGAGCCAGCGCAAACGGGGGCAACCCGATCATCGAGAACGGCGGCAACCTGACGACCGACGAGGACTTCTTCCTCAACACGGTCTACCCGCGCAACACCACCGATGGCAGCTTCGAGCCGGGCTTCGAGGCCATCGTCGCGTCGACGACCGGCTACAACTTCCGGCCGGGCGCGCAGCGGGTGTTCATCATCGTCACCGACGAGACGCCGTTCCAGGGACCGACCACGCAGACCGAGGCGCAGACCGCCCTCGTGAACACGTCTACGACGCTCTTCTCGGTCGTCTCGCAGTTCCTGTTCCCGGACTTCCAGCCGCTTACCGACGCCACCGACGGCGAACTCATCGACATCCTCGACCCGTTCGACGAGGTCTTCGACTTCATCTCCAACCTGATCTCGGACAGCTACCGCATCAGCTACCGATCGAGCGATCCCGTCCGCAACGGCATCGAGCGCACCGTGCGCGTGGAGGTCAAGACGGACACGACGCCGGTCACGGACGTGACGACCTACACGCCAGGGGCCGCTCCGACGATCACGCGGACGCCCGCCACGATTGCGCTGAGCGACAACGGCCAGCTCGACGGCGTGCCGCTCACGATCGAAGCGGAGGTGGTGGACACCGTGGCGCCGCTCGTGCAAGCGGTGACGCTGTTCTACCGCACGCTCGGCGACCTCGACTACACGTCCACGCCGATGGTGAACCAGGGCGGCGACCTCTACCAGGCGACCATCCCCGGCACGTCGGTGCGCGACCCGTTCGTGGAGTACTACATCACGGCCACGGACAGCGAGAGCACCGTCTCGGCACCGGCCACGACGCCGGGCGACGCGCCCTTCCAGATTGCCGTGCTGCCGAACCAGCCGCCGAACCTGACGCACACGCCCGTTACGTCGGCGACGGACGCCACCGCGATCCCGATCCAGGCCACCGCGTCGGACAACACGATGGTGCTGGTGGGCGTCTCGGTGTTCTACCGGCGCGCCGGCCAGATCTCCTACACAGAAATCGCCATGACCAACACGAGCGGCGACGCCTTCTCGACGGAGATTCCCGCCTCGGAAGTCACGCCGGCTGGCGTGGAGTACTACGTCCGCGCTGTGGACGACTTCGGCGTCGGGACATCGGTGGGCACCGTAGACGCGCCGATCGTCGTTGAGGTGGGCGAGCCGAGCGGCGGCGTGCTCGCGCTCGACATCGAGGTGGAGATCGACGAGAGCGAGGTCATGGTGGTTGGCACCGTCTCGAGCACCGACACGGTGCCGCGCGACGTGGCCGTGGCCTGCACGGTCACGCTCCCCGACGGGCAGACGCGCGGCCTCCAGACGATGACGTTCATCGTGCCTGCCGGTGGAGAGATCTCGGGCATGCGCACCCGCGCGGGAAGCACCCTCGCGGCCGGGGAGTACATCCTGACCTGTGACCTCCTCGAAGACGGGACAGTGCTCGACACGGACACGGTGAGCTTCGAGTTGTCGGCGGTGGGCGGCCTCGCAGCCTACCCCAACCCGTTCAACCCGAGCACGGAGATCAGCTTCGCCCTGGAGGCCTCTGCCGAGGTGTCGCTCGTCGTCTACGACGTGCTGGGTCGCCAGGTGATGCGTCTCCACGACGGCGCGCTGGAGGCCGGCGAACACCGCATCGAGTTCGATGCGAGCCGACTGGCCAGCGGCTTCTACCTCGCTCGCCTCCAGACGGGCGACGTGGTGCAGGTCGAGCACCTGGTCTTGCTCAAGTAGCCGCAGCCCGGACGCTGCAGGTGCCGTAAGGTGCCTTCGACGCTACGCGCGGGCATCCGGCTTCGGTCGGGTGCCCGCGCTGCGTGGTGCTCGGCGGGCCCTTTGCTCGGCGGGCCGCCGAGGTTGCCCATGCTGGTGGCACCTCGGCCCCTGCGACCCCCAAGCGGAGGCGAGGGGAGGGAGGCCTGCTCACGGGACGAACGGCTCAGCCTCATTCTGGACCCCCCCCAAGGTCAATCCCTGCACCAATTGCTCGGCGAGAGCAGCGAAGTTCGTTCTCTGCAGAAGAATGGAACGCAAGCGTAACCGAAGATTTAGGCATACAGCCGTCCCGTTGGCTAGCTTGGACTAGTAGGCTGTCTCTGTTGAATTTCCAGGGTTCATCATTGGCGGTCGCTTCCCCTGCACAAGGAAGAGTCTGGGCCCTGCTTCTCAGTGGGAGGCGAAGACCGCGCGCCCGGTGCGTTCGCCCGGCGTGTTCGCCCGGTGCGTTCGGAAGCCAAGCGCCCGGAGTAGGCCGTCGCTACGGCCCGTGTGGCCCCGCACGATGTCGCAGCCTGTGCACCCCCACCACCGGCCTCGTTCCAACGCAGGCGACCCTACCCCGTGGACGCCTGCGTGCCCGACCGAGGCGCGTCCTTGCCCATCGCTTCACCCCTCCGAGCCATGCGCACCCTCGCTCTCGTTCTGGCCGCCCTGGCGGCAACGGCCACTGCCCAGCCCGTCGACTTCCGGCCGGTCGTCCTCACCGGCTCGGATGTACCTGACCTCATCGGCGCGAACGTCACCGCGCCCGTCTGCTTCGCCTTCCGCGACGGCGCGTGGCAGCAGTGCCCCCTCCAGATCGACGAGCGGGAGATGCTCGACCCCGCGTCGAACTACCCGCGCACCGTCTCGGACGCGGCCCAACTCTTCGGCGGCGAGCGGCAACTGCTCTACACCGCCCCGCAGGACTACCCGATGCCCGGCTTCGATCCTGTGATCCGGGTCGACTCCCGGCGCGGGTTCGACGCCGACGACGAACTCGTGCTCATGGCGCGCTTCTTCGGCGACGTGGTCAGCCCCGCCGCGCCGCCCTTCGCACCTGCCACCGTCTCCGAGGTGTTGTTCGAGGGCAAGGCCGTCTACCTCTTCGTCCCAACCTCGCCGCTCGACCAGAGCGCAGGCATCGACCTCGTGTCGTACACGTTCGACCTCGTCGCGGGCAACTTCCCGCAGGCCTACACCTTCGAGGCTGACCCTGCGCTGCCCGACGAATGGGGCGAGGGCGACTTCCTGGCCGCCAATCCCGAACAAAGCCCCGCCTCGACGGCCTACTACTCGACGCTCTTCGAGGACCGCTGGATTCAGCGCGAGCTGCGCCTGAGCGACGGCAACGGCGGCTACGGGCCCGACCTCCTCGACCGGGTGAAGTACGGCACCCGGCCCAACACCCTCGGCAACAACGGCGTCTGCGGACGCACGATCTGGTCCGGTAGCGCCGCCCGCGGCACGCTCGGCATCCAGAAAGACGGGCCGCTCCGAGCGATCCGCTTCGCGCAGGGCTACAACTCCGGCGGCCTCAACTACGTGCTCTACCAGATGTACGAGCGGTTCGTGGTCTACCGCATGGCGCACCAGATGCACAGCGGACCCGGCGCGTCGATGTGGTTCGACCTCGCGCCCGAGGCCAGCGGCATGACCTACACGAGCAACCTCTTCCCGGACGGCGTCGCCGTGGACGGCCAGCCTGAACTGGAACCAGGCAACGCGTTCATCGAGGACTACCTCGACTGGGACTACCTCGTCGGCGACCAGGGCTCGATGGTGTCGACGTGGCAGGTGGAGACCAACCTCGCTGATCTCTATCCCTATTCCTACTACGAGGACAACACGGCGCCTGAGACGCAGCAGTGCACGGGCGACCGGGCCGCGTACGCCTCAGCGGGGAACGTCTACATCACCGGGACGCCGGAAAACGGCGGGATGCCCTGGACCGACCCCTCCAACCCGGCGTCGTACAACAGCCAGGGCAAGCTGCGCTTCCTCCGCCTCGCGCGCAGCATCGTGCCCGAGGTGCCGAACCTCTCCGAGGCAGACGCCCAGGCGACCGTCACCCAACTCAGCACGCCCATCGTCTTCTCCGTGCGCGAGGTGAACGTCACCAGCGGCGGCGATGTCCTCGCCCCGCTGATCGAGGGCAGCTACAGCGGCGGATCCTTCCTCGGCACCGCGTCGGACGGACGGCCGAACGACACCGGCCTCGCCACGCTCGCGCTCAGCCCGGCGGCTACCAACCTCGCGCTCGCCGCCGACCCGTTCACCGAGGGCGACGCGACCACCAGCTTCACCGTGACGCCGATCGACTCGGAGGTGACGGGCTCCGGCTATGTGGTCGCGACCGACGTGGCAGGCAACACCGACTCGCTCCTCGTCACGTTCGAGGTGCTCCTGCCCGACACAGCACCGCCGGTGCTCACAGGGACCTACACGCGGAGCCGTTTTGACGGCACGGCCACGGACAACCGGGCCAACGACACGGGCGTCGCCTCGGTCGTGCTTGGCGAGGGTGCGTCGAACCTCGCGCTGAGCCTGGACTCGTTCACCGGCGGAGGAGCCGTCGTTGGCTTCACAGCGATGCCTATGGATCCCGAGACCGTGGGGGCGGGCTACGTAGTCGCAACCGACGGCGCTGGGAACGCCGACTCGCTCTTCGTCGAGATTGTGCCGCTGTCGCCAGACGAGGCAGCTCCGGTCGTGAGTGGAGCGCCGAGCGCGCCCGCCACCTACGCCGGGACCGCCGACGACAGCCGGAGCAACGACACTGGGGTCGCGTCTATCGTCCTGAGCACCGACGCTGTCAACCTCGCGCTGGCCGTCGAGGCGTTCGCCGCGGGCGATCCCATCGTGGCGTTCACCGCGACCAGCGTCGTGTCTGCCCAGGCGGCCTCGGGCTACGTGATCGCGGCCGACGTGGCGGGCAACGCCGACTCGGTCTTCGTGAGCCTGGATGCGGTCGTGGTTCCGTTCGACCTCGCGGCGGCGGCTACCTACGCCTTCACAAACGCCACGGAGGGTACGATCACCGTCACCGCGTCGAACATCGGGGCGGACCCGCTCACCTCGGTACGGGTCGTGCGCAGTTCGACGGCGGGCCTCGCCGTCGCGCAAAAGACGATCACGCTCGGAGCCCTCGGGCCGGGCGAGGCCAAGGACGCCGTCTTCTCGTTCTCCAACGCGACCGCCGGGGCGACGGCCTCGTTCCAGGTGCAGGACCTCGTGGTGCGGGAGGGCGAGAGCGACGTGAGCAACAACGACGTCACCGTAACCCTCGACGCCGAGAGCGATGTCACAGCGCCGACGCTCGCAGGTAGCGCCTCGGGCACGATGTGGACGGGTACTGCGACCGATAGTGGCTCGGGCATCGCCACGGTGACGCTCGCGGGCGACGCGACCAACCTCACGCTCACCGTGAGCCCCTTCACGCCGGGCGACTCCCAGGTCTCGCTGAGCGTCGAACTCACCGATGATGCCCAGCCCGGCGCGGGCACGGTGGTTGCCACCGACGTGGCAGGGAATACCGGGTCGCTCTTCCTCGAACTCAGTCCCGTGAGCGGCGACACCGCGCCGCCGATCCTGGCCGGGAGCTATGGGGCGTCCACCTTCGAGGGCACGGCGCGCGACGACCGCCCGGCCGACACCGGGCTCGCCGCGATCACCCTGCGTGACGCGGTCAACCTGCGCCTCACCGTCGTGGGCGATCTCCCGGGTGCGCCGTCGGCCTCGTTCCGCGTGCAGCCCATCGCCCGCAAGCCGGGCCGCGGCACCCTCGTGGCTGTCGATGTGGCAGGCAACGAGAGCACGCTGTTCATCGCCACGGACCTAGCAGGCCAGCGCGCGACGAACGAGGGGGCCGTAAAAGACGATGTGGCTGCGACAGACGAGCGTTCTGATGCGAAAGAGGGCATGTTCATGGACGCCGAGCCCGACGCTATGCGCGATGCCACGCCCAACGAGGACACGGACACGAAGCCGAGCCCGCCGAATGAGACAGCGCAGTCAGGTAAGCCGACGGACGCACGCGTAGTGGATGCCGAAGTCGCCGGGAAGCCAATGTCTGACGCAGGTAAGCCCTCGGCTGACGACGTGAAAGACGAGCATGCTGCGACTAGCCTGACCGACGATAAGGAGGCGGTGGCAGCGTCCGTAGAGGCGGAGTCCTCTCCAGAGACGAAGTCGCCCGCAGAGACGGGAGCGATGGTTCCGGCTGAAGCGCCTGTAGCCGGTGCTGCATCCGCTGAGGTCGAGCCGGTCTCGCCGTTCGTGGTCGAGGTGTACCCGAACCCGCTTCGGGGAGTCGCTACGCTCCGGCTCTACCTTCGCTCGGAGAGCCCCGTCCGGGTGGCGCTCTACGACCTCACCGGTCGCCGCGTGGCCATCGTGGTCGACCGGCGATTGGGAGCGGGGTGGCACGGCCTAGCCCTGGATGCTCACGCGCTGACGAGCGGGCTCTACCTCTGGCGCGCGGAGACAGGGTTCGGCGTGGAGACGGGCCGCCTGTACGTCGTGCGCTAGACGGTGTGCCTCGACCATCCGTTCCGCACGGTGCTGCAACGAAAAGCGCCCCTCCGATAGCCGTGCGGGCATCAGAGGGGCGCGGTGGTGTGGAGCTAAGCGGATTCGAACCGCTGACCTCTGCAGTGCGATTGCAGCGCTCTACCAACTGAGCTATAGCCCCAGGCGGACTACAAGTATACGCACGGAGGGTGGGCCTCCCCTCCGTGCGCGGAGATTTCACTGGCTACGGGGGCCCTGGCAGCCCCGTCTGCACCAATGTGCCCGCATCAATGGGCTACGGTCACCTTGCGCGTGCGGACGCCTTGCTCGGTCTCCAGGCGCAGCACGTACACGCCCGGCGCGACGGCTGCCGTCGGCCAGACGGCCTGCCACGTACCGGCCGTCCGCGCCGCGGACGCGAGCACCGCGACCTCGCGGCCGAGCACGTCGTAGACGGTCAACTGCACGGGCGACGCCTCGGGCAGAGTGTAGGACACCTGCAGGTCACCCGCGACGGGGTTCGGGTAGGGCGCGTCGAGCGCGAACGAAAGCGGCGCGGTGTCCGTCTCGGAGGCGACCGCGCCCGGCGGCAGCACGAGAAGCTCGAAGCGCGGCGCCGACGCGCTCCGCAGCGAGACGCCAGCGCGGCCCGCAATGCCGAGGCGCTGGTCAGGCGAGCCAGACGAGGCTCCCGTTCCACTGATCTCAAACGAATAAGCGGCGGCTTCGTCCAGGTCCACGCTCGTTCCTGTGACCCGATCGGTGAGCAGCACGCGCCAGCCTTCTGGCAGCGCCGAGCGCGGCCAGGTGAGCGTAGCATCGCCCGCGATGCCCGCGGCGTTCACGACGAGCGGGATCGTGTAGGCGTCCGTCGCGCCGAGCGGGCGGCCATCTTGCGCGAGCAGGCGCGTGCCGTCCTCAGTCTCTTGCTCGAAGGCGAGCGCGACGTATGGGTAGGTCAGCGGCGTGAGCTTCTCGGCGTCCCAGACTCCGACGCCCTCAGCGGCATCCTCGTCGAGGTAGAGCACTGCGGCCTGGTCGGTGCGCCGCAGACCAGAGGTGGCATCGGTCACATCCAGGCGGAAGGCGACGAGCGGGGACGCCGCCTCGCGCGATTGCGACGTGCCGCGCGCGTCGAGCGGGACTTCCAGCGTGCCAGCCCCAGAGGCCTGGTAGAACACGCCCTGCCACACCGGCACCTCGTTGCTCGCGGTTGTCGTGGTGACGTAGCTCCCAACGCACTCGACCGTCGGCGACGCGTCCGGGGTGCACTGCCACATCTGCCCAACGTTGCTGGCGAGCGTGACAGACCCGTCCCACGTGGCGATGTTGCTTACGTCCAGCGTCGCAGCAAAAGGGTTGCCGAGCAGGTTCCAGCCGTCGCCGTCCGCGTGCAGCGTGGGGACGCTCACGGCAGCCAGCGGCTCGCTGCCCTCGAACGAGATCGACATCGGGAGCGCGATGCTCTCGCTGTTGTTCGGGTCGCCCGCGTCGGGGTCGAGGTCGTTGTCGTACAGGTACCAGATGAAGCCCTGGCCGGACGCGAGTGCCTCGTTGGACGCTGTCGGCTTGACGAAGGCCGTCCCGTCGTAGCCGACGTACAGGTTGGCCGCTGCGGTCGCGTAGAAGCCCGGTACGCCCTGGACGAGGTTCTGCCCGGCGAGGTCGGCCACGGTCGTGCCGCCGGTCGGGGCGGTGAGCATGCGCCAGCCGAAGCCGTCCTGGAAGGTGTAGTCCGTGCCGAGGACGTTGAGCGTGACTGGCACGGTGGTCAGGGCGGTCCCGGTCCCGTTGGAGGTGAGCGTGATCGCGCCCGTGTAGGTGCCCGCGCTCAGCCCTGTGGCGTCGATCGCGACGGAGAAGTCGTCGAAGGTGGCATCGTCGGCCGCGCCATATGCCGGAGCGGTGAAGGAGAGCCACTCGGCAGCCGGCGTGAACTCGATCGCGAAGTTGTCCTTGGCAAACCCGCCGAGGTAGTCGAGGAGAAGGCCCGTGGTGTTGTCTCCGCTCTCGATCCCGATGGTCACGCCGGTGAAGTCGTTGACCGTCCCTTCGAGATCATCATACTGGAACTCGATGGTGCCATCGTTGTGCAGGATGATCTGGAAGGTGCTGAGCCGGTTCGAGTTGACGAACCCGCCGCCGAAGATGCGCGCGATGTCGTTCCACTGCACGATGAACCGCCCATCGCCCATGTCCTGAAAGTAGATGCTGCTCGGCGGCGTGGACCACAGAAAGTGGTCGGCCCAGTAGGCCGCGATCACACCGTCTGCTGCCGACAGAGAGGGGAGAGGCTCCGGTGTTTGGGTCGCGCTGTTGAAGCCCGTGTCGACGGTCACGAACCCGTTGTCGCTGACTCGGATCGAGGTGTAGCTCGTCCCGAAGTAGGGAAACGAGAACGGCAGCGCGACCGTGGAGAGGACTTCGTTGGAGTTGATGCCGCCGAGCAACTGCGTGCCTGTGCCGGAGATGTCGGTGAAGCTCGCCGTTGGTCCGCCCACATCGTCGCTGGTGGCGTAGACATAGTTCGTGGTGCCTGCGGGCACGGCCCCGTCTTCTTGCCGGGTGGCGGCCTCATAGTAGAGCGTGCCTGCGCCCGTGTTGGAGAGCGTGATGCTGGCCGTCGTGCTGGTGCCCTCGGTCAGGCCCACTTCGATGGGGCCGCCGGACGCGCTGAGGGTGGCCTCGACGGCGGTGCCTTTGAAGCTGGCGATGGTGTTCGCGCGCTGGTTGGTGGCGCGCGCCACGTTGCGCAACTCCTCGTCGCCGGTCGGGTTGCCGTTGAAGGGCTTGTCGGGGGCCGAGAAGCGCTGGATGCGCGTACAGAAGTTGCCGGCGCACGCGTCGCTGTTGCTCCGCGAGTGCATGATGGTGCCGAAGTCGTTGGGACCGTCGATGTAGCCGTGCCCGTAGACGAAGGGCGTCTCCGTGGGGTCGTTCGCGGTGTGGTGCCGCGCGCCGATGTTGTGGCCGATCTCGTGGCCGAAGGTGTAGTTGCCTGTAGCGCAGTTCCAGGCGGTCACGGAGAAAGCTAGCGACGAGTCCGAGCCCACCCAGGCTAGGCCGCACGAGCCGCCGCTTCCGCGCAGCAGCACCGCGAAGTCGCCGCCGAAGGTGTCGCGCAGCCCCTCGATGCCGTCGAACTTGGTGTTGCTGCCTCCCTCGATGGTAAAGTCGTTGAGGTCGGTGCCGAAGTCAGAGGAGTTGTCGTCGGTGGTCTCGTAGATGTGGACGAGCGAGAGGCTCGCGAGGATGCCGCTGGCGGTGTAGGCCGTGTTGGTCTCGTCGACGGCGAGTTGCGCGAGGGCCTCGATGCTCGCGGTGCCGCCCGCCTCGGTCTTCGCCGTCGGTGTGTAGGCGACCACCACGCCGATCGACGCCGCGGCCTGACGTGCGCCTGCAGGGCTTTCGGGGCTGGCCTCCTGGCGGTGCGACGGGCCTGCTGGGCTATGCCGATGTGTGTCGTGCCGATGTGTGCCGTGTTGGTGAGGCTCCAGGGTGCCCTGCCTAATCACCTGGTCGCGGTCGTGTTGGCCGTGCGCCTCCAGGAAGGCCTCGTAGTCAGACGGGTGGTCGGGCGGGAACGCGGCCTCGTCGACCTCGACGAGCGCGTGGAGACCGTCGCCGAGCGGGCGGAGCTGGTAGAGGCCGCGCGGCGTTCGGATCGACCCGGTGACGCCCTCCGCCCGGACGACCAGGTTCGCCGTCGTGCGATAGTCGGGGGTATGGCCGGACCACGAGGCGTCGGCTGGGGCCCGGCGCGTCAGGCTCACCTCGGGCAGCACGATGGTTTCCCGGCCGAGGTCGAAGCGCGTCGACGCCTTGGCTTCAAGCGCATCGAGGCGGATGCGTACGAACGAGACGCGCGCCGTCGTCGGCTGAGCGTCGAGCCGCGCTAGCGCCGTCGCCTGAGGGGTGCTGAGCGCGATGCGCTGCGTGGCAGTGGGAACCAGCGCGTCGCGCTGGGCCAGGACGGGCGCGGCGGTGCCCAAAAAGAAGAGGAAGGCGAGCACGCTCCCGACCAGACGGGAGCGCAGCCATGTACATGTGAGCATCGGGGGTGGCGGAATGACCTCGAAAAGCAAAGCCCCAGCGGTCACAGGCTGGGGGCGAAGGCGTCATCAAAAAGTACACCGACCTGCGCGCCGATGCCTTCGTCGAGGGCAGCCCGGCCCAATCCTCGCAAACTTTGGGCGGCCCCTCGTCGGCGGCGGACAGCGCGCAACCCACGTGCACCCGCCCGGTATCAGGGTATTCCCCATCCTCGCACGATAATTCACCGGCGAAATTTCGCGCAGGCGACTACATTCCGACGTTTCTCCCCGACGAACCGATTCCTCCAGCAGCATGGCCTACGACGCTTCCGTGCACGACGCCTTCGGTGCCCGCGACACCTTCGACACCGGCTCCGGCACGGCCTACTACTACCGCCTCAACGCCCTCAAGGAACAGGGCTACGACATCGACCGCCTCCCGTTCTCGATCAAGGTGCTCCTCGAAGGGGCCCTGCGCGGCCTCGACGGACGGCTCATCAACGAGGACGACGTCAAGAACCTGGCGTCCTACGATCCCGCCGCCCCGGCGCAGGTCGAGATCCCGTACCAGCCTGGCCGCGTGCTCCTGCAGGACTTCACCGGCGTCCCGGCCGTGGTCGACCTCGCTGCGCTCCGCAGCGCGATGGCGCGCAACGGGGCCGACGCCGCCGAGATCAACCCGCGCGTGCCGGTCAACCTGGTCATCGACCACTCGGTGCAGGTCGACACCTTTGGGATTCCTGAAGCGCTGCAGCTCAACGCCGACATCGAGTTTACGCGCAACCGCGAGCGCTACGAGTTCCTCCGCTGGGGTGCCGACGCCTTCGAGAACTTCTTCGTGGTCCCGCCCGAGCGCGGCATCTGCCACCAGGTCAACCTCGAATACATCGCCACGGCGGTCCTCGAAAAAGAAGCGCCCGAGGGCCTGCCCATCGTCTACCCCGACACGCTCGTGGGCACGGACAGCCACACGACGATGATCAACGGCCTCGGCGTGCTCGGCTGGGGCGTCGGCGGTATCGAAGCCGAGGCAGCGATGCTCGGCCAGCCGATCTACATGCTCATGCCGGAGGTCGTCGGCTTCCGCCTCAAGGGGCAGCTCCGCGAGGGCGTCACGGCGACCGACCTCACGCTCACCGTCACGCAGATGCTGCGCAAGCACGGCGTCGTCGGCAAGTTCGTCGAGTTCTTCGGCCAGGGCCTCTCGGCGATGAGCTTGCCGGACCGCGCCACGATCGCCAACATGGCCCCCGAGTACGGCGCGACGATGGGCTTCTTCCCCATCGACCAGGAGACGCTCGACTTCCTCAGCCGCACCGCGCGCGACCCGAATCTCGTCGAGAAGGTGGGCCGCTACATGAAGCTGCAGGGCCTCTTCCGCACCGACGACACGCCCGACCCGCAGTTCGCGTCTGTCCTCGAACTTGACCTCGGCGACGTGCAGCCGAGCATGTCGGGGCCGAAGCGCCCGCAGGACCGCATCGTGCTCGCGGACGTGCAGCGCGAGTTCAAGGAGAGCCTCACCCGCCCGGCCAGCCCGCAGGGCTTCGGCCTCAAGGACGACGCGCTCGCGAACACGGGCCGCTACTCGGACGATGAGGGCCGTGCCTTCAACATGAAGCACGGCGACGTGGCGATTGCCGCCATCACGTCCTGCACGAACACCTCCAACCCGAGCGTGATGCTCGGCGCGGGGCTGCTCGCCCGCAACGCCCGCGCGAAGGGCCTCACGGTGAAGCCCTACGTCAAGACGAGCCTCGCGCCCGGCAGCCGCGTCGTGACCGAATATCTCCGCGAAGCCGACCTCCTCGACGACCTCGCCGCGCTCGGCTTCGACCTCGTCGGCTACGGCTGCACGACGTGCATCGGCAACTCGGGACCGCTCCCGGACGCCGTGCAGAACGCCATCGAGGACGGCGACCTCATCGTGGCGGGCGTGCTCTCGGGCAACCGCAATTTCGAGGGCCGCATCCACAGCCACGTCAAGGCCAACTACCTCGCGAGCCCGCCGCTCGTCGTTGCCTACGCGCTCGCCGGAACGGTCGACATCGACCTCCAGAACGACGCGCTCGGCCAGGACGCCGATGGCAACGACGTCTTCCTGAAGGATATCTGGCCCAGCCAGCAGGAGATCCTCGACGCGATCGCGCAGGCCGTCAAGCCCGAGCACTTCGCCGAGCAGTACGACGACATCGAGAACTCGAACCCGCGCTGGAACGCGATGCCGGTCAACGGCGGCGAGCAGTTCGACTGGAGCGACGAGAGCACCTACATCCAGGAGCCGCCGTTCTTCCTCGACGTGACGCCGGAGGCGCCGACCATCGCCCCGATCCACGGCGCGCGGACGCTCGTCAAGGTGGGCGACTCGGTCACGACGGACCACATCTCCCCGGCGGGCGCGATCCCCCAGGGCGAGCCCGCGGGCGAGTTCTTGGAGGCGCGCGGCGTCAAGCCGAAGGACTTCAACTCGTTCGGCAGCCGCCGCGGCAACGACCGCGTGATGACGCGCGGCACGTTCGCTAACATCCGCCTGCGCAACCGCATGGCGCCGGGCACCGAGGGCGGCCACAGCACCTACCTCCCCGAGGGCGAGCAGGGCTACATGTACGACGTCGCGATGAAGTACAAGGCCGACGGCACGCCGCTGGTCGTCTTCGCGGGCAACGACTACGGCATGGGCTCCTCGCGCGACTGGGCCGCCAAGGGCACGATCCTCCTCGGCGTCCGCGCCGTGGTCGCGCAGAGCTTCGAGCGCATCCACCGCTCCAACCTCGTCGGGATGGGCGTGCTGCCCCTGCTGTTCAAGGCCGGCGAGAGCCTCGACACCTACGGCCTCGACGGCTCCGAGCACTTCGACATCCCCGTCACGGACGACGTGAAACCTGGCGAGCCGCTCACGATCACTGCCACGAAAGCCGACGGCGCGACCGTGAGCTTCGACGTGGTGGTGGCGCTCAACACGCCCGTCGAGGTGGAGTACTACCGCCACGGCGGCATCCTCCACTACGTCCTCCGCGAGTTCCTCAACAACGCGCTCGAAACGGCCTAGTAGCCCCCAACATGCTCTCGTAGCCAAGCGGTGCGGCAGCGATGTCGCACCGCTTTTGTGTGTTCCAACGATGCTCCTGACCCTCACGACGACCCATACTCCTGCGACGGACTTAGGGTACCTCCTCCACAAGCACCCTGCGCGGGTGCAGGCGTTCGACCTTCCGTTCGGGCAGGCGCACGTGTTCTACCCCGAGGTGAGCGACGCGCGCTGCACCGCCGCGCTGCTGCTCGACGTGGATCCCGTCGGACTCGTGCGCGGGCAGGGCGCGACGCTGGCGCAGTACGTCAACGACCGCCCCTACGTCGCGTCGTCGTTCCTGAGCGTGGCGCTCTCGAAAGTGTTCGGTACAGCGATGGGCGGACGCTGTAAGGACCGACCCGCGCTCGTCGATACGCCGATCCCGCTGGAAGCGCGGCTGGCGGTGGTGCCCTGCCACGGCGGCGCCGACGTGCTTCGCCGCCTCTTCGAGCCGCTCGGCTATGAGGTCGAGGCCACGGGGCACGTGCTCGACGAGACGTTCCCGGCGTGGGGCGACAGCCCGTACTTCACGGTCACGCTTCGCCACACCGTCCGGCTCGCCGACCTGCTCTCGCACCTCTACGTGCTCATCCCGGTCGTCGACGGCGCGAAGCACTACTACGTCGGTGAGGACGAGGTCGACAAGCTGCTCGACAAGGGCGCGGCGTGGCTGCCGGGCCACCCCGAGCGGGCGTTCATCACGCGGCGCTACCTCCGCTACGGCGGCCTCGCCCGGGATGCGCTGGCTCGCCTTGCCGAGGCCGACGACTCAGCGCTGCCGGACGAGGATGCGCAAGCTGCGAAGAAGGAAGCCGTAGAGCAGCCGATGCGGCTCCACGACCAGCGCCTCGATGCGGCGTGCGCGGTGCTTAAGGCGGCGGGCGCGCAGCGCGTCCTCGACCTCGGCTGCGGCGAGGGCAAGCTCGTCCGGCGGCTCCTCGACGACGCGCAGTTCACTGAGGTCGTCGGGATGGACGTGTCGGTGCGGGTGCTCGAACGGGCAAAGGCCTGGCTCGACCGGCGGCCCGAGCGGCAGCAGCGGCGCGTCCGGCTCCTGCACGGCTCGCTGCTCTACCGCGACCGTCGCCTCGACGGCTTCGACGCGGCGGCCGTGGTGGAGGTCATCGAACACCTCGACGCGCCGCGGCTGGCGGCGTTCGAGCGGACCGTCTTCGCGCACGCACGCCCCGGTACCGTTGTCGTGACGACGCCCAACCGGGAGTACAACGCGCTCTTCGAGAGCCTGCCCGCGGGTCAATTTCGCCACCCCGACCACCGCTTCGAGTGGACACGCGCCGAGTTCGCCGCGTGGGCCACGCGCCTCGCCGACGTGCATGGCTATGCCGTCCGCGTCCTGCCCATCGGCCCCGAGGACCCCGTGCACGGCGCACCATCGCAGATGGCTGTCTTCGATCAGCAGTAGGCGCCGCACTTCCCCTGACTTCCAGCCTCGTCGACTCCTCTGTGATGCTAGATCCTTATCCACACGCTCCACCTTGTCATGCTGAACTTGGTTCAGCATCTCAGAGAGGCTCCCAGACATCGCAGTCGTCAGAGATCCTGAAACGCCCTGTGGACTGCAAGGGGCAGGATGACACTATCGTAGCTCTCAAAGAAAACTGGGTATGACCATCCAGATCCCCGAGTTCGCCTTCGTTGTGCTGATCGGCCCGAGCGGGTCGGGCAAGTCGACGTTCGCCGCGCGGCACTTTTTGCCGACCGAGGTGCTCTCGTCGGACTATTGCCGCGCGCTCGTCTCCGACGACGAGAACAGCATGGACGCCTCGCAGGACGCGTTCGACGTGCTGCACTACGTTGCGGCGAAGCGGCTGGCGCGCAAGCGGCTCACCGTCGTGGACGCGACCAACGTGCAGGCATTTGCGCGGAAAGGACTGCTCAAGCTCGCGAAGCAGTACCACGTGCTGCCCGTCGCCATCGTGCTCAACCTGCCGGAGGCGGTGTGCCAGGCGCGCAACGAGGCGCGGCCCGACCGCGACTTCGGCCTGCACGTCGTGCGCAACCACCTCCGCGACCTGAAGCGCTCGCTGCGGTACCTCCGCAAGGAAGGCTTCCGCTACGTCCACGTCCTCACCACGCCCGAGGAGGTCGACGCGGTGACCATCGAGCGGACGCGGCTCTGGAACGACAAGCGCGACGAGCATGGCCCGTTCGACTTCATCGGCGACGTGCACGGCTGCCGCGCCGAACTCGACGCGCTGCTGGCTGAGCTCGGCTACACGGAGGACCTCGCGCACGTGTTCGACGGTGTCCCGGCGCTGCGTCACCCCGAGGGGCGACAGGCCTTCTTCGTAGGCGACCTTGTGGACC
>JBCBEX010000024.1:0-45895 GCA_038528235.1 Bacteroidota bacterium
GTTGATCAGCCCGCCCCACACGTCGGCTGCATACTGGAAGGCGGTCTGTGCGTCCGTCGGCCAGCTCGCGCAGGCGTAGGCTCCGAAGAGCGTCGTCCCGCTCGCCATGAAGTCGACGTTGAACGTGGCCGTTGCCTTTTCGCCGCGGGCCTTGAGCGCGCGCTCGGGGGCCGGGATGGAGAGGGTCCCCTCGAACGGGGCCGCCGGGAGGACACAGAGTTGTCCCGGCGCGTGCTTGTGCCCATGCGGAGCCGCTGCCGCGAAGTCGAGCACATGGTCCTGCGCAAGCAGTGTTGGGACGCTGACGGCCAGCGCTGTGAGCATGAGTGCGCACCGGAGCGCGCGATTCGTAGCGAGGGGCATAAGGACGATGCAGGCGACGGAAAAATGGGTGGGACCTCGCCCTGGTCAAAGCGTGTGCCTCCCCTCACGGCAACCACCTCCTCGCGTGGCCTTGACCCAGCCCCCCGGTTCAGTGGGCACCAATGGTGCCCGAACGTTCCGCTATGGGCCTGCAATACCATTACCGGGTCCCACTGGAGGCCCTGCCGAACAGGGCACCTCTCTACTCGCCCGCGTTCGCACTGACTCGGTCAAGCGCACCGCATCATTCCTCACGCCCGGCCGCATCCGGGCTGAACGCTGGCGCACAGACGGCCCAATACTCGCACGCGTCCGTCGCCGAGGGATTCGAGTAGCGCACGCGCTCGCCTGCCTCGCAGAGCACCGTCTCGCCCGGTCCCACGTCGAGGACGCCGCCGTCGTGCTCCACGCGCATCGTGCCGCGTAGCACGATGGTGACCTCGTCGAAGGTCGGCGTCTGGACTGGCTCGCCCCAGGCAGGCGGCGCGACCATGTGCGCCACGCTCAGGCTTGCCGTGCCCGTGCGCACGCGCCCAACGTGCTCCTCGATGAGCTTGCCGCCGGGGACAGGAATACGGGTCGGGTCGGAGATCTTGCGAGGCATAGGTAGCCAGGTCGGTGCGGTGAAGGACGAAGAACCGCAAGATCCTCAACGCGCTACGGTAGTGCCACAGCTTCGGTCTTGCCGAACGCGATGAGGTGCTGCACCACGTCAGGTGCACGCAGGATGCGACGGTGCCCGAGCCCGTCGGTCGGGTGGAACGTGACATGCGGCCCGGCGGCTCCGTTCGTCTCGCCCTCGGCGAAAGGGATTTCCTTGTCGTCGCGGTCGTGGATCACGAGCGACGGCACGTCGATGAGGCCGAGCGCGTGGCGCACCGAGAAGCGCGACGCCGGCTGTCCGCCCATTGCCTCGACCCGGCGGTGGATGCGCCGCTCGACCGCTTCCGAGAAACCGACCATCTGCGCGAAGCGGTGGAAGACGCCCTCGAACGTGTCGGGCGCGGCGATGAGCACGAGGCGACCCACCGCCTGCGGCTCGATGAGGCCGGGGATACCTGCGACAGCGAACGCGCACGCATAGCCACCGAACGAGTGCCCGACGAGCAGATCGACCTGCCCCAGGTGCTGAATGACCGCCTCGATGGCCTGAGCGTGCCGGAGCGCGTCCGTGCGCTCGCCCGACGACGCGCCGTGTGCCGGACCATCGAGTGCGACCACATCGAAGCCGGCCTTGCGCAGCGGCCCCACGAAGGCGACGAAGTTGAGCGCGTCTCCCTCCCACCCGTGGACGAGAAGCGCCGTTTTCGGGGAAGTGCCAGGTGGGGTCGTCCCGGCGGCGGCAGGCCAGCGATAGAGTTGGATCTCAACGGCGTCCTCGTAGGTCCCGGACACGATGCGCTCGGTCTGCGCCGCGTCACGAAGCCGCCCTTCGCGCGCCGAGACGGGCTTGTCGAGGTCGCGCGGGGAGCGGAACATGCGCCAGGCGAGCGAGGCCATCGCGCCAGGCGCGACGGCGCTGCCGACGCGGAGGAGGGGCGGGAGGACGCGGAGGAACACCGACATGCGGATGCAGCGTTTAGTTTAAAGATGAACTAATTTGGTTTAAGCATCAACGATATGTCAGGTTCCCAGCAAACTGATGTCTTTCCGAGCGACCGTCCGCGCCAGCCGCTCTCGATCCGCGCGTGGCTGTCGGTCATCCGCACCTACCAGACCTGCACGCGCCTCCTCACCGAGCGCCTCCGCACGCTCGACCTCACCGTCGCCCAGCACGAGACGCTCGCGAACCTGCTCATCGAGGACGGCGTCAGCCAGCAGACGCTCGCCGCGCGCCTCCTCGTGACGAAGGGCAACCTCACGGGCCTCCTCAACCGCCTCGCCGAGCGCGGCCTGATCGAGCGCCGCCCCGACCCGTCCGACGGCCGCGTGAACCTGATCGTGCTCACCGCCGCAGGCCGCGCCCTCGCCACCGAGGCCGACGCGCTCCAGCGCACCTACGTCGCCGAGATGGTGTCGCCGCTAGACGAGGCCCAGCAGACCGACCTCCACACCATGATGAAGGCCATCGAGGCACAACTCCACGCGATGGATCAGTGAGGCGGTGTCGCGGTGGACGGTGCCGGGGTAGGTCAGCGGACGGTGCGTCGAAAGCCTGCAAGTCGGTAGACGGCCACTCCACAAATCAGACTGCCGATCAGCGCGACCAACCACATGACCATCAGAAATAGCCCAAAAGTGATAGCGCTGTAGGGAGGGGTCCAGATGAACGAGGGCGTGTAGAGCAGAGCGGTGATTACAAGGCTGGCAAGGCCAACAGCTGCACTAACCCACGTCCCATCTTGCCGTCCGAACAGCAGAGCGGCAATACCGACGATAGCCAACACGAGGTGAGGCAAGGTGCAGGAGATGACGCGCAGCGGATACGGCTGGCTCGCCAGTACGGGCAACGCCACCTGTAACCCAAACGCAGCGACCCCAACCACGAGGACCGCTGCGTTTGTGTTGGTGCCGACGGACCTACCGTCCACCGACGCACTGTCTACTGAACTACCGTCCACCGCTACACCGTCTCCTTGATCGCCTGCTCCAGAATCGCCAGGCCCGCGTCGATGTCGGCCTCGGTGACGGTGAGCGCGGGGCGGAAGCGGAGCGTGTTGGCGCCGCAGCCGAGGATGATGAGGCCGAGGTCGTAGGCGCGCTTGCGGACGGCGTTGCGCAGTTCGGCGGTCGGGAGGTCGAAGGCGCACATGAGGCCGCGCCCGCGCGGATTCGCGACGGCGTCGTGTGCCTCGGCCATCGCGTGGAGGCGCTGCAGGAGGTAGCTCCCGACGTGCCACGCGTTGCCCACGAGGTTGTCCTGCTCGATGACTTCGAGGATGCGGTCGAAGCGGACCATGTCCACGAGGTTGCCGCCCCAGGTCGAGTTGATGCGGCTGGAGATGTTGAACACGTTGTCATCGACTTCGCTGACGCGGCCGCCGGCGAGGACGCCGCAGACCTGCGCCTTCTTGCCGAACGCGAGCAGGTCGGGCGTGACGCCGAGACCCTGCCAGGCCCAGAACGTGCCGGTGAGGCCGACGCCGGTCTGCACCTCGTCGAAGATGAGCAACGCGTCGTTCTCGTGGGCGAGATCCTTGAGCGCCTGGAGGAAGACCGGGCGCAGGTGGTTGTCGCCGCCCTCGCCCTGGATCGGCTCCACGATCACGCAGGCGATGTCGTCGCGGTGCTCGCGGAAGTAGGTCTTCGCCTGCGCGAGCGCGAGCGCCTCCCGCTGCTCGATGTCGTCCATGTGCGCCGGGCCGTTGGCGATGGGCGTCGAGAGGCGCGGCCAGTCGAACTTGGGGAAGTACTTGACCTTGTTCGGGTCGGTGTTTGTGAGCGACATCGTGTAGCCGCTGCGCCCGTGAAACGCCTTCTCGAAGTGCATCACCTGGTGCCCAACTTCTCGGCGGTAGCCCTTGCGGTGGTTCATCCGCACCTTCCAGTCGAAGGCCACCTTGAGCGTATTCTCGACCGCGAGCGCGCCGCCCGACACGAAGAACGCATGCGGCAGTTGGTCGGGGATGCCCACCCGCGCGAACGTGTCCACGAAGCGCGCCATATGCCGCGTGTAGACGTCGGAGTTGGACGGCTTGTTGAGTGCCGCGTCCATGAGGCGCGCCTGGAACGCCTTCGTGTCCGCCGAGTCGCCGGAGAGCTTCGGGTGGTTCATCCCAAGCGGGTTCGAGGCGAAGAACGTGAAGAAGTCGACGTAGTCACGGCCCGTCTTGGCGTCGCGGAGGTGCGCGCCCCGGCTGTGTTGCATGTCGAGCACCATGTCGAACCCGTCGGCCAGGATGTGCCGGTCGAGGATGTCATGGACAGCGTGCGCCTCGGGGAGGTGCTTCTCGACGGGCGCGACGGACTGTCCAGTTTTGGGCGCGAGGACGGCAGGCTGCATGGCGATGCGGAATTCAGGCTCGGGGGAGGGCCCAGCCGCGGCGAAAGCACTGCGACTAGGAAACAACAGCCGCTCGAAGGCGCGACGCCGATGAGCGGCCCGCAAGCTACCACATCCCGCCGAGGCGAACCAGGCTCTTCATCGTTCACGGAAGCGCTTTTCTTGGAGACTTCCGACGCCATGTTCGCTATCGTCGTGGCTCGCTCAGTGGCTTGCCTCGCCTGAGCGACCTACGAGCGAGCCGCGACCAGCACGGGCGGTAGTTTGGCGCGTAGCCTCCGCCCTCGTCAGACACCCCCTACTCCGGCCCCGTGCATGATTGACCGCCTCAAAACGCTCGCCGACGAGACGTTCGACCACACCGTCCGCCTCCGCCGCACCATCCACCTGCGCCCCGAGCTCGCCTTCGAGGAGTACGAAACGGCGCGACTCGTGGCGGGCGAGCTCACCGACCTCGGCCTGGAGGTGACTGCCGGCGTGGCGAAAACGGGCGTGGTCGCCACGCTCACAGGCGGGCGGCCCGGCCCTACCCTCGCGCTGCGCGCCGACATGGACGCGCTGCCCATCCAGGAGGCGACCAACCTCGCCTTTGCCTCGCAGACGCACGGCGTGATGCACGCCTGTGGCCACGACGCGCACACGGCGGCGCTCCTCGGCGCGGCGCGGCTCCTCACCGAGATCCGCGACGACCTCCCCGGCACCGTGCGCTTCCTTTTCCAGCCGAGCGAGGAGAAGCTGCCCGGCGGCGCGAAGGTGATGGTCGAGGAGGGCGCGCTCGGCACAATGGACGGCCACACAGCCCCGACGCACATCCTTGGCCAACACGTGGCGCCCGATCTGCCGGTCGGCACGATCGGCGTGCGCGCGGGCGACTACATGGCGAGCGCCGACGAGCTCTACCTCACGATCACCGCCGAGGGCGGCCACGCCGCCGCACCGCACCGCCTCAGCGCTGACGTGGTGCTCGTGCAGGCGCACGTCCTCACGGCGCTGCAGTCCGTCATCAGCCGCAACTGCCCGCCCGACAGCCCGAGCGTGCTCTCGTTCGGCAAGATCATCGCGGACGGCGCGACGAACGTGCTACCGGAGGAGGTCCAGATCATCGGCACGTTCCGGGCGATGGACGAGGCTTGGCGCTTCCGCGCGCACGAGCTCATCGAGCGCGTCGCGACGCACACGGCCCAGGCGCTCGGCGCCGCATGCGATGTGGAGATCCTCGTTGGCTACCCGGCGCTCTCGAACGACCCGACGCTCACCGCGACGCTCCGCGAGGCCGCCGTGGACTACGTCGGCGAAGAGAAAGTCGTGGACCTCGACCGCTGGTTCGCCTCGGAAGACTTCGCGTGGTACCTCCAGGAGATTCCAGGCTCGTTCTACCGGCTCGGCACGCGCAACGAGGCGCGCGGCATCGTGCACGGCCTCCACACGCCGCGCTTCGACATCGACGAGGAGGCGCTGCGCCTCGGGCCCGGCTTCATGGCCTACGCCGCCTGGCACGCACTCGCGCAGGCGGCGTAGACCAGACTTGTCAGGGCGCTAGGCTCCGACGTTCACCGTCACGGTGACGTTGAAGCTCTCCTGGTCGCCCGCGGCACGCCGACCGACAAACTCGAAGGTCCAGTCGCCGCTGAACCGTACGTAGCCGATGCCCGCGTCCTGCAGCGCGAAGGACTCGTTGCGCACAACCGTCGACGAACCTGCGTTGAAGGTGAGATTCTGCTGACGCGGGTTGGTGATTTCGACACGGACGAGCACCACGTCCTCACTTGGGGACACAAAGAAGATGATCCCGTCGCTGTTGTCCTGGAGCGTAATGGTCTGCGACGAGACGCTGAACGAGGGTGGGGCCGCAGGCGGATCGGGTGCGGGCTCTTCTGGGTCGCTGCTGTCGCACGCCACGAACACGAAGGCAAAGAGGCAGGCGAACAGGAAGCGAGTGAGTGGGCGGCGAGTCATGACGATGAGGGGGTTCGTGAGAGAAGACAGGAGGGAGACATAGAGAGCTACGTGAGTCTGCAGGGGATCTCGTCACCCCCTCGAAAAAACCTGGCTTGCGCCACACCGCCGTCACCGCCGCTTCCCTATCCTGGGGACGCCCTTTTTCCTCGCACCTCGACCGCCATGCCTGCTCCGCCGCTCGACCTCCCGCCCTTCCCCGGCTTCCGCGACGAAGGCCTCCAGTTCCTCCGCGACCTCGCGGACCACAACGAGCGGGACTGGTTCAAGCCGCGCAAGCAAACCTTCGTGGACGAGTGCCAGTGGCCGCTCCGGTGCCTCATCGCCGACTGCACGCGCCAAGCCGTGCACCGTGGTCTCCCGCTCGGCGGCGATGCAAAGACGTCGGTCTTCCGCATCTACCGCGATACGCGCTTCTCGAAGAACAAGAACCCGTACAAGACGCATGTCTCGGCCGTGCTCTCGCGCTCGGGTGGGAAGAAGGAGCCGGGCAGCGTCTACGTCCACGTCGAGCCGGGCAAGAGCTTCCTGGCGGCGGGTTACTGGTTTCCCGAGCGGGACCTACTCCGCGCCTGGCGCGACCGCCTCGCCCACGACCCCGCGTCGTTCCTGAACATCGTCCGGCAGATCGAAGACGCTGGGCTGGCGCTGAGCACGCGCGAGTCGCTCAAGCGCATGCCGCGTGGCTATAACGACTACGCCGACTCGGAGGTCGCGACGTATCTCCGGTGGAAGGGCGCCATCGTCACGCGCGACGTGGCCGATGCCGACGTGCAGACGCCCGCGTTCACCACCGCCGTGCTCGACTTCGCCGAGGCGTCGCTGCCGCTCCTCACGTTTGGCTGGGACTTGCTCGCCGAGATGAACCCGATGCCTGAGCGCTAGCCCCTCAACGAAGCCTCGCTTTAGTAACCGACAAAGGGCTTGCCCCTCGGTGCTACCCCGCATATTCTGGGGTCCACGCACCTCGCACGCAGCCCCGCCTATGCTCGCTTGACACAGGGTCTTTTTTCTCACCTTCGCCCTTGTGTCTATGCCGCGCGCCCTCGGCTCCCTGCTCGTCCTATCGCTCACGCTCACCGCGTGCGACTTCGACCTCTCCGACGAGCCCGACCCCAACGACCTCCCGGTCCTGCTCCCCCTCGCCGTCGGCAACACGTGGGCGGTCGACTTCGAGCGACAGTGGCGAGAGGAGGACGGGCCACGTATCGTTGACAACGACACCTTTCGCGTCGTCGACTCGGCGGTGTTTGAGGGGGAAACCTGGTATGAGGTTCGTAGCGCACTGGCGGGCCAAGGGTTTCTAAGCGCCTACTACACAAACCGAAAAGATGGTGTTTACAGAGTAGACATTCGGACGCCCCTCGCCCAACTTCCAGACAGCGTTTCGGTCCCAGACGCGGCTTTTCTGCTCTACAAGTTTCCTGCGCAAGCTGGCGACACCTACGTGATCTACGAGGGCTTGCAGGTAACCGTGATCGACACAAGGGCTCCGATTACGCTTCCCTTCGGGACGTTCGAGGCCTACGTCTACGAGTTCCGCCCGACACAGGCCTGGGTCAGCACGTTCCCCGGAACTCCGAGTGGGGTACCACTCTCCGAAGACGCAGGCGTGGAGTACAGCGCGTTTATTCCCAATCTCGGGTATGCGGATTTCGAAATTGCCTTCATGTCTACAAACGGAGGTACCGCGGAAGCTCCGTTGTGGCAAACCGTATTCGTCAACTCGTGGCAACTGAATGCCCCACCCGTCTTGCTTGATGAGGGTGATGTTAGCGCGGTGCGCCCCTCAGCCCGGACGGACGCGCAGCGGCACGGCGACCTCGGCGCGGAGTCGAGCCTTCTCGTCGGCGGAGAGGCTGCGCCAGTCCCGGTCGGTCAGCGCCCCGTGCAGCGCCCAGAGTAGGTTGAGGCTCACGTCCGGGCGGCGGTGGCGCACGATCTGGAACGCCATCGCCGCCCCGAGCCGCTCCAGTTCCGCACGGCTGTCGATGCCGACCTCCATGAGCATCTGCGCGCTTGTCGGTCCGAGGTTGCGTAGCGAAATGAGGTCAGACATCGTCCGAACGTCGAAGGTTGGAATGCGACGGCGATGGCTCCGACGGGCCAAAGAACACCGCGTCACGGCAACACCGCTGCACGGCCTCACTTTCCATACAGAAACCGCAGCATGTCGGGGACGATTAGGCTCCATGACGCCTCGTTGTGGCCCCCGGCGTTTTCGGTGTAGACGAAGCGCTCGCCGCTGGCCCACCCGGCGGCGCGCAGTTCGATGCCGAGCTTGCGCGCGCCCTGCCGCATCCCATCGGACTCTTCGACACCCATGCTCAGCCAGACGCGCTGCCCGGTCGGCGCGTCGAGCGCACGCACGCGGTCGAGCACCTCCTCGCTGTCCCACCACACCGACGGCGCGACGACGAGCAGGCCGTCGTACACCTCGGGGTATTCGAGGCCAAGTACCATCGTAATGAGGCCGCCCAGCGATGCACCGCCCAACGATGCCCGTTCGGGATCGGTGCGGTACTGCGCGTCGATGGCAGGCTTCAGCTCGTCCACGAGGAAGCGCCCATAGGCAAGCCCGTCGCCCCCGCTGGGCGGTCTCGTGGCGGTGAGGCCCACGATCCGCCCGGCCTCGTCCGCCTCGAACTGCATCGTGATGCTCAGGTCTGACACGAAGAACGTAAGCGGATCGACGCGCTCCAGCGCGTTCCAGATCTCTTGCCCGGGCAAGCGGCCCACGAGGGCGCCCTCGCGGATCTCCAGATCGAGTCCTTCTTCGGGCGTCTCGTCGAGGGCGTAGTGCCCGGTGAATCGTTGCAGGTCGGCCTCGTCGCCGCCGTCTGGGGCCGCGCCGTTGCGCGAGAGGGTGTGGTGCCAGGTCTGGACCGTCTGCGTGTATTCCATGGTGCGCCGCGCCGTGTTGCTCACGCCTACGATGATGACCGGCTCGATCTCACCTGCTTCGATGAGCGCCTGGGCGGCCTCGTCGAAGCCCCATTCGTCCCGTTCACTCCCGTCGAAGACGAGCTGGCCGTCGTGGAGGTAGAGCACCGGATAGCGCCGGTCGAGGTCGTCCGCGTACCCTGGCGGGAGGTAGACGAACACATCGCGCGGGAGGTCGAGGTACGCCGACGGCACGTCCTCGATCGCCTCGACGGTCCCCGTGAACGTCGGCGGTACCTCGGGCAGCGGCTCGTCGAAGCGGCGTGCGACCGTGGCGGGCTCACCAGGCCGCAGGACGACCGTGCGGTTGCGTCCGTCCTCCCAGCCGCCGTTCGGCTCGTTGCCACCGCCTGTCACGTGGAATTTGTAGGCGACCGTGACGCTGTCGCCCGTGACCTCGAACGGCAACGTGAGCGTGTAGACGCTGTCGCCATCGGCGTCCTGGGCCTCCACGCTCTGGTCCCACGCCAGCGGTGCGACCCCGCCGCGCACACCGACGCGCTCGTTGGCCGGGTTGAACCAGCCCGCTTCCATCGCCTCGCCCATATCGATGGCAAAGGCGACGGTCGCCTGCTGGGCGTGAGCGAGGAGCGGGAAGAGCAGCGGAAGAAGGAGAAGCAGACGCATCGGCCGAGCAACGAGGGCGAGGGAAAAACGCCTTGAAGATCCGATGCCGCGCGCGATGTTGCTGCGCCGCCACAAAAAAACCGGGCGCGGCGTTGAGGGCCGCGCCCGGTTCTCTCGCAAAGATTCCCACCACCACATAGGCTTTGCGAGGGAGCTTCCCGAAGGAAGTGCTTCCATCCTCAAGTGTCCCCACACCGGAGGAGGGACCTCGGTTTCGAGGTGTCACTGGGGTATGCGCAAAAGGAGCCTCCGAGGGTTCATGATTCTACCGCTTCACACCGGCTTCATACGTTGTCACAGCCAAATCGGGACCGCAGGGCCGGGCTGCCCGTTGGCGCCTGCGCACCCACCTGCCACCCTTGATGCCTGCCTCCATGATCCAGACTGATGCCGACGCTGTCGTGGTGGGCGCGGGGCCTGCCGGGGCGCTGCTGGCGCTCCTGCTCGCACGGCAGGGCGTGCGCGTGACGCTGCTGGAGAAGTACACCGACTTCGACCGCGCCTTCCGAGGCAACACGCTCAACCCGGCCACGCTGCGGCTCCTCGACCACCTCGGGCTCCTCGACGCCGTGCGGCGCCTTCCGCATGTGTCGACCACGCACTTCACCGCTGTCACGCCCGAGGGTGAGATTCGGTTTGCCGACTTCGCCGAGTGGGCCAACCACGCCGATTCGCCGCACGGCGAGGTCGTGATGACGCCGCAGCGCTGCTTCCTCCCGCTCGTCCTCAACGCAGCGGCGCAGCACGACGGCTTCACGCTCGTCACGGGCGCGGACGTGCAAGGGCTGATCGAACACGAAGGCGCGGTTCAAGGCGTGCGCTACGAGCGCGGCGGGGCCATGCACGAGGTCCGTGCTCGGCTCACCGTCGCGTGCGACGGGCGGCACTCGCGCGTGCGGACGCTCGCCGGGCTAGTCGTGGAGCGTCGCCCCGCGCCCATCGACGTGCTGTGGTTCCACCTCCCGAAGCGGCCCCAAGACGCCGCGACGATGGACGAAGCCGCGGGGGCCTATTTCCGCTTCGGTCCCGGCACGATGGTCGCGCTTATGGATGCGGGCGAGCGCTGGCAGGTCGGGCTGATCCTCGCCAAAGACGCGCTGCCCGACCTGAAAGCGCAGGGCCTCGACGCCTTCCGCGCCCGCATCGCCGCGACGGTGCCGGACGTGGCCGACCGGCTCGACACGCTGCGGTCGTGGGACGAGACCGCGCTGCTCTCCATCGAGACGAGCCGCCTCAAGCGCTGGCACTGCCCCGGCCTGCTCTGCCTCGGCGACGCCGCCCACGCGATGAGCCCGGTCGGAATGGTAGGCATCAACCTCGCCATCCAAGACGCCGAGGCGACCGCCGCGCTCCTCGGCCCGAGGCTGGTTGCAGGCATGGTCACGGATGCGGACCTCGCGGCCGTCCAGCGTGCGCGCCAGGGACCGATCCGCCTCGCCCAGACCGTGCAGGACCTCGTGCATCGCCTCGTGATGCGCCCCGCGCTACGCGGCCCCGATGCCTACCGCTTCCCCGCGCCCGTCCGCGCACTCCTCACGTGGTCCCTACTCCGCCGCCGCGCAACCCAGTTGATCGCCGAGGGGCGGCTGTGGTGAGGTGCACCCCTCGATTTCGAGGGGGACAGATTACTTCGTGGACCTCCGGTTTGAACAAAGTGAGGTCAGGGGGCAGGCTTCGACGCATCCTCAGCTGCGCGTTTGATCTCTAGACCGCGTTGCGCGATCAGGCGCTTGAGGTACGGGAGGAGCACGATGCGTTCGACTATCCAGCCAATCAATCCAGCCAAAGGGCGCGACGAACTCAATGCGGTCGCGCATGAGCGACCCATCGTCCTTCAACTCGAACTGGTGATCATGGACGAACGAAACGCACCATTGTATCCCTGAAAAAGACGGGGGCGTCGAACCCTGTAATGCGCGCCCGGTGACGCTGCACCACGCCGAAGTGCCGCCCTTCGAACTCCACCTCGTCACCCAACTCTAGAAGCGCATGGGCAGGCCGTTCCACCACGCGCTCACCAGTGTGTGCGAGCGACTGTGCGTGGAAGTCCACGTCGCGGGCGAGATCGAAGCAGACCGCTGGCGGCGCGGCAATCCAGGTCGTGACTTCGAACTCGACCACGCCTTACGCCACCGCGTACCACAGCGCGATGCCGAGGGCGATCACGAGGATGTTGGCGATGGCGATGGGCAGCAGGTAGACCCAGCCGAGCTTCATCAGCTGGTTGTACTTGAAGCGCGGCAGCGTCCAGCGCACCCAGATGAACACGAACGCGCAGAAGGCTGCCTTCGCCAAGAACGACGCGACCTGGAGCGCGACGAGGAGCGGGCCGCCCAGCCCGAACGCGTCCACCAGCAGCGCCTCGAACGGGATCAGGTAGCCGCCCAGGAAGAGCGTCGTGATGAAGACGCTCGCCATGAACATGTTGACGTACTCCGCGAGGAAGAACATCCCGAACTTCATCCCGGCGTACTCGGTGTGGTAGCCACCGACGAGTTCTTGCTCCGCCTCCGGGAGATCGAACGGCGCGCGGTTGGTCTCCGCGAAGGCGCACACCACGAAGATCACGAAGCCGACGGGATTGCGGAACAGGTTCCACGCGAACACGCCAATCGCGCTGTTCTGCGCCTCTACGATGCCCGTCATCGAGAGCGCGGCGAGGTCGAGACCCTGACCGCGCAACGTGGCGGCGGTGAGGAGCACGACCGATACGACGGCCGCGCCCATGCCGAGTTCGTAGGACACCATCTGCGCCGACGAACGCAGCCCGCCGAGGAGCGAGTACTTCGAGTTGCTCGACCAGCCCGCAATCGTGATCCCGTAGACGCTCAGCGACGTGAGCGCGAGCACGAGCAGCACGCCCACCGAGATGTCGGCCACCACGACGCCGCGCGCAATGGGCATCACGGCCACCGTCGTCATCGCGATCACCACCATCAGCGTCGGCGCGACCGAGTGGAGGAAGCGGTTCGACTCGCTCGGGCGAATGTCCTCTTTGAAGATGAGCTTGAACACGTCCGCGAACGGCTGAAGCAAGCCCTGCGGCCCGACACGGTTCGGCCCAACGCGCTCCTGGATGATGCCCGCCACGCGACGCTCGGCGTAGACCAGCGCGGACGCCGTCAGCAGCAGCCCGTTGAGGACGAGGAAGAGGTACACCGGGAGGTCGATGAACTCCCAGACGTTGGCAACGACGTTGGCGATCTCAGGCACAGGCGGGGTGGATGCTGGAGCGAGACGAGCAGGACAACCTACGGCGCGAAGCCGCCGATCTGCTCGAAATCGCCCGTAAAGTCGTCGTTGTAGCGGAAGTTCTGCGCCTGCCAGACGTCCTGCGGGCGGTAGAACGTGAACGCGAAGCGCAGCGGCTGCCGGTCGTGCCCGACCACTACGAGGTAGTTGACGAGGCGCTCACCCAGCGGCCGGATGGCCACGACCTCATAGCCCCGGAACGGACCGACGAGGCCGAGCACATCGCGCAGCTGCGCCTTCAGCCCGTCGACGCCCTCGCGGTTCTTCTCGATGTACGGGTTGTTCGTAAAGAACGAGTCCACCGAGGCTTCTCCCTCGGCTGCGTAGATCTCGAAGAACCGCTGCACCTGCTCCTCAGGCGACTGGGCCTGCGCTGGCATGGCAAGCACGACCGCGAGCAGGAGGAGCACGAAACGGAGCATAGCGGGTAAGGATCTAGGCCGGCTCGCCAACATCGGCGAGGGGGACGCCCTGGAGGTCCATCGCGGCGTGCGTGGCGCCAGCGAACGCCGGGTTTGAGGCGGCGAGGTCGGCCATCACGGCGGCGGAGTCGGCGGCAGGGAATCCGGTGAGCCCGAGGGTCTTGGTGAGGTCAGGGGCGATCTCCCACAGCGCCTTGGCGTCGACCATGTTCTTCTCGTCGACCCAGTTGTCGAAGGGCGTGCCGCCGCGGTCGAGGCGGCTCTGGCCGGTGCCGAGGCGCATGAGCAGCGCGCGGTCGAACGTCTTGGTCATCTTCGCCGGGCGGAGCAGCTGCGCCCGACCGGCTTCGTTGACATAGGTAGCCATCTGCTCCGGCGCGACGGGCGCGGGGAGCGCGACATCGGCGTAGGGCAGCGTCTCGTTGGTCGCGTGTGTGTGGTGGAGAATCACCTTGATGCCCGCGAGGTCATCTGCGGTCACGATACCAGCGGCCACGGGGTCATCGTCGAGGACGTAGAGCAGGTCGACCTCGCCCGCGTCGAGCTTGGCGCGGAGTATCGTCGCGTCCACGGGCGCGAAGCCGAGCCGCTCAACGCCCTGCGTGTTCGGGGCCTGGTCGTCGGTGACGAGCCAGCCGTCGCCCGCGCCGGGCGTGACGTGGCGGAGGTATTGCGGCGTTGCGGCTCCAAGCGCGTCGGCGAGCTTCGCGAGCAGGTGGTTGTCCTCGACGGAGGCGCGCGCCGAGCCAAGGAAGACGATCCGATCCGGCGCCGCGTCCTTCAGCAGCATCGCCGCACCCTGGACGGCCTGCGCCCACTTGACGCCACCGCGTCCGCCGTCGCGGAATGTCACGGTCGGGCCTGCGGGGCGGTTCTCGTTGTAGGTACTGTAGAGCAGCCGTGCCGCGTCGGGCAGCCAGAACTCGTTCACGTCGGCATTGGCCCGCGGCGTGATGCGGAGCACCTGGTTGTCCTTGACCCAGTAGGTCACGTTGAGCCCCTTGCTCCCGAAGTCCGACACCGACGGCGTGCTGGACATCTCCCAGACGCGCGCCTTGAAGCGGAAGTACTTCTCTGTGAGCGCGCCGACCGGGCAGATGTCGGCGACGTTCATCGAGTAGGGGTCGTCGAACGGCTCACCCGGCGGGGGTAGCGGGTAGTTCTTGTCGCCGCGGTTGACGATCGAGAGCTGGTGCGAGCCGCTGACCTCGCTCGTGAAGCGCGTGCACCGCGTGCAGTTGATGCACCGTTCGGCGTCGAGGATCACGTGCGGCCCGAGGTCGATGCGCTTGGGCTTGTGCACCTTCTCGAACTCGAAGCGGCTGCCCTCGGGGCCATACTTGTAGGCCTGGATCTGGAGCGGACACTGGCCCGGCCTGGTCGCAGATCGGGCAGTCGAGCGGGTGGTTGATGAGGAGCAGTTCGAGGTTGTCCTCGTGCGCGCCCTCCACATCGGGGTTGCCGTACTGCGTCTCGATGACCATGCCGTCCGACAGGTCGAGCGAGCACGACGGCATCAGCTTCGGGAAGAAGTTGATCTTCTGCACGCCGTTGTCGTCGAGGACGGGCTCGCGGGTGGCGCGGTCGAACATCGGCGTGCCGGCACGCACGAGGCACTGTCGGCAGTTGGCCGGGACCGAGAGCGCCGGGTGGTAGCAGAAGTGCGGGATCTCGATGCCTTCGTCGAGCAGGAACTGGAGGGCCTTAGCGCCCTTCTCGAACTCGAATTCCTGGCCGTCGATCGTGACCGTGGGCATAGCGGTGGGGGGCTGTCGGCTTTCAGCTATCGGCTGTCAGTGTGCAAGCGTGAGACGGGGCGTCCAGCCCCTACGCCTCGTCAGTGGCATCGACTTCGGGCACCACGAAGTCGTCGGGAGGCTCGACGGCCTCGACCATCGCGCCGGTGGCGACGAGCACGACCTGGGTGCGCGTGCCATCCTCGTCGACGGTAGCCGCTTCATCGCCATCGGCCTCGAAGTGCGCGACGGCCTCGGCGTCCTCCTCGCGGACTTCGACGGTGCCCTCGACAATCATGCGAACCGTGCCGAGGTCTTTCGGGAACGTGTAGACGTACTCGCCCTCGGCGTCGCGTGGGACTTCGATGCGAAGGTTGCCGTTGTCACCCGACTCGCTCTGGAGCGTGATCCAGCACCCCTTCATCTGGCACACCTTGGCGATGGTCCCCTCGACACGAACGGCTCCCTCCCCGTACTCCGCAGGGTTGGAAACGACGGCATCGGCGGTGAGCATCATCGACTCCTCGCCCGCCTCAGCCATGGTGCCGTAGGTGACGAATTCAGGTTGCTCATCGGCAGCGGATTCGGTGGTAGCCGCCTCAGGAGCCGGGTTATTGTCGGGCAGGCAGCCCGCGAGCGCAAAGACGAGCGCGAACAGAAGAGCGTGCTTCATAGGAAGGGGTAGACGTTGGAACGTGTGAAAGTATGGACGTACGGGGGTCGTATGCCGTGCTAGACGCTGCGTTCGCGCCGCTCACGTGCAACCGTTCAAACCTTCACACGTCCATGCGCAGCTACGCCGGCTCGGCCTCCACAGTCGCGCCGTCGCCGGAGAGGTCTGCGCCAGCGAAGACAGCGGGCTTGCACTTCGCCTCGAACTCGTCGCGGAAGCGGGTGATGGTGTGGCGGACGGGCCACGCGGCGGCGTCGGCGAGCGCGCAGACGGTGCGGCCTTCCATCTGCCCGCACAGCTCGATCAGCAGGTCGAGGTCGCGGAGGTTGCCCTCGCCCTCGTCGATGCGCGTGACGAGCTTTTCGAGCCAGCCGGTGCCCTCGCGACACGGCGTGCACTGGCCGCAGGACTCGTGATGGTAGAAGTGCGTGATGCGGCGCAGGAAGCGCACCATGTCGGTGTCCTCGTCCATGACGAGCATCCCGCCCGTGCCCATCATCGAGCCCGCGTCGCGGAGGCTCTCGGCGTCCATTGTCACGCCCTCGATCATGTCGGCGCGCAGGACGGGCGTGGACGAGCCGCCGGGCACGACGGCTTTGAGCTTCTTGCCGCCGCGGATGCCGCCGCACACCTCGTAGATGAGGTCGGTCATGAGCATGCCGGTCGGGTATTCGTAGAGACCCGGTCGCACGACGTGCCCCGAGATGCCGTAGAGCGCCACGCCCGGGTGCCGCTCGGCGCCGATTTTGGCGTAGACATCGGGGCCGATCTCAAGCGCCAGCGCCGCCTGCGCGAGTGAGTCGACGTTGTTGATGGTCGTCGGCATGCCCCAGAGGCCCTTCTGTGCGGGGAAGGGCGGCTTGATGCGCGGGTAGGCGCGCTTGCCTTCGAGGCTGTTCATCAGGCTCGACTCCTCGCCGCAGATGTACGCGCCCGCGCCCTTGTGGACGACGATGTCCGTCGAAAAGTCGGTGCCGAGGATGTTCTCGCCGACGTAGCCCTTCGCGTAGGCCTCGGCGAGCGCCTGTTCGAAGTGCGTGATGTAGGCGTCGTACTCGCCGCGGACGTAGACGTAGGCGGCTTTGAGCGACATCGCATAGCACGCGATGAGGATGCCCTCAATGACACGGTGCGGGTTGTACTCCAGCAGCTGCCGGTCCTTGAAGGTGCCTGGCTCGGACTCGTCGCCGTTGACGCCGAGGTAGCGCGGGCGGTCGTCCACGGGCGGCATGAACGACCACTTGAGGCCGGTCGAGAAGCCCGCGCCGCCGCGCCCGCGCAGCCCGCTCGCCTTCACGTCGGCAGCGACTTCCTTCGGGTCACGCTGGTCCTTGACGATGCTGGCGAACGTCTTGTAGCCGCCGTTCTTCTCGTAGACGGCGAGCTTGTGGAGGTCCTTGATCGGCGGGAGCAGGAGGCGCTTGTAGCTGCGCCAGTCTCCGGCTTTCGTCTGCGGTGTAGTGGCTTCCATCGGTTCGATCCGTATGACTAACTGCGATCTTTCGTTCGTGTCATCCTGAACTTGGTTCAGGATCTAAGTGGTCTCGGCGAGATGCTGAATCAAGTTCAGCATGACAAGAGACGAGCATAGAGTTCAATCGAACCCGTTCGGTGCTCGCCCTTTGGTGTTTGCCGCTCACTCGACGAGCGGCACGTCGGGGCGTATGACGGGGATGCGGGCGGCGACGAAGCCGCGCAGCGTCCGGTAGGCGACGATGCGGCGATAGAGCGTGAGGTAGCGCGTGGCGCCGACCGCGGCGAAGACACCCGCCACGACGATCCCGGCGAGCACGCCCATCGCAAGCGTGATGCCGCCGCCGAAGGCGAGCCAGACCAGCACGCCCGCCGCGCCCTTGGTAGCCAGTGTTGCACCTACGATAGCTGCTCCCATCGCCACACGGGCCTGTTTGCCGAGATCGGCCAGCCGTCGCTCGATGAACAGCCCGTCCACCGTCTCGCGGAGGTGGCGTTTCTCGTCGGGTGTGAGCGGCTCCATCTCCTGGAGCACAGCGGCTTTAGCGCGGTGGATCTGCTGGATGTCCATCGGGGTGACGCTACACGAGGGGCGTGGGGGTAGAGGGAAGCAGCGGCAAGGTCTGGGAGCGAAAGCGCTTCTGCAAGGCACTAGGCAACTTTCCTGCCAGCGAAATCAATGAGTTAGCGGCGCTACTTCGTGGTTTCGGCGATGGGCGCGGTCTGGTAGGTCACGACGGCCTCCGTGTCGGAGCGCCGGTTGCCGCCCATCTCGTCCTCGTCCTGAGGCAGCGTGACGGACTCGAAGGGTAGCACGTCGCCCTTTTCGAGCGTCGCGATCACGGCATCGCACTTGGCGGGCGTGAGGTTGTGGACGTACTGCCCGTTCGTGACCTGCATCATCGGCGCGGAGCCGCAGGCACCGAGGCACTCGGCCTCGCGGATCTGCCACTTGCCATCCTCGGAGATCTCGCCCTTCTTGATGCCGAGCTTGTCTTCGAGGTAGTGCAGGATGTCGTAGCCGCCCATCACCTGGCACGAGAAGCAGGTGCACACTTCGAGGACGTGCTGGCCCGGCTTCTTCTTGAAGTACTGCGTGTAGAACGTCGCCACGCCGACCACCTTGGCGTACGGCATGTCGATGGACTGGGCGACGAGCTTCATCACCTCCGGCGGGAGCCAGCCGAACTTGTCCTGCGCTAGCCACAGCACGCGCATCACGGCGGCGTCGCGCTCCGGGTAGCTCTTCAGGTAGGTCTCGATCTGCTTTTTCTCCTCGGCCGAGAACTGCAGCTCTTCGTCAGAGAAATGCCGCTCAGGGGCCTCCGTCGGGAGATAAGCAGGTTTGGGCGAAACGTCTGTTGGTCGTTCCATGGGGAAGCTGCAATACAGCTAGAAAGGATCGGAGAGGAGCTATGCGGTAGCGAGCCTCGAGCGAAGAAAGAGGTTGAATTCGAGCCAGTCGTCTCCGTCAAAACCGTCGCCTGAGAGCGTTTGGTTCTGAGCTTTCCCATTAGCGTCCCATGTAATCACGGTCACATTGAAGCGTCGGGAGACATTCTGTATGGCGTTGAACGGAATCGTCTCTTTTAACTCAGCGCCTTCGAGTATCCGTAGGTGATCGCCGTCGATTTGCAGACGGTCACCCCAACTGCGACGGACCATTTTGAACCAAGGCGACCTGCCTGTGGCTAGACTAAAAACCTGTACGCCAACCAGCAAAAAAGCTAGGAGTAGGAGATCTGTGTAGCTAAATGAGAATAGAGGAGGTCCTGTAGTACCTAGCTTGAGCAGAGCAAATACGACGAGCAGAAGCAGCACATCGCTCGCTGTGCTTCTCACGACCCTTCGCTTGCGCAGTGCTGGATCTACTCGAAACTCACGCATAGCTCCTTCCTACTTGTCGGCCTCTCCCATGACAGGATCGACCGAGCCGATCATCACGACCGTGTCGGCGACCATGACGCCTTCGAGCATGTACTCGAGCGCCTGGAGGTTGGCGAAGCTGGGGGAGGTCATCTCGACGCGGTAGGGGCTGCCGGTGCCGTCGGAGGCGAGGAAGAAGCCGAGTTCACCCTTTGGTGCCTCGATGGCGTGGTAGGCCTCGGCGCCCTTCGGCGGGGCGACGCCCACGTCGGTCATCATGAAGTCGTGGATCATGCCCTCCATCGAGTAATAGACCTCGTTCTTGGAGGGGTAGGCGTGCTTGGCATTGTCCACACGGACCGGGCCCTCAGGGAGGCGGTCGAGGCACTGGCGGAGGATCTTCACCGACTCGCGCATCTCGTCGAGGCGGATGAGGTAGCGCGCGAGGCAGTCGCCCTCGGTGCGGAGCGGGATGGTGAAGTCGAGGTCCTCGTAGACGAGGTAGGGCTCGAAGCGGCGAATGTCATAGGGCACACCTGAGGCGCGGAGGCTCGGGCCGGCGAGGCCAATCGCCATCGCCTCCTCTTTCGTGACGGTGCCGACGCCCGCGTTGCGCTCGACCCAGATGCGGTTGCCCGCGAGGAGCTTGTCCCACTCCTCGATGTCCGGCGCGAAGTTCTCCGCGAACGTGCGGATCATGCCGATGGAGTCGGGCGAGAGGTCGGTCGTGACGCCACCGATGCGGCAGTGGCTCACCGTGAAGCGCGCGCCCGCCACCTCGTCGAAGATGGAGTAGATCTCCTCGCGCCACTTGAACGTCCACAGGAAGGCGCTCATCGCGCCTGCGTCCATCACCATCGTCCCCATCCAGAGGAGGTGGCTGGAGATGCGCGCCAGCTCGCAGAGCATCGTGCGGATCCACTGCGCGCGGGGCGGCACCTCTACGTTGGCCAGCTTCTCCACCGCGAGGCACCACGCCACGTTGTTGGAGTAAGGGCTGAGGTAGTCCATGCGGTCCGTGTAGGGCATGAACTCCTGGAAGGTCTTCACCTCGGCGAGCTTCTCGATGCCGCGGTGGAGGTAGCCCAGGTCGAGGAGCGCGCTCTCGATGGTCTCGCCGTCGAGCTTGGCGACGACGCGGAGGACGCCGTGCGTGGCCGGGTGCTGCGGCCCGATGTTGAGCGTCATCGACGCTTCGAGCGGGTCGGCGTCGCGCTCCAGGTACGAGTGCTTCGTCTCCAGGCGGTCGTAGAGGGCTCGGTTGTGCTTCGGCCAGAAGGTGAAGACCTCGTTTTCGAGGCCGGATGGACGGGCGGGAGCAGGGGCCGTGGCGATATCCATAGGTCGTGGGCGTTCAGCAGCCGGTATTCAGACTCGATGCTGTGTCAGCAGTCATCCCCGACTTGATCGGGGATCCATGCAGCGTTATGCATGGTCTCGGAGCACCGTATGGATCCCCGCGTTCGCGGGGATGACGTTGTAAGAGTTGTACAGCAAAGAGGGTACGAGCACGGAACTAGTCAGTCGGCAGACTGCCATGGGCGCGGGCGAAGGGGTCGAGCGTGAGTTCGCCGTCGGTCTCCTGGTTGGGGAGCGGGAGGCTTCCGGGGATGCCGAGCGTCGGGAATTCCTTGCGGTGGGGGTGGTACTCGAAGTCCTCGGGCATGAACATGCGCCGGAGGTCCGGGTGGCCCTCGAAGCGGACGCCCATGAAGTCCCAGCCTTCGCGCTCGTGCCAGTTAGCATTGTGGTAGACGCCCGTCACGGTTGGCACCGCCTCGCCGTCGTCCACGCGCACCTTGAGGCGCAGCCGCTTCGGCGGGTCGATGGCAACAAGGTTGTAGAACACCTCAAACCGCTCGGTCTCCGTGAAGCGGTCGATGCAGCCGATCATCACGAGGAAGTTGAAGCCGTGCGCGTCCTTGAGGTAGCCACACACGTCTGCGATGGCGCTGCGCTGGACGAAGACCGTCTGCTCGTTGGCGTATTCGACGACCTCGCCGATGCGCTCGCCGAACTCGGCGCGGAGGGCGTCCACGACTTCGGGGTTGTGCGTCGTCGCCTTGGCGTGCGGGTTGGCCTTCTTCGCCTCCTCAGCCAGCGCGCGGCGCGGCGTGAAGCGGTACTTCAGCACCGTGGGCTCCGGGGAATCGGGCACCTTCGGCTCTGTATTGGAGGTGTCGTCTTTCATGCAGTGTTGCGGGGCAGCACCCCCTGCTTCGCTCCCCTTAAAGGGTCACGAAGCTGTCCCCCTCGCGAGCGAGGGGGACAGATCGAGCGAAGCGAGATCAGGGGGTGTTCATGCGGCTTCGATGAGGCGGCGGTCGCTGAAGTCGATGTCCGCCTCGCGGATGTCCTTCGCGACGGAGTGTTCGTTGCGGATTTTCTCCTGGATGTCCATCACGGCGTGCAGGATGGCGTCCGGGCGCGGCGGGCAGCCCGAGATGTAGACGTCCACCGGCAGGAAGTTGTCGACGCCCTGCACGACACCATAGACGCGGTGCATGCCGCCGGTCGAGGCACAGGCACCCATGGCGATGCACCACTTCGGATCGGGCATCTGGTCCCAGATGCGGCGGACGGCGTGCGCCATCTTGTAGGAGCACCAGCCGGCGACGATCATCAGGTCGGCCTGGCGCGGGCTGAAGCGCATCGCCTCCGCGCCGAAGCGGCCGATGTCATACTTCGGACCGGCCATGCCCATCATCTCGATGGCGCAGCAGGCGAGGCCCATCGGCATCGGCATCAGGGAGTTCGAGCGCGCCCAGTTGACCACGGAGTCCACCGAGGTCGTGAGGAAGCCACCGTCTTGGCTGAACATAGCGAGGTAGGGTCAGGACGAAGTGGAGTCGAGGGATCCGAAACGGGATCGTCAGGGGGATTCGTTGCTATCGACCGGCCCGGCGGAAGTTTCAATCGAAACTGAAAGCAACCCGAGTTTCCCCTGCCCTTCGAAGTCGCTAGCCTTCGAAGTCGAGGCCGCCTTTCTTGATGTCGTAGACGAGGCCTACGAACAGGATGAGCGTGAAGAGCCCAATCACGGCGAGCGACTGCAGGCCGTAGCCCGCTTCGAGGAAGTCGATGAAGCTGACTGCCCAGGGGTACATGAACACGATCTCGACGTCGAACACGATGAAGATCATCGCGACGAGGTAGAACTTGACCGAGTACCGCTCGCGCGCGGAGCCGACCGGATCCATGCCCGACTCGTAGGGGCTCGCCTTGACGCGGCGCGGGCGGCGCGGGCCAAAGATCTCGGCAGACTTGAGGAGCGTGACCGCGAGGCCGAGGGCCATCACGATCATGAGGAAGAAAGGCAGGAAGTCAGCCAGCATGAGCCGTCCGCTCAGAAGGGGTATGGAGGACGTGTAAGCGCTAACACACAAACTACGCCGGGCACCCGGTCCGGTTCAATGAAAGCCCGTCGGAAGCGCGCAGCTTGAACTGACCCTAGCCCCTCAGCCAAAAATGCCTTGGATGCGCGCCTTGAAGCGGCCGGACACCATCGCACGCTCCTCGTCCTGGAAATTGAACCGCCCCTCAGCAAACTCGCCGTCCATGCGCTCGATCACGAACACGTCTTCGTCGCCTTGCGCGCCGCTGGCGTACAGGGGCCGGTCAGCGATAGCATAGACTGCCGAGAGTATCTGCTCGACGCCCTCCTCAGTGGTTTCACTCCGGTACCGCCCATCGAGCCCGACGCTGCCGTCGTAGGTGCCTTCTTCGTAAAACGAGTCCAGCGTGACCGTGAACGTGCCCAACGTGTCGACGATGCTTGGGGCGAAGTAGATGGTGAACTCGTGCTGCACGCCGTCGTCAAAACGCGTGATGCTCAAGGTGGCACGCCCATCCGTCCAGCCCCGCTGCTGTTCGCCATTGACAACGTAGGAGAAGTCGCTGCTGGACCCTTCGAAATTGCGCGTGTCCTGGATGCCGAGCGGGCCGGACTCTTCGCTGTCGCACCCTGCCGCGATGAACAGAACGAGGACAATCCAGCAGAAACGGGGCATGACGGTGTGGGCAAGCGAGCGATTTGGAACGAGGCGTTAGAGCTCGATGCGCTCGAAGATCGCGTCTACTTCGCGGAGATGGTAGGCCGGATCGAAGGCCTCGCCGATCTGGCCGAGGTTGAGGTGCTGCCGGACCGCCTCGTTGGCCTCGACGATCTCGCGGAAGCTCGTGCGCTCGCGCCACGCTTTCATGGCGAGCGGCTGGACCAAATCGTAGGCTGCCTCGCGGCTCAGGCCCGTGTCGATGAGCATCAGCAGGAGTCGCTGGCTGAAGACGAGCCCGTAGGTCCTCTCCATGTTTTCCTTCATCCGGTCGGCGTTGACCGTGAGGTTCTCGACGATGCGCGCCATGCGGTGCAGCGCGTAGTCAAGGATGATGGTCGCATCGGGGACGATCACGCGCTCGACCGACGAGTGGCTGATGTCGCGCTCGTGCCAGAGGGCGACGTTTTCGTAGGCGCTCACCATGTAGCCGCGCAGGAGCCGCGCCGCGCCCGTAAGGTTCTCGCTGCCGACCGGGTTGCGCTTGTGCGGCATCGCGCTCGACCCCTTTTGGCCTTTGCCGAACGCCTCCTCCGCTTCGAGGACTTCCGAGCGCTGGAGGTGCCGGATCTCGACCGCGATCGTCTCGATGGTGGCCCCGACGAGCGCGAGCGCGCTGAGGTACTGCGCATGGAGGTCGCGCGGGAGCACCTGCGTCGAGATCGGCGCGGGACGCAGGCCGAGCCGCTCGCACGTCAGCCGCTCGACTTCCGGCGGGATGTTCGCGAAGGTGCCGACCGCCCCCGACAGCTTGCCGACGCGCAGCGCTTCGGCGGCGGCTTCGAAGCGGACGATGTCGCGCCGCACTTGGTCGTAAAACCGTGCGAGCTTCAGCCCGAACGTCGTCGGCTCTGCGTGGACGCCGTGCGTGCGGCCGACGCAGAGTGTGGTCTTGTGCTCACGGGCACGGGCGGCGAGCACGTCCGAGAGCCGGTCGAGGCCCTTGCGCAGAAGTTTGTTCGCCTGCGTGATGCGGTAGGCGAGCGCCGTGTCGACCACGTCGGACGACGTGAGGCCGTAGTGCACCCAGCGCTTCTCGGGCCCGAGCGTCTCCGAGACGGCACGGGTGAACGCGACCACGTCGTGCCGCGTCGCGGCCTCGATCTCGTGGATGCGGGCGATGTCGAACGACGCGTCGGCGTAGAGCACCTCCACGTCCTGCATGGGGATCTGGCCGGTGGCCTTGCTCCACGCCCAGCAGGCGGCGAGTTCGACGTCGAGCCAGGACTGGAACTGAGCCTGCTCGCTCCAGAGCGCGCCCATCTCGGGCCGGGTGTAGCGGTCGATCATGCGGAGAGTTGAGGTCTGAAAGTGTCGACGTATGAATGTGTGGACGTGGGGTCAGCACCGCCACACGTTCATACCTGCAAACGTTCACACCCAAAGCCTACCTCGGTAGCATCGGACCGTAGCATGATCTCAGGGTGGAGCACCGCACCCAACTTCGCACTTCGCCCGGCGCGCTTCCGCGAAGCCGCTACGGATTTGGCACCGCTGTTGAATCCCTGGTGGACGCCTCGTGTTAGATTCGCCCTCTTTCCGACGTTCACCCTCTTGACGATGCCCGGCACATACTCCGTCACCGCCAAGCCCGGCGAGCGCAAGCTCGGCTTCTGGGAAAAGCTCTACCTCCCCGAGATCCTGAAGGGCCTCCGCTACTCGGGCCGCAAGATGCGCGCGCCGTCGTACACCTTCAACTACCCGGAGGAGCAGTTCTACCCACCCGACTCCTACCGTGGCCGTCCGGTGCTCGTGGAGGAGAACGGCCGCCCGCGCTGCGTCTCGTGTGGGCTGTGCGCGCGCTCGTGCCCGCCGCTCGCCATCTCGATGCAGGCCCATGAGGTCTTCGACGACATCAAGGAGCGCGAGCCGGAGCGCTTCGAGATCAACATGCTGCGCTGCATCTACTGCGGCTACTGCGAGGAGGTCTGCCCCGAAGAAGCCATTGTGATGTCGAAGGAGTTTGACCTCACGTTCCAGGACCGCGACGAGGCCGTCTTCGACCTGCCGCGCCTTCTCCAGCCGAAGGAGGTTCTCCAGGACCGTCTCGGCTTCCTGGAGCGCAAGCGCAACCAACAGCAGTTCGGCCAGCAGTGGGACTTCAAGCGCGAGAACAACGTCCACACGCTCCGCAACCGCCTCGACTACGTAAAGGAGGTGGTCGAGGGCGAGGCTGGCGAGTAGTTCTGCTTTTCAGTATTCCGGTCTTCTGGTCTTGAGTCAGACATTCCGGCTCCCTCACCGGACCATCGAAGCACACCTCCCCATGCCCGTCAACCTCGACGACTACGCGGCCCCCGCGAACGCACCGGAGACCCAGGCCGTCCGCCGCGAGGCGCTGCTGGCGCAGCTGGGCTGGCTGATCGTCGAAGCGGAGGCGCTGGGACCGCTGATGGCCGCCCTCCCGCCCAACGTGCTCACGGGCCGACCGATGCCCGACACACATTCGGTCAAGGAAACGTTCGGGCTGCTAGCCACCCTCGACCACGAGGTGCACGCACCGCAGGTCGCGCGGATGCTGAGCGAGGACACGCCCGCGCTCGCCCGCGCCGACGAGGCTGCCCTCGCCGAGGGCTCCGCGTGGAACGACGCCGACCTCCCCGCGCTGCTCGACGGCATGCGCGACGCCCGGCAGGCGCTGCTCGACCAACTGACTGCGGTGCCCTTGGACGCCTGGCAGCGCACCGCGACGCTCTCAGGAGACGCGGACGACCCCGCAATGCTCACGCTGGGCAGCTACGTGCTTGGGGTCTGCCAGCACGACGCCGACCGACTGCGCGACCTCGCCTATCGGCTGCACGAGAGCAAGCTGACGTCGCGCGCCGAGGACTTGCCGAAGTAGGAAGACCGCTCATTGGGCGCTGCCTAATCACCGTGGACGATTTGAACGTTTGGGGGCTTCCCTGGCAGGTTGTCAGCCCTGGTCCTACGGCGGCTTCGGGGCTAGTCCGAGTGCTCGCACATATCCTGGTCCCTATTCTGGGGACAGAACAGGACCGCCGCTCGCAGCGCTAAGTTCCGGCCCGGAGCCTGTCCTCTCTTCTCTATGCGGGCTCGCCCTTCTTTTGCCTGCACCTGCCGCTCCCGCGCACCATGGCTGCCAAGCCCGGCCCCAGCTACGACGATCTCGCCACGGCCTTCCGCCACGGCAACTTCCAGCCGCTCTACTTCTTCTACGGCGAGGAGGGCTTCCTGATCGACGAACTTCAGGCGCTGCTCGTTGAGCACGCGCTGCAGCCGCACGAGCGCGACTTCAACCTCGACCTCGTCTACGGCGCCGAGTCGGACGTGCAGCGGGCGCTGGCGCTCTGCGCGAGCTTCCCCGTGATGGCGCAGCGCCGGGTCGTCGTCGTGCGCGACTTCGAGAAGCTGCAGGGCAACCGGGCCTTCCAGCACTACGCCGCGCAGCCGAACCCGTCGGCTGTCGTCCTGCTCGCGTGCCGCTCGAAGCCGAACCTCAGCGCACATCCCTACCGCGCGCTCAAGCAGCACGCCGTCGCCGCGGAGTTCAAGCCACTCTACGACCGGCAGATGCCCGGCTGGATCGGCCAGCGCCTCCGCCAGCGCGGACTGCAAGCGGCCTCCGGCGTCCCGCAGATGATCGCCGAGGCCGTCGGCACCGACCTGCGCACGGCGGCCCAGGAGGTCGAGAAGCTCGCCGTCTACCTCGGCGACCGGAAGCGCGTCACCCCCGACGACGTCGTCGCCGCAGGCGGTCACACGCGCGAGTTCAACATCTTCGAACTGCAGAAAGCCATCGGCCAAGGCGACGCTGTGCGCGCGCAGACCATCGCCGACCAGATGCTCCGGCAGGCCGCCAACCGGCGCGGCGAGGCGCTTATGATCGTGGCGATGCTGACGCGCTACGTGGGCCTGCTCGCCAAGGCAGCCGACGGCCAGGCGAAGCGGCTCTCCGACCGCGACCTCGCCCGGCACATCGGCGTGAGCCCCTACTTCGTCAAGGAGTACACCTTCGCGCTGCGGACGCTCGGCCTCGCCGCGATCCCGCGCACCTTCGAGGCGCTCCTCGCCGCCGACTACGAACTCAAGGGCGGCTCCACCCGCGACGAACGGCTCGTCGTGCTCCTCCTGCTCCGCCGCATCCTGGCCAGCCCGGCCCCAACGCGGCGTGCCGCGTGATGTCTGAGCCCGCCTCACCGAATGCCCGTCCACGTTCCTTCGACTACTAACCCTATACTGTAACGACGATTGTAGATACCCCGCTGGACATTAGCCAGCTATGAACGGCACTTCTCCTCACTTCCCTTCTCCTCACCTCCTTTCCCGCCCGTCACCTCCCTATCCCATGGCTACGTACAAGAAGACCGCCACGCGCCGCCGCACGGCCACCGAGCGCCGGATGCACCTCCTCACCGCGATGAACGATGAGGACCTGATGGCCCACTTCCAGCAGGGCACCGTCGAGGCGTTCGACCTCCTCGTCGGGCGCTACCGCGACCCGCTCTCGCACTACGTCTACCGCTTCGTCGGCGACGCGCGCGAGTGCGAAGACCTCCTACAGGAGACATTCCTGCGCGTCTACCGCAACCGCCACTCCTACCGCCGCATTGCCAAGTTCTCGACGTGGCTCTACACGATCGCGGGCAACCTCGCGCGCTCGGAGTACCGCAAGCGAAAGCGCCGCCAGGTCTACTCGCTCAACGCCGTCAACCGCGACGACGAGGAGTACGAGATCGAGATTCCTGACGAGCAGCAGTTCGCGCCGGACGACACGGCCGAGGGCTCGCTCCAGGACGCCTACGTGCAGCAGGCGCTGATGGAGATCCCCGAGGAGTTCCGCGAGGTTGTCGTGCTGCGCGACGTGCAGCAGCTCGCCTACGAGGAGATTGCCACGATCACGGGCCTCCCGATGGGCACCGTCAAGAGCCGCATCAACCGCGGGCGCACCAAGCTGCAGAGCCTCCTGCGCGAGGTCTACGAGCCGGTGCTGAACTGAGCGCCCAGCGGCGCCGTGCTCCGCACCGCGGCGCTCCATCAACGAACGGCGAAATCGCACCGGCGGGGACTGCCGCAGGTCTCGGTCGGTTGCGTGCCGTTCGGCGAGCGCCGTATGTTGCGTGTCCGCTCGTTCACAGGCGTGAGCGGTGGAAGCGGGCCCTTAGCTCAGGGGTTCAGAGCGCTCGCCTCACACGCGAGAGGTCGTTGGTTCAAATCCAACAGGGCCCACTAGCCTAGACGCCCCGGTAACCACCCGCGTTGCCGGGGCGTTTGCATTGGTGCGCACGACTTGCAGCGACACCGCGACAAACCTCTGGCGTAAACACGAGGCGCTTGCTACCGGGGCTCGGCCTCGTTCAACGGCACCGATGCGAGGACGACCTCGCCGTCGGCCAGCGGGTAGACGAGTTCCGCGTGGGTGTAGGACGCGAGCGCTTCAGCCGAAAGGCGTTCGCGAAGGATCGGGCGCAGCCGCAGCAGCAACGCCTGCGCTGGCAGATCAGGCCGGGCAGGGTCGACCGCGAGGTTGCCCTCGGGCTTACTCACGAGGTCGGCGACGAGCACGTCTTGCAGCACGGTGAGCCGCCACTGCTTCTCGGTCGCCATCCCTGGCGGAACGCTCAGCGTGTCCGCGCCGGCTGCGCTGCGCAGTCGAAACTCGGGGAGGTAGGCCAGCCACTCCATCGTCTCGATGGGCGGTCTCGTGTCTCGGTAGGTGCGCGCTAGCGCCTGCAGCTTGACCGGGTCGTCGAAGCGGTCGGCGGGCACGCTCGACAGGTAGCCGCGCTCCGTCGAGAAGTAGGCGCAGTACATGTAGACGTTCGTGAGCGGCCACCAGAAAACCTGGCCGAGGCTGACGCTGGCGCAGAGCACGAGGAGCACCGTACCAGCCACCCTACCGCGCAGCGACACGCGGGGCGCGAGCCGTCCAGGTGGCGCGGACGCCACGAGCGTGCACCACCGCTCCAACCACTCCCGAGCGAGCGCAGACCGGGCGCGCAGCCACGCTCCCACGTTGCTCCAATCGATCAGGAGCACGAAGCAGACGACGTTCTGGCTGTAGCTCGGCCCCATCATCAGCTTGATGCCGAGGTGCATCGACGCCCAGCCCAAGACGAACAGGAGACGCAGCCGACGAGAGAGCAGCGCCAGCGGGCTCCCGACCTCGACGAAGAGCGCGATCGTGCCCAGGACGCCGAACAGCGCGCTGTATTCGAGCACGTGCGAGCCGAGGAGCGTCTCCTGACCCCGCAGCGCGATGAAGAACTCGATGGTGTGGCCGTCCGCCCACCGCAGCCCGCTCTCGCGCAGCTTCGAGACGCCCGCCGAGAAGTAGAAGCCCACCGTCGCGACCAGAAACGCCTGGCGGGCAAACCCCGTCGCGGCGAGCGTGGACCGCGATGTTGTCGGTGGAGGACGACCGCGCCACCGTCGGATCAGCGCGTCCACGGACCAGTTGTCGTCCGTCCGCGCAAAGCATAGGAGGGCGAACGCGTAGATCGACAAAAACCAGTAATGGTTGAGCGCATTCGTCGACAGGAAGAGCCCGTGCAGGAAGGCGGCGCCGACGGCCGTCACGATCATCGCCGGGCGCGTCCACAACCCGATTGCCGCGCAGACCCACGCCGTGCCGACGACCCACACTACCGGCTGGAGAAAGACCGGGTCGATGTAGCCGATCCCGAGCACGTCGAACAGTCCGTAGGTCCGGTAGAGTTCGGGCGCGGTGATCGAGTAGTACTCGATGCCCCGGAGCGGCGAGATGGGGTTGCGCAGCGCCTGCACGAACAGTAGGCCGTAGAACACGAACCGCAAGGGGCCGCTCAGAGGCGGCAGCCCGTCCGTCCACCAGCGGGCATAGCGAACCCCAAGCGGCCGTCCTTCAGCGGGGGGCGATGCGGAGCGGGTCCCGAACACAGAATGCAGTGTGTAGGTCACGTTGAATCAGTGGCGGCCGCGCATCGCCGGAGCCTGGCAACGTGCGGATGCGCGGCGACCTAGCCTCACGCAATTTCAATGCCCGCTCGGCTCCTCGGCGCTCGACACCCCACAAATCGTCAGGGCGCGCCGACCTACGAGGGCTCGAGGTTGCCCGAGCTTAGCGCAGGAGTGGTGCCCTCAGCTCTGACCGCCCCCTGATCTGAGCGCTGGCCGAGGGCAATCTGGGGGACCGTGTGGGGCCCCCTCGTACGCGTGCGGTGTTTTGCACGACTTCCCCCTACGGTCGTGCCCGGGGGAGCCGGTTCTCGACTGCGGCCTCTTCCTGGCAGCGGGCTGTATTCCCGAAACCTAGCCTACTCAAGCACTCGGCTTATTCCCTACCTCTGCGCACCGTCATGTACCGCCAAGCCTTCCTCCTTCTAGCGACGCTGTGCGCCAGCACGCTGCTGACCTCCTCGGGATTTGCGCAGCCCGGCAGCGAGGCTCTCGACCTCGCCAACACCGATATCCTCGTCCGGATCGACCGCGACCTCGTCGTGCCCACGGAAGCCTCAGCGCCGCCCACGTTCGTCCTCAACGGCGATGCTCGCATTGACGGCACCGTCCGCGACGGCTTCGTTGTCCTCAACGGCAGCGCGAACGTCCAGGGGCACATCGACGGCACCGTGGTGGTCGTGGGTGGAACGCTCAGCCTCGGCCCCGACGCCCGCGTCCGCGACGACGTGGTCCTCATCGAGAGCACGCTCTGGCGCGACCCCGGCGCGCTCGTTGGCGGGGAGGTAGCGCGGAGCGGAGCCCTCTCGCCCGTCGTGGGGGTCTTCTTCTGGATCAGCTGCACCATCGCGGCGCTCCTGGGTGGCCTGCTCTACGTGTTCCTCGTCGGAGCCCGATCGCGGCCGGTGGTCACCGCGCTCGACCAGCCGGGCCAGACGGCGCTGGTGGGCGCCGTGCTGATGGTCGGGCTGCCGCTCTTGGCCCTCGCCTTCATCGCGAGCGGCATCGGCCTCGTCATCGGGGCGAGCATTGCGCTCAATGTGATCCCGGTGTTGGCGGTGCTCGGCTACGTCATCAGCGGCGTCGCCCTCGGCCAGCTCCTCCGCGACCGATTCGACCGCATGCACAACCCGTACGTCGCCACGCTGGTCGGCGTGGGGCTGCTGCAGGTGTTCGTGGCGCTGCCGCTGCTCGGCCTCCTGTCGATGCTGGCGGCCCCGTTCGGAGCAGGCGCGCTCTTTCTTGCGCTCTGGCGCTACCACGAGCGCCGCGCGGGAGCCAAGACCAACGCCCAAAACGCGGCCTACGCCGCAGCCTGATCGCTTCCCCCCTACTTCTTCAACTGAACCGATGCGCACCGCCCCACTCTCCCGTCCAGCATCAGTCCTCCGGAAGGCAGACCGGCGACGGCCGATCCTCTGGACCAGCGTTGCCGCGGCATCCCTGGTCGCGGTCGGCGCAGCCGCTTGGCGAGGCTACGACGCCTACCGCCAGCACGCTCTCGAAGCCGCGCTGCTCGCCCTGCCCCCCGCCGGTGTCTTCTCCGAAGCGCGCCTGGAGGGCCTGCCCGCTCTCGCGCAGCGCTACCTCCGCCACGCCATCGCGCCGGGCATCCCGCTTGCCCCGGCCGTCCGCCTCACGATGCGCGGCACAATGACGCCGTCGCCCGGCGCCGAGGCCGTAGCGTTCACAGCAGACGAGGTACTCGCGCCGCGGCGGGGCTTCGTCTGGACCGCACATGCGCGCATGCAGGGACTCCCGGTGCGCGTGCGCGACCACTACGTCGATGGCGACGGGGGCCTGCATGTGGCTGCGCTGGGCATCGTGCCGTTGCCAGTTGGGGGCGACGGCCCCGACGTGACGCGCTCGGCACGGGGGCGGCTCGTCGCCGAGGCTGTGTGGTGCCCGACCGCGCTCGTGCACCCCTCGGTGCAGTGGGAGGCTGTCGACGACGAGCGGGTGCGCTACACGGTCCCTGTGGACGGCGAGGCCGTGACGGTCACGCTCCGGCTGAGCCCGGACGGCGCACCCCGCGAGGTCACGATGCAGCGCTGGGGCGACGTAGACGGCCCGCCCTGGCGGTCGCTGCCCTACGGCTTCGCCGTCGAGGCCGAGCGCACCTTCGCGGGCGTCACGATCCCGACACGCCTCACCGGCGGATGGCACTACGGCACGTCCCGATTCGACCCCGCGACGGCCGCCACCTTTGTCGTCGAGCACGCCGCGTCTGACCCCGCGCCCTGAACACGCCCCCCTTACCCCGACACGACTTTACGTCTCCCCTGCGATGCGTGCGTTACCCCATGTCCGTGCTTCAGCGCTTGCCACGAGCGCCTTCCATGGCCTCACTGCCACGGGAGGCGGGCTCGCCATGCTGACGGGGCTGGAGCGCTTCCCGCCGGCGTGGTTGCGAGGCACGCCCTTCCGAACCTATACCGTGCCGGCGCTGCTCCTGACCGGCGTGGGTGTCAGCGGTCTAGTAGCGACCGGGCTCCTTGCCGGTCGTTGCCCCGGGGCTGGTGCGGCGACCCTTGCTTCGGGCCTGTTGATGGCTGGCTTCATCGCAAGCGAAGTCCTGCTCCTTGACCAGGACCCGCCCGGCCCGACACCCACGGAGACCGTGTATTTCGCTTCCGGGCTCGTTGCGGGTGCGCTGGGGCTTGCTGGCTGCGCGGCCGAGCGGCGCGCCCTGAGTCTGAGAACCTCCTGACAGCCGGTCAGGAGGCGTGTAGGCGTCGCCCTCAGGCCTCTTTCGCCAATTCCCTTTCGACCAAGTGTTCGGAGACCGAGGGGCGTCCATACCAGAATACCTGTACGGCATGGAGCAGCAGGCCGAGCCCCCATCCCCCGACGGGCCACAGGGACCAGAGATACCCCGGCGAGGCGCGCAGGTTGATCAGCACAAGCACCGTGCACACGACGACGTACACGACAACGTGTCTGTAAAAACCTAGCTTGGACTCGACTCGCTTCCTGGCAAGCATGTAGGCGTCTGTGTGTTCCATGACGATTCCCTCTATGCTGGTTCTTGCGCCGCCGGGTGGCCCTTGCTGTGAGGCCGGCTCCGGCTGTGGTCGAGAGAAATTGTGCAGATCTGGGACGATCACCTGAGAGGCATCGCCGTCCGTTGCTGTGGCTCGACGCCTTCCGGGTGCGTGGGGCTGTGCCTTGCAGCTGAGACAGGCCTTCGACCAGGAGATCCCGGTCGACCTCCAGGGCTCGGCTGGCGGGGAGATCGAGCGAGTTGCCCGCATGCTCTCCTCATGCGTCGCTGTCCGGCATGAGTTCGAAGCCGATCCCCGCGTGCTCCACGACACGGTTGCGCAGCAGCGCGCCCGTCGCTGCCGCCGGGGTCCAGAAGCCGCCGTCCACGGTGAGGTCGTCCTCGGCCAGACAGAGCGCTGCTTCGGTCAACATCAGCGTAGTCGACCGCACCCCGGGATCGCCCTGCCCTGTGACACGCGCTTTCAGGATGGTGCCGTCGGGCGTCTCTCCCACCAGCACCAACTCGTAGGAACCCGACTCACGCACCTCTTTGCTCGGTCCCTCGCCCGACTTGGGCAGCACGTGGCGTTGGAGCAGGCCGCGCGTGGCCGGGATTGCCATGGCGGTCAAGAACGAGCGCCCGACGACCGACTGCCGCAGCGCCACCCACCAGCCGCCGACGCCGCCCCGGGTCAGCGCGGTCTCCTGGTAGCGGAAGGCGCGCCCGTACGGATACCCGAGGATCGCGTTGGTGCGGCGCACGACCTTGGCATTCATCGGCCCCATGAAGTAGGGCGTCGTCCAGGCCCGCAGATCACGGTCCCAGGTCACCTCGATCGGCATCATGCGGTCCGGTCCGTCCGGCCCCTGCCGTTCGCCCTCGGGGCAGAGCGCGTAGGGGTCTTCGGAGAGCCGACCGAAGTCCGGGTCGGTCTCGCGCAGCCGCATGGCGTTCACGAAGCTCGCCGCGGTGCCACCGCTGAAGCCGCCTTTCATCCGAGTCACCCGGGTCGTGACGCGCGTGCACGGCGTTCCATAGCGGGCCAGCGCGGCCTCTTGCAGGAACTGCACGCCGAGGTCGGACGGGATCGAGTCGTGCCCGCAGGCATGCACGATCCGCGCGCCCGTCTCCTGCGCCCGCTGCTGGTGCGCATCGATCATGGCCCGCATCCACTGGGGCTCCGCTGCCAGGTCGCAGTAGTGCGTGCCGTGCTCTGCGCAGGCCGCGACGAGGTTGCTGCCATACAGCGCGAACGGCCCGACCGTCGACACGACCACCCGCGCCTGTGCAGCCAGTTCGCCCATGAACGCTGCGTCGTGGCTGTCGCCCACCAGGATCGCGACCGGGCGACCCGCATCGGCCAGGTTGTTTGCCTCGGATAGACGGCCACGCACCGCTTCCAGCTTGACGCGGTTTCGACCGCCGATGGCAAGCCGCAGGCCGACTTCGCCGCACCGCCTCGCCAGGTGATGCGCGGCACGGCGCCCGGTGGCTCCCGTCGCCCCCCACAGCACGATATCGAATGCCCGCTCCGTCATGAGCTTGGACGCTTCAGCACTTTCCCGAACGTGGGATGCCTAGGACCGCCCGGTCGCGGCCCACGCTGAGGATGCTGCCCCGGCATCGCACGCTCAGGATCGAGCCCACACTGCCCGTGCTGAGAATCGAGCCCACGCTCCCAAAGCTCAGGATCGAGCCCACACTCGCGATGCTCAGGATCGAGCCGACGCTGGCCGCGCAGAGCAGACAGCCTATCGAGAGGGCGCTCCTGCGACTGCGAAAGCTGCACCAGTTCTGCGACGATGGAGGTGTAGGACGAGGTACGCGCATGTCTTCCGGGGGTGTAACGAGTGTGGGCCGTAGGGATGCTGGCGTGACGTGCGTGGCGGCGCATCACCCCCTGAGCTTGGCGAACTCCTTCGGGGCGATGCTGGCGGCGGCAAGCATCCCGCCCCAGAGCGCACCGGGGACGCCCGGGCTGGCGACGTCCTGCCCAGCGAGGTAGAGCCCTGGGAGCGGCGTCTTGGCGCGGAGGGCATCGCTCATCACCCGCTCGGGCGTCACTTCGAGTCCGTAGAAGGCCCCCTTGTGGTGGCCCGTGTAGGTGACCGTCGTCAGCGGCGTCGCCAGGTCGTGGAAGACGATGAGGTCGGCGACATCCGGGAAGACCGCTGCGAACTGCGCGAGCAGCGTCTCCTCGGCTCGGCGCTTGAACGCTTTGTAGTCGTCGGGCCGCTCGCCGGGGCGGGTGTCGGCCCAGCGGGCGACGGTCGACCAGTCGGCCCAGACATACATCTCGCCCGCGTGCCGCTGTCGAGGCCCCGGGTCGTGCGTGGGGTCCTTGAGCGACTCGAAGGACATGAACATCCCGGGCGGGACCCCGTCCGGCGCATCCGTCCACAGCGCGTCGACCTCGCCGTTGGGGTAGACCCAGTGGTTCGACCTCGTCGCCCCAGCTGCTTCGAAGTCGCCCTCGAAGCCGAGGAACAGGTTGAAGTGGGCGATGCTCGAAGACAGGCCGCGCACCTCGCTGATCCAGTCCTCGTGCCCGCAACCCTCGGGGAGGAGAGAATCGATGGTCTCGCGCGCGCCGATGTCCGAGATCACGGCGTCGGCGTAAAACTCGGCGCCGTCCTCGGTACGCACCCCGACCACGGCGCTGCCGTCGAAGAGGAGGCCGTCTACCCGGACCCCGGTCCGCGCTTCGCCTCCGTGTTTGGTGATCGTGGGGATCATGTGCTCGGCAATGGCGACTCCGCCGCCCACCGGATACCACGCCCCGCAGTCGAGATAGCCACCCGCGGTCACCGCGTGCATCGCGAAGCTCCCCCTGCTCGGACGGCCGCCGTGATCGGGCCACTGCGCGGCGAATACCGCCGCGAGTTCCGGGTGGTCCGTGATGTCGCCGATGACCTCCTCCGTCGTCCGGCTGCACCATTCGGCGATCGTCCGCTGGTTCCACCACTGCACCACCTCGCCAGCCAGCTTGGGCATCGCGCGGGTCGGGAAGACCTTGTCCATGGCCTCCCGTCCTTTGCGGAGCGCGGCGGTCCACGCCTCGATGGCCTCGGCCTCGTCGGGAAAGCGGTCCTTCAGGTCCCGCTCTTGCGCCTCGTAGGGGCGCGACAGCGGCAGCGGCTCGGCCGACCCGATGTGCAGGGTGTCGTAGACGGCCCCCATCGAGGCGAACTCGATCGGGGTGTCCGACAGCCAGTCGAGGAGCTCTCGGATGGGCTCGCCGGGGGCCACGTAGTTCAGGTAGTGGATGCCCACGTCCCACGAGAATCCGTCGCGGGAGAAGCTGTTCGTCAGCCCGCCGAAGGCCTGGTGCTGTTCGAGGAGCAGCACCCTGCGCCCCATCCTGGACAGGGCCGCGGCTGCCGCCATGCCGCCCGTCCCCGAGCCGATGACAATGGCATCCCAGTGCGCTCCGTTCTGTTCAGTCATGACGTCTCTCCTTCGGTTGATGCACCTTTTTGCGTGGTTCGCCTCCAAAGTCGAAGCGGACCCTATTTCTTGATGAAGGGTCGGATCGCCTCCCCCTGTAGGGATTTCACGGCAGCGAAACGGGCCCGCAACGGGTGCCTTCCAGACGATGCCTCGGCAACCCCAGCTAGAACTTGTCATGGACTCCGTAATCTGGCTCGACCTCTCCATAATTGGTCGTCATTCCCGCGGAGGCGGGAATCCATGCGCTGGTGGGGCAAGGTGGGAACCCGCATGGATTGGCTGCGCCGGCCTTCGGCTCCCGATCAGGGTCGGGAATGACTCTGGAGGGCGGTGCTGAGCGTTGGAGACGTCGATTCTGAGCGCTGGGCACTGTTTAGTTCATGACAGGCTCTAGGTCGGCACTGGCTCCGCGACCCCGACGGGCTGACGCACACGGGCACCCGGTTTAGGCTGGATGCGGCTCATCGCGAGCTCGGCCATGGCGATGATGGTCAGGCTCGGGTTCACGCCCGGGTTCGCCGGCACCATCGCGCCGTCCACCACGTAGAGTCCGGGGTAGCCGTGCACCTGCGCGTCCACGTCGATGACGCCCTCGGCGGCGTCGCGACCGTAGGGGCAGCCGCCAAGAATGTGCGCCGTCATGGGCATGTTGAGCAGGCCCTCGTTGATGGTGCCGTTGGGGATGCCGTCGGTCTTCTCGGCGAAGCGGTGGGTGACCTCGTGCGCGATGGGCAGATGCACCGGGATTGGCTGGCTGGGGTCGGCCTCGGAGACGAGGTCGCGCCGCCCGCCCGTCCACAGGCTGCGCCCGAAGCGCATCCGAATGCGGTTGTCCTCGGTCTGCATGACCAGCAGGATCGTCGTGCGCTCGGCCCAGCGCGGCAGGACGTGCGTGCGCAGGAAGTCGACCGGACGGCGCGCGATGTCGGCGACGGACTTGGCAAGGCGCGCGGCCAAGCTGCGGGCCACCACGGGCGGCCCCGCGAGCAGCCGCATCAGGGACGACCCCGCGGGGTAGCGCACCGGCTCGACCGTCGTGACGCCGTCGGCGTAGAAGATGGACGTGATCGCGACGCCCTCGGAGTAGTCGGGCGTGGGCGCCCGGCTCACCGAACCCATGAGCGCCTCGCTGTTGGTGCGAACGCCCTCGCCGAGCCACGGCGAGACGGCCGGCAGCGAACCCGTGACGTCGCGGCAGCGGAAGAGCAGCCGCTGCGTGCCGAGCGCGCCAGCGGCAAGCACCACGTGGCGGGTCCGCGTCCGCTGCACGTCGCGGCGCAGCGGACGCGTCGAGCGGCGGTGGACGACCTCGTAGCGCGCGCCGTCGGGCTGGCCGGGCGGGAGCGGGCGCACGTCGCGCACGAGCCGCTCCGGCGTGACCTCCACGCCCAGGCACTCGGCCAGGAAGAGGTAGTTCTTGACGAGGGTGTTCTTGGCGTTGTGGCGGCAGCCCACCATGCACCCGCCGCAGTGCGTGCAGCCCGTGCGCGGCGGCCCGGCCCCGCCGAAGAACGGGTCGGGCACCGTCTCGCCCTCCTCACCGAAGTAGACGCCAACGGGGGTTGGCTCGAACGTGTCTGCGCGGCCGAGCTCCTCGGCGATCTCGCGCATCACCTCGTCAGCCGGGCAGGTTCGCGGGTTGCGTGCCACGCCGAGCATGCGGCGGGCGGTGTCATAGTGCGGCCGGAGCGCCTCGCCCCAGGCGATGGGGGTGGTCCAGGCCTCTGTCGCGAATGCCTCGTCGGCAGGCTGCGCGAGCACACCGCCGTAGCCGAGGCTCCCGCCGCCGACGCCCGCGCCGTGGAGCACCACGACGTCCTTGAACGGGCTTACCTGCAGGATGCCGAAGCAGCGCGCCAGCGGGGCCCAGACGTAGCGCCGCACGTTCCAGGTCGTCCGCGCGAAGTCGTGGTCGCGGAAGCGCCGGCCGCGTTCGAGCACGCGCACGCGGTAGCCTTTCTCGGCCAGCCGTAGCGCCGCGACGCTCCCGCCGAAGCCCGAGCCGACGATGACGTAGTCGTAGCACGCCGCCGAGTCAGGGGACAGCGAACTGCCGGACGACGAAAAGCGGGGGAGTTCCATACGGCAAACGCGAAGGTACTTAGTGGGTGAGCGGGGATCTTCAACATCGCGGCTGTGCTCGACCCTGACGAGAGCCGACGGCGGGCCGCGCTGTGGGCCCACCCGCGCCCTGGTTGTGGGGGCGCCGACTACAACGCAGCGGCACCTTCGAGCCATCGTTCCTCTCGTCGGCCTATCGCCCAGCCCTCTCGCTGCTGGACCGCCGAGGAAACGCAAACACCCAGTCCCCTCCCCGCTGGGCGTGGGTGACGACCCCTGCCTGCACCAGCGCCTCGAACCCGTAACCGCCGTCCACCAGCACCAGGTCTGCGCCTCGACCAGACGCCACCTCCAGCGCCACATCGAGATCATCGACCACGATGCGCGCTGTCCCCCCCTCTGCTCGTGGCTCCGCCTCTAGTGGCCGCGAGGCGGTCTCGCGGATCGTGACGACGTCCACCGAGGCACGCTGCTGCGCGGCCAGAGCACCCACCAGGTCGCCAACAAGCGAGGTCGCCGCAGGTTCGGGCCGTACTAGCACGAGGTGCTGGAGCGCCGTGGGGGCGCGCGGCGACTCGGCGCGGTACACAGCCAGCACGCCGCGCTCACTCCGCTCTACGACCTGGGCGACTTTGCAGGAGAACGACGGCACCTCATGGCGCCCGAGACACGGCGCCCCCATCACCACGAGGTCTGCCTCGACCTCCGCCGCTGCCTCGGCGATTCCGACGGGTACATCGACCCGGCGAATCACCTCGACTTCGACGGAGAGCCCGGCGTAGTAGAGCCGCTGCGCCGCGGCAATAAGCCGGTCCAACCGCCGTTCGTCGGCATGCCGCGAGGTGGCGGCGGCCCTTGCGTCTTCGGGCTCCCACAAGGACCAGTCTTCCGGCACCGCCGCGACGCGCACGAGCACCACCCGGCTACCGCCTTGCCGGGCCAGCCAGGCTGCCGTGCGCAACGCGGCGTCTTCCGAGAGGTGCGTCGAGGGGGAGTCCGACCCCACCGGCACCATGAGCGTACCGAGGTCGCTCGCCGTGTTCGTTTGCGGAAGAGGAATGGGGTCGATCATGGCAACTCCGGAGGGTGGGGAGCAGGCTGGCGTACGGCAGCCGCGCGTGCCTCCTGCGCTACGCGCTTCGCGTGCAACGGGTGGGAGCACGATGGAGGAGCAAGATGAAACGGATGGATCGGATGCAGGAGCAGGCCGCTACCGCAGGGACTGCCGGGGCCACTACCCGGCTGCTGTCGGGGTTATTCGCACGCGACAGCTGAGACTCGCGCTCACGTCGCGCCCTCGCCCTCCACCCAGCGGATGGCGTGTTTGATCAGTTCGGTGCCACTCCCGTAGCCCATCTTGCCCTTGATGCGCGTGCGGTAGCTCTCGACCGTCTTCATCGACAGGTGCAGCCGGTCGGCAATCTCACGGGTGGGTAGGCCACGGCCGGTCATCTCGAACACCTCCAGTTCGCGGTCCGAGAGCGACTCGAAGAAGGAGGCCGGGCCGGAGGCACCGGTGGCGGCGCGGAGGAGGAGGTGGTCCTTGAGCGCCTCGGAGAGGTAGATCCCGCCGTCGAGCACGCGCCGGACGGCGCGCACGATCTCGTCGATGGCGTTGAGCTTCGAGACATAGCCCCGCGCGCCCGCCCGGAGGGCGCGCTCGGCGTAGAGCGCCTCGTCGTGCCGCGACACGATCAGCACGAGCAGGCCGGGGCGCAGGTGGGCGAACTGCTTCACCAGTTCGAGGCCGTTCATGCCCGGCAGCGAGATGTCGACAACGGCGAGGTCCGGGGCGAGCTCGTCGAGGCGGGCGACGGCCGATTCGGCGTCAGCGGTCTGCCCTACCACCTCCAGGTCTGGCTCGTCTTCGAGCGCGTAGACGAGCCCCCTGCGCATGACCGGGTGGTCGTCCACGATGAGAATGCGAGTAGGCATGGTTCTCGGCGTTGATGGGAAAGAATCACGGGTCGAGCGGGACGGTGCAGGACACCACGGTGCCGCCCTCGTCGCCGGGACGGATCTCAAAGCGCCCACCGAGCAGATGGGCGCGGTAGCGCATGATGCGAACGCCCATGCCCCGGTTGTCGAAGGACGAGTCCGAGAGCGGCGGCTCCGAGCACAGCGGTTCGCTCGCGGGGTAGCCGCGCCCATCGTCCGTGACCTGGAGCGTGACCCGGCTTGGCTCGTAGCCCAGGTCGATGGTGACCTGGTCGGCCTTGCCGTGGCGGACCGCGTTCGACACCGCCTCCTGGGCGATCCGGAAAACGTGGACCGGCACCGTCTCGGGAAGCGAGGTGGGCCGCGATCCCCGGCACGTCATCGTGCAGGCCACCTCGAAGAAGTGCGTGGCGTTGGCCGCGAGCCGCTCCAGCGCGGCCTGGAGGCCGTTCGCCTCCAAATCGACAGGCACCAGACCGCGAGCGAGGGCGCGGGCCTGCGCGTCGGCTTGGCGCAGGAGGGCCACGACCTCTTCGGCCTGTCCCGCCTCTGGGCGGTCGTCCCGATCCAGCTTGCGGGCCACGCTCTGCGCGATCATCGCCGTGCCGGTGAGCAGTTGCCCGAGACCGTCGTGAAGGTCTTGCCCGATGCGGCGGCGCTCCGCGTCAGCGATGCGAAGCACCTCCCGTTCGAGCGTACGCTGCTCGGTGACATCGCGCACGAAGCTGGTGTAGAGCGTCCCGGTCGGCTGCGCGATCTGGCTCAGCGAGAGCCGCATCGGAAACGTCGTCCCGTCGGCTCGGCATCCGACGGCTTCCTCGGCCAGCCAGTCCAGCGGACGCACCGCGCCGAGGGCCGTACGGGCAGCGTTCGCCGAGGGGGTGGGCAGCAGCGCGTGGATGGACCGACCGAGCAAGGTCCCGGCCTCGTACCCAAACATCTGCTCGGCCGCCGGGTTGGCCGACTCGATGGCGCCGTCCTCGTCGAAGGTGAGGACGCCGTCGACGGAGCCATCTAGAATGGCACGCATCCGGGCTTCGCTCTCCCGCAGGGCGGCCTCCGTGCGGGCCTGCTCCAGCGCCCGTGCGAGCACCTGTGCTACGGCGTCGAGGAACTCCGGCACCTCGTCGTCGACGCCGCTGCGGTCCAGTTTGTAGGTGCCCAGCACACCGAGCGGCGCATCGGCGTCCCCGACCCGCACCGAGAGGCCGCTCTCGACCCCGGCGCGCGCCAGCCCACGAGGAGCCACGTCGGGAAGCGACACGGGGCCGTCTGCGGCCAGGATCTCGGCCAGATGCGGGTCGCCGTCGCAGACGATCGCCTGCACGGCGAGGTAGGGCGGCCACCCTACGCCTGCCAGGAGGTGGAGCGCCCCCTCCCGGAGCTCGAAGACGCCCACCAGCGGAGCACCGCACGCATCCGCGACGGTGTGCGCCGTGTGGGCGGCCAGCGCCTCGACGCCCTCTTTCGTCGCCGCACGCAGCCCGAGCTCCGTAAGGATGACTTGCCGCCGCAAGCGCTGGATCGAGGAAGGACGAGACATGAGCAGGGGTGGGGAGTTGCCCGCCTCCAATCGGCGCAGGTGATCGGCGCAGGCGCAAGCGATCGACGTTGGCGTAGGTGCTCCCACTAGAACTGAGGTCGCTGGGCTGTATGCCATCACGCGCCGCTGCCAGAAGCATGCGGACGGCGTAGCCCCAATCCTAGGTAGGGCACGCCGTCCGCGGTTGCTGTGCTCGTCTCCACACGGCGGGCGTCAGGGCATACGCAGCGCGCCACGTAGGCACCACCCCCACACCCGCAGCGGGGTCACGCGACAGGTCCGTCTTGCTCCTGTGCGAACCGCTCTCCGGCGGCAAGGGCGACAGCGGGCTCCCCGAACTCAACCACGGGCTCGGAGGCCACGGGCTCGGAGGCCACGGGCTCGGAGGCCACGGGCTCGGAGGCCACGGGCTCGGGTGGTGGGAGGAGTTTCCGCCCGAAGCTCTTCACCACGAAGACCGGACAGGGGGCACTACGCACGACCTCGCCGGAGACGCTGCCCATCAACAGGCGCTCCATGCCCGTCCGGCCGTGGCTCCCCATCACGAGGCAGTCGGCCATGACCTCCTCCGCCACCTCCATGATGGCACTTGCCGGGCGTCCGATCTGCACGTGGACCGTGATCGGCGGGAGCGCGGGAAACTCGCGGCGGAGCGAGGCCGCCTGCTCATTGAGGAGTCGCCGCGCCCGCGCCTCCAGGTCGTCCGTCGGAACGTGGTAGATATCCAGGTACGGGGCCGACCCCGTCGGGAGCATCGCCATGTCTACGACGGTGACGAGCGTGAGCGAAGCCCCGTAGGCCTCGGCGAGGGCCGCCGCATGGCGTGCGGATGCCCGAGCATGCTCGGAGAAGTCCACCGGAGCAAGGACATGGCGAATCGTCCACGCCTCCCGGCATGCCTTCCCCCCGCCAATGGTGAACACGGGGCACGGGGCGGTCTGCATCACTTCCTCCGCGACGCTGCCCATCACGAACCGCCGCATGCCGCGCCGTCCATGGGTCCCCATCACGATGAGGTCGATCCCGCGAGCGTCTGCGTAGCGCAAGATCGCGGGGCCAGCGTGCGGCGCGGTCTCAGTGACACTCACGAAGCGGGCAGGCGGCATCTCCTCGGCTGGAGACTCTACGGGGAGATCGAGGTCGATGGCGATGTCGAGCGGGGTGATGCTAAGATCGGCGACCCAGTCGCCGGGGTCGTCGCGGCCCTCCTCGACTACATGGAGGACGTGCAGCTCTGCGCCGAAGTGGTTGGCGAGGTAGGAGGCGTGCCGGTAGGCAGACTCGGCACAGTCGGAGAAGTCGGTCGGGAAGAGGATGCGGCGGATCTGGAGCATGGTTCTACACGCAAGCGCGCGAGCTAGATGGATGGGGTCAGGGCATAGGTCAGCGCACGGACGAGGACGGCCCGCGTGGGGGCGGCAGGTGCGCGTGCTGAGGCACGCCGAGTTCTGCGTAGCGGGCGGGCGTCTTGACCGTGAGCACGGGGCAGGGAGCGGCGGCCACGACGGCCTCCGCGATGCTACCCTCAACGAGGCGACCGACGCCGCGGAGACCCTTCGTGCCGAGCACCACGAGACCGCTTGCGCGCTCCGTCGCCGTGCGCACGATCACGTCGGCGGGGGCGCCCGTCTCGACCCCGACGCCTCCGAGCCGGTCGGCCCCCTCGTGGCGCGTCCCATCGAGCGCGGCACGAGCAAACGCACGCACCCGGTAGGCCCGCGCCGCCCGGACGGTGTGTTCGGGGTCGGGTGGACTCTCCGCGGCCGGGCCGTCGAGGTTGACCCGTGCGGGTACGTGGAGCACGTCCACGCGCGCGGCGAGGGCATCTGCTAGATCAGAGGCCTGGCGCACGGCCTCCGCCGAGGCCTCGGAGAAGTCGAGGGCGACGAGCACCGACCCGCCAGACAGCATCGGCAGGACCGCCTCCTCGGCACCAGGCCGCGCAGTCACGACGGGGCATGGGGCACCTCGCACGACCTCGCGCGCCGTGCTGCCGAGCACGAAGCGGGCGAGCCCGCGTCGCCCGTGGGTGTCCATCACCACGAGGTCGACGTCGGGGGCCGCCGCATGCTCCAGGATGGCCGTGCTCGGGGTCATCGCATGGGTCACCACCACGTCGACGGGGCATGGGGCCTCAGCCCCGAGCGCTTCGAGGCGGTGCCGGGCATGCTGCACGTGGCTGGCACTGCCCAGGATAGAGTCGACGTAGAGCAGACGGATGCGCTCGGCGCGCCGACCTAGCTCAAAGGCTAGGGGCTGGGCAGCCCCGGCAGGCGCTGCGACATCGACGGGGTACAAGATGGTGCGGTAGTGGAGCATGGGTCTGGCCTGGCTGTCAACGGTCCCCATCCTGCGCGAGCCTGCCAGGGCGGGACCTGTTGCTTTACATGGCTTGGAGAACGACGTGACCCGGCTAGCCGTGACACCGCTAGACATGGACCGGCGTCTCGCTCTGGTTGCTCTAGCCAAGGTGCACCGATGGCGCGCCTGGGTTTGTCCTCCCACCTAGGCACGGTGGGTAATAGCCGCACGGCCCCTGGTGTACGGGATACCCTCACACGCCCTGGCCAGGCCGCAGCGACTCAGAAGCGCGTCGGAGGCCACTCGGCGCTCACGACGTCGGCTCCGCCCTACCCCGTCGCTACCGGAGCCGTGGCAACGCCGACCAGTGAGAGCGCCTCGGTAACGCGCGTGGTTACCGAGGCGCTCTCGCAGTACTGAGGGTCGACAAACGGACGCCATCCCCGAACTGGGTGGACGATCCTACCGCGTCACAGTGAAGCGAAGAGTCGTACGCGCCGCTTCGCTCCGTGCCCGTACGATGTAGACCCCTGGTGCCCACCCTCGCACGTCGAGGTCGAGGCCGTTGTGAGGGACCTGGTCAAGGGCCATGAGGCGACGGCCTAGCAGGTCGAAGACCTCGACCTGCGCTGCGGCCTCGGGCTCGGCGAAGTCGAGCACCAGGCGCGCTGTGGTCGTCGCCGGGTTCGGGTAGACCGAGGCGTCGGCGGGCTGTGCCCCCCGCGCTATCCGGGCCGCCGCGCCCTGCCCGAAGGTCTGCCCCCGGTTTTCAGAGCCGCGTGTGTGTTGCTGAGCCGCCGCCCACGTGAAGTCGGCGTAGCTAGTCCCTGTCCCCACGAGTTGGAGACTCTGGTTCTCTTGGGTGCTGCTCGTCTCTTGCACGCCGATGTCTGTCGACGTAAGCCCGACCGCTGGGCCGGCCGTTGCTGTAAGAGTGCCCTCGTAGGAGAGAAACTGAAGGACGGCACCGTCTGGGTCCACGAGCGCGAGCCCGTCAGGGCTACCGTTCTGGAGCCCGCTTACGGCGAACCATGCAGCGCCGAGGCCACCGCCTTCGGCATCGAGCGTGCCCGACAGCGCGCGCGTCTGGTAGACCGCCCCGCCGTTGCCGTTGTACAGCGCGAGCGTGTAGCCCGTGAGGTCGGCACCGGCCGTGCCTGCCACCTCCACGCCCTCGTCGCGGTCTGCGCCGGAGTTGTCGTAGTGGAGTTCGTTAATCCAGAGCACGACCTCAGGAGCGGGAGCCAGGCCGTCGCCGAGCGTCTGGTTGGCGTTCGGCATCCCCGGCGTGGCCGCCTGCGCCACTTCCCACACGAAGTCGTCTGCGGTCGTCTCGGTCGGATCGCCGCTGCCGCCGACTTGGAGGCTGTAGCCTACAGGCGTCGCGACGCCTTGCTCCACGCCGAGGTCCGTCGA
>JBCBEX010000024.1:45995-48293 GCA_038528235.1 Bacteroidota bacterium
GGATCGCCGCTGCCGCCGACTTGGAGGCTGTAGCCTACAGGCGTCGCGACGCCTTGCTCCACGCCGAGGTCCGTCGAACTCATCCCCGACGCAGGCCCTCTGGTGGCCGTGAGCGTACCCTCGTAGGAGAGAAACTGCACCACGCCCCCGTCCGGGTCCACGAGCGCGAGCCCGTCGGGGCTCCCCTGCGGCGGCTTTCTGGCGAGCCCGTTCTGCAGTCGGACCGGAAACCAGACCGTGCCATAGCCGCCCTGCTGGTCCGCGATCACACCGGCGAGCGCGACCGTCCGGTACGCCGTGCCGTTGTCCCCGTTGTAGAGCGCGAGCGTGTAGCCCGCGAGGTCGGTCCCGGCGGGCCCGGCGACCTCGATGCCTTCGCCGGTGTCCGGGCCGTTGTTGTCGTAGTGCACCTCGTTGACCCACACGAACGGGCTGGTGCCCGCCCCAGACGGGGGCGTCCAACCACTCATGCTGTCGTCGAGCGTCTGGTTGGCGTTCGGCATCCCCGGCGTGGCCGCCTGCGCAACCTCCCACACCAAGCCTTCCGCCGTCGCACGGGCTGGATCGCCGCTGCCGCCGACTTGGAGGCTGTAGCCTACAGGCGTCGCGACGCCTTGCTCCACGCCGAGGTCCGTCGAACTCATCCCCGACGCAGGCCCTCTGGTGGCCGTGAGCGTACCCTCGTAGGAGAGAAACTGCACCACGCCCCCGTCCGGGTCCACGAGCGCGAGCCCGTCGGGGCTCCCCTGCGGCGGCTTTCTGGCGAGCCCGTTCTGCAGTCGGACCGGAAACCAGACCGTGCCATAGCCGCCCTGCTGGTCCGCGATCACACCGGCGAGCGCGACCGTCCGGTACGCCGTGCCGTTGTCCCCGTTGTAGAGCGCGAGCGTGTAGCCCGCGAGGTCGGTCCCGGCGGGCCCGGCGACCTCGATGCCTTCGCCGGTGTCCGGGCCGTTGTTGTCGTAGTGCACCTCGTTGACCCACACGAACGGGCTGGCGCCCGGCTCAGACGGGGTCCCAGACCCAGGCGAGGTCCCAGACCCATCGATGCCACCAGCCGGTAGCCCGAACGCGCGGCGCGCGAGCGTAGAGTCGAGCACAAACGGGTTCTCCCCGCCCTGGCGCACGGCAATCCAAGCGGAGCGATCGCGCTCTGTCTGATCGGCAGGATCCTGGTAGTGCCACTGCACGAGGTCGTCCTTCTGGACTGCGAAGAAGGAGGCGTCAGCAGACGGATAGATGGCGTAGAAATAGAAGACAGCCCGGGCCACGTCGCCAGCGCGCCCCTCGCGCGGCTCGAACCGCCCCGAGTAGGCGGGATCGGGGTGGCTGTTGGACTTTTCGCTCCACGCATCGATGTCGATCGTCGGCGTGTTGCTCTGAGACGCGGCGTCGCGGTACCACGCGTCCGCCTCATCGTCGGGGATCTCGGCGAACGGGTGGTTGCTCCGCGAGGAGTTGACGTTGGCACGCGCCGGGAATAGGCTGTGCATGTCACTCCGGGCAGGCTCGCTACCCGCCCCTAAGGACTGTGGATAGGCGTGCTCTGCGTTGACGCTCTTGCCAAAGGCGTCCGTGGACGGGTCGGCGCCGGGGGTGAGTTGGATGCAGTACTGCGTGTAGATCCCGCAGACCGCCCCATTCTCGCGCTGCTCGTAGGCGTACAGCGAGTCGCGGGCGGGGCCGTAGCCGAGCGTGTTGGCTGGCGTAAAGTCAGCGCGAATGGCATCCACGAGCGGCTGGCCTTCTAGACCGGGGTAGAGTATGGTCTGGGCTTGGGCGGCTGGAGATACGACGAGCCCGAAGAGGGCGGCGAGGGCATAGGCGGTGAGAACGCGCGCGGCAATCCCAATGGTGTCGCGGGTGTGTGCTAAGAACGGAGACATGGAGGTGGGATGGAGGTGGGTCGAGGTGGTGCCCCACTTCTTTCGTCCGCAGTCAAGCGACGGTCAGGTACCCTAAGGCGACGCCGGTCTCAGTTCTACTCTCGAGAATAGACGCAAGCCTGCGTCGCCGTTGAGTTGCGGCGTGCCCTACCGTGTTCAAAGTGGGTAGTCCTCCGCTGATTTCAACTACCGTTCCGGATGTATCTGCTCTGACCGATGGCGTCTGGTCCCACAGACCTCGGTCCTCCCCTTCTCTTATCGAGCCGCGAAATGTCGCGGGGACGGTCGCTTTGGGTCCCCTATTGGCCCACCCGACCTCAGAGCTGCGCCCCCTAGACGTACCGTGCCTTTCCCGTTTGGCGCGCATTTTTTCTGGGATAAGCTGCCCCGACCAGGGCACCGCACTAGTCCT
>JBCBEX010000025.1:0-48159 GCA_038528235.1 Bacteroidota bacterium
GAGAACCCGAGCGCGTCCACGTAGACGGGGAACGGCTCGCCCGGCGTGCCGAGCACCGACGGCACGACGATGCGCGCGGTCCGCGTCTCTCCGACACGCACGTTCTTGGCAAACACCGTGAGGACGCCCCACTCGCCTAGGTCCGCCGCCTCGTCCCCGCCGATGCGCATCTGAATGCCCGCGTTGGGCAGGACGAGGTCCGGGCTGTTGGCGACAGCGTCGGCCGGGAGCATCGCTCCCACGAAGTCCTCAGTCTCCAACGCATACATCTGGTCGAAGGGAAGGGCGACCGCCAAGACCACGAGGTCCTGGTCGGTGTTGCCGTCGTTGCGAAGCACGACCTCGTAGGCCGTCGCGTCGTTGATGAGCACGCCCGTGGGGGCGACAACGCCCGTGCGGATGCCAGCCACGCTCGGCACCTGCACCTCGAAGCCGTCGTCCAGGCGAGCGGTGCTGCTGCCCTGCGCGGCGACGAGGTCGTACTGCCCGAGGGACTGCCCACGGAGGTCGAAGCGCACCTCGGCCTCCATCGAGCTGAGCAGGCGCACGAGCGCGCCGTCGATGCGGGTGCCGCCGCGCTCCAAGCGGAACGCGGTGCCCTCAGTGAGCTGCGCGCCGCGGATCGTGGCGACGACCCGGCCCTGGTTGCCGCCGGCCTCCGGCGTGGTGCTGAAGAGGCTAAACGTGAACGCCTCGGCAGTCAGCGACACGTCCGCGCGATCGTTGTTGAACGCGAGGAGGTACGGGTTGCGCACGAGCACGTAGTAGGTCCCGGCCTGCGAGTTGGGCACGAGCACCTCGGGGGCGCCGAGGGCGCTCTCGGCGAAGAACGCCTCGTCGAAGTCGCCTGGCGAGGGCACGCGGTCGTAGGCGACGAACACCTCGAACTCCTCGTCACGGAAGGTCGTCGGGTTGTCGAGCGTGAAGCGGAGGTCCCGCCCGGCGGGTACGTCGAGCTTGAAGTAGCGGCTTTGGCCGGGGAGCAGCGTCAGCGGCTGGGCCTGGCCGAGCGTGAGCGACGGGAGATCGACGCCCACCGCGTTGCTGGACGCTGTGCGGTTGTTGTCGTTGTCGGTCTCGCGGACGCCGCCGCGCACGTCGGTCCAGACTATGGCGCGGTACTGCCCCGGCACGAGGTTCGGCACGGTGCCGTCGGCGTCGACGTTCTCGGGCGGCTGGTTTGGCGACCCACCGCGCAGCGCGGCGACGGCGTTCGGCGCGGCCCCGAGCGGGACCTCGCCCAGACGCTGTGAGGCGTCACTCCCCGAGGCATCCTGGACATAGATCGGCGCACCTGGTTCGGGCAGTCGCACCGTCATCGTCATGGTCCGGCGCACGCCCGGTGCGATGCTGAGCGACCGGCGCTCGAAGGCGAGGCGCGGATCCTCAATGTCGAAGCGCGCGTCGAGCGAGAGGTGCACGGCGTCGAAGAACAGCCCCGCGAAGGTGTTCTGGCCACGGTTGACGAGGTCGTAGGTGATCGTCACCTCGTCGCCCGGTGCAGCTCCGGCGGGCACCACGACGTTCTCGACGACGAGGTCTACCGGCGGCGGCAGCACGATGTCGAGCACGCGTGCATCGGTGTTGTTCGCGATCTGGCCCGCCTCGGTCACACGGCGGTCGCGGTTGACCGTGGTGGTGAGGAGGTGGCTCCCGGCGGCATACTCGGGGAGGAAGAGGTCGACCGTGTGCGAGTAGGTCGCGCCGGCTGCGAGGGGGCCTTGTACGCGCTGGGTGAGTAGGGTCACGGTTTCGCCGCTCGCCTCGGTGCCGGGCGAGAGGGTCCAGGCGTCGGTCCACGATGTCCGCGCTGGGACCGCCGCGCCGTCGTTGGCGACGGTGACGACAGCGCGCACCGGCTGCCCGGCTTGCGGAGTGCCTGTGATCGTCACCGAGGCGATGCGCAGATCTGCGGGGGCCGCCAATCCGAGGTCGGTCGTCGTGGTGGGGAGCGCCGCGTTGTTTTCGCGGGCGAGTTCGTCCACGGATCGGTCGTTGTCGGCGTCCACCAGAAGCGTGTAGGTGCCGGTCAGGTCGGCGGGCAGCGTCACGTCCGCCGAGGCCTCGTAGCTGGCGCCCGGCGCGAGCGTGCCGACGCGCACGACAGCATCGAGACGGATATCGTCGCCCGAGGGAGCCGCATCGGTGGAGAGCAGGACGGCGTCCGTCCAACTCGTCGCTACGGTCGCGAGCGCGCCGACGTTTTCGACGCGCCAGCGCAGCGTGACCACGTCGCCGCCGGAAGCCGTCGCGGGCGGCTGCGTGAGGAGCGCGGCCGCGAGGTTGGGGCGCGGTCGGGCCGTGACGGCGATCTCGTTGCTGCGCAGGACGTTGTTCGTCTCGTCGGCCTCAAAGCGGATGCTGTCCGCGTCGGCGACGAGGTAGAGGTAGTAGCTCCCCGTCGTGAGGTCGCGTGGGAGCGTCACCGCACGGTCGCGCTGGTAGGACGCCCCGCCACCGAGCGGATCGCGCTCGTCGATGCGGGCGAGGCGCTGCGCTGCGCCGAAGCCGGGCCACGTGTCCTGGTCGGAGAGGTAGAGCCCGTCGCGGCGGAAGGCGGGGGCCGGGAGCGGCCCGCCCGCGTTGCGCACGGTGTAGTCCACGAGCACCGACGTGCCAGCTGCGGCCGTCGCCGGAGCGTTGAGTTGCGACGGTACGAGGTCCGCATAGGCGGCCAGTGAAACGGTCACGTCCGCCTGCGCGCGGTTGTTCTCGACGTAGTAGATGTCGTTCACAAACTCGTTGAGCGCCTCGCGCTCGTCGAGGACGACGAAGACGGCGAAGGTGCCGGTCTCGCCGTCAGGGAGGCGGACCCGCTCGGTCACGCGCGCTGTCTCGTCGGGTTGGAGCGTGCCGTTCGAGAGGTTGTCGTAGTACCCTCGCAGAAGCACGCGGTCGGCGTCCTCGCTGTCAAGGCGGGGATCGTCCTCGCGGTCGAGCACGTCGTCCTCGGAGAGGTAGATGGCGTAGTCGATCACGGCACGCGGCACGCCCGACGGGCCGATGTTGCGGATCGTGAAGGCGACGGTCAGGCTGTCGCTGCTCCGGGCGGTCGCTGGGACAGTGAGGCCCTGGATCGCTACGTCTGAGGGCGGCACGTTGCGTCGGACCGTGCGCTCGGGCGCGCGGAACAGGTTGTTGTCGGCGGCTGCGCCCTCGAAGGCGTTCTGGTCAACGTTGGCGAGCACGAAGTAGAACCCGCTGTCAGGCAGGGCGACTTCGTTGGCTATCGCCTGCGAGATCGGGTCGATGAGGCCTGCGACGGCCGTGTAGGGGGCGCCAGGGTCCGTCTCGCCGACGAGTCCGAAGCCCAGGAAGACCGCGTCAGTGGCATTAAACACGGAGTCGCGCTGGAAGAAGAGCCCGTCGCGGAAGTTGGTGGCGGGGCCGTCGCCCTCGTTGACGCCCTGCCAGGTGTATTGGTAGAGCACCGGGCGCATGTTGACGAGGCGGTCGCCCATCTCGCCCGGGCACGGCCGATAGATCCCGCCGGAGCCGGCTGCGCCGCCGCTGCTCGCTACGGCGATCGGGTAGAAGCAATAGGGGACAGGGTTGTCGATCTGCGTCACGCGCAGGTCGGGTAGGTTGGGCAGCGCGATGTCGATGGGGCCGCCAACGCCGAGGTTGTTCGCTTCGTCGGCCTCGGTCTCGCGCGGTCGCGTGCCGCCGTCGGCGCGGACAAGGATCTGGTAGCGGCCTTCGACCACGTCCTCCTCGCGCACGTCGATGACGCGGCCTTCGCGCTGGATGCGCACGGGGATGGTCACGCGCGCGGTCTGGCGGTAGCGGTCGCCGGGGCCGAGCGCAGTCGGGTTGGCGAAACGGCCGAGGAGCGCGTCGTCGGCGCTGATGCTGTCGTCGCGGGAGAGGTAGACGGCGTCTTCCCACTGCGGGCTGCGCGTGCCTGCGTTGCCGGTGTTCGTGACCGTCCAGGCAAGCTCGATCTCACTGCGCCCGACGGCGGTCGCGGGTGCCTCGACGGCGGCCACGGCGAGGTCAGCAGCGTCGCCGGTCGTGAACGTCCAGACGGGGCCGTCGGTGGTGCCGTTGGGGTTGCGGGCCACGACCTGCCAACTGAACGTCTCGCCCAGCGTCAGGCCTGAGCGCAGCGTGACACCCGGCTCGTCGGTGACCTCTGTGGGCGAGCCGGGGCGGGGCGTGCCTTGCGGCCAGACGTAGACGTCGTAGTCGAGCGCGAACTGGGCGGCGGTCCACTCCAGGCGCGGGCGCTCAGGAACGCCAAACGCACCAGAAGCCGGGTTCGGTCCAGCGACGAGGCCCGGCGGGAGGTCGGTCATCGGGTTGCGATCGCTCACCGAGCCAAGCGTCCACTGCCCACGGAGGTCGGTCGTGGTGACGGAGAGCGTCTGGGCGGTGAGGTCCTGCGCGCCGTCGACGACGGTCCACGGGGCCCCGGCCGAGGGGCGGCGCAGCAGGCGGAGGTCCTCCGGCGCGTAGATGTCGGCGACGGTGCTGTAGTCGAACGTGACGCGGACGCGCGCGCCCTCGGCGGGCAGCGCGTCGAGCTGCCAGAAGGTGTTGCCGGAGACGAGCGCGATGCCTGCGGGCGGCGTCCCGCCTGGCCCGCGCCGGTAGAGGCCGCCCGCGACGAGTACGCGCTGCGTGAGGGTTTCGAAGTCGAGCGTCACGCCGCTGTTGCGCACCAGCTCGATGGGCGCGAGGTCCGTCGTGCGGAAGAGGCGGCGGTCGTAGACAGCCGCGCCGGTCGGCGTGGGGATGGAAGCCGCGTCGCTAAGCTGCTCGATGGGCAGCGCCGTCGGCGTCGCGGCGGCGGTGCTGCGGCCGGAGCGCTCACCGCGCTCGAACGCCCAGGTTGTCGACGTGCCTAGGTCCTCGTCGCGCAGGATGCGGCGCGGGTCGAAGGCCGTGTCGAGGTCGACGCCGTAGCCATAGCGGATGCGCTCGTTGCGCGGCACGAGGATGCGCGCCACGAGCGTCGAGTCCGACGGGTCGGCCCCGTTGGCAGCCAGCGCATAGAGGCCCGCCGCCGCGCCGCTCTCGATGGCGACGAAGGGTACGTCGACATCGCCATAGCGCCCGCGCCGGTCGTAGTACGACGCGATCTGGCTCTGCTCGGCCCGCCGCGCGTCGAGGCGGAAGTCGACCACCACGCCGTCGAACGGCGCCGGGTCCCACCGCGCCACCTGGACGCTCACCCGCCCTCCCGCGAGCGAGAAGCCTCCTGCGGCCCAGAGCGACCCGTCGGCCTCGGCGAAGTCGGCTGCGCCCGTGGGACCGAAGACATACGGCAGGGTGATGCCGCTGCCCAGCCCGCTCCACGCCGCGCGTGCAGGGTCGTAGGCGGCCACACCGCGCAACGGCAGCGCTACCGCCCCGGTCAGCTCGATTGCCTCGAAGCTGCCGCCGACGATCACCTTCCCGTCATACACCGTGAGCGCGAACGGGTCGTTGCCCAGGAAGCGGGCGAGGCGCGTCCACGTTCCCGTCGCCAGGTCACCATCGAGCCGCCAGAAGCCCTGGCCGTCGGAGTCATCCTGTTCCACGATCGCATAGAGCGCCCCGTCCGGTCCATAGACGTGGTCGAACACGTTATAATCGAAGTTGGCGTTGCCTACGCGGCTCCAGGTGCTGCCATCCCAGCGCGCGATGTTGCCAACGTTGACTGTGGTCCCGTCGGCGTTGACCATGCCGCGAAACATGTCGCCGCTGACCAAGAGGTCGCCCGTGCCAGGTGCGAGCGTCATCGCGTCGATGACGGCGAAGCGGTCGCCGCTGATGCCCTGCCCGAGCGGCTGCCAGCGGCTCCCGTCCCAGGCGATGATCTTGTTGGACGCCACAAAGCTGCCGTTGGCATTGGTGCCGCCGGAGAAGCCGGTACTGTTGTCACGCCCGCCGACGTAGAGCGTGCCGGTCGCGTCGTCATAGAGCAGGCTGTTGACTGCGCCTTCCAATCCCTGACCAAGCGGAGAGAACGCGGAGCCGTCCCAGCGGGCGATGTAGTTGACCTCGGTGCCTCGAAGGGCCGTGAATGAACCGCCGAGGTAGAGGTCGCCGTTAGGCGCGAACGCGAGCGCGTAGACGCGGTCGTTGGTGTTGGCACCCAGGTCGATGGGGTCCCAGGTGGAGCCCGTCCAGCGGAGCAGCCCGCTGAAGCCGCCGATGTAGCGGCCCGCCACATACACGTCGCCGGTGGTCGGGTGCACGGCCACCGCGTGCAGGTCGATGCCAGGGAGGCCGTTGAGGCCGGGGGCCACGCTACCGTTGGTGCCGAACTCGTCGGACCAGGCACCGACCTCAGAGGGAGGCAGGGTCTGAGCGCGGAGGGGAGCCGCGAACAGCAGGCTCAGCGCGAGCAGGGGCGCGGCCACGAGGACGATGCGGGCGCGGTTCAGGGACGTATCGAACACGGTGTCAAGGGTGCGCGAGGAGGGGGCGTCACCTTCCACCACGGAGTCAGGGGGCAGAGTGGATCACCGCCGCGCAACAATTGTCCAGGCCCGGCGGCGTGGATTGCCATATCGCCGTCGCGCGTTGCCTTCTTGCCACGCCGAGTTGCTCCGCCGCGAAACCGGCGGCGATGAGGCTCACAAAACCTGGACCTCCGTGTTGCCCGAATTCAGATCGACCTCTACGGCGATCGGGATCGTCCGGCGCTGTGCGTGAATCGTCGCGCCGCATGCCTCCCAGGGCGTGTCCGTGAACGCAATGTAGCCGGTCGCTCGCGCCGTGGCATCGGAGCGCTCAGCTTTCGTGACGACTACCTCGTCGTCGGTGGCCCAATACTCGGCCGCGTTTTCGATGAGCGTACTCGCGGCCCCGGAGTCTGCCAGGGTAGCGGCGAGAGCGCGGCCGAGGTCGTTGGTGTTGGCGAGGTCGGTCAGGTGGGCTGGGGCCAGCTTGACGGTCATGGTGTTCCGAACGTGGATGCGAGCAGGGGACAGCGGCGAGGAATGAGTAGAGAGGGACGCGGCTGCGTTTTCCTTTCGGCATTCACGCTTTGCGCTTTCCGACAGTCTGCCATGCGCCGACCTTCCGTTCCCGCCTCACCCACTCACTGAGTCCACCTATGATTCGCTACCTCACCGCCGGCGAGTCCCATGGCGAAGCGCTCGTCGGCATCGTCGAGGGCTGCCCGGCTGGGCTGCCGCTCTTGCCTGCCGACCTCGATGAACACCTCGCCCGGCGCTGGCTCGGCTTCGGGCGCGGCGGGCGCGCCAAGATCGAGACGGACCGCGCGCACGTCTACTCCGGTATCCGCCACGGCGCGACGATGGGCAGCCCCATCGCGCTCAAGCTCGTCAACGCGAGCTACCACAAAGACAAGGCGCGCTGGCCCGAGGTGATGGCCGTCGAGCCGGTGGGCGAGGACATCGAGAAGGTGACGCTGCCGCGGCCGGGGCACGCCGACCTCGTCGGGACGCAGAAGTACGCCTTCGACGACATTCGCCCGGTCATCGACCGAAGCTCAGCGCGAGAGACCGCGATGCGCGTGGCGTGCTGCTCCGTTGCGCGGCACCTACTGCGCGTGCTCGGCATCGAAGTAGGCAGCCACGTCGTCCGCATCGGCGCAGTGGGCTATGCCGACAAAGCCGACTGGATCAAACGTCGCGATGCGCTCCTCGCTGAAGGAGGTGCGCGGGCGCTCTACGAGGCCGCCGATCAGTCCGAGACGCGCATGCTCGACGCGGACCTCACCGCCGAGACCATCGAGCACATCAAGGCGATGAAGAAGGCGGGCGACTCGCTCGGCGGCGTCTACGAGGTCGTGGTCACGGGCGTGCCGCCGGGGCTCGGCTCCTACGTGCAGTGGGACCGCAAGCTCGACGGGCAACTCGCGCAGGCCATCCTCTCGATTCAGGCACAGAAGGCCGTCGAAGTTGGCGACGGCATCGACGGGGGCACGCTACCGGGCTCGGCCTTCCACGACCCGATCACGCAGGAGAACGGCACCTTCGCCCGCAGCAGCAACCACGCTGGCGGCATCGAAGGCGGCATGTCGAACGGCATGCCGATCATCGTGCGCGGCGTGATGAAGCCGATCCCGACGCTCATCAAGCCGCTCGGCACGGTGGACATCGCCACGGGCGAGGCGCAGCCCACGCGCTACGAGCGCTCCGACGTGACGAGCGTGCCCGCCGCGAGCACCGTCGCCGAGGCGACCGTTGCGCTCGTCATCGCCAACGCGCTTCTGGAAAAGCTCGGCGGGGACAGCCTCGATGAGATCCGCCCCCGCCTCGATGTGCTTCGGTCAGCCTGACTTAGATCAGCCGTAGCGTGAACGGGTAGCGGTAGGTCTCGCCGTCACGCGCGCGGAGTCCCGCCACGATGGGCAGGATGACCATCGCGAGGCCGATCACGACGAACGCCGGGATGGCGACGATGAGGCCGATGATGGTGATCGCGAGCACCGTTGCCACGGCAAGCGCGATCAGCGCCGTGATCTGGAAGTTGAGCGCCTCGCGGGCGTTCTCCTCGACGAAGGGGTGGCTGTCCCGCTTGACGAGGTAGACGATGAGCGGGCCTACGAAGAAGCCGATTCCCGAAAGCAGGCCGAGGAGCGCGGAAAGGTGCGCGAGCATGCCCCAGGAGCGGGCCTCGTCCGAGGTCGTGGTGACAGACATGGTCGGTGGAAGGTCAGTGAGTGGGACTCGCCATGCTGTACGGATACGCACAGGGAGAGTTACCAATATTGAATGGGTTGGACGTTTTGGACGTTTGTGTGTCTATGGGTCGGAACGGAGTGAGCAGGGTGCCGTACTTTCGCCCACCCCTCTCCCATAGCCTTTCCTCTGCCTCTCCAACTATGAGCTGGCTCACCCGCATGGCGCACCGCGCCGACGCGCGCCTCAACACCTCCACGTCCCCAGTCCCGATCACGCCCGAGTCGCCGCACGCCGTCGTCATTGGCGCAGGCTTTGGGGGACTCGCCGCCGCCATTCGTTTGCGGGCGCGCGGCTACCGCGTCACCGTCGTGGACCGCCTCGATCAGCCGGGTGGGCGCGCCCGCGTCTTCAAGGAGCAAGGCTACACCTTCGACGCAGGCCCCACGCTCATCACGGCACCGTTCCTCTTCGACGAGCTCTGGAGCCTCGCCGGGATGCGCCGCGAGGACGACGTCGAGTTCGTAGACATTGACCCGTTCTACCGCATCCGCTTCGAGGACGGCCGCGTCTTCAACTACAACGGCGACGCGGACGAGATGCGCCGCGAGATCGCCAAGTTCAACCCCGCCGACGTGCGTGGGTACGAGCGCTTCCTCCAGAAGTCGGAGGGCATCTTCGAGGTCGGCTTCACCGAACTCGGCCACGTGCCCTTCTCGAAGGTGTCGGACATGGCGAAGATCGTCCCGGCGATGATGGCGCTCCGCAGCCACGAGACGGTCTACCAGTTTGTCTCGCGCTTTATCAAGGACGAGCAACTGCGGCAGGTCTTCAGCTTCCACCCGCTGCTCGTCGGTGGCAACCCGTTCGCGACGACCTCGATCTACACGCTGATCGCGTTCTTGGAGCGCAAGTGGGGCGTGTGGTATGCGATGGGCGGCACGGGCGCCGTCGTGCGCGGCCTCGCCACCGTGATCGAGCGCCTCAACGGGCAGTTCCGCTTCAACGAGACGGTCGAGGAGATCACGGTCGAGAACGGGCGCGCGACGGGCGTGAAACTCGAATCTGGCGAGCACATCCCGGCCGACATCGTCGTCTCGAACGCGGACGCGGGGTGGACCTACCGCCACCTCATCCGCCCCGAGCACCGCAAGCGCTGGACGGACGAGCGCGTGGAGAAGGCCAGGTTCTCGATGAGCCTCTTCGTGTGGTACTTCGGCACCGACAAGAAGTACGAGGACATCGCCCACCACACGATCCTCCTCGGGCCGCGCTACCGCGAACTGCTCGACGACATCTTTACGCACAAGTACCTCGCGAAGGACTTCTCGCTCTACCTGCACCGCCCCTCGGCCACCGACCCGACGATGGCCCCGCCAGGGCACGACTGCTACTACGTCCTCTCGCCCGTCCCGCACCTGGAGAGCGGCACCGACTGGAGCACGCAGGTGGAGAAGTACCGCCAGGCCGTCCAGGACTACCTCGAAGCGACGGTCATGCCGGGCCTCGGCGACCACCTCACGGCCAGCATCACGCTCGACCCGCAGGGCTTCCGCGACGACTACCTGTCGTACAAGGGTGCGGCGTTCTCGCTGGAGCCGACGCTGCTGCAGAGTGCCTACTTCCGCCCGCACAACAAGTCGGAGGACGTGGACGGGCTCTTCCTCGTCGGCGGCGGGACGCACCCTGGGGCCGGCATGCCCGGCGTGCTCTCCTCGGCCCGCGTGCTCGACAGCGTCGTGCCCGATGCGTCGGCGCTCGACCGTACGCTGGGACGCGTGACGCGGCCGGAGGCGGTGCCTGCGTAGTCCTCGGGCGATCTACGTCCGCTGGAGCGCCGCGACGGGCTCCAGCTTTGCGGCGCGCGACGACGGCCACACCCCCGCCAGCACGGCGACCCCAACAGCAACGGCGATGCAGCCGAGCACGAGCCACGGCGAGGTGTAGAACACGTCGATGGGGGGCACCGACTGGCTTTCGAGCAGACGCTGCACGCCATAGCTGAGCAGCCGCACGAACGCGAAGCCGATCACCACGCCGGCCACACCACCGACCACGCCGAGCACGGCGCTCTCGACGAGAAACTGCCGTCGGATGTCGCGCTGCCGCCCGCCGACGGCTTTCATCACGCCGATCTCGCCCGTCCGCTCTAGCACACTCATCGCCATCGTGTTGGCGATGCCGAGCGTGGCCACGAGCAGCCCGATGATGCCGACGATGGCGAGTGAAAGGTCCATCACGCGGAAGAGCCGCTCGACCTGGGCGAATTGCTCGCGGAAGCCCGTCGCGAAGACGCCCGTCGCCTCGATGGCGGCTTTTACTTGGGCATAGCTGTCCTCTTCGGCGATCTGCACGCGCGCGGCCCCATAGCCCGCCGTGTTCGAGTCGCGTAGGATCAGGTCGAGGCTGGAGAAGAACGTGATCTTCGGGAGAGACGCCGCGAAGTCGAGGGGCAGCACGAGGCGCGAGAAGCCCGTGAGCTGCTGGTTCTCCTCGGGGAGGACGCCCGCGATGCGGATGGGCACCCGCTCCGACCGGATCGGGATCGACTGGAGGCCGAAGCTGATCAGCAGCATCGAGCGCCGCAGTTCGTCCATGTCGAGCGTCGGCACGAGCAGCGTGACGGTTTTGCCCAGGGCGTCCTCGGGCGTCCCCAGGCCGAGGCGGTCCAGCATCGAGACGGAGACGAATGCGGCCGAGTCGCCTGCGGTCTCGAAGAAGGTGCCCTGCTCGGGGCGGTAGCCCGGTACCACGCCCATGGCCAGCGGGATGCCGTCCGCCACCACGTCGATCTCTTTGTCGTCCCACCGCACCTGCGCGGGAAACGTGATCTCAGGATACGCCGCCACGACGCCCGGCACGGCATCGAGAACAGCGAGGACGCTGTCGGTGAGCGCCACTTCGTCCACGCGTGCGTTGGCGTCGTTCGTGCGCACGGTGAGGTCGCCGAAGCCCGAGATCGGCGTGGGCGTGGACGTGACGCGCAGCGTGTTGTAGAGCGCAAGTGCGTCGAACTCGGCGCGGGCGATGCGCTGCAGGCCGGCGCCGTAGCTAAGCAGCGCCAGCAGCGCCGCCACGCCGACGGCGACCCCGGCGAGGGTCATCAGGCTGCGGGTGCGGTTGGAGCGGAGCCCATCGAGCGCGATGAGCAGGAGGTCGGCGAGGCGCATGCCGCGGGCAGCAAGGGCGGAGAAGAGAAAGGGGGCGAGGTGGACGAGCAACCACGGCGTGCCGATCCCGCCTGCGCATCGCTCTGCGCCGTCTATGCCGAGAATGCACCCGGCTGCGCTCTATGCCGAGAATGCACCCGGCTGCGCTCTATGCTGAGAATGAGCCGGCCTGTGCAGCGGGAGGCTCGGCGTAGGGGGTTGGCGGCGGAAGCGGCACGCGCAGCCAGAACGTCGCTCCTTTGCCCGACTCGGAGTCGACGCCCACCTCGCCGCCGTGCGCCTCCACGAGTTGCTTGACGATGTAGAGCCCGAGCCCGGTCGAGTGCTCGCCGCCGGTCGGCTGGGCGGAGAGGCGCTGGAGCTTGCCGAACACTCTGGCGCGGTCGTCCTCGGTGAGGCCTGGGCCTTCGTCTTCCACGGCGATGTGCGCCGAAGCAGACCCGTCGCCAGAAGCGGCTTCGATGGAGACGACCAGCCGCACGCGGGAGCCTGGTGGGCTGTACTTGACCGCGTTCGAGACGTAGTTGTCCACTGCGCGCTGCAGCGCCGAGGCGTCGGCATGGGCCGGGAGCGAGGCGGGCAAGTCGCTCACGAGTTGGATGCGCTTCGCCTCGGCTTGAGCCTGGTTCCAGCGTAGCACGGCCCGCGCAATGTCAGCGAGGTCTACGGGGCGCCGGCGCAGTCGCGGCCCTTCCGCGCCGGCCCGCGCGTCGTCCAGCAGCGACTCGATGAGCTTGATCGCACGCATGGCCTCGGAGCGGATGAGTACGAGGTTGTCGCGCAGCTCGTCGTCGGTGAGGTCGCGCGCGCCACTGGCGAGGAAGTCCGCCATCCCCGCGATGCCACCGATCGGGTTTTTGAGATCGTGCGCGGCGATGCCGAGAAATTCCTTGTTCTGCTCCAACGCGTCGCGCAGTTCCACCGTCGTCGCTTCGAGGAAATGGTTGAGCTCGTGCAGTTCGACATTCGCGCGCTCCGCAGCGGTGTGTTGCTGAACGACGTCGGACTCACGCTCCGGGAGGGGGGCACCGAGAGCCACGTCGCGGAGGGCCAGTCGGCGGCCCTGGCGACGGCCGTACGCCCAGGCAACGCCGCTGACGCCGCCGAGCGCGCAGCACAACCAGAGCAGCAGCGCCCACCAGGTGCGGTACCATGGCCGCAGCATGCCGGGCGCTGGCTCCTCATCCTGGCTAACGACATCCAGCGGCCTGCGGTCCTCGCTGCGGACGAAGGGGGCAGACAGGTCGGCGGCGTAGACCACGTCACCAGCGTCGCGCTTCAACTTCCAGTGCTGGCGGGTTAGGTCATGCGTAGTCGGGTCGCCGTTGAGAAGCGATGCCCGTCCCTCCTCTGCTTTGCGAGGGACAGGGTCGGTCGTGGAAATGGCTGCAGTGAGGCCCAGGGCAAGCCCTCCAAGGCTCAGGAGGGCTGCCCATGCACCAAAGCACAGCAGACCCCAGTATGCTCGCCGCAGCCCTCCGCGCGGTGGCTCTGAGCCACGAGGCCCGGAGCGACAGGGGACACTGTGGGGCAGTACGTTCACGTCAAGACGTAGACGAATCGGCGGGGGAGGACCGCGAGCTTACGGTAGCAGCACCGCGGACAAATAGGGCCAACGCAATGCCCAGGTAGTGCGAGGCCAGGCCTCATAAGGTCGCACAATCGATCGGATTTCGGCAGCCAAGAAGGAGGAGGCAGAGCTGCCGCCGGGAAATTCACAACGGCTTGGGGCACCTTCGCGGCCGACACGTCTATCTTGCCCGGCTCAATTCTATTCCGACTCCCGACCTCGCGCTGCGATGCTTCTGTTCTACTTCATGATCTTCTTGATCTTGCTCGTCGCCATTGTGCTCACGGGCGTGGTGCTGCTCCAGAGCGGCAAGGGCGGCGGCCTCGCGGGCATCGCGGCAGGCGGGCAGACGCAGCAGATCCTCGGCGCGCGCCAAGCCCCGGACTTCCTCGAAAAGACGACGTGGGTGCTCGGCGTCGCCCTGATGGTGCTCTGCGTCATCACCACGATGTTCACCGGCACGGACAACCAGACCACGATCATCACGGACGAGGGCGTCGAAGTCGCGCCCGCTCCGCTCGACGCCACCCCGGGCGATGCGCTCCCGCTTGAGCCCGCCCCCGCTGAGGAGTAGGCGACCTCCTGACCTCGACCTTCGAACGCCCGCGCAGGATTAGCCCCGCGCGGGCGTTTTTCGTGGGTGACGCGCGCGAGCACGGCTAAGGGCCGTGCAGTTGTGTCGGAGCGCCCTCGTGAGAGCAACGAACGGGCGGGTTGTGCATCCTGTCGGGTGTGCCCCCGTAGGGCAGCCATTCGCCACCCCACCTCGCTTACCCTGATTCGCTCCATGCGCCGTCTCGCTCTCCTCCTCGCCCTGGTTCTCGTAGCGCCAGCCTTAGCGCAGCCTGCCGCGCCCCCGGCCGACCTCGCCGAGCGCCTCGACGGGGCGCTCAGCCACGTCCACGACATCGGCCTGTTCAACGGCACCGTCCTCGTCGCTCAGGGCGACGACGTGCTCTATGCCGAGGGCTTCGGGCACGCCGACATGACGTGGGACGTGCCCAACGCGCCCGACACGCGCTTCTGGCTGGCCTCGGTCACCAAGCAGTTCACCGCCGCGCTCACCCTCCTGCTCGTCGAGGAGGGCGCCTTCGGCCTCGACGACCCGATCACGGCCATCCTGCCCGACTACCCCGCCGCCCAGGGCGACATCGTCACCGTGCGGATGCTGCTCAACCACACCTCCGGCATCCCGAGCATGACCGGCATGGAGGATTTCATGCAGACGCGCTCCAACGACGCCTTCACCGTCGACGAGATGCTCGCCGTCTTCAACGAGGAGGCCTTTGACTTCGAGCCGGGCTCGCAGTACGCCTACAACAACTCCGGCTATTTCCTCCTCGGTGCGCTCATCGAGGCAGCGACGGGTATGACCTACGCCGAGGCCCTCCAGGCCAAGCTCTTCGACCCGCTGGGCCTCGACGACACTGGCTACGCAGACGGGACCGTCGCCGAGCGCATGGCGACGGGGTACACCCGCAGCGGCATGGGCTACGCGCACGCCCGCTACGTCCACCCGTCGGTGCCCTACGCCGCCGGCATGCTCTACTCGACCGCGCCCGACCTGCATCGCTGGAACCGCGCGCTCTACGGCGGCGAGGTCTTCGCGGACGACGCTACGCTCACCGCTATGACGACGCCCGAGGGGGCCGCGGCCGACGCACAGTACGCCTTCGGGATCGGCTCCGGCACGCAGGAGATCGGCGGCCAGGAGCGGCAGGTCTACCAGCACAGCGGCGGCATCTTCGGCTTCTCCACGCAACTCGCCTACGTGCCCGGCGACGAACTCACGGTCGTCGTGCTCGACAATGCCGAAGGCAGCTCCGGTCAAGTCCTCATGGCGCTCGCCCGCACCTTCTACGGCGAGGAGGTCGACCTCCCGAAGCAGCCCATCGCCCAGGTGCTCATGGCCACCATCGAAGGGGCTGCCACCATGGAAGCGGGCGTCGAGGCCGCGCTGGCGCAGTACGACGCGCTTCTGGCTGACGACCCCGACGGCTACGACTTCGACGAAGGCCAACTCAATATGCTCGGCTACCTGGTCATGGGCGAGGGGCGCCCCGACCTCGCTATCCCGATCTTCCAGCGCAACGTCGAGCAGTTCCCGGAGGCGTCGAACCCGTACGACAGCCTTGGCGAGGCCTACATGGAGGTGGGCCAGAACGACCTGGCGATCGAGAACTACCAGACGTCGATCGAGCTCAACCCTGGCAACCAGAACGGCCGCGATATGCTCGAACGCCTCGGCGTGACGCCCGAGGACGCCACCGTCGAGGTGTCCGAGGAGGTTCTGCAGGGCTACGTCGGCACCTACCGCCTCGCGCCGGGCTTCGACCTCGCCGTGACGCGCGAGGGCACGCAACTCTTCGCGCAGGCGACGGGCCAGCCCCGCTTCGAAGTCTACCCGTCGTCGGAGACTGAATTCTACCTCACCGTCGTGGAGGCCCAACTCACCTTCGAAGTCGAGGACGGCGCGGCTACGGGTGTGGTGCTCCACCAGGGCGGCCGCTCGATGCCGGCCCCGCGCGTGGAGGAATAGGAAGTGCGAGGTGGGAAGTGCGAAGTTAGAAGTGCGCCGAATGACTCCGAGGCGAGGGAACCACCACTTCGAACTTCCCACTTCCTACTTCGAACCTCATGAAGAAGCTCTTCGGCGAGTTCAAGACGTTCCTGATGCGCGGCAACCTCGTGGACCTCGCCATCGGGTTCACCGTCGGCGCTGCGTTCTCGACCGTCGCCAAGTCGCTCGTGGACGACCTCATCATGCCGCCGCTGGGGCTACTGCTGGGGCAGACCGACTTCTCGGACGCGTTCCTCGTGCTCAGGGCAGGCGAAGGAGCCCCGCCCCCCTACGTGTCGCTAGAGGCGGCTGCCGAGGCCGGTGCGACAACGCTCAACTACGGCGCGTTTCTGACGAACGTCCTCACGCTGCTCATCATCGCGCTGGCGATGTTCATCGTGATCCGCTCGGTCAATAAGCTCAGCGAGGAGATCCAGGACGAGTTCGGTGGCGACGAGAAGGATCAGTCCTCGCAGCCGGAGCAGCCTACCGAGAAAAAGTGCGCCTATTGCCGACAAGTCGTCCCCTACAAGGCCAGCCGGTGCTACCACTGCACCTCGTTTCTGGGCACCGAAGGCGGTCCGCTTGCGCCTGACGGGAAGATCACACCGGGAGGCGGGTAGCACTCCGAGGCAGCGGACTGGCAGGTAGAATAGTCTGCGCAGGGGTAGGAAATGGGGCACAGGAGCCCAGGGGCCTCATGTGTCCTGCCACGCGCACAGGGCTGTAGCATCGCGTAAGTGCGGCCGGAGGGTTCAAGGCTCAGACAAAGGAGGCAATCAAAGCGCTGCGGCGAAAGGGCAACCGGGCTAGGCTGTACCCGAGGTCTGCTTTGGCATAGGGCTTGACCCTGGCCAGTTCGCTCGACAGCGAGCACAGCAGAGTCGTCCGGTGGGACAGTGACCTCGGCTGACCCTCAACCCCAACCGTCTATCCTCTAATGGGACAGCAACAACTTCTCCTCTTGGTGCTTGGCATCGTGATTGTCGGCCTCAGCGTCGTCGTCGGCATCGAGGCGTTTGAAGAGAACAACCGCAAGTCATCGTTCGACCGGATGGCTGGCCAGGCCATCGGCTACGCGGGCAAGATGCTCGAGTGGAAAATGAAGCCCCGTGCTCAGGGAGGAGGCCAAGAGGCCTCACAGATGAGCGGCTTCTCGTTCAACAACATTGGATTGGTGGGCGGAGGCCCCATCGACTTCCACGGCACAAACGGGGGAAACTGGGTGCAGACAGGCCCGACGTACGTGGGCTTGTTCTCCATGGACGGATCCGGTGGCTACGCGCCCCACGTGGCGGTCTACGACCCAAACCAAGACCTCATGATTGCCGTCTTCGTGTTTGGCAACTCCCCCGACTGTTTGGTGCAGCGGATGTCTTACATGCAAGACGGGAGCGCTGTGTACCTGCCAGCCGCTGCGCCGTCCAACCCGGACGCGACGAACTGCTCGCTTTAGCGAGGTCACGGCGCATGCCGACATCCCAAAGCGCAGAGGGGCACGTCCGAACCACCGGACGTGCCCCTCTGGCTTGTTGGGCCATCGATACTGCACTGACAGGTCGGCGGGCGGAATGAACCGCGCAGATGCAGGAAATGCAGCCGAGGCGCGTGACCACTCCTGCATAGGCCACGGCACGTACACGAAGCCCGGCATCATAGGGCAGCGGAAAGGTCACTCCTCGTGTACACAGGGAGCTTTCAGAGGCGTAGAGCCCATTCTTAAGCCGTGTTATGTCCAACACAGGCATGGCTTGGCACGAGCCTTGAACTAGGCTGAAGCGCTCAGTATTGAGCACAGCGGAGGCGCCCAGCGGGATGAGGTGCTCCGCTGCCCTCCAACCCCAACCTCCTTTCACCCCATGGGACAGCAGCAACTCCTTCTCCTGGTGCTCGGCATCGTGATCGTCGGCCTTGGCGTCGTCGTCGGCATCGAATCGTTTCAAGAGAACGCGCGTAAATCGTCGATCGACCGCTTGACCGGGCAGGCCGTCGGCTACGCGGGCAAGATGATCGAGTGGAAGCTCAAGCCGAGCGCGCAGGGCGGCGGACAGGAGGCGGTCAATATGACGGGACTTACCGTGGACTACTTCGGACTCGAAGACGACCAGTCGGTGTCGTACCTCGGCGGCTCCGCCGATGCGGGCTGGGCGGCGGTCGGCGGCTTCAACATGAAGCTGTACCACATGAACGGCAGCGGCATGGCGCCGCACGTCGTCATGCACGATCCGCAGAAAGACATCCTCGTGTCCATCTTCGTGTTCGGCACCAAGCCTGAATGCTTCGTGCATCGGATCTCGACGCTGGACAGCCAGGGCCAGCGCGTCGATACGCCCGTGTTTAACCCGTCTAATCCCGACGCGACGAACTGCTCGCTCTAGCAGCCGGGCTCGCAGCAGCAGCGACGATTCACAGCACAGAAGGGGCGCATCCACTAGCTTGGATGCGCCCCTTCTGCTTGTCTCCCCTTCTGCCTGTCTCATCGTTGCGCCCCCCGCTCGTCCTGTGAACCGCCACCTGCTCCTCATCCTCGACGGCTACGGCATCGCCGAGGACCCGTCCGTTTCCGCCATCGACGCCGCCGAGAAGCCGTTTCTCGACCACCTCTTCGCCACCGCGCCCCACTCGACGCTGGAGGCATCGGGGCGGGCTGTGGGCCTACCTGCTGGGCTGATGGGCAACTCGGAGGTGGGCCATACCAACCTCGGTGCGGGGCGTGTGGTCTACCAGGAGATCACCCGCATCGACAAGGCCATCGAAGACGGCGCCTTCTTCGGGAACGACGTGCTCACGGGGGCGGCGCGGCACGCGAAGACGAACGGGACTACGCTGCATCTGCTCGGCCTCGTCTCCGACGGCGGCGTCCACAGCCACCTCGACCACCTCGTGGCGCTGCTCGACCTCGCAAAGCGCGAGGGGCTCACCGGCGCCCAGGTCGTCGTGCACGCCTTCACGGACGGCCGCGACACCGCGCCCGAGGGCGGCGCGGAGTACCTCCGCAGTGTGCAGGCCGCGATGGACCGCCTCGGCGTGGGCGTCGTCGGCAGCGTTGTCGGGCGCTACTGGGCGATGGACCGCGACCGCCGCTGGCCGCGCATCCGCAAGGCCTACGACCTCCTCACGACCGGCGAGGTCGGCGACGACGGCACCGTGACCGACGAGGTCGTCGGTGCGTTGGAGGCGCAGTATGCCGCCGGGACCACCGACGAGTTCGCCGCGCCGATCCTCGCCGAGGGCACGCCACGCATCACGAGCGGCGACGCCGTGCTGGTCTACAACTTCCGCGCGGACCGCGCCCGCCAACTCACGAGCGCGTTTACCGGCACGCTGCTCCCCGACTACGACGCGCTGACCGACGAAATCCCCGAGGCGGGCGACCTCGACCTGCACTACGCCACGTTCACGCCCTACCACAAGGCGTTCGACGTCCCCGTCGCCTTCCCGAAGCAGGACCTCACGGACACGCTCGGCGAGACCGTGGCAAAGGCCGGCGGCACGCAGCTCCGCGCGGCGGAGACTGAGAAGTATCCCCACGTCACGTTCTTCTTCAACGGCGGCAAGGAGGTCGAATTCGAGGGCGAGGCGCGTATCCTGGTCAACTCGCCCAAGGTGGCGACCTACGACCTCCAGCCGGAGATGAGCGCGCCGGAGCTCGCCGAGAAGGTCAGCGCCCACCTGCGCGACGCGACGCCGGACCTCGTGGTGCTCAACTTCGCCAACCCGGACATGGTCGGCCACACGGGCGTCTTCGAGGCGGCGGTTAAGGCCGTCGAGGCCGTCGATGGATGCGCGAGGCAGGTCGTGGAGACGGCCCGCGAACTCGGCTACACCGTCCAGATCATCGCCGACCACGGCAACGCTGATCGCATGCGCAACCCCGATGGCTCGGCCCACACGGCGCATACGACCGTTCTCGTCCCGCACCTACTGCTGCGCACGGACCCCGCGACGGGTGAGCTGTGGCAGGGCCCCATCCGCCCCGGCAAACTCGGCGACATCGCCCCGACTATCCTCACGCTCATGGGCCTTCCCATCCCGGCGGCGATGACCGGCGACGTGCTCGTGGACGTCTAGCTCCGGCGTATGGCGTTTCGGGCACAGCGCAGGGCACCTGAAATAGCGCATGGATAGAAGCGGGCCGTGCTGTATGTTGAGGCGGCTCCTCTGGGGCTCCTATCTCTATGCCCTTCTACCTTTGGTCCTATGCTCCGCCTCGCTACGGCTCTTGTCCTGGTCGCCCTCGTCGTCTTTACGATGCCCGACGAGGCGGCCACCTTCTCGTCGGGCGCACCGGCGAACCGCTCTGGCGCCCCCGGCGAATCGACCTGCGCCACGGCCGGATGCCACAGCAGCTTCGGCCTCAACAGTGGCACGGGCAGCGTGACGATCGACGCGCCCGATGGCTTCGTGCCGGGTGAGGCTCTCACCTTCACGGTCTCGGTCGACAACACGACGCCCGCGACCCCCCAGCGTAGAAACGGCTTCCAGACATCGGTGAAGGACGACGCCGGCAACGACGTGGGCACGCTCGAACTCGTGGACCCGTCGGTGACGCGCTTCTCGGGCACGGATCACGTCACCCATACGTCGTCGGGTACCTCGGTCTCGTCGTGGCAGGTGCGTTGGATCGCGCCTGCTGAGTCGCCGGGGCAGGTGACGATCTACGCAGCGGGCAATGCGGCCAACGGCAACGGCGCGTCCAGCGGCGACTTCATCTACACGACCTCGCAGACCCTCGGCCTCGCCACCAACGTCGAGGACGGTGTGCCGGAGGTGGTGGTGCTCGACGCGGTGTGGCCGAACCCGACGCGCGGGGCTGCCACGCTCTCGTTCGCGCTCGCCGCGCCGACGGACGTGACGGTGACGCTCGTCGACGGCCTCGGGCGCACGGTGGTAGAGGCGCAGCGGGGAGCGCTCGGCGCAGGGGCGCAGACGGTGGCGCTCGACGCCTCAGGGCTGGTGCCGGGGGTGTACTTCGCGGCGGTGACGGTCGGTGGCGGGACGGCGCCGGAGAGCCGCCGCGTGCTGCCGCTCACCGTGGCCCGCTGAGCACCCGCGTAGTCGTGCATGCCGACGAGGCAGGGATGCTGACCCACGTGCGCGTAGCAACCAGCGAGCGCGTATCGACCGGCAAGCGTACGGTGACCGGCGAGCGTACTGTTGGTACACGGCTAGGCATTGCGGCGAGCGCGCGGGTCTAGTATTCTCCCGCCGACCCGTCACACCCTGCCTTCCCGATTTGATGCTTCGTCTGTTCCTGGTTCTCGTCGTCGCCGTCCTCATCGTCCTGTTCGATGCGCCGAGGGATGCCCACTCGCGCTCGTCGGGCGCGTCTGCGGGCGTGTCTGGAGCACCCGGCGATCGGACGTGCGCCTCAGCCGGGTGCCACGGCGATTTCGAACTCAACAGCGGCACCGGCAGCGTCACCATCGAGGGGCCGAGCGGCGGCTATGTCGCTGGGGCGGCCTACGAGTTTGAGGTGCGCGTAGACAACACGACGCCGGGCAGCCCTACGCCCAACCAGGGCTTCCTCGTGACGGCCCGTGACGAGGCAGGGGACCCCGTCGGCGAATTCGAACTCGTCGATGCAGCGCTCACCAAGTTTGCGGCGGGTGGAGGGACGCGCTATGTCACCCACACGAGTGCAGGCATCAGCGTCTCGTCGTGGCGGGTGCGCTGGCTTGCCCCGGACGATGCGCCCGCGCGGGTCACGTTCTACGCAGCGGGCAACGCGGCCAACGGCAACGGCTGGTTCGACGGGGACTACATCTACACGACCGCCACCGAGGTCGCTCGCAGCGGCGTGAGCGCCGACGAGCAGATGCCGGAAGTGGTGGTGCTCGACGCAGTATGGCCGAACCCGACGCGCGGGGCTGCCACGCTCTCGTTCGCGCTCGCCGCGCCGACGGACGTGACGGTGACGCTCGTCGACGGCCTCGGGCGCACGGTGGTAGAGGCGCAGCGGGGAGCGCTCGGCGCAGGGGCGCAGACGGTGGCGCTCGACGCCTCAGGGCTGGTGCCGGGGGTGTACTTCGCGGCGGTGACGGTCGGTGGCGGGACGGCACCGGAGAGTCGCCGCGTACTGCCGCTCACCGTGGCTCGCTGAGCGCCCGCGTAGCAGGCTGACTACCGCTCGATCTGCGCGCGGGGCACAACCCGCCCGTCAGGAAGAATGATCTCGTCCGGGCCCGGCGGCGACGTCGGGTAGTTCGACAGCGTCACGTCCGGGTCGTCGAGGAGGTTGTCCTCAGGAAGGAAATGCGAGTGGTCGCCGTGGAAGATTTCCACATAGCCCGTCTCGCCGAACGGGTCGAGCGCCTGCCGAAACGCGAACGTAAGCACAATGGCAGCGATGCCGACGAGAATCCACCGGCGCGGCGTGCGCCACGGGTTCGGAGCGGGCGCCTCCGTGGCAGAGGCGTCCAGAGTAGAAGTGGTGGGCTGGTCGTTCATGGCAGACAGGCAAGACGGCACAAGTGCCCGTAGCACGCCGGTCGATCCGCCACGATCCGGCCGCACAGAGAGCGGCTCAGTTTTTCACCAGGCCACCGTCGACCACGAGATTCTGGCCCGTCACGGCGCGTGCCCACGGCGAGGCGAAGAAGAGTACGGCATCGGCCATCTCCTCCGGCGAGATCACACGGCGTAGCGGCGTCGTCGCCTCGATGATGCCGAACACCTCGTCGCTCGTCGCCGCGCTGGCGTCGGTGGTGCGGAGCAGGCCGCCCGAGACGAGGTTGACCGTGATGCCCTGCGGCCCGAGGTCCTGCGCGAGGTTGCGCACAGCGCCGAGCATGGCCGCTTTGCCGGTCGTGTAGTCGTGATAGGGCACGACCGGGTTCTGGACGAGGTTCGACCCAATGGCGATCACGCGCCCGCCGCCAGCCTCCGTCATAGCAGGCAGCGTGGCCTGGACGACGTTGAGCAGGCCCTGGACGCTGCCTTCGAGTTGGCGCAGGTAGTGCTCCCACGTGATCGTGGACGCGGTGGGCATCGTCGTCGGATCGAAGCGGTAGTCGATGAGCGCGTTGTGAACGCTGGTGGTGACGCGTGTCCCGAAGTGTGCTTCGGCATCGGCGACCATGCGACGCACGGCGTCGGCATCACGCACGTCGGCCTGAGCGAGGAACGTCACGCCGCCTACATCGGCGATCTCGTTGGCGACGCCCATCGCGGCGTCCCGGCTCTGGTAGTAGTTCAGGACCACACGCGCGCCTTCACGGGCAAACGCTCGCGCGAGGGCGGCTCCGAGGCCACGGCTGGCTCCGGTGATGAGGACGGTCTGTTCGGCAAGGCGCATGGCGAGAGCAACAGGGTGGGAGAGAAGCGAGCGTAAAGATCGTCCCAACGCGGGTGCCTCTGCCAAACCGACAGGCGTGGTGCGGGCCAGGGCAGGGCGGCATAGTTCTCGTGCCTTCCGCTACACGAGATCTATCGCGTACCACGCTGCCATTCCGGCTTTCTTCCCATGCCTACGACTACGATCCCGAACTACTATGAGACGCTCGGCGTCGCGGAGCGCGCGTCGGCGGCGGACATCAAGAAAGCCTACCGCCGCCTCGCGCGGGAGTACCACCCCGACCGCAATCCGGACAACCCCGAGGCGGAGGAGCGCTTCAAGGAGGTCCAGCAGGCCTACGACGTCCTCGGCGACGAGGAGAAGCGCAAGAAGTACGACCGCTTCCGCGCCAACCCACACGCGTTCGGCGGCTTCGACCCAAACAGCGGAGCGAACCCGTTCGGCGGGGCGGGCAGTCCGTTCGGCGGGCAAGACGTGCGCTTCTCGCGCGGCCCCGACGGCTCCATCCGCTTCGAGTCGACGGGCGGCGCGGCGCCGAACATGGAAGACCTGCTCGCCTCGCTCTTCGGCGGCGGGTCACCATTCGGTGGTGACGGGACGCCCTTCAGCGGTAGCCCGTTCGGCGACCGAGGCCCATTTGGCAACCCTCGAGCGACGGGCCGGACGCCGCGCAGCCCGCAGGCCACCGAGACGCGCATGCGCCTCACGTTCGACGAGGCGCTCGCGGGCGGCAAGCGCCAGATCACGCTGCCCGGAGGCGAAACGGTCCGGCTCACGATCCCGCAAGGCGTCGCCGACGGTACTAAGATCCGCCTGCGCGGTCGTGGCACCCCCGACGCCACGGGGCAGCGCGGCGACCTCTTCATCACGTTCGACGTGGCCGCCTCGCCGCGCTTCCGCCGCGAGGGCAACGACCTGCACCTCGCCGAGACGATCACCGCCGTCGAGGCCATGCTCGGCACGGAGCGCCGCATTGAAACGGCCTACGGCAAGGCGATCAAGCTGCGGGTGCCCAGTGGGACGCAGCCAGGCCACCGCCTCCGCCTCCGCGGCCAGGGCGTCGAAACGGCTGCGGCCACCGGCGACCTCTATGTCACCCTCGATGTGACCACGCCCGTCCTCACAGACGAAGCGCGCACCGACCTCCATGCCTGGGCTGAGAAGCACGGGCTGGGCGAATAGCTAGCCGCGCTGCTGTAAAGCCGCTGCTGTAAAGCCGCTGCTGTAAAGCAAGGAGAAGGACATCCGCACCCGCACACTTCGACCTCACGATCCGTGCGCCCTTTCGCCGAGCGCCTGCGCGTACCGAGGCGAGCGAACCTGCATGAAGACCGTGCATGTCGCCCGCCTCCGTGTTCTCGACGTCACCCCCGCCTCCCATGCGTTTGCTGTCTGCTCTCCTCCTCCTCCTCCTGTTTGCTGTCCCTGTCGCGCACGCGCAAGACGCGCGCATCCAGGAGATCCGCGACCGCTACTACGGCGTCACCGAAAACACGGAAGCAGAGGGGTTCTATCAGTTCCAAGTCGTCAACAACCCCGACGCGCGCGACTACCCGGCCGTCGGGATCTACCGGCAGGAGTTCACGCTGACCTACACGCTCCACGAGAACCAACTGCCGGTGCCGCACCTCGTCGTGATGAAGGACCAGACCGCCGCCTTCCAAACCCGGACTGAAGTCCTGCTCGACGACGACGGAATGCCGATGTTTCTCTACTACGACTACGGCGAGGGCTCGAAGCGCGTCTACTACAACGCCGAAGGCGATTGCATCCGCTATCTGCAGGACGGTGAGAGCACAGGCTGCGAGCGCCGCGGCGAGTTCGAGGAAGGCGAGGCCGATATGATCCGGCATGCACAAGCTGTCGCAAAGCTCCTGGAAGTGATTAGCCTCGGGGGTGGTTGAAGCAGAGGTAGCGCGGGCGCATCGAGCGGCGGGGCAGCGCTGGCGCCAATAGAAGGCCGGTGCTGACAGAAGGAATTCTGGATGCGGCTTCCTCCTCGTCGAGGGAGGGGGATAGCTCTGGACGGATTGAACGTTTTAATTTGGAAAACATCCAAAACGTTCATATCGTTCACTTGCGAGGCATCGGGTAAGTCCCTATGTTGCTCGTCCCTTCTGTCCCGCTTTTCCGCTGTGTCTCGACGCCTTTTGCTGCTCAGCAACTCGACCCTCCCGGGGGAGCCGTTCCTGAGTTGGCCTACTGATGCGATCCGCGCCTTCCTCGGTGAATCTGTGCAGCGCGTGCTGTTCGTCCCGTTCGCAGGCGTCCGCATCTCGTTCGATGACTACAGTGCGCGTGTCCGAGAGCGCTTCACCGATCTCGGCTATGCGCTCGACAGCGTTCATGAGTGCTCCGATCCCATCGAGGCGGTCCAGAACGCGGAAGCGATTGTCGTGGGAGGTGGCAACACCTTTCATCTCGTCGCGCACCTGCACCGGCATGGTCTCGTCACAGAGATTGCCTCGCGGGTACTAAACGGGACGCCGTATGTCGGCTGGAGCGCCGGGGCCAACGTGGCCTGCCCGACGCTCTCGACGACGAACGACATGCCGATCGTTGAGCCTGCGAGCTTTTCCGCGCTCAACCTTGTTCCTTTCCAGATCAATCCGCACTTCACCGACGCCGCGATCCCAAACCACGGCGGTGAGACCCGCTCCGAGCGCATCGCCGAGTTCGTGATCGCCAACCCGACGCGCCGTGTGGTCGGCCTTCCCGAGGGCACCGGCCTCCTCGTCGAAAACGAGACGGTCACACCCGTAGGCGAGGCGAGCGCCACGCTGTTCGGCTCTGCGCATCCGCCGCGGCGACTTTCCCCCGCTGACCTCGGAGTGCTCCTCGCAGAACCCGTTTTCGGCGCTCCGGGCTGACAGACAGAATGACACGCATCAGTTGTCGCGTCGGCACTCTCCGCCTCGGTGTCTCTTCCGTTGCACACGTCCCGTTGCCGAATCTGCACGCGCGATCCGTAAGACTCATGCCCAGACAGACATCCATACCCGTATTCAGCCGAATCTTAGTGCAGAACACCCCGAAATGTCGGCGGTCTGCCGTATGTTCCGTGAATGCTTCCGCCAATCTGACAGGATTTGTCGACCCGGCTTAGTTGTTGTTTAAACACTAGTCATCAACCCGTGCGCGTTCATCGCGCCAGACGTTTTCGTTCGCCAACCATCACCGACGTGGCTATTCCCACCATCCGTACGACCTCTGAGACGTCGCGCCGCCGCCCGCAGCGGCACACGCCCGCGCAGCGCCGCGCCGTCCTCACCGAAATGACCGACGAGGAGCTGATGAAGCTCTTCCAGCAGGGCACCGTGGAGGCGTTTGACCTCCTCGTGGGCCGCTACTCGGAGCGCCTCTCGCAGTACCTCTATCGGTTCACCAAGGACATGCGCCGTGTGGAAGACCTCCTCCAGGAGACCTTCCTCCGTGTCTACCGCAACCGTCACTCTTACCAGCCGGTCGCGCGCTTCTCGACGTGGCTCTACACGATCGCGGGCAACCTCGCGCGCTCGGAGTACCGCAAGCGCAAGCGCCGTCGCACGCGCTCGTTGCAGGCGCAGAGCCGCGACGGGGAGGAGTACGAACTCGAAATCCCCGACGACACCTACGCCGCCGACATCGACGCAGAGCGTGACTTTCAGGACCAGCACATCATGGCGGCGCTGAGCGAGCTCCCCGACAAGTTCCGCGAGGTCGTCGTGCTGCGCGATGTGCAGCAGCTCTCCTACGAGGAGATCGCCGACATCACGGGCCTCCCGATGGGCACGGTGAAGAGCCGCATCAACCGCGGTCGCACCAAGCTCCAGGGCATGCTCGCAGACATCTACCCGTTCTCGCAGAACTAGGCACACGTCGCCTCCTGCCCTGAACGATTCGGGTCTACCCCACCCGGCCAGAACGAAAACGCCCCCGGCTGCACCACGCGGCCGGGGGCTTTTTTGCTTAAGAGCGTCAGGTTTGCGTTGGAGCGTCCGGGCCTACAGCACTACGTCCACCACGATCCGGGCGATGGTGCCCGTGCGGTCGAACACGTCGGCGCTCACGTCGGCGGGGAGTGCAGAGCCCTCGAACGCCTGACTTTCCGTCTCCGACCGCACCAACTCGATGCGCGGCGTCGAGGCGCGGCGGTAGAGGACGGGCACCTGCGCGTAGGTGAACGCCATCGCGCCCGCTGGCACGTCGAGCGTCTGCGGTGTGTTATCGAGGTCCACGTAGGCAAACGTAGCCGGGGCGTCGAAGAACTCGTCGGGGCGGAGGAGCTGCGGCTCGAAGTGGAGCCGCCCGTGTTCGACGAAGACGCCGAGTTCGCCCCAGCGCCAGATCAGGTCCTCCTTCACCATGCCCGTCATGCCGGGCTGCTTCGCGCCGCCGGTGCCGGGCGAGTGCGAGTAGGGATCGGTCGGGAACGCGCCGTATTCGAGCGGCGACTTGTTGAGCCCGAGCCCGCCGCGCAGGTCGTGATAGCCCTCGGCGAGCTTGCGGAGCGTCTCGGCGTCCGCCCCCGACTCGTGCGCGCGGAGGAACGTCCGCTGCGCCGCCACTACGAGCTTCGACACCATGTGCCAGTAGATGCTGCCGAGGCCCTCGTAGCCGAAGAACGTGCCCGAGCGGCCCGTGTAGGCCGGGTGGTCGAAGTGCGTGTCGAACAGGTCGATCAGCGCGTCCCGCTCGGCGGCGACAGCGTCCGGGTAGTCGGCCGCGAGGACGTCGAGGGCGTCTGCGGCGTTGGCGCGGTTGCGGAACGTGCCGTTGAAGTGCACGCCCCCGCGCACGTCACGCACGACGAAGCGCGTGTCGCCGTCAGCGAGCAGCTGTTGCAGCAGCGGCGAGGCCGCCACAGCCGCGTTTGGGACGTTGTTCTTCGCGAGGAAGCCCGGGAGGTCGCGGTCCGGGTAGAGGCGATACGTGTGCTGGTCGGGGCGGTAGAGGTCGCTCGTGCGCATCGCCTCGATGACACCGAGCAGCGCCTCCGGATCGAGCACGCCCGCGCCGAGCGCCGCGACCTGTCCTTCGAGCATTGGGTAGAGCGTCTTCACGCCCACGCCGTCCGCATCGATGCCGTCCGAGGGGATGACCAGCAGGTTGTAGGCGTTCGCCAGGCCGTCCTCCTCACGGCGCGCGTCACGGAGTGTGGCGTCCACGGTTTCGCGCACATCGTCGAAGAACGACAGCAGCGCGGCAGGCTCGGCAGTGCGCGTGGCTCCCGAGAGGCCGTTCGTGTAGAGGCGCGAGCGGTAGGCTTCGCCAGCTAGCCCGAGTTGGTCGAGCAGGGCTTTGCGCGTGGCGTCGGTGAGGGGAGCCTCGGCGTCGAATCCTGCAAAGGCCGCAGCAACGGCGTCGGTGAAGTCGGCGACTTCCTCGGCGAGCGTGACCGGGCCGTCGGCGTCGGCGAAGATCGCCTGGATGAGGTCGAGGTAGCGCCGCAGCTCGTGCAGCGTCACCATCGAGATGCCGTAGCCGACGAGCGCGTTGTTGGCGTCGTTCCACTCCGGGCGCTGCGTGTTCATCCAGATGCCGCCGCCCGCCACGAAGTTGGAGAGCTTGGCGAGCAGCGGAACGAGCAGCTTCTCGGCGAGCGTCGCGCGCGCGATGGCGTCGCCCGTGTAGAGGAGCTTGCCATCGGCCCCGACCGCCGCGACGCGCGCCTCGATGCGGTCGTGCTCGTCGTGGTCGTAGTCGATGGTGTCGCGCGGGTCGGCGAGGAGCTCCGCGTACGAGCAGATGCGGTAGGGGACGTTCGCGTAGGTGAACAGCCGCTCGTTGAGGCGCGCCGTGAGCTGTTCTGGTTCGTGCTCGTGGACGAGTTCGAGCAGGTGGAGGAGGTAGACCAGCTGGTGGTCGCCCCAGTAGCCGATGTACGACCACTCGTCGTCGGGCTCGATGACCTCCCAGTCGATGCCGTTGTGAGAGATGCGGTAGGGGTTGTAGCCGTCGGCGGTGGAGGCGTTGAGGAAGGTCGCCACCATGCCCTCGCCGAACGCCGGGAACGAGCGCCCGAGCGCTTCCCAGTTCTGGAAGAGGTCGCGCCAGTTGCCCTGGAAGCCGCGCTTGACGGTGCCGTCCTCGGCGCGGAGGTCGATGGAGAAGAAGTTCCAAGGGCGGCTCGGGTCGCCGTGGCGGCGGCTGAAGCTGAGCGGGAGGTACTGCCGGCACAGCCGCTCCAGGTCCGGGTCGAGGTCCTGCTGCTTGTCGAGGAGGGCGCGAAGGTCTTGCACCGTGATCGCGTCGGGGAGCGCGGCGAGGAACGCGTGGTCGGCGAGCGGCCGGTGGTGCGTCCGCACGTGCGCGATCAGGTCTACGCGGTAGATGCGGTAGCCCTCGTCGAAGACGCCCCCGCGCATGATGTTGAACAGCGTGTTCGAGAACTGCCTTGTGGCGATCATGCGGTCCGCCGACGCCTGGAGTCCATCCGCTGCCGCGACGAACTCGCGCAGCCGGGCGGTGCCCGCTTCCACGTCGTTCAGAACGGCTTGCTGCAACGCGGCGGGGTCGCTCAGTTGGTCGATGAGTGCGACGGCGTCGGCGGCGTCCTGCTCGATATCGGCGACCAGCATCCAGCGCTGGGCGTCGCCCGGGGCGAGGTCGAGCGTCGCGTGGACGAAGTAGGCCCCGCGCTCGGCGCGCACGTCGCGCTCGGGGCGGAGAGCCTGGCCAGCGCGGAAGGCGTCGAGCTGGCGCGTCGAGAGGAGGTGGAGGTCGGGCGCGAGGCCCGCCTGCCAGACGGTCGTCGCCATGAGCGACTCGCTCGGCTCGGCGCGGTCCACGGGCTGCGCCGAGAGCGTGATCATCCCGAGGCCGGACGCCGGGTCGAGTTCGTTGCGCTTGTAGGCGTCGGCGAGGACGCTGCGCTCGCTCTGCATGGGTCGGCTGACGCCATAGGGCATGAGATTGCGCAGCCCGTCGAGCACCTGCACGCGAACCGGAGCATCGCCATGATGGGTGAGCACGGTGCGGCGGACGAAGCCGTAGCGCTCGCTCGTCGCCCACGTCGTGGCGACGGTGAGGCCGAGGTCGTCGTTGACCTCCTCGAAGCAGAGGCGGTCGCCGTGGAGCGACTTGTAGAGCGAGCGGCGCGTGCGGTAGAGACCCGCATAGCGATCCGAGAACGGTTCCCAGAGCGCCCACGTCGGCTGACCGTCTCCGCTGGCACCCTGGGCGACGCGCAGCAGCGTCACGCCGCCGGTCGTGTTGCGCGCGTCGTGGATCTTGTCCACGGTGACGTAGGGAAAGAGCCCAAAGTCCGGGCTACGGCGCCCGGCCGTGAGCGCGCCCGTCGAGGAGACGAACGTCCAGTGGTCGCTCGAACTCACGAGCGACATAAAGAACGGCCGCATCTTGTCGACGTGGGCGATGTGGTACCACGTCTCGCCGTCGCGCTCCACAAACGCACCGGCGACCGGGTCATCGGAGGGGTGGAGCGCGGCTCCGCCGACGCGCACGGCGGCAGCAGGCGCGTCCGGCAGCAGCAGCGTCCGCCAGTGAGGACCGCGTTCCTGGTCTTCGAGCGCGGGGGTGCTAGGTGCCTTCGACGAGGAACGGGATGTTGGCATGAGCGGCGCTTCCTTGCTGGTCATAAATGTTTACAAATAGTCGGTAGGCCCCGGGCTCGGCCGGAGCCGTCACGGTCACCGAAGTGCCCTCGCCGTCGATGGTGTCGAGGATGGCGGGCGGTACGTCCTCGTCGTCGCCGCCTTCGCTGGTGGCTTGGCTCTCGGCGAGCACCTGCCATTCATAGCGCAGGGCGTCGTTGTCCGGGTCGGTGACGGCGACCGCGGCTTCATACGACTGGCCAAGCTGCATGGTGATCCCATCTCCCGCCGTCCGCCCGTCGAGCGTGAACGACGCCAGGCGCGGGGCGCGGTTCTCAGGCCACGCGCCGGTCCAGATCTGCTGCATCACGTCTACGGACTCCGTCTTTTCACCACTCGGCATAAACATGCCATACCACGTCGGGGTGCGCTCCTGCTTCTGGCCCCAGAGAAAGACGTACGAGCCGAGGATCTGCGTCGTGTCGGTGGCGATGGCGGTGCGGTAGCGCTCGCCGTAGAGGTCGGCCTTGACCGTGCTGTTGTTCTCGATGGGCGCGTTCCACGGCGTCTTGGCGACCTCCCAGTGGCCCGTCGCGCCCCACTCGGTGACCATGAGCGGGCCGTCCCAGCCGGATTCCTCGATGTAGCGCGGCAACTCGCCGATGGCCCCGTAGAACTGGACCGAGAGGATGTCGAGCGCCGGGGCGCGCGTTTTGATCTCGGTGGCGAGGTCGTCGCTCAGACCCGCCAGCATGGTCGTGGTCGGGTGGTTCGGGTCCACCTCCTCGATCATCGCGGCGATGCCGCCGACGGCGTCCCAGACCTTTGGGTTGGTCGCGCCGAGGTTGAGCTCGTTGCCGATGCCCCACATGAGCAGCGCCGGGTGGTCCTTGAGGCGCTCCACCTCGCCGCGGATGCGTTCGAGCTGCTCGGCGACGGCGGCCTCGTCGTCGTAGTCGAAGCCGAAGATGCCACGGCCCTCGCCCTCGCGCTCGCGGGCGATTTCAAGGCCCATCGTAACCATGAGGCCCGCCCCGAAGGCGCGGTCGAGGACTTCCTCGGCGGTGTCGCGTCCGTTGTCCGTGCGCCACGTACGGAACGAGTTCGCCCCGTGCGACGCCAGCCGGTCGATGTCGCCGAACTCCAAGCCTGCGCCGTTGACGAAGAACGGCGTGCCGTCCACGGTGAGGTGGTAGCGCCCGTCGGTCTGCACGACCTCCACCACGCGGGGGCCTTCAAAGAGGGGGTTGGGTGCGGGTAGGCCAGGCGTGCCGCACGCCGCAAAAAGCGCCACAGGAAGAATGAGCACGAGGGGGAGACGAGAGCGCATAGAAGAGAATCGGAGCGCAGCCGCGCTCACGAGGGGAGACGCACCGCGCGAGGGACCGTCGGGGGCGGTCGCCTCGCGCAGGCCAAACAGAAAGCAGCGGCTACCGGACGAGTTCGGCCTCGAGCTCTTCGAGTGACTTGCCCTTCGTTTCGGGCACCACGAAGTACACGAACACGAGCCCGAGCAACGCGATCACCCCGAAGATTGCAAAGGTGGTCGCCGCCCCGAGCGCCGCCAACTCGACGGGGAAGATCTGCTGCACGGTGTAACTCACGATGGAGTTGATAAAGCCGACGAATGAGATGGCAATGCCGCGAATCCAGGCGGGAAACAACTCCGAGAAGAGCACCCACATGACCGGGCCGAGCGACATCGCGAAGGAGGCCACGAACCCGAGGATGCCAATCAGGATCAGCATCGGGCTCAGAGCAACGGCGTCGGTGAGGAACTCGGACTCGTAGCGGGTTGCTTCCTCGCGCCCGATGGCCTCGGTGAGTGCCGCCTTAAACGCCACGTCGCTCTCGTAGGTCTGGCCGATCAGCGGCGCGATGCTTGGGGCCAGGCTCGCATCCTCGACAATTTCTGTGGCGGCGGGCGTGAGCGTGTAGGTCGCCTGACCAAACCCGTAGGCGAGGAGGCACATCGACAGCGTGATTCCGACGAGCCCGCCGATGAGCAGGGGGCGGCGGCCAAGCCGGTCAATCACCATGATGGCGAGAAGCGTAAACACCAGGTTGATCACGCCCACGAGGATGGCCTGCACGAACGCCGCATCCGTTCCAATGCCGGACTGCTCGAAGATGGTCGGAGCGTAGAAAAACACGGCATTGATGCCGGTCGCCTGCTGGATCACGCCGATCACGATGCCGATCGTCAGCACGAGCCGGAGTGAGGGCGAGAACAACTGGCCGAGCCGGTTCACAAGCTGGCCGACGCGGATGCGCAGCAGCGAGTCACCTGCTTCGAGCCGCCGCTGGACCTCCGCCAGGGCCTCCGCCCGCTCTTCCCGGTCTTCAGACATGCTCTCCTGAATCTCATCGAGTTCCTGGATGGCAGCCACGTTGCCGATGGCCATTTGCATGACGGGCAGTGCTTCGTCGCGCCGACCCTGCATCAGCAGCCAGCGCGGGCTGGAGGGGACGAAGAAGAGGCCGAAGAAGTAGAGGATGGCTGGTAGCGTCTCTAGGCCCAACATCCAGCGCCACTCGTTGCCCGCGATCCCGAGCGACAGCGCCCAGCCGGCCGACGAGTCGGCGAGCTGAAGGATGAGGTAGTTGGTGAAGAACGCCACCGTGATGCCGATCACGATGTTGAGCTGGTTGAACGACACCATCTGGCCGCGCATGTGCGGCGGCGCGAGCTCGGCGATGTACATCGGCGCGATGATGAGGGACGCTCCCACCCCGATGCCGCCGATCATGCGGGCAATCACGAGGGCTGCAAACGAGGGCGCGAGTGCGGAACCGATCGCCGATATGGCGTAGAGAATGGCGGCCGCGAAAAGAATCGGCTTGCGTCCGAATCGGTCGGCTAGCGGGCCCGCGAGCATCATCGCGAGCGTGGAGGTGAGCGTGAGCGAAGCCACGGAGAAGCCCAACTGCGCCTTCGTGAGGCTAAACTCTGTCTCGATGAAGCCCACGACGCCGGAAATGACCGAGGCGTCGAAGCCCATCAGAAAGCCGCCGAGCGCGACGGTCAGGGCAACGCGGGTGACGTAGAGGCGATTGACCTCCATCGACGAGGTAGGGGAAGACGACGGGGTGGGAGAGGCTCCAGACATCGACACTGCGTGGCAGGACTGGGGGAAACGATGAAAACCTTTTCAGGGATACCCCAATGTACCGCGAAGGAGTTGGTTCGCCAAGCGTGAAGGGAAGCGTTTCCAGGGCGTCGGCCGGGCCGCCGTGAAGCCTGCTGTAGAGGCAGGCGCTCGCTAGTGGCAGTTTCCCGCCGAGGTACGCGAGAGACGACGCACGTGCTGAGGATGCGAGGCGTCTACTATGCATGGCGGCATACACCGTCCCAGGCTGCAAGGAGAGACGCCGGGCCTGTGCCGTCTGTTGAGCGCAGATCGCCAGCTGCTGAACTCATACCATATGGAGGAAATACGGGTGCAAGCTCACATCGGAGTCATCCCCGATCAGGTCGGGGATGACCAAGGCGCAAGTCGGCGCAATGCACGACTATCTCAGATAATTAGTATCAGATCTGGGCCTCTTGCCCGAGGCTCCTCGTTGCTGAGCCTCCTCGTTGCGTCCGACACGGCCGCAACAGGTCCGCTAGAAGACGCCCCGACAGTTCTTGCCCAGGTACACATTCACTCTATCTACCTCCGTCGCCCCCTCGGGCATGTCGGCGTCCTCAAGCCCAGGATAAGATTCCTGACGCTTCCAGCTTTCGATAGTCGTGCTGAAGAACTGTGAGGCAGACTCGTCGGTCTCATAGGCAATGAGCTCATATCGCTCTTGGTAGTCGCCTCCGAATCGAGTAACCACCTGCCATTTGCCATCTCGTTTGTAGGACGTATTCGTGTGATCGGATTGGGGGTAGTACTTCTCGTCGGAGGGCTTCAGCACGACCCAGATGTCCTGCTCATGCCCCTCTGGGTACACGCCCGTGGACAGGATCCTGCAGTCGACAGAGTCTGCTTCGACCGGCGAGGTGACCGTGACCGAAGCAACAGGGCCTTCGATCTCGACTCGGTTGCCCATCGAGACGTTCTCCATCTGGCTGCTCACATGCGCAATGTCGGAGGTGTAGCTCCCAAATAGGACCATCAACACGCCAAGGACCCCCAGCGGGATGCCCACCTTCGGGCTGACAAGCTGGGCGACCGCGCCTTTTCGGCCCTGGCTGCTGAGGACGGACAAGCCTATGAGGACAATCCCTACTACGATGATTACGGCTTTGGCTGACATGGTCGTTTCCGCTTCGTGCAAATAAAACGTCAGGATGGACTACAGTGACCCTCTCCGCTCTTCCAGCTCTGCTTTTATCCCCCTCGCTTTTTCCTCGCTTAGGCCATAATTCCACATGACTACGATAGCCAAGGCGGCAGTCACGGCAGGGATAACAATGTCTGCAATTCGCAACTGGGTCATGGTTTCTACAGACTGGGTGGCGGCGTTTCCATCAAACCCTACCCAGCCGAGTACGGCTCCTCCGACAATGAGGGCGAGGGCCTGTCCTAGCTTGACGGTCCACCAGTAAATCGCGCCAAAGGTGCCTTCTTTGCGGGGCATCCCATTCTCTAGTTCGTCTAGATCGCAAACATCGGCGGTCATGCTCATCATCAGCGTGAATAGACAGCCGAGGCCGAACGCCATAAGCGGTAGTGGGAAAAACATGAGGAACGGATTCTCAGGGTTAAACCCCCACCACTTCAGGACATAGCCGACAATCGAAAGCGCCGTGGCGATAATGAAGGCATTCTTCTTGCCCCATTTGCTTGCCATCCAAGACACGATCGGGATTACAAAGAAAGCGGTAATGCCTGCTAGAATCGTAGAGAACCAGGCTGGCCAGGTCCCAGCAGCCGCGTAGTCGCCGTTGAACAAATAGAATAGAATGATAAAGAAGCTAAAAGAGGCAACTATCTGAAATCCATTAAAGACTAGGAACGTGGCACCGCATAGTTTTAGGAAAGGTTTATGCCTAAAAACCTCGATCATTCCTTTGAATAGACTTTTGAAAATGTTGGCGAGGTTGCTAAGAGATATTTCTTGGCGGTTCTCAATTCGACTTGAGTCAATGCCTTTGCAGAATATTGCAGGTAAAACGCCGAAAATTATAGCGATCACGCCGACGATAATAGAAAGCGTTCGTACACCCTCTGCCTGAGTGGCAAAGAGATTCTCATCGGCGATCAGGACCCAAAACCAGGGGACAATCATCCAGGCAACCTGGCCAACCGTATTAGCTAGACCCATGAGTCGGGTCCGCTCGTTGTAGTCTGAAGTCATCTCATATCCAAGACCAATAAGTGGTGTAGAAAAAGCAGTGTTGGCTAGGATGAATACAGCTGAGACTGTTAGGAAGTACCAAAAGTTATAATCTTGAGAATTGCCTTCGTCCATTTGCCAAAGGAGAATAAATAAAAGACCAGTAAGAATCGCACCAATAAATATGTAGGGTCGGCGTCTTCCCCAGCGTGTGTTTGTGTTATCGGAGATGTACCCCATAACAGGGTCAGATATGGCGTCAATCAATCTGGGTAGGCCGCCGAGTAATCCTGCAAGAAATGGATCCATCCCGAAAGCCGTGAGGAGAAAGAACATGAAAACAGATAGAGCCCCTGGCATTAGGTTGTTTACCAGGTGGCCCGACCCAAAAGCGGCTTTCTGTACGAAGGGTACTCTGTCTTTTGCAGGGGTTGAATAATCTGACATAGTTGGGGGTGTATGCCTAGCGGTCTTGGGGTCTGTGCTGATTCCTGCTTCGCTAGCGGTCTGCGTAGATCGCAGCCCAGAGCGGTTGCTGCCCTGGTTCACTGCGTTCGCCGAACAGTGCCACGCGGTCGAAGGCAACGTGCGAAGCCCTCTGATTGACCAAGGCCTGCCCAAAGTTTGGGTCCGGCACTGGATGCTGTGATCCCCCGATGGGCTTCGATCAATCTGCGCGACCTGGCTGCCGTGAGAGGCCTGGCCGAGGAATCGTCTGCTGCATGGCAGCAGCCGGGGGAGTTTAGTCAAAAGACAGAAAATTGCCTAGAACCCTGAAGGCAAGGCGTAGGACGAGAGCCGCCCTTGCTTGCGGGTGCCCTGGAGAGGTGCCGTCAGTACGTGACGCTGAGCAGGATAGCCGTGGTAGGCTTTACGGAGTGCTTGCCGTCACGCCGGACGAGTCCGCCTACAGCTGCTGGAGTCCCGGGTACGTCATCGCCGGGCGCCAGCGAATCGTCACCGGCTTCGCACTCAGGCACTCAACGAGCCACCAGGTGCCCTCTCGGCCCCCAGACGCGCCCGAAGAACTAGATCGGGGCTGCCGCGGCTTCTCGGACGTGCGGTGGGGTGTATCAGCGGTCCGGCGCTTTACTTGGCAGCGAGGACGCGAGAATAGGCCGACGGGGTCGTCCCGTGCCGCTCGCGGAAAGCGCGACCGAAGGCAGAGTTGCTCCGAAACCCTACGACCGCCGCGACTTCCTTCACGCTCAATTCCCCGGCTGCAAGGAGCGTCGCGGCGCGGTCGAGGCGAGCCTCGCGGATGAGGCCGCCAGGGGAGTCGCCGGTGAGCGCGTTCAGCTTGCGTTGGAGCTGACGCCGGCTCAATGCGAGCACTTCAGCCAACCGCTCGGTGTTGAAGGTCGGGTCGTCGAGCCCGTCTGCGATGGCGGCTTCCAGATCGGCGAGGAAAGCTGCTTCGCGAGGCGGAAGCGACGACTGGGCGGTAGGCTCTGCAGCGGCGTGTGTCGTTGGGGCAGGAATCGGACTCGTCTTGACAGGAGGGCCCTCGGCGCGTCGTCGCATCGCTGCAAACCGGGCTTGGAGCCGGGCGCGCTCGCGCAGGAGGCCCATCACCTGCGCGCGTAGCTCTGCGGCGTGGAAGGGCTTGGCGAGGTACGCGTCCGCACCGAGGTCATACCCTGCGATGCGGCTCTCCACGTCCGCCCTCGCCGAGAGCAGGAGGACGGGAATGTGACTCGTCCGGGTGTCGCCCTTCAGCGTGGCGCAAAGCGCGAGCCCATCGACACGCGGCATCATCACGTCGGCCACCACGAGGTCAGGGACGATGGAGCGCGCCCGCTCGATACCGTCGGCCCCGTCGGCAGCGGTCTCAACGCGAGCATAGCGGCCGAGCTGCGCGCCGAGGTAGGCCCGCATGTCCGCGTTGTCTTCCACGACGAGTACCAGTGGCCTAGGTATCCCCGAGAGCGCGTCTGCGGAGGTCATCGCAGGCTCGGGAAGGGGAGCAGCGTCTTCGAGGGAAGCGTCTTCGAGAGAAGCGTCCAACGAAGAAAGCGAGCGAGATACGGTCGGTGCAGCGCCGGGCAAGGCGTCCCCGGAAGGCTGCGACACGGAGGGTCGGGCGAGGCCGGGAAGCCGTACCGTAAATCGCGCGCCCTCGTCCAGCTGACTCTCCACAGCGACCGTGCCGCCGTGCAGGTCGGCGAGTTCGCGCACCAAGGCGAGTCCCACGCCAGACCCGTCGTGCGAGCGCGTAGGCCCGCTTTCGACCTGGTAGAACCGCTCGAACACCCGCACCTGGTCCTCGGGTGCGATGCCCAGGCCCGTGTCCTCGACGATCAACACTGCCACGTCGCCCTCTGCCTCCAGCGCGACCCGTACCGTGCCGCCTGCTGGCGTGAACTTGAATGCGTTGGAGAGCAGGTTGACGACGATCTTGTCGAGTACGTCGGCATCGAACTCGCGCGTGAAGGGATGCGCGGCGACAACCGTGTGGAGCGCGACCCCACGTTGCGCGGCATGCGTGGCGAAGAGCGCCGCGAGGTGGCGGACATGGACGCCAAGGTCGTTGGGCTGGGCCGTTGGGTTGAGTGTGATGGCCCCGGCGCCGAGTCGCGACAGGTCGAGCAACTGGTTGATGAGGCGCAGGAGGCGACGGCCGTTGCTGCGCGCGCGCGCAAAGTGAGGCCGCGCCTCCGCGACGGAGTCGTATTCGCCGCGGAGCAGGTCCTCGATGGGGCCGAAGGTGAGCGTGAGCGGCGTGCGAAACTCGTGCGAGATGCTGGCGAGGAAGCGCGTCTTGAGCTCGGCCGCCTGTTCGAGCTCGGCGGTCTGCTGTTCGAGTTGGGTGTTCTGGCGGCGGAGCGTCTCGGTTTGTGCGTCCACGGCCGCTTCGAGGTCGCGGGCGCGGCGTGCCGCTCGGCGCAGCCGTTGGTCCACGATCCCATAGACGAGCCCAAGCAAGCCGAGGCCGAGGGCAAGGCTAAACCACAGGGTCTCGTGCCAGGAGGCGCGCTGGTGCACGGGGAGGGCAACGGGCGAACTCCAGGCTCCGCCAGCCCCGGCGCGTACCTCGAAGGTGTAGCGGCCCGGCGGGAGGTTCGTGTAGACAGCCTCGCGCGCGGCCGTTGCTTCCTCCCAGGCGTCGCGGTGGCCGACGAGGCGGTACTGGAAGCGGATGCTCTGCGCGCGGAGGAAGGTCGGCGCGGTGAACGTGACACGGAGGTCGCGCTCGGTGGGCGGTAGCACGACCGCTTCGCTGGCGCCGACCGAAAGCGTGCGGTCGCCCGTGCGGATGGTCTCGATGAGCGACGTGGGGAGGGATGGGGGCGTGATCGCGGCCGGGTCCACGACGGCGACCCCGCCCATGGTCGGAAACCAGAGGCGGCCGTCGCGGGCGCGGAGCCCGGCCTGCTGTACGCCACCGTTGCCCTCCCGCGCAGGCAGGCCGTCGATTTCCCCATAGGCTACCGACGGCACGGTGCTGACCTCGCCCCGCGCCCAGGCGTCTAGGTCAGCGCGGGCCACCCAGAAGAGGCCCTGGTTGCTGTTCATCCAGAGCCGCCCGTGGCCGTCGTCGAGGATCCGGTGGAGCGAGTTCGAGTGGAGCCCGTCGTCTTGACTGAGGCAGTCCAGGGCCCCACTGTGCAGGGAGACGGCTCCTTGGCGATCAAGGCGGCAGAGCCCTCGGTCTTCGGTCGCGATCCAGAGCAGGCCCTCGTCGTCTTCGTGTAGGTCGCGGACGTGGTTCGAGGCGAGGCCCTCGTCTTCGCTGAGGACCTCGAAGGCGAGGGTGTCGGCGTCGAGGGGTGAGGTAACCCGGAGGAGGCCCTTCCCGTCGGTGCCGAGGAGCAGGGCGCCGTCGGCGGTCTCGTAGAACACCTGAATGTGATCATGCGGCAGCTCATCGACCACAGAGAACGAGCGCCACTGCGACGGAGGAAGGTCCGCTCGTCCCCGCCAGAGCTCGCCGCGAGCGCTTACCCACAGCCAGCCGCTACGGTCCTCGAAGAGGGCATACACGCCGTGTAGGGTCTCGCGGTCTGGACCGACCGCGACGGGGCGGCAGATGGTGCCTTCAAAGCGACAGAAGCGGCTACCGCCCCATAGGGTCCCGTTCCGCGTCTCGTAGAGGACCGTCGCATACCCAAGGGTGGCCGGGAGGCGCGCCACCGTGAGATCGGGGCTGATGCGGGCGGGGCCGCCGGGGCCGACGATCGCTGCCCAGACCGAGCCGTCCGCGCGCTCCGTGAGCCCGTAGGTGGCACTGTAGGCGCCAAAGGGGACGGCCTGGATAGGCTGCTGCCGGACGTGGTAGAGGCCGCTCGTCGTCGCAAGCCAGAGCAGCCCGTCCGCACTGGGCGCGACCTCAACGATCTGGCCTGGGAGCGTGACGGCAAGCGTCGGGACGCCCTCGGCGCTCAAGCGGTAGAGGTGGGCCTGGCCGTCCTGCTCGGCGCTCCACACCATCCAGAGCTCGTTGTCGTCGCCTTTCCAAAACGTACCCTGGAAGCTGAACCGTGCGTCGCCGAGGAACGGCGTTGCGGTGCGGCCCTCGATGCGCCAAACCCGGCGGTCCGTATCGTCCTGCCCTTCGGCGACGACCCAGGTGCGACCGTAGGCATCGTGGGCCACTTCGAGCAGCGGGCGGCCTGGCAGCCACGTCTCTGAAGGAGCGGTGGGCGACAAGGCCACGAGGCCTGCAGCCGTGGCCGCCCAGACGGTCCCACCGGGCCCCACGGCGAGTTCCCGGACGTCGAGGGACGGGAGGCCGTCGTCCACGCCCAGAATGCGCTCTGGTGCCACGTCCATCGACGGCGTGCTATCGTCTGCGCTCGTGTACGCGTCCGGAGGAAAGACGTAGATGCCGCCGTCGCGGGTGGCGACCCAGAGCCGCCGATCGAGGTCACGCACGACGTCGAACGTGGCGTGGGGCAGGATCGTGGCAGGTACCCGGAGCACATCGGCCCCGTGGATGAGCCGGAGCGCGTCGCCCCCGACGATCCAGAGCGCGTCCGGCGTTCGCCGTAGGCTGGACTCCCGGTCTACCCCGAGCGTGGGAGGAAGCACGGTGAACGCGCCGTCGGCGTAGCGGACGAAGTAGCGACCGTCCGAGTGAAACCAGAGCGCGCCGTCAGGGGCCGTGACGATGCCCGCAAAGCGGTTGGCGGGCAGGGCTGGGTGCGTGGCCCGGGTGTGGACCACCATGCGGGCGCCGTCGTAGCGGACGAGGCCGTCGTTGGTGGCGACCCAGAGGTAGCCCTCGGCGTCGTAGGCCACGCCGGTGAGGCTATTCGTGGGGAGGCCGTCCCGGATCGTCCAGCGGTGGAGCGCTGTGCCGTCGAGCATGGTGCCCAGGGCCGGCTCGCCCCGCGGTGCCATCTGGGCGCGGACGGGCACCACACCGCCGGCGGCGATGAGGAGGAGCAGGGTGCTGGCCAGCAGGGCGCGCCCGCGCGTCGCTAGCGTGCGCAGCACCCCTTCGCGAGGTCGCACCGCAGGAAGTCGCACCGCAGGAAGTCGCACCGCACGAAATCGCAGTGTACGAAGTCTCTCTAGATCAACCGCTGGCCGCATCCATGCCAGAAGCACCTCGGCGCGGCTACGCAGCATGATCAGTCCGGGAGGATAGGAGGGGCAGCGATGAGATCCGCGCCAGCTGCGAACGAAGCGCGGCAGCCGAGGAGGCGCCGCAGACTTCCGTCGAGACGCTATCGGCGGGAGAGCATGCCCGGGAAAATATCGCAGCGGCCGGTCCAGACCACCTCTCCGTGAGCGGGAACAGAAGCGCCGGCGTGCACAGTGGCGCAAAAAGGCGATGCCGGTGCAAAAGAGCGCGCAATCGGCGCAAAAGAGCGTGTTATCGTCCCACGCTGCACAGTGCGCCTTGCACACATTGGCGGCATCACACTTCTGTGGATCGCTCCGCACGGCAATTCTCCAGACTGCGGCTTGAGACAGCGGAAGCGCGGCTCGCGTGCGCGGGTCGCTCGTGCTGAATCGACCAGCGCCGCTACGACCACGTCCGGCACGGTCAGACTCGGGCTGTATGGCGCCCTAGTCGGCCGCCGGGCGTGGTCTCTGGTGCGCGCCCCTGTCCGGTGATGAGACGTCCCTGCACATCCTCAAGCGATGCCCCTCACCCAAGCCCTTTCACGACGATGTCTCGACGCACGACGCCGCTCTTGCCTTTGGCTCTCCTGCTGTTCGCCATGCCGGTCCATGGGCAGGGCTTCGCAGACATCTTCCTCACCAACGTAGGCGCGAACAACCAGGCCTGCCTCGGTGACGGAGAGGGCGTCTACACGTGCAACACCGTCGCCGACGGCACGGGCACCCTCAGCCGGGCCGCCACCGCCGATTTCAACGCGGACGGCTTCCCAGACGTCGCCATCGCGAACAGCGTGGGGTCCAGCAGCAGCCGGAGAAACCAGGTGTGCCTGGGCGATGGGCGCGGCGACCTCGCGTGCACCGATGTCTTCACCGAAGCGGACGGGGACACCGGGTCGGCAAGCCGGGCGTACACCGACGTCGAAGCTGGGGACCTGGACGGAGACCTAGACATCGACCTCCTGTTTGCGGACCAGGGGGACCGCAACATCCTGTGCCTCAACGACGGCGTGGGCCAGTTCTCGTGCTCGGTCTTCCGGACCTATACCGACGACGCCGACCTGGACTCCGACGACGCCCTCGGGGTCACGTTCGCGCACCTCAACGGCGACACGGACCTTGACCTCGCCTTCGCCAACAGCCCCGCCGACAACGCGGTTTACTGCCTCAACGCGGGGACGGTGGGCGGCGTCCCCCAGTTCGATTGCTACGCGATGCCAGACCCGGGCACCTACAACCGCCGCGTCGCGGTCGGGGACTTCGACAACGATGGGGTGCTGGACGACCTCGCCTACGCCAACTGGACGAATTCCTCGGCCGGGGTCTTCGGCGAAGCGAACAGCGTGTGCATCAACAGCGGGGCCCAGGGCGATAGCCTCGCCTTCGCCTGCACCGACGTGATCGACAGCTCCGGCAGCACGCAGGACAACAACGGCTCCAACGACGTCGGGGCCGCCGACTTCGACGGAGACGGCTTTGTGGACGACCTCGTGTTCGCCAACCGGGTGCGCCGCAACGACACAAACGACGGGACCTCGATCGGCGCGTTCAACCGAGTGTGCCTCAACACGAGCGTCAGCGGCGGAGTCCCCACCTTCTCGTGCAGCGACCTCTCGGGCGAATTGTGGATTTCCGAAGGGCTGGACGTGGGCGACATCGACGGTGACCTGGACCCCGACATCGCCGTTGTGAACTGGGACCTCAACAACACGGGCGCGGTCTTCCACCAGTACGCGCTCAACAACGGCGATGGCACGTTCGCGGTCACGAACTTTGCCCCGGCGGTACGGCCCTGGCACGCGGTGATTGTCAACCTCCAGGGGGCGCTCACCACCCTCTCGCAGACGCTGACCGGAGCCGAGGGCTGGCGCATGCTCGCCTCGCCCGACTCGTCGGCCACGCTCGACGACCTCGTTGGTGATCTGTGGACCCAGGGCTTCGAGGGCGCCGACTACAACGGGGACGCTCCCGTGGCCACCCCCAACGTCTACCGCTACGACGAGAGCCTCGCTGGGGACGCCGATGTCGGCTGGACCGCGCCCGCGAGCCAGGGCGAGCAGACGGCTGCCGCGCAAGGCTACATCGTCTACGTGTTCTCCGACAGCGACTTCGACGGCACAGCCGAAGGGTTCCCCAAGACGATCAGCTTCGACGGGGTGTCCCCAGCGGGTCCCATTGCGCCGACCGTGAGCTACACCGAGAACGGCCCCACGGCGGACGACGAGGGATGGAACCTCTTCGGCAACCCGTTCGCCGAGCCCATCGACTGGGACCTCACGACGCGGAGCGGCTTCGACCAGACCGTCTACGTGTGGGACCCAGCTACGGCGTCGTACCTGGTCTGGGACGGCTCTGTGGGGACGCTCACCGACGGCGTTATCGCACCGTTCCAGGGCTTCTTCGCCCGCGCCCAGTCCGACGCCGCAACGTTCTCGATCCCAGAAAGCGCGAAGACGACAGGCGGCACCTTCTACGGCATCACGGCGGCGGAGGACGACGCGATCCCGACGGTGGGGCTCGTGCTGGAAACGCCCGCGGGCGACGCCCACGCCTGGGTCCGCCTGCGTGAGGCGGCCGCGCCCGGCCTGGACGCCGCGGACGCGTTCGCGCTGAGCCCGCTCGCGTCGACGTTCGCCCAACTCTACACGACCGCGCTCGGGGACGCAGCCTCCGATGAGACGGGCCTCGTCATCAACGCGTTGCCCGTGCTTGCCGAGGACGAGGCGGTCGAGATCTCCCTCGGCTTGCGCGTGGTAGAGGTGGGTCGAGACGTGGGCGGCACGTTCACGCTGCGCTGGCCGGCGCTGGAGCACCTCCCAGTGGGGTGGACGGTAACCCTCCACGACGCCGAAACCGACGAGACGGTGGACTTGGGTGCAGCGAACGCCTACACCTTCGAGCAGGTCGCCGGATTGGCTGGCCAGGCCGAGGCGGCTGCGCAAGAACAAAACAGGCTGGAGGCAGCAGGTCTGCCCCCGACGGTCGTCGCGCGACTCGCGGCGGTGAAGCGGTTCACGCTCCGCATCGCTGCGGCCTCGGCAGTATCGGTCGAGGAGGGGCCGGTACTGCCCGAGGTGGCGACGCTCGCAGGCAACTACCCGAACCCGTTCGAATCGCAGACGACGCTGCGCTATGGGTTGCCAGAGGCAGGCACCGCACGGGTGGTGCTCTACGACCTCGCGGGCCGTCGCCTGCGGGTGCTCGCCGAGGGCGACCATGCCGCCGGCTGGCACGAGGTGACGCTCGACGCGAGCGACCTCTCCAGCGGCGTCTACGTCGTTCGTCTCGACGTGGACGGCGTCCGCGTGAGCCACCGCCTCACGCTCGTACGCTAGTTCCTTTCCACCGCACATGCACGCTTGTCTCATGAGTATGGATCGCCTACGATTCTGCGTTCTCCTTGTCTGCCTAGCGCTTGGCTCACGGCCCGCCGCGACAGCGCAGAGCCTGCCCGACTGGGCCGCGCCCTCATCCCCGCCGCCGACGTTCGAGGAGCCGCCTGCTGAGGCGGTGCCAACGCTACCAGGCGACCCTACGCAGGTGCCCATCGATGGAGGACTGGGGCTGCTCGCGCTCCTCGGCGTGGGCTATGCGGCGCGCAAGCTGCGCACGCAGCGAAGCGAGGAAGGATGAGGCGAGACGACTTCGTCCGTCGTGCGCTTACGGAGGCGGAGGCACCGCTCGCAGCGTCCACCACCGAGCCTGTGCCTTCGCCCTCCGTTCTGGTCGGAGCGTGTGCGGCAATCGTCACGACTTGTGGTGAGCGGCCTCACGAAAAAACGCCGCGCCCTGCGTAGGGTGCGGCGTTTAGCGTGTACGCCCGAGAGGATTCGAACCTCCGACCTTTGGAACCGGAATCCAACGCTCTATCCAGCTGAGCTACGGGCGCAAGGACACGCAAGATAGCACGCTGCTGCGCCGAAACAAGGCGCGGCCGGTGCAGATTGTCCGTGAACCCACCCCGGTGGAGCACTCTTCGTGAACCTGGTTCGGTGCCTCGCGTTGGCCGCCTGCCCGGAAAAGTTTGCTAAAGTTCTCCGCGCCCCGCATGCCCCTGAAGATAGAAGAGACAAACTTCATCCTTCTGCCTTCCAACTTCTGCCTTCCCAATCATGCCCATTCAGGTCGCCGCCGTCGATCCCGGGAGCCTCGCTGACGAACTCGGCTGGGGGCCGGGCGACCAGGTGCTCGCCGTGGACGGCCAGAGCATCGAGGACGAACTCGACTTCCGCTTCCGCACGGGCGGCGAGGAGGCGCTCACGCTCAAGGTGCGCCTCAACGGCACGCTCGACCAGCAGCACGTCACCAAGGACCCCGACGAGCCCTTCGGCGCGACCTTCGAGGAGTTCCGCATCAAGACCTGCGGCGACGACTGCGTGTTCTGCTTCGTCGACCAAAACCCCGTCGGCCTCCGGGATACGCTCTACTTCCGTGACGGCGACTTCCGGATGTCGTTCCTCTACGGGAACTACATCACCGTCACCAACCTCCGCGAGCGCAACCTCGCCCGCATCGTCGAGCAGCGCCTGAGCCCGCTCTACATCTCGGTCCACTGCACCGACGATGCCATCCGCAGCCGGATGATGGGCCACCGCACGCAGCGCGACCGGCTCATGGAGAAGCTGCGCTACTTCCACGAGCACGGCATCGAGATGCACGCGCAGATTGTGCTCGTGCCCGGCTTCAACGACGCGGGCGCGCTCGTCCGGACGATCCTCGACCTCTACGAATTCCACGAGCAACTCTTCTCGGTGTCCATCGTCCCGGTCGGGCTGACGCGCCACCGCCGCGACCTCACCGACCTGCGGCTCGTCACGCCGACGGAAGCGCAGCAACTCGTCCGCCTCACCGAGCGCTGGCAGGCCTTCTTCCGCGACACCATCGGGCGCGGGTTCGTCTACCTCTCCGACGAGGTCTACATCCTCGGCGGGCTCGACTTCCCGCAGGAGGACAGCTATGACGGCTACCCGCTCATGGAGAACGGCGTCGGGATGAGCCGCGACTTCCTCAACGAGTTGGCGTTCCAGGCGGAAGACTTCCCGGGCGTCCTCCCGGTGCCGCGCCGCCTGACGCTCGTGACGGGCACCCTCACCGCTGACCTGATGCGCGACCGCATCGCACCCGTCTTGCGCCAGGTCTACAACCTCGACGTGCAGGTCGTGGAGTGCCACAACTGGCTCTTCGGCGATTCGGTGACGGTGAGCGGGCTGCTCAATTACAAGTCGTTCCACAAAGCCCTGAAGCCGCTCGCCGACGCGGGGGAGATTGGCGACCTCGTCCTGCTCCCGCCCGACAGTGTCAACTTCGAGGGGCTGTTCCTCGACAACGTGCCGGGCAAGAACAGTCCCGCCGACCTGTCGGATGCTCTCGGCGGCGTGCCCGTCGAGGTCTTCCAGGGCGACTGGCTCGACGTAATCGAGCACCTCGAACTGGGCAGCACCGAGGTGGAACTGGTTTGACCGCCATGGCGGTTCGATTGCCGACCAATGACAAAGGACGAGGGACAAACGATTCCGTGACCACGTAAGGCACGGCGCTTGCCTGCCTGATCGTTCTAGCCCGTTGCGGGCCTCTCCGTCCACCGACTCCGACGCCATGAGCGACACGCCGACTTCTTCGCCGCTGCCGGGCTCCGAGCCTGCCGTGCCCGCCCGTTCTGGAGTGCGTTCAGAAGCCGACCTTCTCGGTAAGCGCGGCATGCTGGCCGACCGGCCCGACCCGCGTGGGTTCACCAAGCCGACCGCGGTGGTGCGGGACCCGTGGTCGTGGGCCAAGCCGGTGCGGCTCACGGGCTGGCTGGAGCGGCAGGACTTTCACCCGGTGCTGCTCGCCATCCTCGTGCCGGTGGTGGCGTTTTTCATCTACCAGCTCATCGGTGCCCTGGCCGTCGCGGCGATGGTGATCCCCGGCGCAGTGTCCGACGCGCAAAGCGGCGCCGCTCCAGACCTGGCCGAGGTGATGACGCAACTCACCGAGCGGGCCGACCTGCTGCTCATCGGCAACGCCATCGGGCAGTACCTCGGCTTTGGGTTGCTCGTGTTCCTGTTCGTGATGCTCCACACGCGGCAGCGGGCGCAGTTCGCCTACGTCCGCCGCGCCGACACGCCCGGTCTGCTGCTCGCCGTCGTAGGTCTCTTCGTGCTGCTGCCGTTCAACACGTGGCTCGCCGAGCTCAACAACGCGCTCCCGCTCCCGCAGACCATCCGCGACTTCGACCAGAGCCAGATGGAGATGATCGAGGGGCTGCTCGGCAACCTCGACATCTCGATTGGCCTCGCGCTCGTGCTCGTGGCGCTCACGCCCGCGCTGTGCGAGGAGTACCTCTTCCGCGGCTACATGCAGCGCCAACTCGAACGGCGCATTCCGAGCCTTTTTCAGAGAATAGCACGTAGTCCTTTCGCTTCGAGACGTTCTAGGTTCATAGCCGAGAAAGCCCCGATTATAGCAGTGTTTGTGATCGTGGGCGTTGTGTTCGGCCTCTACCACATGCGCCTCACGCAGGCGTTACCGCTGAGCTTCCTGGGCGCCTACCTTGCCTTCGCCGTCTGGGCGACGGGGAGCCTCTGGACGGGCGTGGTGCTGCACCTGATCAACAACGGGCTG
>JBCBEX010000026.1:0-47579 GCA_038528235.1 Bacteroidota bacterium
GGTCGTCGTCGGGATGATCGAGAGGGCAGCGGCGCGGGCGCGGCGGAGGTCTTTGTGCGGCGCGTCCTGGATGCGCTGGTCCGACGTGTAGGCGTGCACCGTGGTCATGAAGCCCTTCTCCAAGCCAAAGGCGTCGTCGAGCACCTTCGCCATCGGCGCGAGGCAGTTGGTGGTGCACGAGGCGTTCGAGATCACCTCCATATCGGCGGTGAGCACGTCGTCGTTGACGCCGAGCACGACGGTCGCGTCGATCGGGCCGGACGCGGGCGCGGAGATGACGACCTTCTTGGCGCCGGCTTCGAGGTGCAGAGCTGCCTTGTCGCGGGTGCGGAAGATGCCCGTCGACTCGATCACGACGTCGCAGCCGAGGTCGCCCCAGGGGAGGTCGGCGGGGTTACGCTCGGAGAAAACCTTGAAGCGGTCGCCGTCGATCTGGAGGTGGTCGTCGCCCCAGGTGCTCACCTGGCCGGGGTAGCGGCCGTGGACGGAGTCGTACTTAAAGAGGTGGGCGAGCGTGCCGGCGTCGGTGAGGTCGTTCACCGCGACGATGTCGAAGGCGTCGTCCTGGCGCTCCAGGATGCTGCGAAAGACGAGGCGCCCGATGCGCCCGAAGCCGTTGATGCCGAGTCGGATAGCCATAGGAGTGAGGCAGTCGATAAGAGGACGGGGGTGGACAGAACTGGTAGGTGAATCTAACCTATCCGGTCCCCTCGACATTCCGGAATGAATTGCGGGCGAAGTGGCGAGCGAAGCGCTTCCATGGCCATGAAGACACCGCGAATCGAGCGGGGGCACCGACGATCCACGCGCATTTCAATTGTCTACGATGGTGGGCACCCTGGCGGCGGCGTACCTTTGCCAGCTATCCGCTTTTCAAAGAAGAGGCAAGCCTGGCCCACCTCGCGCGCACGGTGCTGCGCGGACGCCCCGCCTCGGATCTGTTGCTACTCGAAATCATGAGCATGCTCAAGCCGCCGAAGTCGGCGACCACTTCCCGCACGGAGCCCCAAGGGGACGCGCTGACGTCGGCCTACGCGACGTCGTGGAGCTTCTGGGACCAGTACAAAAACCTGATCATCGGCCTGGGCGTCGCCGTGGTGGTGATCGGGCTGGCCTCGTTCGCCTATGCCGCATGGCGTGGCAGCCAGGACCAAGAGGCCGCCAAGCTGCTCGGCAGCGCGCTGACGGCCTATGAGGCGGGCGAGTATGCGGAGGCGCTCGAAGGCACCCTCGAAGCACCCGGCTTGCTCGCCGTCGCGGAAGACTTCGGCTCGACGCCGACGGGCAACCTGGCTACGTTCTACGCCGCCGACGCCCTCCTGCAACTGGAGCGCTACGACGAAGCGCTGGACTTCTTCAGGCGCTACGGGGCCGACGACGACATCATCGGCGCTAGTGCGCTCGCAGGCGAGGCCGCCATCTACGAGCAGCAAGGCGACGCCGAGCAGGCGGCCCGCCTCTATCGCCGCGCTGCCGATGCGTATGAAGGCGTGTCCGCCCCGGACTACCTCCTGGCTGCCGCGCGGAACTACGAGTCCGTCGGCGACCTCGACGCCGCCGCCAGCATCTACGACGACATCGAGACGCTCTACGAGGACTCGCCTGCGGCGGCCAACCTCGGCTTCTACCGCGCTCGCCTCGCCGCGATGCGCTAGCGCCCGCTGCGCTACCACAATGAGCCGGGGAGCCGGAGCTACGGCAAACCGGCGCGCTCTTGCTCTAGCCGTTTCCTCGCCCCGTTTCCCCGTCTCATGGCCAAGATTCTCATCGCCGACGACGAAGCGCCGATCCGCCGCACGCTGCGCGACATCCTCGAATACGAGGGCTACGACATCGAGGAGGCGGCCGACGGCGCCGAGGCGCTCAAGCTGGCGAAGACGGGCGAGCACGACCTGATGCTGCTCGACATCAAGATGCCGAAGCGCGACGGCATGGAGGTGCTAGAAACGCTCAGTGGCACCGACCTCGGCCTCCCAGTCGTGATGATCTCGGGGCACGGCACCGTCGAGACCGCCGTGGAAGCGACTCGCCTCGGCGCGGTCGACTTCATCGAGAAGCCACCGGACCTCAACCGCCTCCTCGTCACGGTCCGCAGCGCGCTCGAAAAGAGCCAACTCGAAACCGAGAACAAGCGCCTGCGCCAGGCCGTCGCCGACGTCTCCCACGACGAACTCACGCCCATCATCGGCGAGAGCCAGGCCATCCAGCACATCACCGGCACGATCGAGCGCGTCGCGCCGACCGAGGCCCGCGTGCTCATCACCGGCGAAGCGGGCACGGGGAAAGAACTCGTCGCGCGCTGGATCCACCACCAGTCGGCTCGCAGCGAGGGGCCGCTCGTGGAGGTCAACTGCGCGGCCATTCCGAGCGAACTCATCGAGAGCGAGCTCTTCGGCCACGAGAAAGGCGCCTTCACCGGGGCGACCAAGCAGCGCGTCGGCAAGTTCGAGCAGGCCGACGGCGGTACGCTCTTCCTCGACGAGATCGGCGACATGTCGCTCGACGCGCAAGCCAAGGTGCTGCGCGCGCTTCAGGAGAGCCGCATCACCCGCGTCGGCGGCGACCGGATGATCCCGGTCAACGTCCGCGTGGTGGCGGCTACCAACAAGAATCTGCTCGAAGCCATCGACGGGCAGCAGTTCCGCGAGGACCTCTACCACCGCCTGTCGGTCATCCTGATCCACGTGCCGCCGCTGCGCGAGCGCCGAGGCGACATCCCGGCCATCGCCGAGCACATCCTCCGCCGGGTGGCGCTCCAAAACGGCATGCTGGGCCGCTCCTTCAGCCGCGATGCCCTCGACCGCCTCCGCACACTCGACTGGCGCGGCAACGTCCGTGAACTGCGCAACGTTGTAGAGCGCCTGCTCATCCTGTCCGAGGGCAGCGAGATCGGTGTGGCCGACGTGGATCGTTTCGTCAACCCCGGCGGCTCCGGCGGCGACCCCATGGCGGGGCTCCTCGACCAGTACGACCAGTTCTCGGAGTTCCGTGACATGGCCGAGAAGCTCTTCATCGAGCGCAAGCTGGAGCAGTTCGGCTGGAACATCTCGCGCACGGCCGAGAGCATCGGCATCCAGCGCTCGCACCTCTACAACAAGCTCTCGAAGTACAACATCGAGCGGCAGGACGGGTAGCGGCGGTGTGCACGTGTGACGGTGTGAACGTATGAACGGGGACGACGCAGCCCAGCCAGGCGACAACGCAGATGCAGAGGGAACGGACGTCGAGGGACCTGCGACCTACGACCCTCGACCAGCGACCCTTCTCACGGCGCGCGGCCTTACGAAGTCGTACCCGACCGCCAAGGGTCCGCTGACGGTGCTCGGCGGTGTGGACCTCGACGTGCGGCGGGGCGAATTTGTCGCCATCGTGGGCGAGAGTGGGACCGGTAAGAGCACGCTGCTACACCTCCTCGGCGCGCTCGACCGGCCGACGAGCGGGCGCGTGAGCTACACCGATCGCACGGGCCGCGAGACGGATGTGTTCGCCTACGACGACGAGGCGCTCGCCAGCTTCCGCGGGCGCGAGATCGGCTTCGTCTTCCAGTTTCACCACCTGCTGCCCGAGTTCTCGGCGCTGGAAAACGTGGCGATGCCCGCGCTCATCCAACGCACACCGACGGCGCAGGCCCACGAGCGGGCTGCATCGCTGCTCGCGTCGATGGGGCTCGCCGACCGCACGGATCATCGCCCTGCGCAGTTGTCCGGCGGGGAGCGGCAGCGTGTGGCGATTGCTCGCGCGCTGATGAACCAGCCCGGCCTCGTCCTTGCCGACGAGCCGACGGGCAACCTCGACACCAAGACCGCGGACGCGCTCCACAACGAACTGCGGGCCCTGAGCCGCGAGCAGGGGCAGGCGTTCGTGATCGTGACGCACAACCCCGCGCTGGCCGCGCTCGCCGACCGCGTCCTCACGCTCGAAGACGGTCGGCTCTCGGATGGTGGCGCGTCCTACGCCGACAACGCATTGGACGAAGGGGCCTGAGTGCGACAAGCTGAGCGGATTCGGGGCACCGTATCTTTTCGCCGCTCGTGCGCGATCTGCTCGTGGCGACCGGCCCCTGTAGCTCAACAGGATAGAGCTACGGCCTCCTAAGCCGTAGATCCAGGTTCGAGTCCTGGCGGGGGTACACCAAGCAGGGCGTTTACGGAAGCATAACAGCGTGACCCAAACCGAAGGCGGCGTGCCGCATTGCTACGAATCGCCCTCGGCTGCCTCTCGTGCCTGTCTCCGCGCCATGACGACCATCGCTTCCACGGCCGCTCCTTCCACGGCTGCGCCTGCTTTCGACCGCGAACTGTCGTGGCTTCAGTTCAATGCACGGGTGCTGCAAGAAGCCGAGGACGAGCGCACCCCGCTCTTCGACCGGCTCTTCTTTCTGTCGGTCTGGTCGTCCAACCTCGACGAATTCTTTCGGGTACGCGTGGCCTCACTCCGTACCCGCTTGCGGCTTGGCGACACGACAGGGCGAGGGCATGCCAAAGCTGATCCGGCACGGCTACTGCGCGCCATCTATGCACGCGTCACCGAGCAGCAGGACCGCTTCGGACGCATCCTGCGCGGGACGCTGCTCCCCGCCCTCGAAGCCGAGGGGATTGCCCTCCTGGGAGAACGGCACCTCTCGGAGACGCAGCGTTCGTTCCTGAAGCGCTATTCCGACGAGCACGTGTGGGCGCTGCTCGACCCCATCGTGTTGACACCCGGCACGTCCGGCTCTGCGGAGAACGGCAACGCGCCGTTTTTGGCTAACAACCGACTCTATCTCGTCGTTGAGTTGTGGGCGACTGGCGCCGGGGCTGGGCCGGAGTATGGCCTCGTCAACGTGCCAACCCCGCAGCTCGACCGATTCGTGGAGCTTCCGGCCGACCCCGAGGCGGACAACGAACTCGCCCGACTGCCGCATCTGGTGCTGTTCCTGGACGATGTCGTTCGAGCAGCGCTCCCCCAGGTGTTTCCAGACCACGAAGTCGGAGCGGCCTACGCGATCAAGCTTTCGCGGGACGCCGAGTTGGTCTACCAGGACAGCCACGACGCCTTCGACGAAGACGAGGCGGTCTTCCGGAGTCAGGTGGAGGCCGCGCTCGCCAAGCGAGACTTCGGCATCCCCTCGCGCTTCCTCTACGATGCGCAGGCCCCATTTTCGCTCCTCGCCTTCCTGAAAGAGCGGTTTCGTCTCGAAGACGAGGACCTCGTGCCGGGAGGGCGGACCCACAACCTCTCCGACCTCTCCGACTTTCCCCGGTTTGGACGCGACGACCTACGCTTTGCGCCCCAGCCGCCGCTCGCGCACCCCGCACTCACCAACGCGGCGTCGATCCTGGAGGCGGTTGGCGAGCGCGATCACCTCGTGCACCCGCCGTACCAGTCGTTCCAGCCGGTCGTCCGGTTCGTGGAAGAGGCCGCGGCCGACCCCGCGGTCACTGACCTCTGGATCACCCTCTACCGCGCCGCTGACGACTCCGCTATGGTGCAGGCGCTGATGCGGGCCGCGGAGCAGGGCAAGCGCGTTCACGCCTGCATCGAGATCATGGCCCGCTTCGACGAGGCACCGAACCTCAAGTGGGCCACCGCGCTCGAAGCAGCGGGCGCAACCGTGCGCTATTCATATCCACGGCTCAAGGTGCACGCCAAGCTGATGCTGGCCGCCCGCCAGGAGCACGGCCGCACGCGGCACTACGCCTACCTCGGAACCGGCAACCTCAACGAGAAGACGGCGCGCGTCTATGCCGACCACGGCCTCCTCACCGCCGACGCACGGCTCACGGACGACGTGCGCAAGGTCTTTGGCTTCCTGATGCAAGAAAACGGCTACGAAGCGCCGGTCTACTACTATCTCCTCGTTGCTCCGAAGACGCTACGTTCGGGCTTTGAAGCCTTGATCGACTACGAGGTTGCCGAAGCCCAAGCTGGGCGACGGGGCCATATGGTGCTGAAGATGAATGCCCTCGAAGATGCCGAGATGGTAGAACGGCTGTACAGCGCAAGCCAGGCAGGCGTCGAGGTCGAACTCATCTGCCGTGGACTCTCGGTAGCCTGCGCGGGGGTGCCAGGCGTGAGTGAGCACATCCAGGCGCGCAGCATCGTCGGGCGCTACCTGGAGCACGCCCGCGTCTACGACTTCCATCATGGCGGCGACCGCCAGCTTTACCTTGCCTCCGCCGACTGGATGCACCGCAATCTCAGCCGCCGCGTCGAAGTCGCCTTCCCGATCCTCGACCCGCACTGCCAGGACGAACTGCGCACGCTCCTCGACTTTCAGCGGCAGGACACCGCGAAAGCGCGCTTCCTCGACGCGGCGCAGCGCAACCGCTACGTCGACAGCGACGGCGCTCCTGCGCTCGATGCCCAGGTAGAAACCTACCGCTGGCTGCAGGGCCTTCTGGCTACGGGTAGTTAGGCCGGACCCTCACAGAATCGGCTCTAGGAGCCGCGAGGCGCGGACGCCGAGGTGGAAGTAGAACGGCTGGGCGTCCAGGTCCTCGACCGTCGCGCGGGTGCTCTGGGCGAAGTCGTCGTCGAGCATGGCCGCGACCTTGTCCGCGAAGTCGGCGTCGGCGAAGAGCAGCGTCAACTCGAAGTTGAGCCGGAACGAGCGGTTGTCGAAGTTGGCCGTCCCCACGGCCGCGAAGTCATCGTCCACGACGCAGACCTTCTGGTGGGCGAAGCACGGCTCGTAGAAGTACAGCTTTGCCCCGGCCTCGTCCAGCGGTTTGAGGTAGGCGTAGTGCACGAAGTCGAACACCGTGTGGTCGGCCCGGCGCGGGACGAGCACGCGCACATCTACGCCGCGTAGCGCCGCAAGCTGCAGCGACGTCAGGACGCCGCCGTCCGGGACGAAATAGGGCGTGGCGATCCAGACACGCTCCTCCGCCGACTGGATCGCGTGGGCATAGAACAGGCCGCACGTCTCGACGGGGTCCGCAGGGCCGGTGGCGAGCACAAGCGCGTGGCGATCCTCAGGGCACGATATCGGCTCCCAGGGCAGGTCGAGCACGTCGCCTGTGGACCAGTACCAGTCGCGCACGAACGAGAGCTGTACGCCCTGGACCGTCGGACCGGTGAGGGCGAGGTGCGTGTCCCGCCACTGGGGGTACTCCTCGGTGTGTCCGAGGTACTCGTCTGCCACGTTGAGGCCGCCCGCAAACGCCTCGCGCCCGTCCACGACGACGATCTTGCGATGGTTTCGGAAGTTGAGCCGGAGCCGCCCGAGCCAGGACCGCCGCCCGCTGAACGGCGTCACGTGAACGCCTGCGCCCTTGAGCGTCCGACTGTAGCTGCGAGGCAGCGCGTAGCTCCCGACGTCGTCGTACACAAAGTGGACCCGCACCCCGCGCTCCGCCGCGTGGATCAGCGCTTGCTGGAAGCGCCCGCCGATGGTATCGTCAGCGACGGTGTAATACTGTGCGAGCACGTAGTCCTCGGCGCGGTCGATGGCACTCAGAATCGCGTCGAAGGTGGCCTCGCCGTCGATGAGCAGGCGCGCCCCGTTGCCACGGGTGAAGGGCAGCGTCGCAAGGTCGCGGAAGGCCAGTTCTTCGCCACGCGGATCGTCCGGTGGCACCGCGTATTGCTCGCGGACGGCGCTTCGAATCTCGCCAAGTTGTTCCTGAATGTCGCGTTCGAGGTCCCGGAGGGCATGGACGTAGGCGCCGAACTTGGTGTGGCCGAACGTCCAATAGAGCGGTAGGGTGACGAGCGGCAACGTCAGCAGCCCAATCATCCAGCCGAATGCCCCCTGTGGCGTCCGGGCCGACATGACAGCGTGGAGCGCACTCGCTATGGCCCCCACGTAGAGGATCACAGTGGCGCCGGTCCACACCCAGCCAGGGACAGGAAGGTCGACGAAGGGCATGCGAAGGAGGCGAAAGGGGGAGACGCAGCCGTTCGACGGAGACCGACGGCGTGAGGTCCCTCCAGCTAGCACGTTGTCAGTCGATCACCGCGATTCGAGTACCTTGCCCGGACGCGCTAGCGTGTTGCTTCCCCTGGACCTTTCCCCAGCGCTGCCGATGCAGACCGAGTCCGCTCCACCGACCACGCCGACCGACGACAACGACCAAGCGGACAAAGGGCGCAGCCCGTGGTGGTGGGTGCCGAGCCTCTACTACGCCGAGGGCCTGCCCTACATCGTCGTGATGGTGGTCTCGGTCATCATGTACAAGCGGCTCGGGATCTCGAACACCGAGATCGCGCTCTACACGAGTTGGCTGTACCTGCCGTGGGTCATCAAGCCGTTCTGGAGCCCGCTCGTGGACGTGCTGAAGACGAAGCGCTTCTGGACCGTCCTGATGCAGTTGTTCATCGGGGCAGGGCTTGCCGGGGTCGCGCTCACGCTGCCGATGGACGCGTTCTTCCAGTACACGCTGGCGTTCCTCTGGCTGCTCGCGTTCTCGTCGGCCACGCACGACATCGCGGCGGACGGGTTCTACCTTTTGGCGCTCGACGAGGGCGACCAGGCGTGGTACATCGGCATTCGGAGCACCTTCTACCGCGCGGCGATGATCACGGGGCAGGGACTCCTCATTATCCTCGCCGGTTTTCTCGAAGGCGCAACCGGCCTACCGCCCGTGGAGGTCGACGTCGCGGCAACGAACGACGCGGCGGCCGTGACGCCGTACACACCACCGACGGCCGACCCCGACGCGATCCAACTTGTCCCGACGACGAACGCCCTCGCCCTCGAAATCGCGCCCATCGCGCTCGACTCCGCGAGCGCCGTCATCGGCGCGGCGAAGGCGTCCAACGTGGCGGCGGGCTTCTACGCCGACGAGTCCGCGCCCATGACGAACGACGCAGGCGAGGTCGTGGAGCCGACGTGGTGGCAGCGGGCGGTCGTGCTGCCGCTGGAGAGCCTCATCACGACCTACTTCGGTCCCGATGAGGTCGAGGCCGACGCCCGCGCGGGCAACGTGGCGGTGCTCGGCTTCACGCTCTCCGCGCCGCTCCCCGAGGGCGAGACGGCCGTCGTCAACCTCCGCCAGACTGGCGACGCGAGCATCAAGCTCGTCGAGGGCACACGGCTGGAGTTCACCGCCGCCAACTGGGACACGCCCGCGCAGGTCGTCGTCCAACTCGACCCCAAGCTCGACGCGCCGACGACGGGCACCATCGAGGCGCTCTCGGGCAACCTCCCGCTCGCATGGTCGATCACGTTCTTCGTGATGGCGGGGCTCTTCCTCGCGCTCTGGGGCTGGCACCAGGCCGTGCTCCCGCGCCCGGCGTCGGACAAGCCCGCCAGCGAAGGCGCGGATGGAGCAGGGCTGGTGCAGTATCTCGGTTTCCTCGCGGCGTTCATCCCGCTGCTGTTCGTGCTGCTCGTCCCGATGATGATCTACGGGCTCTTCCGTCCGCGGCAGCGAGGGCCGTGGGGGCCGCTCTTCGCCAAGCTGCCGTTCGCTGGTACGCCGTTCGCCGAGGCCATCGTCTCGTTCTTCCTCAAGCCCGAGATCAGCCTCGCGGTCGCGTTCGTGCTGTTCTACCGCTTCGCCGAGGCGCAGCTCGTCAAGCTCGCGAGCCCGTTCCTGCTCGACAGCTCTGAGGCGGGCGGCCTCGCCCTCACCACCGGCGAGGTCGGCTTCGTCTACGGCACCATCGGGCTGCTCTTCCTCACGCTCGGCGGCATCCTCGGCGGCATCCTCGCTGCGCGCGACGGCCTCAAGCGCTGGCTCTGGCCCATGGTCATCGCGATCAACGTCCCGAATGCAGTCTATCTGTTCCTCGCCGTCGCCCGGCCCGACAGCTTCCTCGTCATCAACATCGCCGTGGCCATCGAGCAATTCGGCTATGGCTTCGGCTTCACGGCCTTCCTGCTGTATCTGATCTACGTCGCCGAAGGCACGCATAAGACAGCGCACTACGCCATCGGGACGGGCCTCATGGCGCTCGGGATGATGATCCCCGGCATGTTCAGCGGCTGGCTCCAGGAGTTGATCGGCTACGAGGAGTTCTTCGTCTGGGTGCTCATCGCCACGATCCCTAGCTTCCTCGTGACCGCGCTGATCCGCGTGCCGGAGTCGTTTGGGAAGAAGGAGAAGGAGGCTGGAAAGTGAGAAGTGTAAGGTCGGAAGCGAGAAGGGCTACCCATCGCGAGAGCCAGAGGTGCACGGCTTCCGGAGCCCACCTTGGTCATCCCCGCGAAAGCGAGGACCCACGAGGTCATTCAATCGGCAGCATCGCCTCTTTCTTTGCGAGCGACTGGAGGTCCGGAAGAACCTCCTCGCGCCCCCGTCGGGTCTCCGCGTTGCGGGTAGTCTCGAGACGTACGTGTGGGTCCCCGCGTGCGCGGGGATGACTCCTGGAAAGTTTTGCGCCAGGGATTTAGGCAAGCGATAAGAGTCCTTGGATGTGGCAACTCAATGACCAAGGACCAATGACCAGGGACCAACACATCCGCCCCCTCACCTTCGCTGACACGGACGCCGCACATGCGCTCTGGAATGCGGTTGCGCGCTACGATCCCCTCTCGCGCGCGGTGTTCGTGGAGAAGGTGTGGGAGGACGACGGGGTTACGCCCGACCTCGCGCTGGCCGCTGAAGTCGATGGCGATCTGATCGGCTTTGCCGTGGGCGTGGTGCGCGAGGCTCCGGTGGCGAGCAACCCGGCAACGGGTAGGGCAGGCACCGTGACGCGCGGCCCGACGATGCGTGGTGTGGTGAAGCTGCTCGCGGTGCACGAGACGTACCAGCGGCAGGGCATTGGCACCGCGCTCGTGGACGCGCTAGAAGCGGCGATGGTCGCGCGCGGCGCGGCGGCGATCCGGCTCGGCGAGTCGCCGCCGAACTACCTCCACCCGGGCCTCGACCCGCGCTACACCCGCGCGCTGCTGCACTTCGAAAAGCGCGGCTACGAGAAGCTCGCGAACGCGATCCACATGGACGTGGACCTCACGCAAGACCTCGATACGTCCGCCGACGAAGCAAGACTGCTCGCAGACAACATCACAGTCGCTCGCGCACGTCCCAGCGACGAATCTGCCGTGATGGCCTTCCTCGATGCCCATTGGCCTGCGTGGAAGGCCGAGGTCGGCCGCACCTTCCGCAACGACCCGGTGAGCCTCCACCTCGCGTGGGAGGGCGGCGGCGTGCTCGGGTTTTCGGCGTACGACGCCAACAACATCGGTGCGAGCGCCACCGGCACCGGCTGGTTCGGCCCGATGGGCACGGCAGCGGCGGCGCGCGGACGTGGGGTCGGCGCCGTCCTCCTCAAGCGCTGCCTCGCCGACATGGCCGCGCAGGGTCACGCTGTTTCCACGATCCCATGGGTCGCGCCGGTCGGGTTCTACGCACACCACGTCGGCGCGCACATCAGCCGGGTCTTTTATCGCTGTGAGAAGCAGGTTGGAGAGTGAACGGTCGCCCTCCAGGTAGGCGGGCATCTCAGCTGGCCTGCTCCCCCCGTTTCGGTTGACAGTCGCTTCGCTCCTGCGTCAACCAAAACGGTCCCCCTCACGCGCGAGGGGGACAGCTTCACCGCCACCCCTGACATTCAACAGCGCGCGCGTCAAGCAGGGGGAGCCGAACAAGCAACCCACCTCACTCCTCGAAGAACCGAAGCACCGCCTGCATCAGCGCAGTCCGGTCGTCCGGCGTCGTGATGGTCTCGAACGGGACGCCGAGCGTGACGGCGGCGCATGACGGGCCGCGGTGGGCAACGCCTACGCTCATGGTTGACTCGGCGTAGCGCAGGACCGTTGTGCCGAGGCTGTCGACGGGTTCGAGTGCATCGGGGGCTTCGACCGCGTAGACAGCGGGGCGGAGGTCGGCTAGGTCGTGGTCAGAGACGAACGCGAGGTGGGCGCGGCCGGGGAGGAGCGTGCCTTTGGGTGCGACGAGGCCGCCCGTCGTCGCAGCGCGGTCGGTGCGCCACCGGACGCCGAGCGTCTCGCGGAGGAACGCAGGACCAGGGGCGTCGCTGGGTTGCCCGATGGCCGTATCCGAGCCGACGTAGGCCCCGCTCACGAAGAGGTCGCCGCCTGCCTCGCAGAAGCCAGTCAGCGCGGCACGCAGCGCGAGCGGCAAGACCTCGAACTGAGGAGCGCGCGGTCGCTCTGGCGGCTTGAAGGAAACCGGCCACGATGTCGTCTTCTGCTCGCCCAGAATCAGGTCGAGCGCGGCATAGGCGTCCGAGTCGATTAGCCCCTCCGCAAACGCATCGGCGCTCGACGAGGCGAACGACCGGCCCGCCTCGCGGAGCGCGGCGCCATGGACGACGGCGAAGTCGAACGTGTTGCCGGGCAGCACGGTCGTGGCGAGGTTGTCGTAGCTGGCTCCATGGCCGGGGTCGTCGTCGTCGGTCCAGGGGCGCGTCCGGTCGAAGGTGTGCTGCGCGCCGATGGTGTGCACGTCGTAGCCATCGGCCACGCCTGCGTCCTGGCTGCGCATGAAGCCCGCCAGCGTGTCCGCGAAGAAGCTCATCGGTGGCGCGATCCGCGTGAAGCCGTTCACGACCAGCACCGGAGGGCCTGTCGCGAGCGAGTCGGCCACGTGTAGCACGGCGAGGGCCTCCGACGGCGCGCTCTCGCCGCCCGCGTTGACCGCTGCGACGCGGTAGCTGTGCAGCACGCCGGGTTTCAGGCCCGTGAGGGTGAGCGTCGTGTCGCGGACGAGTTGCCCATTGCCCCAGCCGGTCGTGTCGGGATCGCCAGTGCGCGTGTAGACGATGTAGGCTTCGGGCTCGGCCGTCGGTTCGAACGGGTCACTCACAGGCCGCCAGCGCAGCGTTACGCCGCCCCCCGAATCCGACGTGCCTGAATCCGATGTAGGCGAGGCCGTCAGCGTCGCGGAAAAGTGCGACGGGGCGAGCGGCTGCACGACGGGGTCGAAGCTGTGCTGGGTGGCGAGGAAGCGGAGGATCGATTTGTAGATCGCGCGGCTCGCGTCGCGGCGAAAGCGCGGGTCCTGGGCGAAACGCACGTCGGCGAAGTTGTGGTGCGAGAGCAACTCCAGGAGCGCCGACGGGACGTTCGGGCGCGTCGCCTCGCTGTAGCGGCGGTCCCACAGCCCACGCCGCGTCCAGGCGCTGTCGTAGAGCGCGCGGAGATCTTCCACGAGCTGCGTCTGTATGAGGTCGCCGAGGTCGCGGTTGGCGATCCGCCGCACACCGTCGGGGAACGTCCACGTCGAGTCGAGCCCGTTCGTGTTCACGATCATCAGCGTGCCGATGGTGCTGTCGGTCTGCGTCTGCCCCGCGTCGGTGTGGAACGCAAATGCGAGGTCGATGGGGATGCCGAGCCCCGGCGTGTCGCGGTGCCCGACGGGGCCGTAGCCATCGCCGCCCGTCTGGTTGCCGTCGACGGGTGCTCGGAGCCAGTTGACCCACTCGCCGCGGCTCTGGTAGTCGTCCCGGTAGTCGGCGTCCGGCTCTCCGGTGACGTTGTAGACATACTCGGGGGCCCCCGCGAATTGCTGGTAGTACCGCGCGGCCTCCACGAAGCGAGGACGACCGCTCGGCGCACCACCTCGGCTCACGTCGCCCATGCCGCCGCCGAAGCGTACCGCATCGGCGGAGACGGTCGCGCCGCCCTCGCTCGCGTTGGCGTCCAGCGCCACACCCTCGCTTACGTCGCCTGAGAATTGGAAGGTGCCGAGGTAGAGCCACGTTCCGCCACCGATCTGCTGGTTAACCGAAAACTGCGTCTTCCCTCCAGCGTGACGAACCGTGTAGGCGGCGCTGGTAGCACGGTCGGGGGCGTGCTGGTAGCTGACGTAGACCGCGTAGCGGCCTGGCGAGGGCGGTGCCCTCCAATTGGCAACGCGCAGGTCACGGGTGCCGGTCGGTGCGACCCAGTGACTGCCGAGCGCAAACGGGTTGTCGCCGGGGCCGTAGAGCGGTTGGCGCGCGAAGCCCGGCATCTGTTCCTCCCAATCGTTCAGCAGAAGAAACGGGGTATCGTGGTCGCCAGCGTCCACGATTGTCATGTGTGGCTGGGGGTCGCGTTCGCGGGGCATCAGCACGTTCGCGCCCGCGCGCTCCAGCATCGGCGCGATGTAGCGCTCGATGAAGGCGTACGGCAGCAGATCCTCGACGGTCTGGAAGAGCCGCGCGCGCTGCCACTCCCACCGGTCGAGTGTGGGTTCGTAGTACCACCCGTGGCTCGGCCACAGCGCGATGTGCCGCCCTTCGAGGCCCGCCTCCGGCACCCACGGGCGACTGGCGTTGGTGACGAGTGGGGCAGGGCGGTCCATCGACTTCGCCAGGCGTGTCGAGTCGAGGTCGGCGACATCGCGGTAGGCGTTGGGGACGAGTTCAGCGACGTCATAGCGGCCCACCCACAGGCGGATGGGTGCGTCTGGGAAGAAGGGCGCCAGCGCGTCACGAACGAGGCTGTGCAACGCATCCACATCGTCGGGGCGGAAGGGTCGGTGCGCGAGCGTCGCGTTGAAGCGCACGTCGATGCCGTCATCTGTGACGACGAGCGTGTCGAGCGCCGTACCGCGTGGGAGGGCGAAGGCGTCGGTGTCGGCGATCAACTCCTCCAGTACCGTCGTCGCAGACGGAGGCGTGACCTCGAACTCCTCAACTTTCGGTGACTCGTCCGTGCGAGGTTGCGAACTGGTACAGCCAGCGAGAATGAGGACGACGAGGGCGAGGCAGGTGCGCATGGCGGGCGTCAATTCGGGAGCGATACCAGCCCCATTCTACGCCGCCGCACTCTACCTTTGTCGCCCGGCCGCGCGCCGTCTCCCCGCTCTCTCCGCTCGACGTTCTCCCCCGATGCTGCGTCCGCTCGACGACTCTAGCCGCACCTGGGTCGCGGCTACCCTCGACCGCCTCACGCTGCCCGAACGCGTGGGGCACCTGCTCATGCCGTGGGTGCTCGGCGGCTACACCGCGCGCGACTCAAAGGCGTTCGACCGCGTCGCCCGGTGGGTCGAGGAGGACGGCGTCGGCGGGCTGCTCGTCTCTGTTGGGACGCCGCACAGCTACGCGGCGCTCACCAACGCGGCGCAGGAGCGAGCGGGCGTACCGCTGCTCGTAGCGTCGGACATGGAGAACGGTACCGGGATGCGGATCGCGCGGAGCTACGCGCTGCCCTACGTCCTCCCGCTCGGCGGCGGCACGCTCTTCCCACCGATGATGGGCTTTGGGGCGGTTCGGGAGGACGCCGAGGCGCTCGTCGAAGCGATGGCGGCGGCGTTAGCCCGCGAGGCCCTTGCCGTGGGCGTCCACATGACGTTTGGGCCGGTCGCGGACGTGAACGTCAACCCGGCCAACCCGATCATCAGCACGCGGGCGTTTGGCGAGGACCCCGACGCCGTAGGGCGGCTCGCGGCGGCCTACGTGCGCGGTGCGCAGCAGGCAGGCCTCCTCACCTGCGGTAAGCATTACCCCGGCCACGGCGACACCGCCGAGGACACGCACCTCGAAACGCCCGTCATCCCGCACGGCATGGGACGTCTGGAGGCGGTCGAATTGCCGCCGTTCCAGCAGGTCATCGACGCGGGCGTGGACGGCATCATGACCGCGCACATTGCGGTCACCGGCGTGGAGGGGCCGGACGCGCCGCCGGCGACCCTCTCGCGCTTCTTCCTGACGGAGGTGCTCCGCGAACGCATGGGGTTCACCGGGCTTGTCTTCACCGACGCGCTCAACATGGGCGGCGCGGCGAAGGCCTACCCAGCTGGCGAGGTCGGCGTGCGGGCTGTCGAGGCTGGGGCCGACGTGCTCACCTTTCCGCTCGATGTGCGCGCGACCCGCGACGCGATCCTCGCGGCGGTCGCGTCCGGAAGACTCACTGAAGAACGCATCGAGGCGTCCGTGCGGCGTATCCTCAAAGCGAAGGCCCGCGCCGGACTCCACAACCGCGATGCCCGCGTGCCACTCGACGCCGTGGACCGCATCGTGGCGACGCGCGCGCACCACGCGCTTGCTAGCGAGGCCGCGGCTCGTGCCATCACGCTCGTCCGCGACGAACATGGCACCGTGCCGCAGCCCGCCGAGCGGCAGCGCGTGCTCTCGGTCACCTTCGCCGACGCCGAGGACCTCCCGGCAGGCAAGGCGTTCGACGCCGACCTCGCAAAGCGCCACGCCGTCACCTCCGTCCGCATGGACGCCCGCTCGGGTGCCGACGAGTTCGACGCACTTCGCCAGCAAGCGGCCGACGCTGACGCGGTCGTGGTCGCGATCTACCTCTCGCCCCGCAACTTTAAGGGCTCCGTCGGGGCCAACGACCGGTTCACGGGCTTCGTCAACGAACTCGCAGCCGAGGGCAGCTCCGCTCGTCCCAAACCACTCGTGGTCGTGTCATGTGGCAACCCCTACCTCCTGAGCGCTTTCTCGGCGGCGCCCGCCTACCTGCTCGCCTGGGGCGGCGATGTCGTCTGCCAGAAAGCGGCGGCGCGAGCTTTGCTCGGTGAAGCACCGATCACCGGCCGCCTTCCGATCTCGCTGCCGCCCTTCCATCAGCGCGGTGACGGACTAGACCGGGAGGTGCGCCTGTGATCCGAGCGAGTCTACTGTTTGCATTCCTGTTCACAGGCTGCGCCGGGTCGAGCCCCGACGCGCTGCGGCTCGCCACAACGAAGGCGCTGGTACCGGCGCGACCGGCCACCGTAGGCATGCACAGCGGGCTTTCGCGGACGCTGGACGCGCTCATCGAGTCGGCGCTGGCGGATAGCGCGGCCTCCGGGGCTGTGGTCGCCGTCGGGCGGCACGGGCGCCTCGTCCACCACCATGCCTACGGCACCGTTGCCTACGCGCACCTCGTTACCAGCCCAGCGCTGGTCACGCCCCAGACGCGCTTCGACCTGGCATCGCTCACCAAAGTCGTCGCAACCACCACGGCGGCGATGTTGCTCGAAGAGGAAGGCCAACTCTACCTCGACGCGCGCATCGCGGACCTGCTGCCAGGCTTCGACGACCCCGCCAAGGCTGCGATCACCGTGCGGATGCTGCTCGAACACCGGGGCGGGCTCGAACCGTTCGCGCGGCTCTACGAAGACCTGCGCGGCCGCGACGCCTACCTCGCAGCCATCAACAGCCGACCACTGCGCCATGAGCCGGGCACAGTGACGCTCTACAGCGACTGGGACCTCATCCTGCTCCAACTCGTGATCGAGCGCATCGCGAATCAGTCGCTTGATGCCTTCGTGCAGGCACGCATCTTCGCGCCGCTCGGGATGACGCGCACCGGGTTTCGCCCAGCGGTATCCGGCGTGCCGCGCCGCGCCATCATCGCGACAGAAGTCGACGCGCAGGGCCGCACCGGGCTCATCCACGGCGAGGTGCATGATCCGAACGCCTGGGCGCTCGGTGGTGTCGCGGGGCACGCTGGGCTTTTCTCTACGGCGCACGACCTCGCAGTCTTCGCACAACTGATGCTCAACGGGGGCACTTACAACGGCATCCGCTTGCTTCATCCGGCGACCGTGGCCCGGTGGACGGCCGTTCAGGATGCTGCGTCGAGCCGCGCGCTCGGGTGGGATACGCCCAGCGGGGTCTCGTCGTCGGGGCGCTACTTCGGGCCGCGGGCGTTCGGACACACCGGCTACACCGGCACGTCGCTCTGGATCGATCCCGACCGGGGGCTCTTCGTGGTGCTGCTGACCAACCGCGTGCACCCGACGAGCGCTAATCGCAAGCACATCGCGCTGCGCCGCGCGCTGGCCGACGCGGTGCAGGCAGCCATCCTCGACGCTCCGCGCATCGACTGGGAAGCGCGGCGGTCGGGGCTGTAGGACGGACCCCCACAGGGCACAGCCTTGCCCAAAAAGGAAGCGGTTCCAAGCATGTAGCCGGTGCGAATGGGGCCAGCCGAGGTCGTACGTTGAACGCTCAGACCTTGTATCCGCAGCCCAACCCTCCCCTATGGTACACGCTAGCGCCGCAACCCGCGAGGAGCGCGTCCCCGTCGTCATCGCCGAGCACGACGAGATCGCCCGCCTGGTCGCGGGCCGCATCGCCGAGGTGATCGCCGAAGCCCGTACGGCCAGCAAGACGCCCGTCCTCGGCCTTGCGACTGGCTCGACGCCGATCGGCATCTACCGCGAACTGATCCGCCTCCACCGCGAGGACGGCCTCGACTTCGCCGACGTGGTCTCGTTCAACCTCGACGAGTACTACCCGATGGACCCGGAGAGCATCCACAGCTACCATCGGTACATGTGGGAGAACCTCTTCAGCCACATCAACATCCAGCGGGAGAACGTGCACGTGCCGCTCGGAGACATCCCGCGTGAGGAGGTTGAGGCGCACGTCGAGGACTACGAGCGGCAGATCGAGGCGCTCGGTGGTATCGACTTTCAGATCCTCGGCATTGGCAAGACGGGCCACATCGGCTTCAACGAGCCGGGCTCCGGCGCGACGAGCCGGACACGCCTGATCGCGCTCGACACGATCACCCGCAAGGACGCCGCGAGCGACTTCTTCGGCGAGGAGAACGTCCCCGCTCAGGCTATCACGATGGGCGTGGCCTCCATCCTCGACGCGCGCGAGGTCGTGCTCATCGCCACGGGCGAGCACAAGGCGCCGATCGTGAAGCGCTCCGTGGAGGGCGACATCAGCCGCGACGTGGCGGCGACGTACCTCCAGAACCACCCCAACGCGACCTTCTACCTCGACCCGGCCGCATCCGCCGAACTGACGCGCGTCAAGACGCCGTGGGTCGTGGGCGAGGTCGAGTGGACGCCCAAGATGGAGCTCGAAGCCGTAATCTGGCTCAGCCAGACCGCCGGGAAGTCGATCCTCCGCCTAGACGACATCGACTACCGCGAGCATCACCTCGCCGGACTCCTCGCCCGCTACGGGTCTGCCGGGCCGATCAACGGCGACGCCTTCAATGCGCTCATCGCCAAGATCCGCGGCAAGAGCAAGCTACCCCACGACAAGCGCATCATCGTCTTCTCGCCCCACCCGGACGACGACGTGATCTCGATGGGCGGCATCCTCAACAAGCTGCACCACAACGACAACGACGTCATCGTCGCCTACCAGACCTCGGGCAACATCGCAGTCTTCGACCACGAGGTGCGTCGCTATCTCGACCTGATGCGCCGCGTTGAGATGGCGTTCGACTTCGAGAACTCGCGCGTCTCGCGGCTCGTCGAGAAGATGGAGGCCTTCCTTGACCGCAAGAAGCCTGCGCAGATGGACTCGCCCGAAGTCCAGGAGATGAAGCGCGTCATCCGGGAGGCGGAGGCAGTGTCTGGTATCGAGACGTTTGGCATGAAGCGTGGCCAGGCTCGTTTCCTCAACCTGCCGTTCTACCAGACGGGCAAGGTGCGCAAGGACCCCATCGGCGCGCAGGACGTCGAGATCACGCTGGACTTGCTCAACGAGCACCAGCCCGACCTGATTTTCGCGGCGGGCGATCTGTCTGACCCGCACGGCACCCACCGGATGTGCCTCCAGGCCATCCACGAGGCGCTGGACCTGTACGAGGGGCCGGCACCCCAGGTGTGGTACTACCGCGGCGCGTGGCAGGAGTGGTCCGTCGCCGAAGCCGACGTGCTCGTCCCGCTCTCGCGCGAGGAGCTACGTCTGAAGATCCAGGCCATCTTCAAGCACCAGTCGCAGAAGGACTCGGCACCGTTTCCCGGCCTGGACGACCGCGAGTTTTGGCAGCGCGTGGAGGCTCGGAACACCGGCACGGCCGATTTGGTGGACCAACTCGGGCTGCCGGCGTACTACGCGATGGAGAGCTACGTCGTCCGCCAAGGTGGTCACCCGCTCAAGCAAGAAGCCGTGTCTACGAGCGCGCTGGCTCAAGCGCCCGCGCGCGAGCTCGAACTAGCTGAAGCGTAACTGCTCATGCGATATCTCGTCGGCATCGACGGTGGGGGCACCCGGACGACCGTGGTGCTCGCCACCGCCGACGGTGTGGAACTGCACCGCCACGTTGGGCCTGCTGGTCTGGTAGACCCGGCGGCTCCTGCCGCAAGCGCACGGGTGGTGGTCGGCTTGGTACGCGACGCGGTAGCAGAAGCTGGGGTGTCAGGTCCCGCGCACGCGCTCTGTGCGGGGCTTGCCGGCGTGGAGCACGAGGCCGACCGCATGGTCGTATGCCAGGCACTCGAAGCGGCGGGACTCGCTGAGCAAGTGACGGTGGTGAGCGACGGCCAGGCAGCCGTCGAAGGCGCCCTGGGCGACGGCCCGGCGCTGTTGCTGCTCGCGGGGACGGGCTCCATCGCGTATGCCAAGGACCGCGCAGGCACCGTGAAGCGCTGCGGCGGCTGGGGCATGGTCCTCGGCGACGAGGGGAGCGCCTACGGCACGGCCCGGTCGGCACTCGCGGCGGCGCTCCATGCCTTCGACGGACGAGGCCCAGCTACGTCGCTTCTAGCCGCCCTGATGGTGGAAACAGGCGCTACGACCCCCCGAGGGCTCCCGGCCTGGGCAGGACGTGCCTCGAAAGCCGACCTGGCGGCTCTCACACGCATCGTCGAGACGGAGGCGCTAGCGGGCGACGCCGTCGCGCTGCAGTTGCTACACGCGGCCGCGCGTGCCCTCGCGGAGCACCTGCCGCCGCTCGTGGCATGGATCGCCGAGCACGACGATCGCAGGCAGGTCCTGCCGCTCGTCTTCTTCGGGGGCATGTTCCGGATCGAGGGCTTCGAACGGCTCACGCGCGAGGCCGTGGAGCGTGTGCTGCCGGGCATGACAACGTCTCATGGTCCTGCTGCCGACGCCGCTACCGGGGCGGTTCGACTAGCTCAAGCCTCCTCCGTTGAGGCGACGGCCGACCGTACGTCGGCGAGCCAGCCGCTGGCCGGGACCGCGTGAGCCCAAGCTAGCGCGTGGCAAACGCGCGCAGAACTGGCAGGTCTGCCATCGTCCGCAGACCCGGCTGGAGATCGCCGCCGGCGACGAGGCCTGCCGTGTTGACCAGCGCCGCGATGGTCGCCGTGTCACCGAAGATGCCGCCCGGCACCGTCAGCGTGATCGGAGGCGTCCCCGCGACCCGAACGGTGTCGTGCGAGCCGTCGGCCCCGACATACATCTGAAGCGTGAGCGCCAGCACCTCCTCGCCCTGGATCGATCCGCGTATGGCGTGGCGAATCCCGGCGACTTGACCCGCAGCGACGTTCGCGTGCGGCGTCGTGATGGCCCGATCGCTGAGTACGGGGTCGAGCGTCTCTTCGATGGCGTCGAGGGTCCAGCCCAGGCCATCGGCTACCATTAGCAGCGACTCACGCAGCCCGATGTGCCCGAATGTGCCCGTCGCTTTCTTCTCCGCAAAGGCAGCGGGGGTGATGCCCGCTCCGACCTTGCGCTGCAGCGGTCCACGCCGCGCCCCAGCATCCACGACGCGGTCGACGGCGACGTGCGAGACTTCGGTGCAGACGCCGGTCGCCATCAGCGCAAGTGCGTCCATCGCATAGCCTGGGTTGACGCCCGTGCCCACCACGACACGCTGCGCAGCCTTGGCTTTCGCGTCGAGACGCGCAGCGACCTCTGGGTGGCGGTCGTAGGGAAACGACAGCTCCTCCGTTGAAGACACCACGTGTGCGCCAGCGTCCAGGCAGCCCGCGAGCTGCGCCTCGACGCGGTCCAGAAACGACGAAGTCGTGTGGAGGACGACATCGGGCTTCAACGCAGCGAGCGTCGCGTCTGCATCGCTGGACACCACTACGCCGGTCTTGGTGTCGCGTCCAAGCAAATCGGCGAGGTCGCGGCCCACCTTGGCGGGGTCGATGTCAATGGCGCCGACGAGGGAAAGGTGGCCGGAGGATGCTTTGTCGAGAAGCGTCTGAACGCAGGCGAGACCGATGGGGCCGAGGCCGTACTGGACGACACGCATAGGGCGGGGGAGAGTGCAGGATTAATAATGCGAAGTGCGGTCGATCAGCCAGCAGCGATCAACTCGGAGTGGTGGGCCGGAACGCCGCATGGACGGCCCCGGCAATCGAAGCGCCGAGCACGGCCGAGGCGTCGTAGTCGTCGATGCCTTCGGTGAGGATCACGAGGACATACGGCGCCTGCGAAGACGCATCAAGCTCCGGATAGACGATTGCAGCGTCGTGGTGAATGCGGGTGATCCAGCCTGTCTTGTGCGCCACGCGGGTATCGCTGGGTAGTCTTGCCGGGATCATCTCGTTGTGCCGCTGGTCGAGCAGAATCTCGACCATCGCCGCGTCGGCCTCAGGTCCGACAGCGCGGCCGTCCATGAGCGCTGACATCAGTTGAGCGAGGTCGTGCGCGGTCGCGGTATTGCTCAGGCCAGCCCGGTAGGCAGGGATGTCCTCCACGCCGCGCAGCACGCGCATGGTCGTCGTGCCAAGCCGCTCGATGGTCGCCTGCACGGAGTCGGCCCCGACATGCGCGATGAGGAGGTTCGTGGCGAGGTTCGAGGAGTGTGTGACCATCCGCTCGGCGAGCGTGCGCAGCGGGACAGGCTCGCCGAGGCGTGCGTAGAGCGCCGTGTCGGCGTCCGCGCTGATCTGGTAGGGCGAGCCATCGAGGATCGAGCGGAAGTCGTTGACGAGCACGAGCGAATCGTCGAGGGCAAAGCGCCCAGCCTCGGCCTGCCGAACGAGTTCGATCAGCACCGGCACCTTCATCGTGCTCGCTGCATGAAACGCTCGGTCGGGGTCGCCGTGGTGGAACGTCGTTGCGCCGTCGATCACGGTCACGGCGACCGTAGCGTCGGGGGCGGCAGCGAGGAGCGAGTCGATCTCGGAGGCGAGCGCGTCCAGGTCGGGCATCGCAGTAGGAAAGGCTTCGTCGGTGGCGGGCGCGCAGGCAGCGAGGAGCACCAAAGCGACCAGCATGACGGCGGCCAGCACGACGGCGGTCAAGGTGGCTGTCGGAACGGCGTACGAACGGAGGGAGACAGGGCGCATAGCAGGGCGATGTGCGAGCGAGCCGAAAGGTAGCGCGGCGGTAGATTTCTAAGTGATCCTCTTTCGCACTTTCTAGCCCTCTCATGCGCGCGCTTCTCCTCGCCCTGCTGTTGCTCGTCACGCTTCCTGCCCAGGCGCAGCACGCCTCGCCCGACTCCACCTTGCAGGCGGCCGTTGAGGCTGCCGTGGACGGGTTCGAGGGCGTCGTCGGCATCTATGCGGAGCACCTTCCCTCCGGGCGCTCTGCTGCCTTGCGGCCCGACGAACTCTTTCCGACGGCGAGCATGATCAAGGTCCCCATCCTCGTCGCTACGTTCCAGCGCATCGACGACGGCGACCTCAACTACGGCGCCGACCTCGTCTTCCGCGATTCGCTACGCTACAGCGAGTACGACCTCTTCGGCGACCTCCGCGATGGGGCCGAGGTGCCGCTCCACCAGGCCGTCGAGTTGATGCTCTCGGCGAGCGACAACACGGCAAGCCTCTGGCTGCAGCGCCTCGTAGGCGGTGGTGCCGCGATCAACGCCTGGCTCGATGAGCATGGCTTCGAGGCGACGCGTGTGAACAGTCGGACGCCGGGCCGCGAAGACGCTCGCGAAGTCTACGGCTGGGGCCAGACCACACCGCGCGAGATGGCGACCCTGATGCGGCGCATCGTCGAAGGCCAGGCCGTCAGCCCCGCCGCCGACGAGGAGATGCATCGCCTCCTCACGCGCACGTTCTACGACGACGAGGCCATATCGGCGCTGCCGCCGAGCGTCCAGGCTGCGTCCAAGCAGGGCGCCGTGATGGAGTCGCGCAGCGAGGTCGTCTACGTCCACGCACCGAGCGGGCCGTACGTCTTCTGCGTCGTGACGAAGGAGCAGGCCGACCTCCGCTACGAGCCCGACAACGCGGGCTACGAGCTGCTGCGCACGCTCTCACGGCTCTTCTGGGATACGTTCGAACCCGACCACCCGTGGGCACCCGCACCGAACGCCGAGCGGTACCGGTTCTAGCGACATCGCCAAAACCAAAACGGAGCCTGCACAGCGCATCGTCCGTGCAGGCTCCGTGTAGTTGAGAGACAAGTCGGGAGCGCTACCCGATCATCGCCACGCCGTCAGCGACGAGCGCGTCGGCTTCCGACTGGCTGCCGGCTTCCGAGTAGACGCGGAGCACCGGCTCCGTGCCCGAGGGGCGGAACATGAGCCAGCCGCCGTCCACGCGGAACTTGTAGCCGTCGATGGTCTCTGTTTTCGCGACCGCGCGGCCGTTGATGGTGCTCAGGCCTTCGTTCTTGAGCTTCGCCAGGAACGCTTGCTTCTTCGCCTCGGTGGTGTGGAGGTCGTTGCGGCTCTGGCGGTGCTCGCCGAACTCGTCGAAGAGCTCTTGGACCAGCTCCGAGAGTTTCTTGCCGCGCTTGACCATCATCTCCACGACGGTCAGCCCGATGAACAGGCCGTCGCGCTCGGGGATGTGGCCCTTGATCGCCATGCCGCCGGACTCCTCGCCGCCCACGAGCACGTCGCGCTCGACGATGATCGGGCCGATGTACTTGAAGCCGATGGGCGTTGTGACGGCCTCCAGCCCGTAGGCGTCGGCCATCTTCTGGAGCATGTCGGTCGTCGAGAACGTCTTCACGACGATGCCGTCGAGGCCCTTCTCCTGCGAGAGGTATTTAATGAGCAGCGCGAGGATCTTGTGCGAGTCGACGAACGCGCCGGTCTCGTCGTACATCCCGATGCGGTCCGCGTCGCCGTCGGTGGCAAGGCCGGCCGCGCAGCCGTGGGCAACGACGGCCTCCGAGAGCGCGCCGAGGTTGCGGTCGATGGGCTCCGGTGCTTGGCCATGCATGCCGGGGTTGTGGTCGTGGTGCAGCTCGACCACGGTGTCCTCGCCGAGGAGGTCCGTCAGCGTGCCCTGGCCAGCGCCGTACATCGCGTCGTAGGCGAATTTCAGCCCAGACGCCTTGATCGCGTCCGTGTCGATGCGCTCGGCGAGAATGGCTGTGAACGCGCTCGCGAGGTCGATGTGCTCGATCAGCCCGGCGGTCCTGAGATCGGCGAGCTGCCTTTTCGCAAAGCCGTCAGCAAGTTGGTCGAGTTGGGCTTCGACGGCCGCGATCATGTCGGGCGAGGCTGGGCCGCCGAAGTGTGCCTTGATCTTGAAGCCGTTGTACGCGGGCGGGTTGTGACTCGCCGTGATCACGATGCCTGCGCTGTGGCCGTAGGCCTCGGTGGCCCAACTCACGGCGGGCGTAGTGACAAACGAGTCGGCGAGTTGGACGCGGATGCCCATGGAGGCAAAGACCTGGGCGGCGCGGGCGGCGAACTGGTCGCCGAGGAAGCGGCAGTCGTAGCCGACCACCACGGAAGCGTCGGAGCCGTAGGTGGCGTGGAGCCACTGGCCGGTCGCGCGGGCGACACGCTCCAGGTTCTCAAACGTGTAGTCGGCGGCGATGATGGCGCGCCAGCCATCGGTGCCAAACTTGATCGGGGTCATCAGCGAAGGGGCGGTGCTGGAGAGGGAAAAGTCAACGGAAGCATGAATGTACGCAGGCTGTCAGGCCCTCACGGAATTCCGACCCACAGCCGTGCTGCCTGGGAGAAGGTGGATACCATTAAATGCTTACATGAGAAGGGTATGTGTCTTCAAAGGATTGGTTATTAGTCGTACGGAAATGTAGGCGTTTGATGGACATGCGAGGAGGGTAAATTGTGTCAAATTCATACGGTAAACAGGCTGCGCTCGCTCGTTGGAAGTAGCAAAGATGCCTGCACTCTCCTCTCTACCACCATCCACCGATGCTCTCTCTCGTTGCCTTCGCGCCCCGCGCGATACAGGCGGCGACCCTAGTCGGGGTTGCCGTTGTCTTCTCTCTCGTCCAAGGTCCCGCTGCCTTCGCCCAGTGGGACGCCGACGCCGGTCTCGTCGCCTCCCACACGGATGCCGCGACCGTCACAGCGACCTCCATCACCGGTAGTGGGCTCGCCAACGTCCACGACGGCGACATTGCTACGCAGTGGCAGTCAGGTGCCTGCTATCCGACCGGCTTCATCAGCCGCGACGACACCAACGTGCTCCTCGGCGCCTGTGCCGATGGCCGCTGCACGAGCAGTAGCACCGGAAACATCACCGGTGCCACCATGGGCGGGTCCGGCTCGGCAGGCGTGCTCGCCTCGGGCGGTCGCGCGTGGCTCCGTGCCGATCTCGAACAGCCAAGCGACCTCTACCGCATCGCGGCGCGGATCAACACCGGCAGCAGCGTCACACTCTCCGCGCTCACTGCAACGGACACCACGCTCGTGGCGACGCTAACGACGAGCGACAACTATGCCTACCGACGGTTCGCCGTGCCCGCGCTGAGTGGTCCGGTGGTCGGGGTGTTGCTAGAGTCGGCGGCGTCGTTCTCCCTGTTCGAGGTCGCCGCGCTAGGAGCGCCGTGCTTCGAGGCCGTCACGTTCGACTTCGGCGCAACGCAGGACGTGGGCCTCATCGAAGCGCGCGTGTGGACTGCCAACAACGTCACCGCTACCGACTACCAGACGAGCAACGACGGGGCAACGTGGACAACCGTCGGCTCCGTCGACCCGACGACCAACAACGTCATCACGACGACGCTCGCGGTGCCGGTCCAAGCCCGCTACCTCCGCGTCCGGCACACGATGGCCGAGCAAGATTGGGCGAAGGGCTACGTCTGGGAAGTGGACGCCTACGACCAATGGGGCAAGTTTGGCGCGCCGCAGACGTTCGCTGGGCCGACCACGCAGACGCTCGGTGACCTCCTGGGCATCAACGGCGTCTGGGGCTGGGGCACCAACGGCTACTCGGATCTCCTGCCTGCCGGCGAAGGGCCGGATCGCTATACGCCTGTGGCTAGCCATGCCCGCACCTACCACAACATGGACTGGGACGTCACGGACCCCGACAACCCGCCCGACTTCTCAAACATGGCCACGAGCGGCACGCCCGCCAAGTGGTGGCTCGACTGGGACCGCGAGTATGGCGACTGGCAGACGGCCGGGCTCGACGTGCGGACCACGATCCAGTTCACCAATTTCCCAGCAAGTTGGTGGAATACGCCGTATGCCTCGGCCCAGACCTACGGCGATGCCTTCGCGGACCACTTCGGCCCCACCAACGGCACCGGCGATGTCTCCGCGATGGAAATCGGTAACGAGCCGTGGACGCAGTGGCCTGCCGCGACCTACCGCGATGTGCTGCGCGGCATGGCCTCGGCGGCCAAAGCCGCTGACCCAGCCATGACGGTGTTGCCCGCGGCGTTCCAAGCCTACGCGCCGGAGCAACCGGGGGACTACTACAAGAACTACCTCGGCGTGCGCGTCACGGCGGCCGAAGCGCCGTACCTGGACGCGCTCAACGCCCACCTCTACAGCTTCACAGAAGACGCCACAGGCACGCGCGTTGCCACGTATCCCGAAGATCCCGCGTCGGAGATTTACGCGATCCGCAACATGGCCCGCTGGCGCGACGCCAACATGCCCGGCACGCCGATCCACGTTACCGAATGGGGCTGGAATTCGGGCGGCGTCGGCGAGAGTTGCACCTTCGGCGAATGCGTCTCGGAGGTAGCCCAGGCGCGCTACGGCGTTCGCGGCGCCATCATCCTAGCGCGCGAGGGGGCCGAGGTATTGACGTGGTATTTCTATGCCAACACGCCGGGCGGCACGCTCTTCACCCGCTCGGGCCTCACCGGATCGTCGGCGACAGGCTTTGCGCCGAAGCGTGCCTACGTCGCGCTGCAAGCGTTCCAGGCTACGCTCGGCAACCGACACCTCGTCGATATCGTGCGCGAGGACGGCACGGCCTACGCCTACCTTCTCGGCGAGGCCGACGGCACCCCCACGCACCTCATCGCCTGGCGCCCGATCGACGGCGACGACAACACGACGGTGGCGACCGGGCTGTCGGTCAATGCCGTCCCGGACAGCGCGTGGATCCTCGACGGCGTCTCGGCGACCGGCGAGACGGCCACGGTGCCCGCCGCGAGCGGCTCTGCCTGGACGCTCGACCTAGGCGCAGCGCCGCTCGTTGTCGCCTTCGACACGACCGCAGCGCCGCCGGGCGGTGCCGCACGGGCGGTACCCGATGTCCTGACCCTAGACACGCCCTACCCGAACCCTGCCACGGGCACAGCAACCGTTCGCTTCACGGCGGCTACGACGGCGCCCGTGCTCGTTGAGCTCTACGACACGCTCGGGCGCCAGGTACGGACGCTCTACGATGCCACGCCCAATGCCGGAGAGAGCGTCACAGTCGCCCTCGACACAGACGCCCTGGCTGGAGGTGTGTACGTGCTTCGTGCAACCGATGCGCAGTCCACGGTGGCGACGCGGATTACGGTTGTGAGATAGAATGGGCACATTCCGGGTAAACGGGGCGTAGAGTGCTGGGTCGCGCAGTCTGGATGTCCAACATTTACAGGACGATTTCCATGGCCTGCGCGGGTCCGGCAGCGCTCGCCCGGAACGCAGGAGGGGCGTTCCCCGAGGCTCCGGCCCGCCAGGCCGCTCCTGAGGCGTAGCGCGCGGAGCCGGAGCGACATGCAGACGCCCCACACGGCGGCTAATTCGCTTTGGCTTCGCGCAGGAGTCCCGGAGAACAGCGGATTTTGAGGCTGACAGTATCCCCCGCAACTCATACCGCCACGTCCCATGGAACGCACCCTCGCTATCATCAAGCCCGACGCCGTTGCCGCTGGGCACGCCGGCAAAATCCTCGACCGCATCCTCGCCGAAGGCTTCGCTGTTCGCGCGATGAAGCTCGTCCACCTCACCAAGCGCGAGGCCGAGGGCTTCTACGCCGTCCACGACGGCCGCCCGTTCTTCGAGGAGCTGACCACGTTCATGTCGAGCGCACCCTGCGTCCCGCTCGTGCTAGAGCGCGACGACGCCGTGGCGAAGTGGCGTGAGGTCATCGGCGCGACCAACCCCGCTGAGGCTGCCGAGGGTACGATCCGCAAGCAGTTCGCCACGTCGATCGGCGAGAACGCTGTGCACGGCTCGGACTCTGCCGCAAACGGCATCAAGGAAGGCCGCTATTTCTTCGCCGAGAGCGAGATCGTTTCGAACGGCGCCGCCGTGATCGACGCCTGACGGCTCCGACCGGTCTACGACGTTCGAGGCTGCTTCCAGTACGGAGGCAGCCTCGTATCGTTGGTGCGGCCGTGGTTCGTATCCCCGGCTCCGGGGATTGCTAGACGCGAGGCGAGGCACTACCTAGAAGGATGCCCGCACCCCTTCCGCAATCCCTCCGCACCATGCCGCTCCGAACCCTCCCGCTGCGACTCCTTCCGTTTCTTGCTGCCCTGCTCGTCGTATCCCTCGTCTCGTCGCCCCGTGCCCTTGCCCAGATGCAGGAGCACTACGCCGACCTCACCGAGGACGACGCCACGCTCCCCGGCGGAAATCCCGACTACCCGTTCTACGCGGATGCCTACGAGGCAGAGGTCGCGGCAGGACAGGCCATCTCGGTCGACCTCGCGAGCCTGAGCCCGTACATGGTGCCGCGTGTGCTCGTGGTCTCGCCTGCCGCCGACACGCTGTCGAACGACCGCTACCTCGGCAGCACCGGCCTGGCGCGCATCGTCGTGCGGGAGGCGGTGGCGGGGACCTGGACCGTGCTCGCCTCGTCCGCCGATGGAGGCGCGACGGGCAACTATGCGCTTACGATCTCGGTGCTAGACGAAGCACCCGCCGCGACGCTTCACGAGCTTGCCGCTGAAGGGGATGCCGGGGGGCTCGCGGTGGCGCTGGAAGGCGACGAGGACGTAGATCGCCCTGAGAATTACCGCACCCCGCTCATGTTTGCCGCCCAAGGCGGGCACGTCGCTGCCGTCGAGGTGTTGCTGGAGGCCGGAGCCGACGTGAACGCAGTGGCGGGGCGGCCAGGCCCGATGTACCGGCCCGAGATGACGCTCGACACGCCCCTCCACATCGCCGCTGAAGCGGGCCAGGAGGCCGTCGTGGCCGTCCTACTGGAGGCGGGGGCTGACCTCACCGCCGAGAACGCCTTTGGGGCGCCGCCGCTGGTCGCGGCGGTCTATGGGGGCAACCTCGCCGTTGTGCAGCAGCTCCTCGACGCCGGGGCGGACCCTGATGCGGGCGAGGAGTCGGCGCGGGCCGTGGCCGCGAGCATGGCGGAAGCCGACTGGGTCGAGGAGGCGAAGAAACCGGGCTATGCAGAGATCAACACCCTGCTGAATGAGTGAGATGGGGCGAGGACCTGCGTTTACTCGCCCTCCGCATCGTCCTCGGTTGCCTCGTCCATCGCGTCGCTGTCCATCGAGGCTTCAGGAGAGTCGGTCGGGGCAGCTTCAGCCTCGCGGGCAGCCCGCTCCCGCTGCGCTTCGAGTCGCTGCTCTTCGAAAAGTTGGGCCGCTTCCTCGGCGCCGGGCAAGCCGCTTTCGGCGAGGCCGTACTCGCGGGGGAGGTCCTCCGCGAAGCGCTCATAGGCCATGTAGCCCGAGAGCGTGATCGAGCGCGGGTCGAGCTCGCGGCCGAAGCGGTCGAGCATCGCTCGGTCGTTGGGGATCGGGAAGCGAAACTGTGAGGTCTGCACGTCGCGCAGGCCGCGCTGCTCGCGCGCCCACTCGCGTTGCAGGAAGCCGGGGGCCTCGGGCTCGTTCCGGTAGATCACCTCCATCAGCCCCACGAACGAGAGCTTGTACTCGCCCTCGCGACGGGTTTCCTCCAAGAGGTCGCTCGGCGTGACTTCCACACGCTCGGCTCGGCCGCCGCGACGCCCGCCAAACGGGCTACCGAAGGACCCACCGGGACCGCCTTGGTTGGGCACGATGTAGAGGCTGTAGCCCGTCTCGTCGACCTGCTCCGGTTGCTCGTTGGCTATGCTTGCCACGAGGCTGCGGAGGAAGTGACGCGGCGAGCCGAGGTAGGCCTTGCGTCGGTTGGCGGCCCAGCGGATGGCCTCCGCGTCGTCGGCCGGTTCGAGTTCTTCGAAGAGCGGCTCGCCGGTGAAGAAGTTGCGGTTGGGCTCGGCCTCGAAGGCGGTGAGGCTGTAGTAGACCCGATAGCCGAGCGCGCGGTTTTCGATTACGAGCGGCTCGCGGGCGGTCGCGGTGAGGGTTGTAAGCCGCTGCTCGAAGTCGAGGACGAACGGGTTTAGGATCTCCGTCTCGGCGGCGTTGGCCGTCTCCCCAACGAAGCGGCGCTCGAAGCGCTCGTAGCGCTCCTGCCACTTCTCGTCGCGCTCCGCTTCCACGACGACCTCGCCGAGTTCGAGGCCGCGCAGCCGGAAGTTGACGGTCTGCGTTCGCCCTTCACGGCGGAGGACGAGGTCTTCCGTGGCCGTCTCAAAGCCCGCGCTGGAGGCGACCAGGCGGTGAGCGCCGAGCGGGACACGCGTGAGCCGGTAACGGCCGTCGCGGTCGGTGATGGTGCCGCGCTGCGTCTGCGCGAGAAAGACGCTTGCGCCGGGGATCGGCTCCCGGTCTCGGTCGGTGACGCGCCCCTCTAGCGTCGCGGTGGGAAGGGGCTGAGCCTGGGCTGCGGTGGCGAGGACGAGCGAGAAGAGCAGGGGGAGGAGTGCGAGGCGGCGCATGGCGAAGCGATAGGCGTCGGTGGACGAGCGGGTGGGCGGTCCGAGAACGGAGCACCTACGGGACGTCGTGCCCAGGGCAGCGGTTCTGCCCTGCGCGTAGCTTGCTGGTGCTCTTCCTACACATCGCTTCGCTATGCGCTCCCTCCTCGTCCTTGCGTTCGCTCTCGCTGCCGTGCCTGCCTTCGCCCAGATACCCGAAGCTGCTGAACCATCGACCTTTCGCATCTACACGGCCGACGGGGCGCCTGCTAGCTTCGATAGTCTCACCGCAGCGTTCGTCGGCGCCGACGTGGTCTTCCTCGGCGAGCAGCACAACGACCCCGTGGCGCATGCGCTGCAGCTCGACCTGCTCCGTGCGGCAACCGTGGGCGAGCGCCCTGTCGCGCTGTCGCTGGAGATGTTCGAGCAGGACGTGCAACTGGTCCTCGACGAGTACCTGGCGGGGCTGATCCGCGAGCGCGACTTCCTCGCGGCGGCACGGCCATGGTCGAACTACGACTCGGATTATCGCCCGCTCGTGGAGCATGCCAGGGCGAACGGACAGCCTGTGCTCGCCGCGAACGCGCCCGCGCGCTACGTCCGGCTCGTGAGCCAACGCGGAGTGGGTGTGCTGGCACAACTTCCGCTCCGCGCGCGCGCCTTCCTACCGACGCCGGTAGTTCCAGCCTCGGAAGCCCTCGCCGATAAGTTCCTCGCGCTCATGGGGAGCATGATGGGGCACGGCGGCGGTTCGAGCGCTGACAGCTCCGCGGCAAGTTCCCACACAGCGCATGGCTCCGGCATGCCGAGCCTCGACGGGATGCTGGCCGCGCAAAACCTCCGCGATGTCGGCATGGCCGACGCCATCGCCCAACACCGCGCGGCGGAGCCGGACGCGCTCGTGCTGCACGTGACCGGGTCGTTCCACAGCGAGGGCGGCCTCGGCATCCCCGAGCACCTGGCCCGGCTCCGCCCCGGCGACCGCGTGCTCATCGTGACGATGGTGCCCGCCAGCGCTCTCGACGCCTTCGACCTGGAAGCGCACGCTGGCCTCGGCGACTTCGTCGTGCTCACCGACGCGAGCCTGCCGCGCACGTACGAGGCGGGGTTCTGAGCGCCCGCCGGCGCTCCTTCGGGCACACCTGACTCGATCAGGCTATGTGAGAATCATGGGAACCAACCTGACGGTTCGGCTATCGAATCGGCCCGACGGACACCGTATGTTGTGCGTGCACGTCGCCCACTTCTTTCTCTGAAGTGCCCCCTGCTCTGGGGTGCTTCGCGCCCTTCCCCGTCATGTCTTCTCCCGCGCAGCCGTCCTCGCAGGGCCAGCGCAACGTCGAGGTCTTCGTCACGAGCGTGATCCTGGCCGTGTTCATCGGCATCGCGATCTGGACGACCGTGCTCGCCTTTGGTGTGCTCCGCGAGCGTGCTGAACGCAACGCTCTGCCTGAAGAAGACGCCTCCAGCGTCATCGTGTGGACCCGTCCGGCCGTCACGTAGCGCGTCTGGATGTCCTCTCGGGCGCTCATTTGCGATCGCGCGCCGACCTCCCTTTCTGCCTCAATTTCCCGCATGGTCTATTCCTCGCTCATCATCATCGTGATGGTCCTCCTGATCGGGATGGCGATCTCGGTGTTCATCCTGATGTGGTCGGACAAGCGGGGGCAGTACCGTAATGTGAAGGCGGGGGCTTACGTGATCTTCGATGAGGACGAGCCGGTCGGGCAGCCCCAGGACCAGACGTTCGCGAAGGTGCCTCCACCCGGCGGAGATGGTGGCGGGGTGCCGCGTCGTTCCGCGTTTGGGCCCTCGACCTACCCGGAGCCGCCGCCCGGCTGGCGCTCCGACGTGGACCGCTCGGTGAAATGGCCGGTGCTAGCCTACGTCGGTTCGGCCGTGTTCTGGCTGCTCGTCGGGTCGATTTTCGCGCTGCTGGCATCGTTCAAGTTCAACTTCCCCGACTGGCTCGTCGAGGATGCGTGGCTGACGTTCGGGCGGCTGCGCCCGGCTCACCTCCAGACGGTCATCTTCGGCTGGCTCTCGATGGTCGGCATCGGGGTGGGGACGTGGCTGTGGTGCCGCCTGCTCAAGACGCCGCTGCGCAACGGCGGGCTCATGCTCGTCGGGTGCGTGCTGTGGAACGTCGGCATGGTGATCGGGACAATCGGACTGCTGGCAGGATTCGCGCGCTCCATCGAGTGGGTCGAGTTCCCCGTCGTCGCCTACCTCATCATCGTAGCGGGCTTCCTGCTCAACAACGTTGCGCTCTTCCGCACGCTGGCGCATCGCCGTGTGCAGCACCTCTACGTGTCGATCTGGTACATCGGGGCGTCGCTCCTGTGGACGCCGATCCTGCTCGTGACCTTCCTGCTGCCGGTCTATTCGGGCGTGCCGCACGCGACGGCCAACTGGTGGTTTGCGCACAACATCCTCGGGCTCTGGCTCACGCCCGCGGCGCTTGCGGCGGCGTACTACTTCATCCCCAAGGTGACGGGGCGGCCGGTCTACAGCTATCACCTCTCGATCATCGGCTTCTGGACGCTCGCGCTGTTCTACAACTGGGCGGGCGCGCACCACCTCGTTGGCGGGCCGCCGCCGCAGTGGGTCGTCACGACAGGCATCGTCTTCAGCGTGATGATGATCATCCCGGTGGTGGTGGTGGCGCTCAACCACCACATGACCATCGTGGGGCGCTTCCGGCGCGTGATGGCGAGCCCGACGCTGCGCTTCGTCGTCTTCGGCGCGATGAGCTACACGTCGGTTTCGATTCAGGGCTCCCTGCAGTCGCTGCGTGGCTGGCAGGAGGTGACCCACTTCACGCACTACACGATCGCGCACTCGCACCTCGGCGTCTACGCCTTCGCGACGATGATCATGTTCGGGGCGCTCTACTACATCCTCCCGCGCCTGACCGGATGGGAGTGGCGCTCCTCGAAGCTCATCGCCGCGCACTTCTGGCTCGTCGGCATGGGCATCGGCGCCTATGTGGTCGCGCTCACAGTGGGCGGCGTCATCCAAGGTCTAGCGATGCTCAACCCCAACGTCCCGTTCCTCGCCGTAGTCGAGTCGACCAAGCTGTGGCTCCTCATCCGCTCGGTGTCGGGCACTCTGATGACGATCGGCCACATCATCTTCGCCTACCTCGTCTTCGAGAACATCCGCAAGGGCGGCCCCCAACGCGACGCCCCGACGCTGTTTCCGCTGGCGCGTCGGCAGCCTGCGGCTGCCAGTAGCAAGTGACACGTGTCAAGTGATTAGAAGCAGTCGCTTGCCCTCTTCCTTGCTACTTGCCACTTGCCCACTCCTGACCTCCCATGACTCGCTCCATCGTCCTGTTTGTTGGCGTCATCGCGGCCGTCCTGATGAGCTACACCGGGCTGTCGTTGCTCCCCGGCCTGCAGCTTTTCGACATCGAGCCGACGCCAGGGAGCTCGGATTACACCTTCGAGGAAGCGCAGGGGCGGGCGGTGTATATCCGCGACGGCTGCATCTACTGCCACAGCCAGCAGATCCGCCCCGAGAACTTCGGTGCAGACATCGCGCGCGGGTGGGCCCCTCGTCCGACCAAGGCGGGCGACTACCTCTACGACGACCCGCACCTCCTCGGCACAAGCCGAACGGGACCAGACCTCTCGGACATCGCCAGCCGCCAGCCGTCGTGGGACTGGCACATGGCGCACTTCTACAATCCGCGTGCCGTCAGCCCTGGTTCGGTCATGCCCGCGTACCCGTTCTACTTCGACGTAGTCGAGCCCGGCGCTGTCCTCGCGTCGCAGCGCATCGTGCCACTACCCGCAGAGTACGTCCCGCCCGATGGCAAGGTCGTCGTGGCGAAAGAGGAGGTCGAGCACCTCTACGCCTACCTGATGGCCCTTCGCGTCGAACCGCTCAACGCCGAGTAGGCCTACCTCAACGAACCCGTACACGCCCACACGTATCGACGCCATGCCTGATCAGGACGTCCCGCTCGGCCCCGACGCGCCCGCGCCGCTGCGCCGGGAGATCGACCTCCCCGACGAGGGGGGCGAGGCTCCGCCGATGTGGCTGTGGCTCGTCGTTTTCGGCGTGACTACCTTCGCCATCTTCTACCTCGGGCGCAACATCGGCGACTTCTCGACGTCGCCCTGGGGCCAAGGCGAGGTCGTGGTGGTGGAAGAAGCCGCCCCCGTTGAGCCCGACGGGGAGGCGCTCTACCTCTCGCGTTGCTCCAACTGCCACCAGGCCGACGGCGGCGGTGTGGCGGGCGTCTTCCCCCCCGTGGACGGTGCTCGCTGGGTGACCGACTCGAAGCCGGTCATCATCCGCATCCTCTTGCACGGCATGAACGGCGAGATGGTCGTGCGCGGCGAAACGTACAACGGCAATATGCCTGCTTGGGGTCAGCTTTCCGACGCTGACCTCGCCGCGATCATGACGCACGAGCGGACGAGTTGGAGCAACAGCGCCACGCCGATCACGCCCGAAGAGGTGGCTGCCGTCCGCACCGAGACCGCAGGTCGTACCGCGCAATGGACCGCCGCCGAGTTGGAGCCCTTCTTCGACGCCCAGATCGAGGGCACCGCCCCGGCTGCCGATCCCGCTGCGACCGACACGAGCGTCGTCGCTGTGCTGGTGGAGTGAGCGCTGGAGTGCTCGGACGTGTGACCGCGGGTGGGTTTGCGGGTGGAAGGCGTCCGAAAGCAAACAGCCAACGAGATTGTCGAGCTGAGTCAACGGGGCTACCTGCTGCCACACTCCCATACTCCGATGATACAACGTTTGGTTGATGAGTTACGATGGTGTCATCCTGCCCCCAGCCGTCTACAGGGCGTTTCAGGATCGCTGACGACTGCGGTGCTCCGGGCCATCGTTGAGATGCTGAATCAAGTTCAGCATGACAAGATCGAAAGGTTGTGGCCTGATCTGGTATGACCCCCTGCGACCACTGCGGCTTGCCAGTAGGGGCGGCTCCGGTCGCCTCGGCGGACGGCACGCGGGCCTACTGCTGCTACGGCTGCCGGATGGTAGATGAGGTGCTCGGCAGCGACGCCGTGCATAGCCCCGCGCTCGCGGAGTCGGAGGCGCAGCGGCGGCTAAGGTGGCGCGTGGCGGCCGGCGCGCTCGCCGCGATGTTCGCAATGGCGCTCAGCCTCGCCATCTCGACCGGCTACGGCTTCGCGGCGCTGCGCGCGCTCGACAGCGGCATCGGGCCGGCGCACCTTGCGCTGCTGGCCGCCGTTGTCCCGATCCTCGTGCTGCTCGGCGGGCCGCTCGTCCGTGCGGCGTGGAGCGACCTCCGGCGCGGGCAGCTCTCGCTCCACACCTTGTTTGTGCTCGGCGTCGGGAGCGCAGTCGCGGTGAGCGTGGCGTCGTATGTGCGCGGCGGCGGCCCCGTCTACCTCGAAACCGCCGCGATGCTGCTCGTGCTCTACACGCTCGGGCGCTACTTCGAGGCACGAACCAAACACGAAGCCACGCGCGTCCTGCGCGGCTTGCTCAATGTGCCACGCGGCCCATTCCTCCGCGTCCGTGACGACGGGACTACCGAAGAGGTACAAGCCGACGCGCTCATTGTCGGCGACTCGCTGCGGCTGCGTGCCGGGGAAGTCGCCCCGGTCGATGGGGTGGTGACAGCGGGCCAAGCCTATGTCAGCGAGCAGACGTGGACAGGCGAGGCACGGCCGGTCGTCAGAGGCGTCGGTGACGACCTCCTCGCTGGAGCTGCGCCGCTCGACGGGGCGCTGACGCTCCGCGTGACAGCCATTGACGAGGACCGCCGCCTCGCGCAGGTGGAACGGCTCCTTCGCGGGGCGCTGGCGAAGCCCGTCGAGGTGGTGGCGAAGACCGACCGGGTGATGCGGTGGTTCATTCCCGCTGTGCTCGTGGTTGCGCTCGCCACGTTCGGCGGCTGGTTCGTCGCCGTCGGGTTCGAGGCGGCGCTCTACGCGAGCCTCAGCGTGGTGCTCATCGCGTGCCCGTGCGCGCTGGGGCTGGCCGTGCCGCTTGCGCTCATGGTGGCGCTCCGCGAGTCCGCCCGGCACGGAGTACTTCTGCGCTCTGGCCAAACCCTCCTCGATCTTTCCGACGTACGCGCCGTCGCCTTCGACAAGACGGGCACGCTCAGTGCGATGGATACCGCCGCCGTCGAGATTCTCGTCGCACAGCCCGTGTTTGCTGGGGGCGACGGCGAACCCGCACCACCCGACGCCAGAGCCGTACTCAGCCTTGCCGCGGGGCTGGAGGCTGCGGTCCAGCACCCGCTTGCCGCGCCGGTCCTCGCGCATGCCGCGACGCAGGGTGTGGCGCATGCTTCAGTCACAGATGCGCGAACCGTACCTGGCGTCGGCGTCGTCGGTATGGTAGAGATGCTGTTGGGGCCGCAGCGTGTTGGGATCGGGAATGCGGCGCTGTTGGAAGTGCTCGGCGTGACGACGCACCCGCTCGAAGAAGACGCTGCGCGCGTGGAGGCCGAGGGCGGGACGCCGCTCGTCGTCGTGGAAGGCGATGCCGTTGTGGGCGTGGTGGTGCTGCGGGAGGAGGCGCGGCCACACGCTGCGGAGGCCGTCGCCGCGCTGCAAGCACGGAGCCTGCCCGTCGCCGTTCTGACAGGCGACAGCGGGGCGTCGGCGCAGCGGTTCACGGCAGGACTGAGCGAGCAGGACGGCGCGGACCTCGTCACCCACGCTCGCCTCACGCCCGAATCGAAGCTCGATGCCCTGCGATCTCTACAGCGCGAGCACGGCGCCGTCCTGATGGTCGGCGACGGCGTGAACGACGCGGCCGCGCTCGCCACAGCCGACGTAGGCCTCGCGGTCGGTTCTGGGGCCGAGGTGAGTCTCGACGCAGCCGACGGGGTACTCTACAACCCCGACCTGCGAAACGTACCCGCCCTGCTCGCGCTCAGCCGCCGCACGCGCCGCACCATCCGCCAGAATCTCGGCTGGACGTTTGGCTACAACACCATCGGCCTCGGTCTCGCCGTCGCCGGACTGCTGCACCCACTCGTCGCCGTGGCGATCATGGCCGTCAGCAGCGTCTTCGTCGTCGCCAACGCGCTGCGGCTGGCCCGGCCCGTCAGCGCCTAGGGTCTAGCGCCAGGCGGACAGCCAGGAGCGTAAACGCTTCCGCTTCCTCCGCTGTAGTGAACCGGAGCGGTATATCGGGGCCGGCGAACTGCCGCACGGTCACGGTCACTCCGTCGGACGGTACGGCTTGGAGGCGCGCCAGCCCGATCTGAACCCGCTGGCTGCGACGCACGACCAGCACACGGTGCTCGGTCAGGTAGAGCTGCGTCTCCGTGGGTGCCCCTGGGCTCGTCGCACCGGGTCTGGTCAGCGCATTTGCAAACGTTTTGAGCAGGCCTCGGCGTGGAAGTCCTGCCGAGGTCAACCGAGCATAGAACCGGACGACCTCGCCGCGGCGCAGCGTTTTTGGCAGCGGGATATCCACGACTGGGAGCGGACCGTGGCGGAGCAACCATCGCTGGCGAGCGCGGTGAAGCTGTTCCATCAGGTCAGACGGGAGCGGCTCAGCGAGCGTAGCGAGAGCCTCGTCCAGGGTGGCGGCCTCGTCATCGTCCAGTTCGTCGTCGCTGAGGAAGTGTGCCGCGGTGTCGATCACACGCGAGCGGAGCGCCGCCGATACCCGCTCCGACGCCGTCGCTTCGATGTCGAAGGCGCGGGCGAGTGCTGCCAGCCGCAGCGTCTCGTCTGGCGTGAGGTGGTGGTCGGCCGCTGCACGCTGTACCTCAGCATCGAACGCCGCATCGTGTGCGTGGTGGAGGTCCGCCGGAGTGAGAAAGAGTGTCCGCGCAAGGTGGGCGAGCGTGTGCACCTCGGCGTCGCCGAAGTCGGCGGCGTTGAGGACGTGCGTGAGGTGGCGCACGTAGAAATCGTGGCGCTCCGCAGCAAACTCGGTCGTTAGATCGACCCCATGCTCCCGGCTGATCCGCAGCGTGTCGGCCGGGCCGAGGTCCCACACACTCGTCGCAGCGGCCAGCGCGTTGTGCAACTCGACGAACGCGTTGCGCCGCAGGGCGGAACGAAACAGGCGCGTGCCGAGCAACCCGCTCAGCGGGGCGTAGTCGAGGAGGCTGTGGGGCATCGGCCAGGGGTAGGGTGAGCAGCGCCCAACCTACCGCCTTGGCCCGTTTGGATCAACCCGCGACGCAGCCCCGCCAACGCACATTTTCCGCCTCGCTGTCCGGTCCTACGGCCGTCCGAGGCGGCGGAACATCTCCTGCTTGTAGGCCTCGACGCCGGGCTGGTTGAACGGGTTGACGCTCAGCAGGTAGCCGCTCACCGAGACGGCGTGCTCGAAGAAGTAGAGCAGCGCGCCGAGATGCCGCGCGTCGAGGCGGTTCATCGCGACGGTGCAGTTCGGGACGCCGCCGTCGGTGTGGGCCTTCTGCGTGCCCTCGTAGGCCGCGCGGTTGACGGCGCTGTAGTCCTTCCCGGCGAGGTAGTTGAGCTTGTCGAAGTTGCCGTCGATCTCCGGCACGGTCAGCGTCGCGTCCTGGTTCTGGACGAGGAGGAACGTCTCGACGAGCGTGCGCTGGCCCTCCTGGACGTACTGCCCGAGCGAGTGGAGGTCGGTCGAGTACTGCACGCTGACGGGGAAGAGGCCTTTGTGCTCCTTCCCCTCGCTCTCGCCGAAGAGCTGCTGCCACCACGCGCCGATGCCGCGCAGCTTCGGCTCGAAGACGGCCAGGATCTCGGTGCGGTAGCCAGCCTCGTGGAGGATATAACGGTCGAGCGCGTAGGCGATAGCCTCGTTCGCTTCCGTGTCGGCGAGGTCCACGAGCTGTGCAGCAGCCCCATCCATGAGCGCGGCGATGTCGTGCCCGGCGACGGCGATGGGGAGGAGGCCGACCGGCGTGAGCACCGAGAAGCGCCCGCCCACGTCGTCGGGGATGACGAACGTGCGGTAGCCCTTCTGGTCGGCGAGCATCCGAAGCTGGCCCTTTGAGGCATCCGTCGTGGCGATGATGCGGCTAGCGTGGTCGAGGAAGGTGTCCTCCATGAACTGCCGCAGGAATCGGAAGGCCAGCATCGGCTCCAGCGTCGTGCCCGACTTCGAGATCACGTTGACGTAGACTGACTTGCCCTGGAGGTAGGCCAGCAACTCCTGGTGGTAAGTCGGCGAGATGTGGTGCCCAGCGAAGAGGACCTCGGGACCGTCCGTGGGGAAGTAGGTGCCGAGTGCCTGGTTGACGGCCTCCGCGCCGAGGTAGGATCCGCCAATGCCGACGCAGACGAGCACGTCGGCTTTCTCCCGGATCTCCGTCGCGAGACGCTGGATGCGCCCGATCAGATTCTCGTTGGGCGGCCGTAGCATCGAGCGCCAGCCGAGCATGTCGCTCCCCGCGCCGCTCCCGTCGAGCGTCGTCCGGTGCGCCGCGAGGGCTTGGTCTCGCAGGCGGCTCCGTTGCCCGTCGTCGATAAAGGAAGAGAAGCCGGACCGGTCGTAGACGAGCATGGGAAAGTTCGAAGTGAGAAGTTCGAAGTAGCAGACAGGCGCAACTGCAACGTAGAGTCGAGTACCGCGCTGAAGTTTACGGCTGCGTTGTGATTGAAGGCGACGGTGGAGGAACGCCCATAAACATGAAGCGCCGGACGCCCGCCACACGAGCATCGTGGATGAACGCGTACACCGAGTCCATAGGCGTGCGCTGGTCAGCGCTGATCGACAGGATCATGCGTGGTTCTTCGTTCAGGCGAGAGTAGAAATAGCGTTGGCGGGTCGTCATTTCCTCTCGGGGCGGTGGGATGTAGTCGTCGTAGGTGAGTGGATACAGGTCAATGGGCTCCATCTCAGAGAAGTCAAGTCCGTACACAGTTTCGATGACAGAATCCGGTGCTGTGTAGAAGGGCACGACCTGTCCATTCCGATCCAAGACGGCTCTGTAGACGAGGCGCCGTTGCTCAATGCGTTCGCCATGATGGAGGACCGGACGCTCCACGCCGCGCAACTGCATGGCTTCCTGCATCGCATGTGCGTTTTCACTCAGCGATCCGAAGACGAGTGAGCCCATCCGACAGCCGAAGAGCAGCAGCACGACCAGTGTGACGTGGTAGGCGAGTTGCCCGACCTCGGCGTGGTCGAAGCGGCGGCGGGCGTAGGGCGTCGCGCCGCGACGGATCAAGCGGCGGGGCCAGATGGGGCGGCGGCGCAGCAGACCGTCCCGGCTGCGGGGCTTGGGGATGTAGAACAACCAGCGCATCAGCGAGGGGGGCTTCCCGCCCGATACGCGCACCGCGAAGGTCGGTTACGCTTCCTCTCGGAAGCCGAGGCCTCCCTACCGCAGCATGATGTTTAGGCCCACACGCACCTTGTTTGGGCGGGGACCCGAGCGGACGGACTCGCCCTGGACGTCTCCCCAGACCACGAGGGGCAGCGCCACGTGAGGGCTTAGCTGGAAGCTCGGGCGGTCGAAGTCGAGGCCCAACTGCAGCCAGCCGATGCCGCTCCGGACGCGGTTCTCGGGACCGTCGAACGCTTCCGGAAGGCTCTCCGACGTTTCGGACGCCACGTAGCGATACGTCGCGCCCTCGGCGAGGAGGGCCACCGCGACGTTGCTCCCGGCGAGGTCATAGTGGAAGTTGGCTCCCCAGTAGACATGCATCTCGGTGCCGATCACGCGGACGCGGTCGCCGTCGGGCAGTAGTGCCGTCGTGTTATCGAACGCACCCGTGTCGTCCAGAAGCGCCGCGTTGACGCCCGCACGTACGCGGCGCAGCCCAATTGCAAAGTCTGTGGAGACGAGAGGCGTGAGGTCCGACGACGAGAGGAACGCCACGTCGGTCTGCCTGAAGCCAAGGCCTCCCTCCGAGGCTGGGTCTACGGCAATACGGACGGCGTAGTCCGTACCCTCGTTCGTCCAGAAAGGCTTCACAATCAACCACCGAAGCGCCACCGGACCCGTGCCGATACCGCCGCTGAGGTCCACGATCGCCGCTACATCCACCTGAGGAAGCAGGGCGTAGTCGACGCGACCGGCTAGGCTCACAGCGCTCCGCTGGCCGACCCCAGCGGAACTCGACGACTGAAGCAGCCCGGTGGGGCGGTAGTCGATCAACGCGGACACCGCGAGGCCGTCGTAGAACGTCCGCTCTGCCTGCTCGCCTTGGTAGAGCGGGTCGAGCGTCTGGAAGGGCCGCTGTGCCTGCGCCTCAGAAGCCAGCCCCGTGCCCATGCAGGCCGCCCCGACGAGCACCGCGCTCAGGAGCGCACGGATGGTCGAGCGGACAACGGCGAAGGAACAGGCTCGGGCAGGCATGAGCACAGCAGGCGTGGGACGAGAGGCACGCGAAGGTTCAGTATACGACGCCTACCCGCTTCGTCGGCCTGCTGCCTACCGGGTCACACAGCCAAAGTCTCACACAACCAAAGACTCACCTGGCGTGAGTGGCTGCGCCTTCAGGCCTGCGGCTTCCATCTTGGACGCGAACTCGGCTGTGTCGGCCATGATGAGCGGGAACGTGTCGTAGTGCACGGGCACGGTCAGCTTCGGGCGCAGCATCTTGGCCGACTCCACGGCCTCGTCGATGCCCATCGTGAAGTCGTCGCCGATGGGGAGGAAGCAGAGGTCGAAGTCGTACTGCTCGCCCAGCCAGGCCATCTCAGCGAAGCGGCAGGTGTCGCCCGCATTGTAGATCGTCGTGCCGTCAATCTCCAGGATGAAGCCGCCCGCGAGGCCCCCGTAGGCGCCGTCGGGAAAAGACGACGAGTGTCGGGCATAGGTGTTGGTGACGCGGCCCCACTCGAAGTCCCACGCCCCGCCGGTGTTCATCGGATGCACGTTCGTGTAGTCGAGCACGCGCTGGGCATACTGGGTGACATCGAACTGGGCGACGAGGAGCGCGCCGGTACGTTCGAGGATGCTGGGCGTGTCGCCCCAGTGGTCGCCGTGGGCGTGCGTGATGAGCACTACGTCCGGGGCGAGGTCCTCGGCCGTAACAACGCCCTCGGTGTGCTTGTTGCCCGTGATGAACGGGTCGAAGAGCAGGGTCGGGCCGCTCGTCTCGATTTGGAAGGCTGAGTGGCCGTAGTACGTGACGGTCATGGCGAGCGGGGGATGAACTGCGGGGAAGAAAAGAGACGTAGGGTACGGCGTAGCGTGAGCGCGGCTCCCGGCCGAGTCACCACAACCGAAGCAGGTGCACGCTCACGAGCGGCGTCCCGAAATAGTGCTTCGAGGGGTCCTGCACGTCGGGGTTGAGTTCAAGGAGATCGACCTGGTCGAAGAAGTAGGTACCGTGGTAGCCGATTCGCAGCCCTTGCGTGGTGCGGCGGCTTCGCCCGAAGTAGGCCCCAACCGAGATCGTACCGCCGAGGCCCATCCGGAAGCTGCCGTCCCCGAACCCACCGAAGGCCCCTTCCAGGGACTCACCCTCGTTGCGAACGCCGTTCCTGTTGGTGTCCTCGAAGTAGGGCCACTGGTACCCAAAGGTTGGCCCGGCGGCGATCTGGAAAAACGGGCGAAAGTTGTCCTCGATGCTGTCGCGGAAGAGGCGCTGCTCCACGCCTGCATGCACCGGCATCATCGCGAAGTAGTTGCGCTTGAGCGGCACCACCGTCTCGCCGAAGAAGCCGATGAAAAACTGCTGCTCGCGCTCGTCCTTGCCTGGGTTGATGCTGGCCTCGATGAAGAGGGAGGTCGTCTCGCCTACTTCGGCGCGGAGCACCCCGCCCACGCCAAACCCATCGTTGGTGAGCCGGATCGCGAGCCCGGCTCCCGACATGAACGTCGGCGGACCCAGGGAGTCAGAAGCGACAGGCGGTTGCGGCAGGCCAGGCTGTGCCAGGGCGGCGAGCGGGACGAGCAGGGCGAGGGCGAACACGAGGCGCATGCCGCACGCTACCACCGCCGCGTCCGGGGAGCAAGGCTTTTTCGCAGAACACGGGGAGGAATTGTCCGCGCAGAATCGGACTCCGGGTCCCGGACGGAGAACGCGCGGAGATTGCACGCAGGCACCGCCGCGTCTTCGCGTATACTCAGCGCCGACGGAACCTAGGCGCGACGATGGGCGCGCCTGACGCCGCCCCCTCGCGTTGGGAGCGGTGTTCTCTACCACCGAGCCCGTCTACCCTCGCACACCCTCCAGCCCTCCCGCGATGAGCGCACCCTCCGCGACCGTTCCCGACAGCGCTGCCAAGGCCTTCTGGGACGAAACCCTGCGCCAGAAGACGCTACCCGTCATCGAACCAGCGGCGTTCTACGAGAACTGGCGCTTCACGAAGCGCGCCTTCCTCGACCGCCTCGGTGACCCCGCTGGCAAGCGCGTTCTCGAAGTCGGCTGCGGCAACGGCCACCTCTCGATGTACATGGCGAAGCTCGGCGCGCACGTCACCGCGACCGACTTCTCGACGACCTCGATCGAGCAACTGGCCCCGCTCGCAGAGAAGAACGGCGTCGCCGACCGCGTCGTCGGTCACCAGTGCGACGCGCTCGACCTGCGCGAACTCCTCGACGATGGCGGTGAGCCGTACGACCTCGTCTACGGCAAGTACATCCTCCACCACGTCGAACCGTTCGACCAGTTCGCCGACGTGCTCCGCGACGTGACCGCCGAAGGTGGTCGTGGCGTCTTTCTGGAGAACAATGGTCGCAACCCGCTGCTCAACTTCTCGCGCAACTACCTCGCGGGCCGCGGCGGCATCCCCAAGCACGGCGACGATGACGAGATCCCGCTCCTTCCAGAGGAGGTCGAAATGCTCCGGGCGCGCTTCCCGCACGTCGAGGTGCTGCACCCAGACTTCGTGTTCTTCCGCAAGCTGAACACGTATGTTTTCAAGCACCAAGCGAAATACGGTCGCCTCCTCAAACTGACGAAGGACATCGACCAGGCGCTCTGGCGCGCGGTGCCGCCCGTGCGGAAGTACAGCTACTACCAGATCGTCGAGTTCGCTAAGTAGTACTTCTGTAGCATGCTGGGCCGTCAGAAAGCGGAGCAACTGTTGCGTGTTACGTATTGCGTGTGGGCTTCTGAGCAAAACACGCAACACATAACACGAAATACAGGCTGAGCCTGACGACAACGAGCGCGGTTTCAGTACCGCTGCGCTTGATCGCCCCAAACGCTACTCCCACGCACACCCTCGCTGCTGGCTCCCTCCGCCATGCACGTCGCGCTGCTTTTTCCCACGCTGCCGCCCCGCCTCGATGGCATCGGCGACTACACGGCCCGCCTCGCCGCGGAGCTGGGCGAGCACGTACGGACCACCGTCCTGACCGCGCAGACCGACGCGGCCCCGATTCCTGGTGCGGCCGTCGACGTCGCGTTCTCGAAGACCTCGCGCAAGGGTATCCTGCGCGTCGTGGATGCGGTCGCGGAGCGGTTCGAGGCGGACCGGCCGGACTGGCTAGTGGTGCAGTACAACCCGTTCTCGTACGGTGCCTACGGGCTGAATCCATGGCTCCCGCTGGCCGTGCGGCGGCTCCGGAAGCGCGTGCCGGGGCTGCGGATCGCGCTCATGATCCACGAGCCGTTCGTCCCGCTCACGACGCCGACCTACCTCGTCGAGACGCTGTGGCAGCGGCCGACGCTATGGGCCCTTGGGCGCATGGCCGACGTGGTGTTTACCTCCATCGCGCCGTGGGCCGAGCGGTTCAGGGGGTGGTTCGACGTCCCAGTCCGGCACCTGCCCATCGGCTCGAACATCCCGTTCGAGCGCGGCGACCGCGACGAGGTGCGCGACGAGTTTGGGCTCAGCGACACCTTCGCGGTGGGCCTCTTCGGCAGCGGCTTCACGAAGGGCATGGACGCGCATGTGCGGCAGGCCATTCGGGCCATCCTCGACGCGAAGCCTAACGCGACGCTCTGCTACGTCGGGCGGCGCGGGGCGGCGCTCCGGACCGCGCTCAACACGCCCGGGAGCCGCGACGTGCCCTTCCGCGACCTCGGCCCGCTCCCCGCCGATGCCGTCTCCCGCGCGTTCTCGGCGTTCGACCTCTACCTGGCGCCGTACCCCGACGGCTTCTCGACGCGCCGTGGGTCCACGATGGTCGCCCTGCAACACGGCACGCCGACTGTGACCACGCTCGGACATCTCTCCGATCCGGTCGTCCAGGAGCAGACGGGGCTGGCCTTCGCGGCGACGCCGTCGGACGACCCCGCCGCCTTCGCCCAGGCTGCGGCCAAGCTGGCTGGCGACGATGACGCTCGCACGTCGCTCGGACGCGATGCGCGGGCGCTGTACGCCGCGCAGTTCGACTGGCCCCTCGTCGCCGACCGCCTGCTGGATGCGCTTGGGTACGACGTAGCTGCGCAAAACCGCGAGGTGCAGCATGCCTGAGACAATGGCGCAGCCGATGGCCACGACGAACGCTTCCGATGCACCCGTCAAGGTGCTCTTCATCGCCGGATGGGGGCGCAGCGGCAGTACGCTCGTAGGCAACGTGCTCGGCAGCGTGGACGGCCTCGTCCACCTCGGCGAGGTGCGCCACGTCTGGGAGCGCGGTGTTCGTGACAACGCCGTGTGCGGCTGCGGCGAGCGCTTCGACGCGTGCCCCGTCTGGCGCCCCGCATTCGATGCGGCTTTTCCCGCGATAGACTATCCGAACGGCGTCGACTGGGCGCACATGGCGCGGGTCCGTGAGGCGCTGCCGCAGATCAAAGGACTACTCCCGCACCTGCTCAAGGGGTGCACGGAGTTCGGTTACCCCGAGGCAGCCGACTACCATGCCGACCTCCGTCGGATGTATCAGGCGCTCCGCGAGTCCTCCGGCGCGCGCGTGCTTGTCGACTCGTCGAAGTTTCCGTCCTACGCGGAGTCGCTGCGGCAAACCGGCGCCGTAGACCTCTACCTGCTGCACCTCGTCCGCGACCCGCGCGCGTCGGCCTATTCGTGGCGCAAGAAGATCACCCGGCAGGATGGCGGCGGTGCGGCTGAGATGCAGCGCTTTTCGACAGCGGCGAGCGCCCGCAAGTGGTCGGCGTGGAACGGCGTGATCGAGTTGATGCGTCGCCGCGATCCGACGCGCTACCAGCGGCTGCGCTACGAGGACTTCATCGCTGCGCCCGAGGCCTCCGTGCGTCGTGTCCTCGACTGGATCGGTGAGCCTGCTGAAGTGCTCCCGTTCGCAGCGCCAGATGCGGTGGCGATGGGCGAGAACCACACCGTGTGGGGCAATCCGAAACGCACAGCGGGTGGCACGGTGCAGTTGCGCATGGACGATGCGTGGCGCAAGCACCTCCCGACACGGGACCGCGCGACGGTGACGGCACTGACGTGGCCGTTCCTGGTGAAATACGGGTACGTAGGAGGGTAGCAAGC
>JBCBEX010000027.1:0-46004 GCA_038528235.1 Bacteroidota bacterium
GACGGGCCGCAACTACCTAGCGTTCGTGCATGTGGTGTCGACGCTGTTGCTACTCGCCTAATGTCAACGCGGCCGGCTAGGCTGTGCCGCGGCGTGCGCCCATCCAACTGAGGGCGGTCACGAACGCAAAGCCTGCCAGGCCGAGTGCCAGTGCCACGGCCCATTCAGGGCCAGGGGGGAGCAGGACGCTCGGGTCGGGGACGTATTCCACCACGCCGTCGCTGCCCACGTGCTCGATGCGTGGGACCCACGGCCAGAGCGCCCGCAGCGAGCCCGCGAGCAGGCCGACGAGCAGCGTCATGGTGAGGTCGTGCGCGTGGCTCAGGAGCCAGGAGAGGGCCTTCGCCGCCGCGCCCAGCCCGAGGCCCGCCCCGAGCGCAAACACGGCGATGTAGACGAAGTCGAGGCTGCGGAGGGCCTCCAGCGTGGGGCTGTAGAGTCCGAACACCTCCAGCAGGAATGCGCCGCTCACGCCGGGCAAAATCATCGCGTTGATGGCGATCGCCGCCGTGAGCGCGACCCGCACGAGCGATGGGTCTGCCGCTTCGGCCCCGCGTGGCAGGCCCACGAGCACGAACGCGAGCACGGCCGCCGCCGCCGCCGCCGCGTAGTGCCACGAGCGCGAGGTGCGCCGCTCCCGCCACGGAATTGCCAAGGACCCGGCGACGAGCCCGAAGAAGAGCGCCCGGCATTGCACCGGATACGTCTGCAGCAACTCCGGAATGAAGAGCGAGCCGAGCGCGATGGCCGTGCCGATGCCGAGCGCGAGTGGGAGCAGCAGCCGCCAGTCGAGCGCTCGGAACGCCTGCATCGCCTCGCCAACGCGGCCTCGCAGGCCGAGCAGCAGCATCGAGACGCCGTCGCTGATGGCGCGGATGAGCCGCTCATAGATGCCGACGATGAGCGCCATCGTGCCGCCGCTGACGCCGGGGATGATGTCGGCGCCTCCCATGAGCAACCCCTGGAGCACGTGGTGCCACAGCGGCGACCGAGGGGGCTCCGGCTGCGAAGCTGCGTGGGGCGAGGTCCCGGTGCGCGTCTCGGTGAGCGTGGGCGAGGAGGCCATGAAGGTAGGAGGTAGGCGAGGCAGAGCCTGGATGCTGGATGAGCAGAGATGCTGGGGAGCAAGGCAGCGAGCAAGCTACGTGCCCGGTATCGCCACGGCTGTGCGTTTGCCGTGTCTTCGCGGTACGCGCGTTGGTGGGAGCAGCGCCAGGCCAGCCGGTCCAGGCCTCGGCGAGAAACGCGCTACGATGGCCGGGTGGAAGCACGTGGGGGATTCCCCCACTCGTTGCGACGGGCGGGCCTCACGGGGGTGCCGTGCGGGGCCTTTCAGAGCACGCCGGTGCTGCGCGGTTGTTTGGGGGCGTTGTGTGGCTCCGCGTCGATTCGGGCCACGCGGTTGAGATCCACCCTACCCCCTCGTCGGCTTATGTCCGCCACCCTTACCACCTCGCAGCCGAGCCTCCTGCGCGACACCGAAGGCCGCTCGCGCTTCGACGTGTTCAGCTACGACGACGCCATCGTGCGGCTCTTCGTGATCGCCACCATCGTGTGGGGCTTCGTCGGCATGCTCGTCGGCGCGCTGCTCGCGGTGCAGCTTCCGTTCCCGCAGGCCAACCTCGGCGAGTACCTCAGCTTCGGTCGCCTGCGCCCGCTGCACACCAACGCGGTCATCTTCGCCTTCGCAGGCAACGGCATCTTTGCCGCGATCTACTACTCCACGCAGCGGCTGTGCAAGGCCCGGATGTTCTCCGACGCGCTCTCGAAGGTCCACTTCTGGGGCTGGCAGGGCATCATCGTCGCCGCGGCGATCACGCTGCCGCTCGGCATCACGACGAGTAAGGAATACGCCGAGTTGGAGTGGCCGATTGACCTCGCGATCACGCTGATCTGGGTCGTCTTCGCAGTCAACTTCTTCGGCACGCTCATCAGGCGCCGCGAGAAGCACATGTACGTCGCGCTGTGGTTCTACATCGCCACGATCGTGACGGTCGCGGTGCTGCACATCGGCAACTCGCTGGCGATCCCGGCAGGCATGTTCAAGAGCTACCCGATCTACAAGGGCGTGCAGGACGCGCTCGTGCAGTGGTGGTACGGCCACAACGCCGTCGCCTTCTTCCTCACGACGCCGTTCCTCGGGCTGATGTACTACTTCCTCCCGAAGGCGGCCGAGCGGCCCGTGTTCTCCTACCGGCTCTCCATCGTCCACTTCTGGAGCCTAGTCTTTATCTACATCTGGGCGGGCCCGCACCACCTCAACTACACCGCCGTTCCCGAGTGGGCGGCGACGCTCGGGATGGTCTTCTCCGTCATGCTCTGGATGCCCTCGTGGGGCGGCATGATCAACGGCCTCTTTACGCTGCGCGGCGCGTGGCACAAGCTCCGCGACTCGGTGGTGCTCAAGATGTTCGTGGTCGGCATCACGTTCTACGGCATGGCCACCTTCGAGGGCCCGATGCTCTCGGTGAAGTCGGTCAATGCGCTCAGCCACTACACGGACTGGAACATCGCCCACGTCCACTCGGGCGCGCTCGGCTGGAACGGGTTCATGACCTTCGGGATGATCTACTGGCTGCTGCCGCGCCTCTGGCGGACGAAGCTCTGGAGCAAGGCCCTCGCCACGGCCCACTTCTGGATCGGGACGATCGGCATCCTGATGTACGTGCTGGCGATGTACGTCTCCGGCATCACGCAGGGCCTCATGTGGCGCGCCTTCGACGACGCCGGGCGCCTGATGTACCCCGACTTCATGGAGACGGTGATCCAGGTCGTGCCGATGTACTGGGTGCGCCTGATCGGCGGCTCAATGTATCTCCTGGGCGTGGTCTTCCTGATGGTGAACGCCTACATGACCATCCGCAACGCGCCGAAGAACCTGCCCGACCCGGCCGTCGCGGTCCCGCGCATCTCCGCCTCCACGTCCGAACACGGGCCCGCCAAGCAGTTGACGAATGCTTGACGCCCTCTTTTGTCATCCTGAGCGAAGCCCGCAGGGCGACGTCGAAGGATCTCAGTACCAGCGAGGTGCCTCGCGCTTGGCTTCGGTGCTGGCCCGCAGATCCTTCGGCTCGCTCTGCTCGCTCAGGACGACTCCATTTGGATTCAGACTAGACTCACCCCGATGAAACGCTTCATCCAAGCCCACGGCTTCCACCGCAAGCTCGAAGGGTGGCCCATCATCTTCACCGTGCTCACGGTGCTCGCCATTCTCGTCGGTACGGTGATCGAGCTGACGCCGATCCTGCTCGTGCCTGCCGAGGTGGAGCACCTAGAGAACTTCGAGCCGCCCACGCCGCTCGAACTCGCCGGGCGCGACCTCTACATCGCCGAGGGGTGCAACAACTGCCACAGCCAGATGGTGCGGCCGTTCCGCCACGAGGTCGAGCGCTACGGCCCGTACTCGCGCGCCGAGGAGACGATCTACGAGACGCCCCACCTCTGGGGCTCGAAGCGCACCGGCCCTGACCTCGCCCGTGTCGGCGGCAAATACCCGCACCTCTGGCACGTGCGCCACATGGAGAACCCGCGCTCGACGAGCCCCAACTCGATCATGCCGCCCTACGCCCACATGATGCGCAAGCCGCTCCGCATCGACGACCTCCCGGCGAAGCTGAGCACGCTCCAGGCGCTCGGTCTGCCCTACACCGACGAGCAGATCGCGAGCGCCGTCGCGGACGCCGAGGCGCAGGCCGCCGAGATCGCTGCTGAGGTGGCGAGCCAGGGCGGCCCGCAGGGCATCGAGCGCAAGCAGATCGTCGCGATGGTGGCTTATCTCCAGAGCCTCGGCGTCGAAGCAAAGGCCACCTTTGACGACAGCCCGAACGCTCCCGACGCCACGGTAGCGCTCGCCGAGTGACGCCCCGACGTGCGGGCTAGACTGACCTGCAACCCATGACCTACGACCCTCGACCGCTATGATGAAAGAAGCCGTGCGTGCCCTCGAAGTGGGTGCGCTCTCCGAAATCGGCCTGATCGCCTTCGTCGTCGCTTTCCTGTGCGGGTGCGCCATCGCCTTCTTCGGCTTCTCGAAGAGCGAGCGCGCCACCTTCAAGAACCTCCCGCTGGACGACGACCACGTCCTCACCCCGACCGAGTAGCCCGATTGGCTCCCCCCGTCCTCATCGTCTCCGCGCTGACGCGCTCCGCTCTTCGGACTGTCCCCCTCAAGCGTGAGGGGGACAGCTTCCCGACCCTTCAGGGGGAGGGGAGCGGGGGGAGGCGTCCCGAGCACTGCCCTCAACCTGTCCTGCCATGAGCCAGACGCCTTCCAACCCCAACGCGCCGAAGCACGTCCCGGAGCGCGACACCAACCTCGGAGCCCTGTTCTACGGCGGCGGCAACGACGACCAGGTCATTCAGGGCCACAAGTACGACGGCATCCGCGAGTACGACAACCCCATGCCCGGCTGGTGGGTGTGGCTCTTCGTGCTGTGCGTGCTCTTCGCACCGGCCTACGTCCTCGGGATGTACGTCTTTGACTGGATTCCCACCTACGAGGAGAACCTCGCCGCCTCGCAGGCCGACCTGACCGAGACGCGGCTGGCCTACGCCGAGGCCAACCCTGGCTTCCAGACCGACGCCCGCGCCCTCGACGGTTACCTCGGCGATGCGACGCTCATCGCTGTTGGTCAGGAGCTGTTCACGGCCAACTGCGCGGCCTGCCACGGCCAGCAGGGCGAGGGACTCATCGGCCCGAACCTCACCGACACCTACGCCATCCACGGCGGTGAGCCGGACGCCATTTTCCGCGTCATCACGGAGGGCGTCATCGAGAAGGGCATGACGCCGTGGGGGGCGATCCTCACCGACGAGGAGCGCGCGGGCGTGATGGCCTACGTGAAGTCGATCGAAGGCACGAACGTGCCCGGTGGCAAAGCACCCGAAGGCGATCCGGTCAACTGACCGAGCCGGGTGGGGAAGGACGAGGCGGCAGCTGACCGTGGTGGGACAGCCGCCGCCTCGTCTACGTTTGACCCAGTCGGCCCGCGCCCGAGTTCGTGGCTCGGTCTATTCTACGAAGCGCCCCATGAACTCACGGATGCGGAGCAAGCGGTCGAGGCGCTGGTCGGGGTCGCCGGTGCGCGAGAGATCGTGGCCCGCGTTGGGGTAGCGGACGTACTCAACGGGGCGCTTCAGCACCTTGAGGCTGCGGTAGAGCATCTCTGACTGCGAGACGCCGGTGCGCAGGTCTTGGCTCGCGTGCAGGATCAGCAGCGGCGTGCGGATGTCGGTCACGAACGTCAGCGGCGAGTTGAGCGCGAGCGCGACGCTGGCCTCCTCGTCCCAAGGAAAGCCGCCGAAGTGCGACTCCACGAGCCGCCACGCGTTGCCTTCGCCGAAAAACGTGTCGAGGTCGTAGACGCCGCGCTGGGCGACGGCCGCCTGGAAGCGGTCCGTCTGCGAGACGATCCACGCCGTCAGGTAGCCGGCATACGAGCCGCCCGTGACGACTTGCCGCTGCGGGTCCACCCACGGGAGCGCCGCCGCGAGGTCAGCGGCCTTGAACACGTCGTCGGTCGGGCCTACGCCCCAGTCCTGGAAGTTGGCGCGGCGGAACGCCGAGCCGTAGCCGCCCGAGCCGCGCGGGTTCGTGAACACGATGCCGTAGCCTTGCGCGGCGAGGTACTGGAACTCGTGCCACATCGTCGCCTCGCCGGGGCCCCACATGGCCATGGGGCCGCCGTGAATCTGTACCATGAGCGGCGCGCGTTGGCCGCTCCGTAAGCCGGGCGGGCGCATCACCCACACGTCCAGCGACGTGGCGATGGTGTCGAGCACGACCTCGTCGGGGCCGAAGCCGAGGCCTGGCGTCACGCTGACGGTGTCGGCGATGAACTGGGCAGCGGAGTAGGGCTCGTAGGTCGCCAGTTGCTTGCCCGCGAGCCAGTCGGCGTTGTGGCGGGTGAGGCGCCGGACGCGCTGCCCGCTGAGGCTCGTCGCTACCAACTCGTAGGGGTTCTGCGGCGTCGTCTCCACGTAGGCGATGGTGGCCGGACCGGCGTCGAAGCTGCGGATGCCGGTGGTGGCCGACGTGAGACGCTGGATGGCCGTCAGCGCGAGGCTGTCGGCGCGGAAGGTCGAGTCGGCGGCGGCGCGGGCGAGGCTGTCGGCGCGGATGCGCTCCTCGGCGCTGATCTCGACGACCTCGAACTCACCCTCCAGCCCCGTGGCGTCCTCGTCCTCGAACGGCGAGTCGGGCAGCTCACCAATGGCGCGGAGCGAGTCGGCGATGGCTGCGCTGTCGGCGGCAGCCTGGTACTCGTCGCCGGTGAACTGGCGTTCGGGGAGCGGCGCGTAGCCCGTCGGGGCGCGGAAGAGCGGGAAGGCGCCCTGGTCCGGCGCGGTGAAATAGAGGAACCACCCGTTGGCCGACCACGCGGCGTCGGTCACGCTGCGGTCGAAGTCGTCGGTGAGCCACACGGGTGGCGAGCCGTCGAGGCGCAGCACGCCGGCCTCGGTCTGGGCATAGCCCGCGTCGGCGAGGCGCTGGCCGAGGAACGCCACCGAGAAGCCGTCGGGCGAGGGGAGCGGACGCGAGAGCTGCCACCCGTCCAGTTCGAGGACCGTGCGGTAGCGGTCGTCGGTGATGCGGCGCATGTAGAGCGCGCGCGTGCGGTCGCGGTCGGGGTGTACGTCCTCGCGCAGGCTCGTTGCGACGAGGATGTGCTGGCCGTCGCGCATCCACACGCCGCCTGAGTGGGAACGGAAGCCGCGCGTGACGGCCTGGGCCTCGGCAATCTCGCCGTCGGCGCGCACGGGCACGACGAAGTAGTGCGTGTAGCTGAGCGCGGGATCGAGCCCCTGCTCGCCCTGGAAGTCGAGGCGGCTCGTCACCTCGGCGATGCGGGCGCCGTCCGGCGTGAGCGTCCGCGTGGCGGCGGCGTCGAGGTAGGCCTGCACCGCAGCGAGCGAGCCGTCGGGGTTGGCGTCGGTCCGCGGCGTGCCGCTGCGGCCGGGGCGCTCGGCAGGCCACGCCGGGCCGCCGCTCTCCAGCGAGTCGACGGCGTGGTGCGGCAGCGTAGAGGCCACGAGCAGCCGCGTGCCGTCCGGAGACCACTGCGGCCTGCGCACCCCATAGGGCAGGCGCGTGGCCTGGCGGGCCTCGCCGCCGGTCAGGGGCAGCACAAACGCCTGCGGCCTGCCGTCCACCACGCGTATGAACGTCAGCGCCGTTTCGTCCGGTGCCCAGGCAGGCTGCGAGGCGCTGGCCTCGCCCGAGGTTAGCGCGCGCGGTGGGCGTCCGCCCTCGGTGTCGGCCAGCCACAGGTGCGTGCGGTAGGTGCGGTCTCCGTTGGCTTTCTCCACCACCGAGGTGACCGTGTAGACCGCGAAGCGGCCCGACGGCGAGAGCGTCACGTCGCCGAGCTGGCGGAGCTGGAAGAGGTCGGTTGCCTGGATGCGGTCGGACTGAGCCACAGTCGCAGGCGCGAGGAGCAGCAGCCCTGCAACGAGGGCGACGAGAAAAGCGCGGTGGCGCATGGAAGACGAGCGTGAGGGGACAGGAGCGGTGTTTGAAAAGATACCGGCCGGGGAAATCCGTGGTGGAGGAAACGTGCCAGGCCATGGGACCACTTCACCCCGGCCTGCCCGTCTAGAAGTGCCAGGTAGGTGCACGAGGGCGGCAATACCTCAATCTGAAGCGTGAGAACAGCACCGAGGTGCCGAACGCGACGGCCGGCAGGGAGGGTGGTATGTGCTTTGTCCAACGGTTGAGTGTCCCCCAACCCCTACACCCCAACCTCCTCTGACTCATGGGCCAGCAACAACTTCTCCTCCTCGTCCTCGGCATCGTGATCGTCGGCCTCGCTGTCGTCGTCGGCATCGAAAGCTTCACCGAGAACAAGGCCAAGTCTGAAATCGACACCTACGTCGGCATGGGCGTAGAGATGGCCGGCGAGATCATCGCGTGGTACAAGAAGCCCGAGGCCATGGGCGGCGGCGGTGAAGTGGCCGCCAACCTCGCGAATCTGGACGTTGCTGCCTTGGGCTATGATCTGGATGTGACGGAAGGCTCGGGCGACGGGGCACGCACCGGCACGAGTGCAAACGGTGTCTGGCGCTATGTCTACGGGGACGACACGAATCCCCGCCTGCACATTCACCAAGACCCGATTCAATCGGGCGCCGTCCGGGTCGAGGTGTACGTCTTCGGTCCCTATCCCGAGTGCATCGTCTCCCGGTCCGACTTCTACTTGGAGTCCTCAGCATGGAGCGACGGGAAGACCGGAAACAACGTGCCGGACAACCCCAACGGGACGCTCTGCTCCTGGTAGCGCGGCTTCTGACGACAGCCTCAGCGTCTTCCGCCTGTGTGCCCCGAGAGCCCTAGTGGTTGGCGGGGCACACGTGCATCCATGCGTCGGGATCGGAGGCGGTGCCGAGGTCCGCGACGGGGTCTTGTCCAGAGCCTGCTACGTTTTTGAAACGAGCACGGGGTCATAGTAGGCCTCGCGTGTTTGCGCGGAGGCAGGGATATCCGTACGTCACCGTCTCGTCCGACCAAATAGACGCGACAATCGAGGGGTGTTGATGGGCTCCGCGACCGCTATGTGCTCAGAAATCGCTGCGATGGTGCATCTCTTGCGGACCGTCGAGGTGTCTCCCACATCGCACACCCCACCCGGTCATGGGCCAGCAGCAACTCTTGCTCCTCGTTCTCGGCATCGTCGTCGTTGGTCTCGCCGTGGTGACAGGCATCGAGAGCTTCGAAGAGAACCGCTCCAAGTCCGAGCTCGACCGCTACGCCTACATGGGCGTCGAACTGGCCGCCGAGATCGTCGCGTGGTACCAGAAGCCGGAGGCGATGGGCGGTGCCGGTGAGAACACGGCCCGGCTGGCTAGCCTCTCCATTTCCGACTTGGGGTATCCCCTCGATGTGACAGACACCTACGTCGGGCGGCCACGCACGGCCACGACGGCCAACGGCGTCCGGCGCCACATCGTGCAGAACGGATCGGTGCCCTACATCCACATCCACCAGGTCCCCGTGGAGGCAGGCATGACGCGGGTCGAGGTCTACGTCTTCGGACCCCGCCCCGGTTGCCTCGTCCTTCGGACCGATTACTGGCAGGAGTCCGAGACGTGGACCGACGGCAACGACAACAGCACGGCACCTCCGAACCCCGACGCAACGCTCTGCACCTGGTAGCAAGATCCAGGTAGCCAGATCTAGACGCCGGTGCCGACCGCCTCGGCGATCGTGCCGAAGCCGTCACGGTCGAGGAAGCGGACGAGGTCGCGGTTGATGCGCCCTACGAGGCCCGGGCCCTCGTAGACGAGCCCCGTGTAGAGTGCCACCAGCGAGGCCCCGGCGCAGATCTTCTCATAGGCCGCGGCGCTCGAATCCACGCCGCCGACGCCGATGATGGGCACGGCGCCGTCGGTGCATTGGTAGAGGCGGCGCACGAGTGCCGTCGAGCGGGCTTGCAGCGGCGTACCGCTTAGGCCGCCGCGCCCGATCTCAGCGAGCGTGGCCGCGTCCGTCGTGAGGCCCGCGCGGTCCGAGGCGGTGTTCGTGGCGATGAAGCCGTCCACCCCATGCTGGAGGCACAGCGCGACGAGTTCATCCACGCCGCCGAAGTCGGGAGCCCCGTCCGCAAGCGTCGGCGGCGAGAACTTGACGAGGACGGGCGGTCGTACGCCGAGGTCGTCCAGCACCGTCATCACACGCGTCAGGAGCCCGTTGAGCGCGTCGGGCTCTTCGAAGGTTTTGCCCTCAGCCGTGTTAGGGCATGAGACGTTGAGCGCGAGGTAGGCCGCGTGCCGCGCAACGTGTCGCACGGACGTGGCAAAGTCGTCGAGGGCGGCGTCGCCGAGGATATCGGGGCTGTGGGTCTTGGCGACGTTCACGCCGAGCACGAAGCGGTCGGGGAGGGCCGTCGAGGCTAGCCGCGCCGCGACGGCCGCGGCGCCGTCGTTGTTGAGGCCCATCCGGTTCACGAGGGCACCGTCGGCGGGCAGCCGGAAGGCGCGCGGGGTCGGGTTGCCGTCGCTCGGGCGGGCCGTGACCGAGCCGACCTCGGCGAAGCCGAAGCCGAGCGCGTCCCAGAATGGCACCCGCTCCGCGTTCTTGTCGAAGCCGGCTGCGAGGCCGACGGGGTTGCGGAAGCGCACGCCGCCGCGCTCAGGCCACAGCGTCTGCGCGAGCCGCGCATCGTCGAACGCGAACAGGCGGCGGACCACGCCGGGGACCTGCTGCCCGACCCCCGCGGCTGCCATGCCAGCATGGTGCGCCCACTCAGCATCGAGGCGGAAGAGGAGAGAGCGGAGGGCGCGGTACATGGGGCGGGCGGTGGCTGCTCAAACGAAGCGGGTGGGTAAACGAAGAGGCCGGAAGCTACGTCGAGCCTCCGGCCTCCCGGTGTGAGTGTTCCGCGCCTACCAGCCGGGTAGGAAGCTCAGGCCCCAGACCGTCTGCCGGTCGTCGCGTGAGAAGGGAATAGCGAAGTAGGGCTCCAGGATGATCGCGCCGAGCAGGTTGACGCGGGTGGAAACCCCCGCGCTGAAGAGTGGCTGGATGTCCCCGAAGGCGTTGCCCACAGAGGCCGTGCCGCCGAGCGTGCTCGGGAACGACTGCCGCCCCCACGAGACTGCCGCGTCGCCGAAGAAGATGAGCGTGGTCGGGATGTAGGGGAAGTTGAGCAGGCCGAAGTCCGAGGTACCCAGCAGCGGGACGCGCACCTCTGCGTTGATGGCGGCCACGCGGTTGCCGAAGAGAGCGTCCTGGAGCCGTCCGTACTCGTCGTTGCCCGCGTTGGTGTTGCTGAAGGAGCCCACCGAATAGCCGCGCACGAGCGGGCCATACCGGAAGTCGAACCCGAGGAAGTAGGGCCGCAGGGCGCCGTTGCCCGCGTCGGCACCGTACCGGCCGAGGTGGAGCCCGCGTACCGCCAGCGTCGTCTGGAGGCTCGACACGTAGAGGTAGCGGCGGTAGTCTGCGGTGACGGAGGCAAACTGGAGCGAGCCCGCCGTGCCTTCGGCTCCGAGGAAGTAGCGTCCGCCACGGACGGGGCCGGTGAAGCCGAAGAACGAGTAGTCGCCCACGTAGGCGCCGCCGACCTGGCCGAGGTGGAGCGCGTCGAACCCGGCGAGGCCGAACGCCTCGGTCGCGTCGCGGCGGCGGACGCTGCCGTCCGGCCTGAAGTCGTCGAACTCCAGCTCGCGCGCGATCCGGGTGTAGCCGGCCGACGCCTGGAAGCGGCGGGTCGTCGAGAGCGGGTAGGAGGCGAGGCCGCCTGCCTGGGTGTAGTAGGTGCGGTCGTAGAGCCGCGTCGGGCGCGGCACGTCGTCGTCGGGGATGATGCCGACGCGCAGGAACGGGATGTGCGAGAGCTGCCCGCCGTAGTTGAGGCGGTTGGCCTGGTTGATGTACTGCACCTGTCCGCCGATGTCCTTGAAGGTGCCGTTGGCGAGCGCCGTGATGCCGAGCTGGTGGTTGCCGAGCTGGTCGGTGAAGAGCATGAAGATGCCGCCGCCCACGCCCACGCCGAAGCCGGTGCTGTAGCCGATGCCCACGTTAGGCTGGCTCACGTAGTCGAGCGTGAGCTTGGGCGAGTAGCCGCGCGACGGAAACTCGCGCGTGTCCGGGAGGCCGTCGAGCACGTCGGCGAGGTAGCCGTCCACCTTGCTCCGGTTCTGTGCACCTGTAGGCACCAGCAGCGCAGCCATCGGCGGTGTGGTCGCATCGCTCTCCGTGCGGGCGAAGGGCTCGCCCTGCGTGTCGTCGGCCTCGATCGTGTAGACGCTGTAGCCCTGCGCCTCGAAGGCCGAGTACATCAGGCGGCCGGTCTGCTGCGCCACCGTGAGCGCGGGGCTCAGGAAGGTGATCCCGCTGACCCCTGAGACGAGGTTCGTCACGCGGTAGACCGTCGCCTCCGTCGCACTGCCGTCGTCGGCTACGGCCAGGTCGCCTGAGACGCGGCTTTCGAAGGCGTACCGATAGACGTTCGAGACGCCGTCGGGATTGCTGACGAAGTAGATGCTGCGCCCGTCTGGGCTCCACTGCGGGTTGATGTGCTTGGCCCCGTCGAAGTGGGGCAGCAGCGTCTGCTCACCCGATTCCACATCCAGCAGCGCCAGGCGCATCGGGCCGAAGCGCAGCCGCTCGAACGAGGTCTCGGGCACCTCGTCGGTCGCGTAGACCAGCGTCTGGCCGTCGGGGCTCCACTGCGCCTGGAGCTCGGTGTAGCGGTCGTTGGTGAGCTGGCGCGCCTGGCCGCCGTCCACGGTCACAGTGTAGAGGTTCGAGACGCCGCCCTTGCGGCCCGTGAACGCGATCGTCTCGCCGTCGGGGCCCCACGCCGGGTCCTTGATCGCCGTCACGCCGTCGACCTTGAGGCGTTGCACCACGTCGCGGCTGGCCACGTCGAGGACGGCGATCTCGTTGTCGCCCTCGGCGAAAACCACGTAGGCGAAGCGGGTACCGTCGGGGCTCCAGGTTCCGGCGGAACTGATAAAGCGGAGTGCGTCGAAGTGGGCGCTCGTGCCGACGGATTCGAGTTTCTTGATGACCTCGCCGGTCTGCGCATCGCCGAGGTAGAGGTCGATGCCGAAGAGGTCGCGCTCCGAGAGGAAGGCCACGTAGCGCCCGTCCGGCGAGAGCACGGGCGAGACGTTGGTGTCGCCCGCGTCGATGTCACGGGCGAGGGTGCGCGAGCCTGGAGCGTCGGCCAACTGGAGCGAGTCGAGGCGCGGGTAGCGCTCCGGGTCGATGGCGACGAGGTCCGGTCCGTAGGGGATCGTGCGGTCGGCGGCGACGGGGAGGTAGGCCTCGGCGACCTGGTCGGCCCAGCGCTCGGAGAACTCGTCAGGGCCGAGGCCCGTCACGGAGACGAGCGCCGAGTCGAACGGCATCGAGAGGCCGCGCTTGAAGAGGTCCGAGGCGGCCTCGTCGCCATAGGTGCCGCCGATGAACGCCCAGAAGGCCTGGCCGTAGCGGTAGGGGAAGAAGCGCGGGTCGGTGGAGAGCTGCTCCAGCGTCGGGAAGTTGTCGCGGACGACAGCGTCGCGCATCCACATCGTCGTGTGCGCGTCCTCGCGGCCGACGGAGAGGTACTCCGCGAAGCCCTCGACCACCCACAGCGGCATGCGGACGAAGTTGCCGAACGTGCCGCCGCGCTGCGCGATGTCGTACTGGAACTGGTGCACGAGCTCGTGCCCGAGCACGTGGTCCGTCTGCGCGTAGCTCGCGCCGAACGGCATCACGATGCGCTGCTTGAGGCCCTCCGTGACGCCAGCCACGCCGTCCGAGATCAGCCCGCCGATGACGTTCGTCTGCCGGAAGTCGGCGTCGTCGGCGTAGAAGATGATCGTCTTGCGCTCGTCGAACTCGTGGTCGAGGATGCCGGAGAGGCGCGTGTACCACCGCTCGGCCATGCGGGCGGCGTCGCGGGCCGCCTGCTCCATGTCGCCGTAGTAGTAGATGTCGAAGTGCTCGGTTTCGAGCACCTGGAAGTCGAAGTCGTCGTACTGGACCTTGTTGCGGCCGAAGTACTGCGCGTCGGCGGCCGGGACGAGCGGGAGCGCGCACGCAACGGCGAGGAGCAGCAGCGTGAGCGAGCGCAACGGGACGAGAAGACGGTCAGCGAAAGAGGCAGACATCCGAGCGGTCGGCATGGCGAGAAGGGAAGGAAAGAGCAGCAACGAACGCGGCGCGGCGACCGACGAGGCCGGTCAGGGCGCAAGGCTCATGCCACAGGACACATCAGCGGAGTAACAGTGGAGACAGCGAAGTGACCTCTCGGTAGATGGGAGCGCGACGGCGGTGCAACGAAGCGGGACGGCACGAATAAACGGGAAGGCACAGAGGCTGACCGCCCCAAGAAACTGACAGCAGGGTGGTCTGCCTAGCCTACCCGCGAATAAGGACATCTGCCCGTTGCAGGTTCGGCGAAGTGTGCACGACGCGAGAACGTGGGAAGGTCCGCATTTCGTCGTGCGACTAGGGCGAGCCGCCGCCAGGCTGCGCCGAATCGCCGAAAAGCCACGCCGAACCGCGCGCGGAGGCCGAACAGCCCCCCGCCGGTGCGGTATACTCGAAGCCGTGCACGGCCTGCCCGGTCCACGGCTGCGACCGGCCACCTTCGACCCAGGACCCCTCGTCCCGCATGTCTGCCTTCTCCACCAACGATGGCTCCACGCTGCGCCTCCGCGTCTTCGCAGGCACGGTGCTGCTACTCTTCGGCCTACTCGGGGCGCGGCTCGTGCAGATGCAGATCCTCGACCAGAGTCAGTACACCGACGAGGCCGAGGACAACGCTATCGAGCAGAAGCTGGTCCTCCCAGCGCGGGGCTATGTTTACGACCGCAACGGCGAGCTGCTCGTCGACAACGTCACGACCTACGACCTCACCGTCACGCCGCGCCGCTTCGAGACGGAGCACCTCCCCGACCTTGCACGCCTGCTCGGCGTCTCGGACTCGCTCATGCAGGTGCGCTACGACCGCGTGGTGGCGTACTCCCGCTTCAAGGAGTCGGTGCTGATGGAAAACATCCCGTTCGGGGCGTTTGTGCGGCTACGCGAGAACCAGTACCGCATCCCCGGCATCGGCTTCGAACTGCGGCAGCAGCGACGCTATCACGGCGAGGCCGAGCTGTCGCACGCGCTCGGCTACGTCCGCGAGATCAGCGAGGACCAGCTCGAAGCGATGCGCGCCGAGGGCTACCGCCAGGGCGACAAGGTGGGCATCGCGGGCATCGAGTCGCACTACGAGAACGTGCTCAGGGGCCGCGTCGGGCGCGAGTTCGTGCTCGTCAACACGCACGGCATGGAGGTGGCGCGCTACAAGGACGGCGAGGACGACCTCGACCCGCAGGCGGGCTGGGAACTCCACCTGTCGATCGATGCCCGCGTGCAGGCGCTCGCCGAGAGCCTCTTCGTGGGCAAGCGCGGCGGGGCCGTGGCTATCAGCCCCAAGACGGGCGAACTCATCGCGATGGTGTCTGCGCCGGACTACGACCTCGACCGCTGGCGTGGGCGGCTCTCGCAGGACTTCGTGGACTACGTCTACCGCAACCCCGACCGGCCGCTCTTCAACCGCGCCACGCAGAGCTTCCAGCCGCCCGGCTCGACGTGGAAGCCGTTCATGTCGCTCGTTGCGCTGGAGGAGGGCATGATCACGCGCGACACGCGGCTCTTCTGCGGCGGCGGCTACCTCCTCGGCGGGCGCTTCTTCAAGTGCCTCGGCGGTACCCACGGCCCCATCGGCGTCGAGCGTGCCATCCAGGTCTCGTGCAACACGTTCTTCTACCGCCTGATGAACGACGAGATCAACGGCAAGCGCATGGACCTGACGACGTGGAGCACGTGGGCCAACCGCTTTGGCTTCGGCACGCGCGCGCCCATCGACTTCCCCGACCAGCACCCCGGCCTCATCCCGGACTCGTCCTACTTCGACGAGCTCTTCCCGCGTGGGTGGGGACCAGGCTTCACGATCAACCTCGGGATCGGGCAGGGTAACATGGGCACAACGCCGCTGCAACTGGCGCGCTACACCGCCGCCATCGCCAACGGCGGTGAGCTTCCGTGGCCGCATCTGCTCAAGCATCAGGTCAACGCGACCGTCGGCGACACGCTACGCCCGCGCTGGGAGTCGGACCCGCTGCCCGTCTCGCCGGAAAACGTCGATATCATCCGGCGCGGGATGGAACTCGTCGTGGAGTCCGGGACCGCCCGCATCGCGCAGATCGACAGCTTCAGCGTCGCAGGCAAGACGGGCACCGCCCAGAACCCCCGCGGCGACGACCACTCGGTGTTCATCGGCTACGCGCCCGTGGACGACCCCGAGATCGCCGTCGGCATCCTCGTCGAGAACGCCGGCTACGGCTCCACCGCCGCCGCCCCTATCGCGAGCCTGATGATGGAGCAGTACCTCAAGGGCCGCGTGGACCGCATCGGGCTGATCCAGGTGGTGATGAACCGCCGTAGTGGGCGAGACAGGGGCTAGATGCACAACTTCGAAGAGTTCATCGAACACGTTCTGAAGCGCCCCGGGATGTATCTGGGCAACGAGTCCAAGCGACACCTTTACGGTCTAGAATGCCTCGTTCTGGGAGTCAATGTCACGGAGCATATGTATGGCCTGCCAGCAGAGGAGGCCGTTCCCATGAGCGGCTACAACGGTTTCGAACGATGGATTGAGAAGAACAAGCTGCCCAAACAGCGAAGCATCAATTCGTTCGGCAAAGCAGCATGGGAGGCTGACTCTGACGAAGCCGCTTTCGACCTCTGGTTTGCGTGGTGGGACGAGTTCCAGCGCGAGCGAGCGCAGCACGCAGAGGCCGGAGGCTAGGGGCATGCTGATGAACCTTCCACCTTGTCATCCTGAGCGAGCGTCAGCGAGTCGAAGGATCTCCGTATCAGCTTCCAAGCCTTGTTTGGTGCAACGAGGTGGACGGAGATCCTTCGGCTTCGCCGTTCCGGCTCCGCTCAGGATGACACGGGTGATAAACCGGGGTACGACCTTGCCCCTTCCTACCAACAGCCGACGGCTGACAGCCGAAAACGCCGCATGAACCGAAGCTGGACTCGCAACCTCGACTGGACGGTGATCGGCACCTGGGCGGCGCTCGTGAGCGTCGGCCTCGTGGCGATTTACAGCGCGACCCACGGTCCGGCGTCCGAGTTCTTGCTCGACACCGTGCAGCGCAACTTCGCGCGGCAGACGCAGTGGTTCATCATCTCCGGCGTGGCGATGACCATCATCCTCTTCATCCCGGCGACGACCATCCGGCGGCTCGCCTACGTCGGCTACGCGGTCACGTTCGCGCTGCTCGTGCTGACGCTGCTCTTTGGGCGCGAAATCAACGGTGCGAGGTCGTGGCTCTACGTCGGCCCAATTGGTTTGCAGACGTCGGAGCTGATGAAAGTGGGTGTGGTGCTGGCCGTGGCGCGGCTGCTCTCGGCGAAGGAAGCGCGGGCGGGGCAGTGGCCCTACCTCGCCGGAGCGATTGCCCTCATCGCTGTGCCGATGATGCTCATCGCGCTTAGCGACGCGGGGACGGCGCTCGTAGTGGCGGCGCTCATCCCAGTGATGCTCTTCTGGACGGGCCTCGTCCCGCTGCCGATGATGGCGCTGCTCGCGGGCATCGCCGTGGCAGGCTACTTGGCGATCATCAGCCCGATCTGGGGGCTCCTCTTTGGCCTGGCGTTCACCGCCACGATGGGCTTTTGGGTGAAGCGGAGATGGTTCACGGTGGTCGCGGGGGTGTGCTCGATCGGGGTGGCGCTCGTGACACGCTTCGCGCTCTACAGCGTGCTCAAGCCCCACCAGCGCGGGCGCCTCACCGCGTTCGTAGAGCCCGAGGCGTATCGCCTCACCGAAGGCTACCACATGATCCAGGCGAAGGCCGCCGTCGGCTCGGGCGGGCTCTTCGGCAAGGGCTTCATGAGCGGGACGCAAACGCAGCTAGCTTTCATCCCCGAGCAGTCGACCGACTTCATCTTCAGCGTGATCGGCGAGGAGTTTGGCTTCATCGGCGCGATGCTCGTGCTCGGGCTCTTCGCGCTGTTGCTCGTGCGCATGACGTGGCTCGGGACCTACGCGGGCTACTCGATGACGCGCCTCGTTGCAGGCGGGGCGACAGGCATCTTCCTCGTCCACGTGCTCATCAACATCGGGATGAACCTGGGCGTGATGCCGGTCATTGGCATTCCGCTGCCGTTCGTGTCGTACGGCGGCTCGGCGCTCCTGGCGAACACGGTGCTGGTTGCTATCGCGCTCAACCTCCACGCGCGAAGAGAAGAGTTCTCGATCTACGGCGCGTAGGCTAGATGTGTAGGGCGCGTCCGACCGTGCGGCCTCCCTCGCCTACCAACTCGATGGGCAGGATGCCGGAACGGTACCGGCGTCCTCCCAGGTGGGCTCCAGGCTCGTCCAGCCGCGCCCATACGTTGAGCCGCTTCCAGGAGGGGCGGTCATAGGAATGAGTTGGATGCAGTCGGACGTGCTACCATAAAACCGCAGTTCGACGCCCACGCGGTACTCGGGATTGAGCACGCGCATTGGAGCGCCGTTGGCGCCCAGGTTGAAAGGCGGGTAGTACAGCCAGATGCCCTCCGGGTCGAGGCGAATCTGGTTGACCGAGTCGTAGGTCTCTCCGTAGCCGAGGCCTTGCCAGGTGAAGCCGCGTAGGAAGGACTGCTCCTGGCCGCCAGCGAGCGCCCCAGGCTTGGCCTTCCACGCGGTCACGTCGGCCATCGTCTGCGCTGCGAGGGCATACACACGGTCCGCCGTGCTCTTGCGCCGGTTTTCCTGGAAGGACTCGATGCCGCTCGTGACCGAGAGACCGACGATCACGATGCCGAGGACGAGGAGCAGGAGTTGTTGCTGGCCCATGGGACTGGGGGGAAATGGAAGCGGGCTGAGTAGGTGGGTGCCCGCATTGGCAGGGAGATGTGTAGGATGGAGGACGAATCAACTCCTGTACCGCCGCGTCCTAACACGCGACCGCCCCGGCAGCACGGGGCTACCGGGGCGGTCAAGCGGTTGGAATGGAACGCCATGCCGACGGCACAGCGCCGGGGACGCACTACTTAGGCTCGTCGCCGTCGACGACCTCGAAGTCGGCGTCCTGGACAGGCTCGGCGGCCGGCTCAGCTGGGTCGCCCGCGGCGCCGTCGCCTTGTGCGGCCTCGGCGTCGGTCTGCTGCGCGTTGTAGAGGTCCTCAGAGGCCTCGGACCACGCGGCGTTGAGCTGCTCCACAGCGGAGTCGACCTCCTCGATGTTCTGCGCGCTGTGCACCTCCTTGAGGCGGCCGAGCGCGGCCTCGATCTTGGCCTTCTTCTCGTCGGGGAGCTTGTCGCCATACTCCGTGAGGTTCTTCTCCGAGGAGAAGATGAGCGAGTCGGCGCTGTTGAGCTTGTCGACCTTCTCCTTGCGCTGCTTGTCTTCCGCGGCATGCTCGCGAGCGGCGCGGCGCATGGCCTCGATCTCGGCATCGGTGAGCCCCGACGATGCCTCGATGCGGATCGACTGCTCCTTGCCCGTGGCCTTGTCCTTGGCCGAAACGTTCAGGATGCCGTCCGCGTCGATGTCGAAGGTGACCTCGATCTGCGGAAGGCCGCGGGGGGCGGGCGGGATGCCGTCGAGGTGGAACTTGCCGATGGTGCGGTTGTCGACGGCCATCGAGCGGTCGCCCTGGAGGACGTGGATCTCGACCGACGGCTGGTTGTCGCTCGCGGTCGAGAAGACCTCGCTCTTGCGGGTCGGGATGGTCGTATTCGACGGGATGAGCGCCGTCATCACGCCGCCGAGCGTCTCGATGCCGAGGTTGAGCGGCGTCACGTCGAGGAGCAGCACGTCGGTCACGTCGCCCGAGAGGACGCCGCCCTGGATCGCTGCACCGATGGCGACGACCTCGTCGGGGTTGACCGAGCGGTTCGGCTTTTTGCCGAAGAACTGCTCCACGACCTCCTGGATTTTCGGGATGCGCGTCGAGCCGCCCACGAGGATCACCTCGTCGATGTCGGACTTCGAGAGGCCTGCATCCTGGAGCGCCTTCTGCATCGGCGGGATGGTGCGCTGGACGAGGTCGTCCACGAGCTGCTCGAACTTGGCGCGCGTGAGGTCGAGGTTGAGGTGCTTCGGACCGTCCTGCGTCGCCGTGATGAACGGCAGGTTGACCGTCGTCGAGGCGCTCGACGAGAGCTCGATCTTGGCCTTCTCAGCGGCCTCCTTGAGACGCTGGAGTGCCATCGGGTCATTACGGAGGTCGATGCCTTCGTCAGCCTTGAACGTGTCCGCGAAGAAGTCGATCAGGCGCTGGTCGAAGTCATCGCCGCCGAGGTGCGTGTCGCCGTTGGTCGACTTGACCTCGAAGACGCCGTCGCCGAGCTCGAGGATCGAGATGTCGTAGGTGCCGCCGCCGAGGTCGTAGACGGCCACGGTCTGCTCAGCGTCCTTCTTGTCGAGGCCGTAGGCGAGCGCCGCCGCGGTCGGCTCGTTGAGGATGCGCTTGACTTCGAGCCCGGCGATGGTGCCGGCCTCCTTGGTCGCCTTGCGCTGTGCGTCGTTGAAGTAGGCCGGGACCGTCACGACGGCCTCCGTGACGCGTTCGCCGAGGTAGTCTTCGGCGGTCTGCTTGAGCTTCTGCAGCACCATCGCGGAGATCTCCTGCGGGGTGAACTGCTTGCCGTCGATGTTGACGCGGGCGACGCCGCCATCGCCGCGCTCGACGGTGTAGGGGACGGTCTTGATCTCGCCCTGGACCTCGTCGAACTGACGGCCCATGAAGCGCTTGACCGACGCGATGGTCTTGTCCGGGTTGGTGACGGCCTGGCGCTTGGCCGGGGCGCCCACGAGGCGCTCGCCGTCTTTCTTGAACGCGACGACGGACGGCGTGGTGCGTCCGCCCTCGGCGTTGGGGATGACGACGGGCTCGCCGCCTTCCATCACGGCCACGACGGAGTTGGTCGTGCCGAGGTCGATTCCGATGATCTTACCCATGAGGAGGAGTTGGTTCTAATGGTCGTGCTGTCGAAAAGGAGGAGGCGCGCGCCAGCGAGCCTCGGGCGAGACCCATGAAGCGGGGAGCGTCTGCCAAAACGTGACCCTGGCGCTGCAGGCCTCACGAAATCTGTAGCACAAACCGTAGTACCAACCCCGTGCCAGCGACCACGATGCTGACAGGGTGGCAGGATGGGAAGGGAGAAGGATGAAGTGCGAAGCCAGAAGTAAGGCTACGGATCGAACCGGGGACCGCGACTCGGCCTAGCTATCGCATCCTGCGAATTGGCTCAATCACGGAGCGCATTAGGTCATCCTTGGCTTGCCAAGCCCACACGAAGCGAACACCTTCCTAAGGCAACAAGGCAACAAGGCAACAAGGCAACAAGGCAACACGGCCTCATGCAGCCAGCGCCAACGTAGCGCTCGGAAGCTGCGCCTCGGCGACGAAGACGCGGCCGTCTTGGCTCCGGACGACCTCGCCCGTGAGCAGCCCGCTCTCGATGAGCTGCGCTGCGAAGACGTGCCCCAACTGTGACGCCGACTGACCCGGACGCAGCGCCGTGCTGTCGAGGTGGCGTGCCGCGAGGTCGTTGATCGTGCACCAGTCGAGCGTGCCGTGCGCGCGGGCGTGGGTGACGAGGCGGCGCAGGAAGGCGGGCGCGTGGTGGTAGGTCAGCATGGAAGCGCGGGTGAGGTGCGGAGGGTTGCGCAGGTGGTACACGCATAACATCGCCGTTGGGGGTGACAGGATGTGTCATAGGGGTCGCAGAAAGATTCAGATTTCTGTCCACGTCCCGATGCCTGCGGCCGCCCAGCAAATCGGCGCGGCTCCCTATTTTCAGGCCCGTCTCCATCTGCCTGTCTCCATATGACCTCGCCCTACCCCCGCGACCCCGCCTTCTCCACGTTTCGCGGCCTCGTCGGCAAGAATGTGCTCGTGACCGGCGGTAGCTCCGGCATCGGCCAAGCCATCGCCATCCGCTTCGGCTACGAGGGCGCCAACGTGGCAATCAACTACCTCCGCGACCGCGACGAGGCCGAGGCCACCGAGGACCGCATCCGCGAGGCGCGCGCTCAGCACGTCGCCGCGTTCCAGAGCTGTGCCGAGCAGGTCCGGGCCGAGGACGTGCAGGTGTGCCTCCACCAGGCCGACGTCTCCGACGCCCACGAGGTCCGCGACATGTTCGAGCGTGCCATCGCCCACCTCGGCGGCATCGACGTGCTCGTGAACAACGCCGGCATCCAGATCCCGAGCGACTCCCACGACACGACCGCGGCCGAGTTCGACAAGGTGCTCGCCGTCAACCTGCGCGGGGCGTTCCTCTGCGCCAAGGAGGCCATCGAGCACTTCCTGGAGGCGAAGAAGCCCGGGTGCATCATCAACGTGTCGAGCGTCCACCAGATCATCCCGAAGCCGCGTTTCGTGGGCTACTCGGTGAGCAAGGGCGGCATGCAGAACCTCACGCGCACGCTCGCCCTGGAGTATGCCGCGCAGGGTATCCGCGTCAACGCCATCGGCCCCGGCGCGACGGTCACGCCCATCAACTCGGCGTGGATTGACGACCCCGAGAAGAAGGCGATGGTGGAGAGCCACATCCCGCTGGGCCGCGCGGGCTCGTCGGAGGAGATGGCCGCCGTGACCGCCTTCCTCGCCTCCGAGGAGGCCGCCTACATCACTGGCCAGACGCTCTACGTGGACGGTGGCCTGACGCTCTACCCCGACTTCCGCACGGCGTGGTCGAGCGAGTGAGGAGGCTGTCAGCTTGTGGCTGTCAGCCGTCGGCAAAAGCAGACTGTCCCAGACTTGTCATCCTGAGCGGAGGCTACAGGCCGAAGTCGAAGAGCTTGCCCTCGCGAACGCGGGGGATCTGCAGATCAGCTTCCAAGCACGAATCAGAGCATCGAGGTAGACGGAGATCCTTCGACTCGCGCTGCTCGCTCAGGATGACATGCTGGGCAGATACAATCACAAACTTGCACACACCGCACCCAGACCGATGGCCGACAGCCGACAGCCGACAGCCGAACACCAACGCCTCGACGCCGCCAACGCGGGCACCGCTGACTGGCGCCGGTGGGGGACCTACCTCTCGGACCGCGCCTGGGGGACCGTCCGTGAAGACTACAGCACCGACGGTGACGCGTGGCGCTACTTCCCCTTCGACCACGCGCGCAGCCGCGCCTACCGCTGGAACGAGGACGGACTCGCGGGCTTCTGCGACCGCGATCAGCGGCTTTGCCTCGCCGTCGCGCTCTGGAACGAGCAGGACGCCATCCTGAAGGAGCGCTTCTTCGGGCTCTCCGGCCACGAGGGCAACCACGGCGAGGACGTCAAGGAGTTGTACGCCCACCTCGACGCGACACCGACCTACGCCTACGCCAAGCTCGCCTACCTCTACCCGCACGCCGCCTTTCCCTACCAGCAGCTTTACGACGAAAACCGTCGGCGCGACCGAATGGCGCGCGAGTTCGAGTTACTCGACGCGCTGGAAGGCGAACTCGCCGAGGGACGCTACTTCGACGTATCGGTGGAGTACGCGAAGGCGGGTCCCGAGGATATCCTCTGCCGCATCCGCGCGACCAACAAAGGCCCCGATGCCGCCCCGATTCACCTCCTGCCGCACGTCTGGTTTCGGAACACGTGGGCGTGGGACGAGGACAGCACGACGCCGCTCCTCGAACCTACGGACGCGTCAGACGGCGTCGCCGCGCTGCACCTCCGCCCGGATCCCGACGGCCCGACAGTGATGGGGCCGGCGTTAGAAGAACGCTGGTGGTACGCCCGTGCGCTCGATCCCGACGGCACGGTGATGGCCGACGCGCCCGCGCTGCTCGTCACGGAGAACGAGACCAACACGGAGCGCCTCTACGACGTGCCGAACCAGACGCCCTACGTCAAAGACGGCATCCACCGCGCTGTGGTACAGGGCGACGAGCGTGCCGTCAACTCCGATCAGGTCGGAACCAAAGCCGCCGCACACGTCCGCGCGACGCTGGAGCCGGGTGAGACGCTCGAAGTACAGGTCCGGCTCGCCGACCGCGCGCAGGCGCAGCCGTTCCGCGGCTTCGCCAAGCGCTTCGACGAGCGCATCGCCGAGGCCAACGCGTTCTACGACGACGTGCACCGCCAGTCGCCGGGCCTCACCGACGATGCGAAGCTCGTGCAACGGCAGGCACTCGCGGGACTGCTCTGGACGCAGCAGTTCTACCACTACGACGTCCAGCGCTGGATGGCGGGCGACCCGGCTATGCCACCGCCGCCATCGGCGCGCCGCCCGCGCAACCGCCACTGGCCGCACCTCCTCAACCACCACATCATCTCGATGCCGGACAAGTGGGAGTACCCGTGGTACGCCGCATGGGACCTCGCCTTCCACATGCTCCCCATGGCGCTCATCGACCCGGAGGAGGCCAAGCGGCAACTGGTGCTCTTCACGTCGGAGGGCTTCCTCCACCCGAACGGCCAGATTCCGGCCTACGAGTGGGCCTTCTCGGACGTCAACCCGCCCGTCCACGCCTGGGCGGCGCTGCGCGTCTACCAGCACGACCGCGACCGCACCGACACGCCGGACGTGGCGTTCCTGAAGACCGTCTTCAACAAGCTGCTGCTCAACTTCACCTGGTGGGTCAACCGCAAGGACGTGGACGGCAACAACGTCTTCGAGGGTGGCTTCCTCGGGCTGGACAACATTGGCGTCTTCGACCGAAGCGCACCGCTCCCCGATGGCGTGCGGCTGGAGCAGGCCGACGGCACGGCGTGGATGGGGATGTACTGCCTCAACATGCTCACCATCGCCATTGAGCTGTCGGAGCACGACCCCGTCTACGAAGACCTCGCCGCCAAATTCTTCGAGCACTTCGTCTACATCGCCCGCGCCATCAACAAGGCGTGCGCAGGGACCGGCCTGTGGGACGACGCCGATGGGTTCTATTACGACGTGCTCCACATCGAAGGCGCGAACTACGGTGCCGACCGGCACATCCCGCTCAAGGTGCAGTCGTTCGTCGGGCTGACGCCGCTCTTCGCCACGGAGACGCTCAGCGCCGATACGCTCGCTCGGTTACCGAAGCTGGCCGCCCGCGTGGCGTGGTTCCAGGAGCACCGCACGGGCGTCATGCACGACCTCGGCTTGCACCTGGAGCCGGGCGCGAAGGGCGACATCCTGCTCTCCATCGTCAACCGCGACAAACTCGAACGCCTCCTCGACCGGATGCTCGACTCGGCGCAGTTCCTCAGCCCGCACGGCCTGCGCTCGCTCTCGAAGCACCACGAACGCGAGCCCTACCACTTCAACCTCGCCGGGCAGACCTACGAGGTGCGCTATGTCCCCGGCGCGTCGCCCGTGCCGCTCTTCGGCGGCAACTCCAACTGGCGCGGCCCGGTGTGGATGCCCGTCAACCACCTGATGGTAGAGGCCCTGCAACGCTTCGGCGACTACTTCGGCGATGCGCTCACGGTCTCGCTGCCCGGACTCAACGGCGAAGGCGTCACGACCGGGCACACGCTCTGCGATGTCGCCGAGCACCTCGCCCGCCGCCTCGACTCCCTGTTCCTGCTGGACGACGAGGAGCAGCGCGTCTACCGCAAGGAGAAGCCGTTCCTGCAAACCACCGAATGGCGGCAGCGTCTGCTCTTCCACGAGTACTTCCACGGCGACACCGGGCGCGGCCTCGGCGCGAGCCACCAGACGGGGTGGACCGCCGTTGTGGCGTGGCTGCTGAATGGCTATGGGAGCCATCGGGTACCGTGATTGTTCAGGTTCATCTACTTGTTTTTGTTGACGAAATGCTCTACGTTGAACGCAACGCGTTGACGCGGTACGAGGCACCAACCGACGAGGGCACCGATGGCACGCCGACGAAACTGGAGCAGCGAGATGTTTCGGCACCTGCGCCGCGGGAAGTACGACCGCGCGCTCTACTACGCCGCGGGCGGCGACCCCGACCTGCTGCTGGCCTACCACGACCGCAAGGCTGAGCCCAGAGGCGCAGCACCAACGCCCAGCGCGCCATGTCCTCCGGCGCAGCGGCGCGTGTTCATCAACGGCACACCGCCCACCGACGAGGCGTGGACGATCATTCAGCACTTGGAACGCACGGCCGGAAGCACACTGCCCGACGGGATGCACTGGTACGATGCCCAATGCGGGGCCTTCGGACCGTGGGGGCAGGCGACGTGGGTGTTTCTCCCGCCCGCGCTCCCGCTCGGCGGTATGCTCCCGCCGCACTGCTCAGGACCGGCCACCGGCGTGTTCGTGAACGGCCGCGACGTGCACCCGTCGGAGTGGCAGCACCTCAGCCTGCTCGTCGGTCCGATCTATCCCGGCTACTATGCCCTCGACGCGATGGGCAACTTCGGCTACGCAGGGCAGCCTCCTGCGACCAACCTGCGGGCGCGGATGGGTTTCTGAATTGAGAGGGCTCCCCCTGCTTGACACGCCTGAACGTCGATCAAGCCGTCCCCCTCACATACGAGGGGGACAGTCTGAGGAGCGGAGCGCGTCAGCGCGGAGGCGACGCAAGACGGTGGGAGCCTGCCAGTTCATCACCGTCGCCTCAGCGAGGGCACCGTCGGCGGGCGTGCCGTTGGCGTGCGCCTGCTCACGCTCGGGGATGGCGAACTTCTCGGCAGGGTGCACAATAGCGTACCGGTGATATACGAGAAATCGTATATTTAGTCTATCCGTGCGTGTGCTGTTCCAGTTGCCTACACTGATTGTCCCGTGAGCGACGAGCCTAAAGCCTGCGTGTTCTGGGCAGATACCTTGGAGCGCATCCGGTCCTTCCCGCGTGATGTCCGTATCGACTTCGGGCACGCGCTGACGCTCGTGGAGCAGGGCGGCGTACCCGCGCGGTTCGATCATCTCTCGGAACTCGGGAGCGGCGTCATGGAGATCAAATCCAACCACGACCACGAAACCTACCGAGCGTTCTACGTCGCCAAGTTTCCCGAAGCGGTGTATGTGCTCGACGCTATCCACAAGAAGTCGAAGCGGGGCAAAGCGCTGCCTAGGGCAGACAAAGCGCGCGTGCGTCGTCGCTACCGCGAAGTGCTCGCCCATCGTGCCGACACGGGACACGCTTGACGCGCCATCCCTAACTTAACAGACCTATGCCTGCCGCCTTCCAGACGTCCTCTGGCAACGTATTTACCGACCTCGGCTTCGACGCGGAAGAAGCCGCGCTCCTACGGGTCAAGTCGCGGCTCCTCGGCGCGCTCTCCGAGTTCGTGCGTGGTTTCGAGACGCAGCGAGACGCCGCCGCCGCGCTGAGCGTCAAGCAACCGCGCATCTCTGAGATCGCCAACGGCAAGCTCTCCGCGTTCTCCACCGATCTGCTCATCCGTCTCTGCGAGCGGGCTGGCATCGAAGTGACCGTCGCGGCAGAGACGTATTCCGCAGAATAGCGCGTCGCATCAGGGCATGAGTCGCTCCCGAAAAAAGACGCCGATCTCCGGCATCACGACGGCCACGTCGGAGAAGCACGACAAGCGCCTCGCCAACCGGCGCTCACGGCGCCGTATACGCCAGCGCCTCGCTGCGGGGCACGACGGCACCGACCTGCCGCTGCTCCGCGAGGTGAGCAACGTCTGGGCGATGAACAAGGATGGGAAGCTCTACTTCGATCCTGCCACGCACCCCAAGCTGATGCGGAAGTAGCCCATCGGGATCGTTCCGGCGGTCCGGCTCCCCCTGTTTTTCGTGACGGTCGCAGGCTCCCGTGTCACAAAAAACTGTCCCCCTCACACATGAGGGGGACAGTCTGAGGAGCGGAGCGCGTCAGCGCGGAGGCGACGCAAGACGGGGGGAGCCCGCTAGTTCATCACCGTTGCCTCTGCGAGCGCGTCCTCGGCCGCTTTGCCGTTGGTGGACGCGTGCTCGGGGACGGCGAACTTCTCGGCGGGGTCCGCGACGGGATCGGGGCAGAGTACCTGGTCGATCAGGTCCGTGATGCGGCCGACGTAGTTCACCGTCAGTCCCTCGATGGCTTCGGCCTTGATCTCCTTGATGTCCTTCTCGTTCTTCTCCGGAAGGAACACCGTCGTGATGCCCGCGCGCTTGGCGGCGAGCACCTTCTCCTTGATCCCGCCGACTGGCAGTACGAGGCCGCGCAGCGTGATCTCGCCGGTCATGGCGAGGGTGTCCTTGACGCAGCGCTGTGTGTAGATGCTCGTCAGTGCCGAGATCATCGCGACGCCTGCGGAGGGGCCGTCCTTCGGAATCGCGCCCGCCGGGACGTGCACGTGGACGTCCCAGTGCTTGAACGCCGATTGCGGGATACCCAACTCCTCTGCGTGGGCCTTGACCCATGAGAACGCGGCCTGCGCCGATTCCTTCATCACTTCGCCGAGCTTGCCGGTCAGGATCATGCGCCCCGAGCCGCGGCTCACACTCGCCTCGATGAACAGGATATCGCCGCCGACGGGCGTCCAAGCCAGGCCGGTCGCTACGCCCGGCACCTCGGTGCGCTCGGCGATGTCGTTGAAGAACTTCCGCGCGCCGAGGTAGCCCTCCACGTCGGTCTGCTCCACGTTGGCGCCCTCGGCGTTCTCCATCGCCACGTCCTTCGCTACGCCGCGCACGACCGAGCCGATGGTGCGTTCGAGTTGGCGGACGCCCGACTCGCGCGTGTAGCCTTCGATGAGGTACATCAGCGCCTCGTCGGTGATCGAGAACTGCTCGTCGGTGAGACCGTTGCGCTCGATCTGGCGCGGGACGAGGTACTGCTTTGCGATCTGGAGCTTTTCGCCGGGCGTGTAGCCGTTGATCTCGATGATCTCCATGCGGTCGCGCAGCGGGGCCGGGATGTTCTCCAGGTAGTTCGCCGTCGCGATGAAGAGGACCTTCGAGAGGTCGTAGTCCAGTTCGAGGTAGTGGTCGTTGAACGTGTCGTTCTGCTCGGGGTCGAGGACTTCGAGGAGCGCCGACGACGGGTCGCCGCGGAAGTCGGAGCCGAGCTTATCGACCTCGTCGAGCATGAACACGGGGTTCGACGTGCCCGCCTTCTTGAGGCCCTGCAGGATGCGGCCCGGGAGCGCGCCGATGTAGGTGCGGCGGTGGCCACGGATCTCAGCCTCGTCGCGGACGCCGCCGAGCGACATCCGGTGGAACTCGCGGCCCGTCGCCTTCGCGATCGACTTGCCGAGCGACGTCTTGCCGACGCCGGGCGGGCCATAGAAGCAGAGGATGGGCGCTTTCATGTCGCCCTTGAGCTTCAGCACGGCGAGGTATTCGAGGATGCGCTTCTTCGGGTCCTCCAGGCCAAAGTGGTCGGCTTCGAGGACCTCCTCAGCGCGGTTCACGTCGAGGTTGCCGTCGGAGGTCGTGCCCCACGGCAGGTCGAGGATCGTCTCGACGTAGTTGCGCACAACCGAGAATTCCGGGCTGGCCGGGTTCGTCCGGCCGAGCTTGCGCAGTTCCTTCTCGACGGTCTCGATCACGTAGTCGGGCAGCGCTTCGCGGCGCTCGTCGAGCTTTTCGCGCAGTTCGTCAGCCTCGGCTCCGCCGGGGTCCGTCTCGCCGAGCTCGTCCTGGATCGCCTTCATCTGCTGGCGCAGGAGGAACTCGCGCTGCTGCTGGTCCACGTCGGACTTCACCTTCGTGCGGATCTCCTCGCTGATTTCCAGCACGCGGATCTCCTGTTCGAGGTGGTCGAGCACGAGCGCGGCGCGCTCCAGGATCGGGCGCGTCTCCAGCAGTCCTTGCTTCTTCTCGACGTCGATCTGGAGGTTCGACGCGATGAAGTGAATCAGGAAGCTCGCCGACTCGATGTTCTGGATCGCGTAAGCCGCCTCCGAGGGGAGGTTCGGCGACATGTTCACAATCTGGACGGCCAACTCTTTGATCGAGCGGACGCGCGCGGCGAGCTCCGCATCGTCGGCTGCCTCCTCCGCTTCCGGGATCGGCTCGACGGAGGCGCGGAAGTAGGGCTCCTCCTGCGTGTACTCGCCGACGGCGAAACGGCGCTTGCCCTGGATCACGATGGAGACGGAGCCGTCCGGCATCTTGATCAGCTTCAGGATGTTGGCGGCCGTGCCAACGGGGTAGAGGTCGTCGGTGGCGGGGTCTTCCACGTCGGCGCTCTTCTGCGCGACGACGCCGATGAGCTTGTCGCCCGCGTAAGCATCTTTGACGAGCTTGAGCGACGCGTCGCGCCCGACCGTGATCGGGAGGACGACGCCGGGGAAGAGGACCGTGTTGCGCAGGGCGAGGATGGCGAGATCGTCCGGGAGGATCGACTCGGCCATCTCCTTTTCCTCGTCCGGCGTGAGGAGCGGAATCGACTGCTCGCCGTCCGAGGCAAGGCGGTAGGAGAAGGCGTGCGGGGAATCGAAAGGCACGAAGATGGGGGCTGAGGTGGCGCGGCCTATTCGCGGACCGCGTGGGAATAGTACCCTGGCAACAAAGTCAAGAACTAGGCCAACTCGATAGGCATGCCAGAGTGGCAGAGGGTCATAGGCCGCAAGTCCAGGGTCGCAGGTCGCGAGGCACGAACCGACTTGCGGATGGGCGTGAAAGCCGACACCGTCTACGACCTAGGACCTATCCCTTTCGCTTCCCGAAGAGCTTGTCGAGCACCTTCTCGTTGGTCAGCAGTGCGGTCAGCCCGGCGAGCACGAGTTCGCTGACGAGCTTACGGCCGGTGCTGAACTTGAAGAGCCCGACGAATGCCTTGCCGAGGCCTTTGCCCACGCCCTTGACGAGCGCGCCGCCGAGCTTGAGCGTGAGCGGGATCAGGATCGCCGCGCCGAGAAACCCGATGACAGAGTTGACGGCGGCGGTGCGGACAGGCTTGGTAGACATGGGGCGCAGAGCAAGGTGGGGCGGTCGGCGATGGAGCAAGTCTGACGTGCGCGGGACGAGGCGCGTAGGACGGGCACTGATTGCGACAGTTTAGCGCGCCGCCCTATTCTGTAGACCTACGATCCCACAACCCCAACAGGTCCCCCCACCTATGGCCGACGCCCCTCGCTACTGGACGCCCGCGTTTATCGAAGCCTTCGTCGAAGCAATCAACGACGACGAGGACTTCCAGCACACCGCGCGCAAGTTTTCGGACACCATCATCTTCCGCTGCCTCGACACGCCCGACGGCAAGGACATCGAGGCGACCTACGAGTTCGACGAGGGCGAGATCGTGAGCGTCGAGATCTGGGAAGAGGACGCGCCGTCCGCCGATCTGCGCGACGACCCGTTCAACAAGAAGACCACGATGGCGCGCGCCACAGCGCCCTATCCCGTGTGGGTCAAGCTCGACAAGGGCGAGATGAACGCGCTCCAGGCGATCACGTCGCCCGACTACGAGGTCGAGGGGCCGAAGCTCAAGATCATGGCCAACATCGGCGTGCTCAACGGCATGGGCGACGTCGCGGCGAAGGTCGAGAAGACCTACTAGCGTGGCGATCCAGCAAGCTCGGCGCTGATGCGCCGGGGCGATGCAGGCGGTCCTGCAACCTAGATCGCCTCGCTGACGAAGGCGCTGTGCACGCGTCGCGAAGGAACAAAGGAGAATGCCGCATTGCGTCATTAACACTGTTTACCTCTGAACTTTCCGGCGCTTACTCCATAGGACCTGTGCGCGGGCTCGACCCCTGAGCACGCCAGCCTCCCTCAAACCAGACTCCATCCCGACCATGGCCAAGAAGAAAAAGAAAGTCGTCATCTCGAAGAAGAAGTCGAAGAAGTCGGGCAGCGCCCCGAAGGCAGCTCCGAAGTCGTCGAACTCGCTCTTCACGATCCCGAACAACCTCGCCGACCAGGCGCGCGACATCTGGATGGCGGGCCTCGGCGCGCTGTCCGCCGTCGAGGAGGAGGGCGCGAAGCTCTTCAACTCGCTCGTGCAGCGTGGCGAGGAGTGGGAGCGCACCGGCCAGAAACAGCTCAAGGCCGCAGCCGACTCGGCGAAGAAGCAGGCCGACGACGCGACCGACGCGGCCAAGGAAACCGTCAAGGAGATGACGGCCGCCACAGCCAAGATTATCGACGACCTCGAGAACCGCATCGAGAGCGCCGTCGAGCCGGTGCTGGAGCGCATGGGCGTCCCGAGCAAGCAGGATCTCGCTGCGCTGACCTCGCAGATCGAGATGCTCACCGAGAAGCTCGAGCGCATCGCGAAGGACGACCGCACGAAGGTGTCCACGAAGGCAAAGAAGGCGGCCGAAGCCGTCTCCGACGCGGTGAAGGGCTCCGCCGAAACCGTCAAGAAAGCGGCTAACAAGAAGGCGGCCAAGAAGAGCGCCGCGAAGAAAGCCACGGCCAACAAGGCCGCGCCGAAGAAGACCGCCAAGGAGGTGGTGGCCAGCGTCTACGCCGTCGAGAAGCACGCCGACGGCTGGGCCGTGATGAAGGAGGGCAACGAGCGCGCCACGAGCGTCCACGGCACCAAGGCCGCGGCCGTGAAGGAGGCCCGCGAGATCGCCCGGACGCACGCGCCGAGCATGCTCGTCATCCTGAAGGCCGACGGCTCGGAGCAGGAGCGCAACACCTACGAGGCTGAGTAACCTCGCGCTCCGGCTGACCTACTCCCACAGCGGGCACCCCAGCATCACGCTCGGGTGCCCGTTTTTTTGGCGAAGGTCGAAGAGGTGCGGCGACGGAGCCACACGGGTGTCATCCTGAGCTTGACTCAGGATCTCTGACGACCACAGTGCTCCGGGATATCGCTATTCCGCGAGTGTCTTCTCGAAGGTGAACGGCGCTTCGAGGGCGCGGTGGACGGGGCAGCGGTCGGCGATCTCCATGAGGCGCACACGCTGCTCATCGTCGAGGTCGCCCTCGATCTCGATCGTGAGGTGCATCAGGTTCTTCGGCGCCTGGCGCGTGCCGGTGTTCTCATGGGCGACGTGCACGCGGACGCGCTCCAGCGGCCAGCCCTTGTGGTCGGCGTACATCCGCAGCGTCATCGCTGTGCACGTGCCGAGCGCGCTCGTGAGGTAGTCGAACGGCGTGGGGCCTAGTTCGCCGCCGCCCACCTTCGCGGGCTCGTCGGCGAGGAGCGCGAAGCCGCGCGTGGCCACCTCGACGCGGTAGGGCGTCTTTGCGATCTCGGAGACGGAGCCGGAGGCGTCGTACGGGCCGACCTTGCGGAGCACGTCGTCGTGCTCGTCGTGCGAGTGACGAGTCGGGACGTAGCGGGCCGCCCAGCCGGCCACGACGCGCGCGGCATACTCCGCGTCGCGCGGGTTCGAGAGCAGGTGGTCGGCGTCGTCCAGCGAGACGAAGCTCTTCGGGTGCTTGGCCGCCTCGAAGATGGCGCGGGCGTTCTCGATGCCGACGGTCTGGTCGGTCGGCGCGTGGAGGACAAGGAGTGCCTTGCGGAGGTCGCGGATGGCGTCTCTCATCTTGCGCGGCGTGCGGAGGTCGTCGACGAAGTCGCGCTTGATGCGAAACGGGCGGCCCCCGATGGCGACGGTCGCCTCGCCCTCGGCCTCGATGGTGTCGGCCTCGTCCATGATGAGGTGCAGCACGTGCTCTGGCTCGCACGGCGCGCCGATGGTCACGACAGCGTCGGCGCTCGGGATCTGCGCGGCGGCGGCCAGGACGGCGGCCCCGCCGAGCGAGTGCCCAATGAGCAGCTTCGGCCCGTCGTGTTGCGCGGCGAGGTGCGCTGCCGCTGCCACGAGGTCCGCGACGTTGTGCGAAAACGTCGTGTCGGCGAACTCGCCCTCACTCATGCCCAGCCCGGTGAAGTCGAACGACAGCACGGCGATGCCCTCGTCGGTGAGCGCATTGCTGATGCGGCGGACGGCGCGGAGGTCCTTCGAGCAGGTGAAGCAGTGCGCGAAGAGCGCGTAGGCCGTCGGCGGGGCGTCCGGGAGCACGAGGCGCGCGGCGAGCGCGTGGCCGTCGGCGTTGGGGAAGGTGAACGTCTCGGAGCGGGGCATGGCAGCAGGGGAGCGGGTCAAGGAGCGTACGGCCAAGGTAGGAGGTCGCCACCACAGCGTGCCTTACGAATCCGCCACTCAACGCCCTCGGCGGGTCACCGCGCCACGGTGACCCGCTGCGTCTCGGTCACGCCGCCGATCGCAGCGCGCACCACATAGACGCCCGCAGGCAGCCCCGCTGTTTCGAACGTGAGCGCATACGTGCCTGCAGCGCGGGTGCCCTCGGCCAGCACTGCCACCTCGCGGCCGAGCAGGTCCACCACCGCCACGTGTACCTCGCTCGCTTCGCCCAGCACAAGCGGCACGGTCATCGCGCCCGTCGTGGGGTTTGGGTACGGCGCGTCGAGCACCGCCTCACTTGGCTTTCCCGGCTCCTCCACCGATGCCGTGATCGCTTCCACCGTCCGCATCACCGCTCCGTTCGTGCGACGCCCCGGCTGCCCCTGGCTGCACCCTACCCACACGCGACCCTCCCAGTCGATCACGATGTCCTCCACCTGTAGCGGTGCGCCTACGATCTCCTCGCCGAGAAAGCGGCTCACCTCCTCCCACGTCATGCCTCCGTCTAGCGAGCGGTAGACGCCTCCGCTCTCCGTGAAGTCCTCCGCGCTCGAGAGCACGCCCCACAGGCTCCCATCGGCGCCTGCTGCCAGCCGACCCACGAGTTGCCGCCCCGCAGCAGGCAAGCGCCCTACTGTCTCCCACGTCCGCCCGTCGGTACTGGTGCGCACTACGCCGTTGGTCGGCCCGCCGTCGTCCACGGGGCCGTTCATGAGGGTGAAGAACGCGCCGCGTGCGTCTGAGTAGACGACGTGCTCGGCGTCGTAGCCGAAGAACGCCACGAGATTGGTCGCAGCCCATGAGAGGCCGTCGTCTTCGGAGACGGCCGCGCCGCCGAGGCCGACGACGACGAGGCGTCCGTGGGGGAGTTCGGGTGTGGGCGGGCTCTGGGCAAAGAAGCGCCCGAAGACGCTCTGGAAGACGGAGTCGGTGCGTCCGATGACCGTCCAGGAGTCGCCGCCGTCGGTGGAGCGCTCAACGCCGAGGTTGTCGGTGGCAGCGACGAGAGCCCCGGAGCGGGTCTGGATGACGGCCTCGCCTCGGTCAACGACGACAGGAGTAGATTGCCCGTAGTCGGTGGACATACGGAGGTCGCGCGAGGTAAAGAAAAAGCGACCATTCGTAGCCATGAGCACAGCGTCATACTCGGGCCGCCTAGCGTTGATCTCGTGGAAGGTACCCGGATCGGAGCGCCGCCAGACGTAGACTCCGTCTCCACTGGCAAGGTATATGGTGGAGTCGCCAGAGACAGCAAGGTCCCGCGTCTGAAGTGAGTCTTCAAGGACTTCCCAGAGGATGTCACCACCATAAGTCTGCTGCGCATGGGCACCTGTGCCAGACAGCAGGATGATTACGAGCAGAAGTCCTGGGAAAACGCTCCAGAGGTTGGCGGTCACATCGAGCGAAAGTCAGAGGAGGTAGCTGGATAGCCACCAAGTTAGGCCCGCTCCGGCACCACCGCGGGTTCGGGCGTCGCGAGCACGGGCGCGGCGGCGCGCTTGCGCTCGGCGAGCCACCCCGCGAACGCCACCAGCCACGCCGAGGCGAGCAGCATCACCGTGATCACCTGCGCGGCCAGCACCACGTCGCGGAAGGCGAACGCCTGCAGGAGCACGAACACGATCGCGCCGGGGATCGAGAGGAAGAGCGGCACGAAGCGCTCGGCGGCGCTGAAGCGGTCGGCGCGGCGCGAAAACGGCGCCGTGCGGTAGAAGAACACCTGGAGGCGCGTCATCAGCAGCGCGACGGCGTACCAGTAGCCCGCGTGCAGGAGTGCGTGGCCGACGGGCATGCCGAGCGCGAGCACGAGCGCGAGCACGCCGTGGAGCGGGAGCAGCACCTGGTAGGCGAGCGCCTGCTGCGCGCCCATCTGGAGCGTCCGCGCCGAGCCGACCGGCAGCGCGTCGAAGAGCCACGCGGCGTCGGCGTCGTCGGAGAATTGCAGCGACTGCACGAGCGTCTGGCAGCAGAAGAGCAGCACGATCAGCACCGAGAGGTGCATCTGCACCGCCTGGTCGAGGAAGCGGCCCTCGGCGCTGTAGACGAAGAGGTCGCCGAGGCCACCCTGCCACCAGCCGAAGAGCGCGAAGCCGAGCGGGAGGAGCGCCGCCGTCCACACGCGCCCGCGCACGATGCGGTCGTTGGCGAAGGCCGCCTGCGCAAAGCCATACGCCGCGCGCGACTCGGGCGTCCGCAGCGTGAGGCGCTCCACGAGCCGCGCGATCTTGCCAGACTGCTGCGTGACCGTGCGCTCGCGCATCCGCTGCTCGCCGTCGTGCATCGCCCGGAGCAGCGCGAAATAGCGCCGCGGGAAGACGAGCCCGAACGCGATCGCCCCGAGTCCGACCGTCGCGAGGAGCACTGCGAGGCCGGGCGTCATCGTGCCGCTGAGCGCGTCCGCGAACCACTGCGCGGGCCACCAGGGCGTAGCTACCGGCGTCACGCCCGCGCGCGTCGCCATGTCGAGGTTGCCGATCCACTGGTAGCCGAGCACGAGCGCGCCAATGAGCGCCACGCGGACCGCCGTGAGCACCGGTTTGAGCACGCGGTAGGGCAGAACCAGCGTGAGCGTCCAGAGCACGCCTAACATCGCGAGCGCCGTCCACACCGTACCGCCCGCGATCAGCGCCGCGATCTCCAGGCCGACGACTACGCCGTGGGTCCACATCGCGTGCCCCGCCACCGGCACTACCATCGACCCGGCGATGAGCAGCAAGAACACGCCGATGCCGCCCAGCCGGGCCACGTACTGCGTCGCCTGCGCGGCGGGGAGCGTGAGCATCCAGGCGTTCTCGCGCGGGCGGCCCATCAGTTCGTCGTAGCTGCCCACGATGCCGAAGGCGGCGAGCACCATCCCGAAGCTCGTCGCCACGAAGCAGAGCGTCGCCGGGACGGCTGCGCCGAGCGAGAGCGCCAGCACGAGGCCCGAGAAGCCGTACGACACCGCTGTCATCGCCATGCGCGAGGCGCGCACGGTGCCCGTCTTCGGGTGCCGCAGGTCTTGCTTCACCTGCGCAGCGATCAGCAGTCGGGCTTGGGTCCAGTTCATGGAGGGAAACGAGCGGAGAGAAAGAGAGCGCTAGTCGGCCGCTTGCTGGGCGCGGCGGAGGCGCATCAGCGCCCGGTATTCGTCGGCGGCGCGGTTGTGCTCGCGCAGCGTCCGCGAGAACACGTGCCCGCCACTGCCGTCAGCGACAAAGTAGAGGTAGGCGTGCTCCTCGTTGTCCAGTACGCCGTCGATGGACGACTCCGACGGGTTGTTGATCGGCCCCGGCGGGAGGCCGTCGACGCGGTAGGTGTTGTACGGGTGGTCGAGGGCGTAGTCGGCGAAGAACAGACGGCGCATCCGGCCGCCGTCCTGCTGCATGAGCGCGTACTGCACCGTCGGGTCGGCGTCGAGGCGCATCCGTCCGGTCGGCGTGCGGCCGAGGAGGCGGTTGAGGTAGACGCCCGCCACGCGCGGCCGCTCTTCCGGCAGCCGCGCCTCCCACTCGACGATGGACGCGAGCGTGACCACCTCGTCGGGCGTCAGGCCGAGCGCCTGGGCTTTGGCTTCGCGCTCGTCGGTCCAGAAGCGCTCGTACCACGTGTGGATGCGGCGGACGACCTCGGCGGCGTCCTGCGTCCAGTAGATGTCGAACGTGTTGGCGCGCATGCGGCCGAAGAGGTGCGTCGTGTCGGTGCCCAGCTCGGCGGCGAGGTCGGTGTTGCGGAGCGCCTGCCGGAATTCGGTCGAGTCGATGGCGAGGTCGCGGCGGAGCACGGCGGCGAGCACGCCGGGGCGCACGCCGGGCGGCACCGTGACGCGGATCGGGTCGACGAGCCCCTTGCGGATTTTGTCGAGGAGCGCCCAGTTGGTCGCGCCCGCCTCGAAGGTGTAGTAGCCCGGCTTGACCTGCTCAGCCCACCCGGTGAGGTCGCCGAAGAAGCGGAACGTGCCCGCGTTGGCGAGGAGGTCGGCGTTGTTGAGCGAGTCCACGAGCGCGTCGAAGTCGCTGCCGCGCGGGACCATCACGCTGCGCGTGTCCTCGAAGGCGGGCGTGTTCGGGCGGAAGCCGAGCCACCACGCCGCTCCGCTCCCGGCGAGGCCGAGTACGAGCGCGAGGACAAAGAGCCAGCGAAGCAGTTTCATGCGGGGTTAAGGCGATGTGAAGGCCGAAAGGTCACAAATCCTGCCGCTGGACACAACGCCGGTTCACGTGCCGGAATTGTCTGGGCTCCGATCCGATGCACGGTGCTCGTCCTGGTTTGAGCCCCCCGAGACGGGCGCGGCTGGCCGCTCGCTGAGACGGCGTTCGAGTGAGCGCGTCTCATCGATAACGCGCTCGTAGAGCCGGCGTACGGCCTCGTCGGGCAGCGGGCCGGGGTTGGCCGCCATCACGTTGTCGAGCACCTCTTCTTCGCGGGTCGGGACGTAGACGGGCAGGCCCATCTGCCGCTTTAGGTCGCCGATCTCGGCAGCGCACACCGCGCGCTGGTTCAGCAGGTAGATCACCACCGTGTCGATCGCGTCGATGCGGTCGCGCCAGGGCCGGAGCGCGCCTAGGTCCACCTCCTCCGGCGGCTCCACGCTCGCCGCAAGCAGGGCAGTCAGGGCTTCAAGCGAGGGCGCAGGCATCGTGGACGTGGAGGCTGGGAGATGCCAGAGTCGCTAATACAGCCGCTTTGGTCTCATCCTGCCCCCTGTAGTTCACAGGGCGTTTCAGGATCTCTGCCGGCTGCGGTTACGCGGAACTCTGCTGAGATGCTGAATCAAGTTCAGCATGACAAGTTGGAAAGTGCGTAACTGGGTTCTTTGTGCTGTGCAATAGTAGGGAAATCAATTGATGCAGCGCGATGTTGCAGGCACCTTTTCACTGCAACACTCACACCTTCAAGTTCGGCACCGCCGTGAGGTCGAGCGGCGACGTGTGCCCGGCGGCGAGCTGGAAGTGGCCGGTCACAGCAATCATCGCGGCGTTGTCGATCGAGTAGGTGATCCGTGGAACGAAGAGGTCGAAGCCGTCCGCGTCGGCGGTGGTCTGGGCGTCGGCGCGGAGGCGCGAGTTGGCTGAGACGCCGCCCACGATCGCCACGGCGCGGATGCCCGTTGCGGCGACGGCGTCGCGGATCGCCCCGACGAGCGCATCGACGACGGTCTGCTGGAACGACGCGCAGAGGTCGGCGAGCGGCTGGCCCTGCATGGCGGCGTCGCGCTCGGCGTCGGCGAGGCCGCGCAGGTGGTAGAGCACCGCCGTCTTGAGGCCGCTGAACGAGAAGCCGTAGGGCTCGTCGGGGTACTTCCGCCGGTCGAGGCGCGGGTCGGGCCACGCGTGCGCGGCCGGGTCGCCCTCGCGTGCGAGCTTGTCCACGACTGGCCCGCCAGGATAGCCGAGGCCGAGCATCTTCGCCACCTTGTCGAACGCCTCGCCCGCGGCGTCGTCGCGCGTGGTACCAAGGACGGTGTGCTGGAAGCCCTCGTCCACGCGCACGAGCTGCGTGTGCCCGCCCGAGACAGTGAGGCAGAGGTAGGGGAACGGCGGCACGCGCACCGCGCTCTCATCCTGAGTGGCGTCCTCCTCCGTGACGAACACAGAATAGATGTGCCCGTCGAGGTGGTTGACGCCCACGAGCGGCACGTCGAGGCCGAAGGCGAGCGCCTTGCCGAACGAGAGGCCCACGAGCAGCGACCCGGCGAGCCCCGGCCCGTAGGTCACCGCTACCGCGTCGAGGTCATCGCGGGTCACGCCCGCCTCTTCCAGCGCGGCCTCCACGGTCGGCACGATGAGCCGCTGGTGCGCCCGGCTCGCCAACTCTGGCACCACGCCGCCGAACCCCGCGTGCACCCGCTGGGAGGCGATCACACTCGACGCCAGCCGCCCGCCTCGCAGCACCGCCGCCGCCGTGTCGTCGCACGACGTCTCGATGCCGAGGATGGTCGGAGAAGGGGGATGGGGCATGGGGGAAGGGCGAATAGGGACTGGCGAATAGAGAAGGGAAGCGGGGTTGCCAAATTCACTCGCGGCAACATGAAGTCACAGACGCCATTTCACGGCAACACCGCCGCACTCATCCGCCTCGCCGCAGCTTGAACGAGCGCCGGTGGTGCGGGCTCGGGCCGTGGGCAGCGAGCGCGTCGTAGTGCGCTTTCGTGGGATAGCCCTTGTGACCGGACCAGCCATACATCGGATACGTGGCGTGGAGTTCCACCATCAGCCGGTCGCGTGTCTCCTTCGCCACCACCGACGCCGCGGCGATGCTGAGGCTCCGCGCGTCGCCCTTCACGAGCGGCGTCTGCGGCCACGGCGCATCGGGGATGCCGCGGTTGCCGTCCACCAATAGCGCGTCGCAGCAGCAGGGCAGCGCGGCCACGGCGCGTCGCATCGCCTCCAGCGACGCCCACAGGATGTTAAGGTCGTCGATCTCGGCAGGGCTACACAGCCCGACGCCTACGCCGAGCGCCCGCCGTTCGATCTGGGGTAGCAACGCCGCACGCTGCTCAGGCGAGAGCTTCTTGCTGTCGGTCAGCCCAGCCCAGTCGTCGTCCTCGGTGTCGGGAGCGAGCACCACCGCCGCCGCTACGACCGGCCCCGCGAGGCACCCACGCCCCGCCTCGTCAGTCCCCGCTACAAACCGCCGGCCGACGTCCCAGTGGCGGCGTTCGATCATCAGGTCAGGCACAGGGCAAAGGTGCGAACGTGTGGGGGTATGGACCTAGGAAGGTAGGCACAGCCATGCGTGAGCCCGCACGAGGCGCGCACGTCCACCCCTGCAGTCATCCACACCATGCTCAGCGCGTGTCGCCGGTGGCGCACGGAGGGCCGTCCTCCTGGGCCTGTAGGTAGCCGTACGCCGGGTCGATCTGCCCGGTGTTCGTCATCGAGCAGGTCCTCAGGCGCTCGCCCGTCTCGGCGCGGTACAGCGTCGTCTCCCACGCCTGTTCGAGCGCCAGGGTCGGCGTCACAACCACCTCGCCGGTCGCCTCCTCGACGTCGCTGCCGGTGTAGCGCATCACCTGTGCAAAATCGATCTGCTCGCCGTCGGGCGTGAACGTGACGAGGTAGTAGCGGACGTCGTAGCCGCCGCTGAACGCCTCGTGCTTGACGAGGGCTGGGACGAAGTCGCCCGTCACGGGCAACACCGCGAGCGCGTAGTAGCGGCCGGGCTCGTCCATCGCAAGAAAGCGCTGCACAGGCGACGTCTCCGGCGGCGGAGCCTCGCCGATTTCCTCGATCAGCGCGAGGTCGTTCTCAGGGGCTTGTTGCAGCGAAAAGGGCAGCTCTACGACCGGAAAGAGCGCGACGAACTCGTAGAACGGCAACGCGGGGGTCTCCCGTTCGGCGAGCGCGTCTTCAAGTTCGTGGAGCAGGTGCAGATTGGCGATGTCCACGTCGGTCGGCGCCGATGGACCGTCCTTCGCGGGGCGGTACCAGGGCTGGACCTCAAAGAAGGCGACCATCTCTTTGTCCTCGAAGACGTGCCCGTGGCGGGCGTAGATGGCGTGGCGGAGCAGGCGCACGTCATTCCGGTCCATCAGCCGGAGCAGGCTGAACGCGTGGCCGACCTCGTCGAGCGGTGTCTCCGCTTCCACAACGATCGGGAGGAGCGTACCGAGCGGGTCGAGCTGCGCGTGTGCAACGGGCGTTGCACCGGCGATGAGCAAGGCTAGGACGGACAATCGAAGCATGATAGCATTCGGAAGGTGGACAATCGACCACCTCCGAACGCGCAGGGAGACCTCGTGAGGGTTCATGGGTCTCGCGCAGTGCGCCTATGCGTAGCTCCGAGCCGGACGGTTGTAGGGAAGCAAGCCTCTGTAGACACGGTGGAAACGCGCACAAGGAGGCTACGAAGAAAACGAGCGTGGTGGCCTCGACGTGGGCCGTTCGATCAGTCACCGAGCGCTTTCACGATACTCCCAAAGGCTTGTGCAGCCGCTGTCGCATCGATGGAGACGCCGAACGCCCCGCCAATCTCCCAAGTCGACTCCGTCGCAATGGAAAACCCATCCGGCAGCGCAGGTAGGTTCCCGTCTCCGTCACGTACGAGGAAAACTTCCTGAGCTCGGGCAAGCTGGTCGATCTTTCCGAGCCGTACCCCGACGTACCCCATGAAAATGGTACCGAGGTCGATGGCGAAGCCCGCGTAGGCATTGTCGCCGAATGCCCCAGTGATCGGGAGCGCTAGAAATGGGCCATAGGCCACCCTACCTCCCCCGCGAGTCTGGGGTCGCCTGAGGTAGTACGTGAAGACGAGCGCGTACTGAACCTCCCAGTCATTGCGTGCGGTGGTGGCCAACTGCGACACACCCTCTCCTGTCGTCAAGACCTGATAGGAGGCTGAAGAGAAGGTCGAAGCGATGGGACCAAAGGAGACGCTCCCTCGAAAGACAGACTGGACGGAGAATGTGTAGGCGGAGCCGATTTGTTTCACGATGCCGTCCGCCTCATCGATGGCTTCGAGCACGATCTCTCCCTCTGGAGCAGCAAAGTCGCCAAGTTCGAAGGAGACAATCGTGCACTCGTCGCTCCCAAGGAGTGCACGTGCTGTGGTTAGTTCATTTTGGTCGAGGCTGGCTACGCCTGCGATGGCAAAGGCGTCAGCGTTCCGGGTGGCCGAACTGCGGCGTACGTTGAGCTTCTCGATGACGGACAGCTTCCCAAACACGTAGATGTTCAGCGTCTGGCCCTCAGACAGCGGGAAGCCTTCCCGTTCTCGAACCATGCCCAGGGGAGACAGAGCGAGGTAGGGTGCTTCGAACTTCTTCTTCTCGTCTTTTTTCCACTGGTCCTTGGCGTCCTCGAGATCGCAGGAGGCTGCGACAAGCTCCTCGAGGTTAGCAACAGGGGCAGGTGTTTGAGCGGCGACCGGGAGCGCTATAGCGAGAGCGAGTAGAGCGAACGTGAGGCGAATCATGACAAGAGCGTTTTGTGGACAAGTAGTGACGGGTTGCCTACGGAGTCAAGCGTGGCTGAATAGCTAAGACGTGCAGCCGAAGACACATGTGCAGGTCCGTATGTGGGGATAGGTCAGGACTACAAGGTCACCCGTTGTGCCTTCGCCGCCCTCAGGTAAATCGGTGAGATTCGGAGCGGCAAGCCTGGACGAATTCGTTCAGGCGGCGATGGTCAGAGCGAGAAGACGAGTGTACGGTTAGCCCAGCGGAGCCTCGAAGCGCACCATCGTGCCCGCCCCCGGCGCGCTCTCCACGGCAAGCGTGCCGCCCAAGGCTTCGGCGCGGCGGCTCATTGTCTCCAAGCCCCGGCCCTGCCGCACGGTCGCGAGGTCGAAGCCTACCCCATCGTCCTGAACGGTGAGGTGAAAGCGAGTGCTCTCATACGCGACGTGCACCTCGACCGTGTCAGCGCCGCCGTGGCGAACCGCGTTGTGGATGCTTTCCTTGAAAAGGAGATACAGGTGCCGCCGCGCGTCCATACTGAGCGGGACCGGCGGTAGGTCGTCGGGGCGCGTGAAGCGCAGGCGCCGCCCGCGCGTCATGCTGTCGGCGAACTGCTCCATGCGCGTCACCACCGCGGCCAAGTCGTCGTGCCCCGCGTCTACGATCCAGACGGCGTCGCGGAGGTCGTCCACAACCGTGCGGGCCGTCTGGGCGAGGTCGGCGAGGTGGGAGCGGTCGCCCTCGGGCAGCGCCAGGTTGCGCCCGGCGAGGTCGAGCCGGAGCGCCACGTTCGATACCTTGCTGCCGATGTCGTCGTGCAGGTCGTCCGCGATGCGCCGCCGCGTGCGCTCCACCCGCAGGAGTTGCTGGATGCGGTACTGGTAGGCGGCCACGACTACGCCCAGCACCGCCAGCGACGCGAGCGTCCAGAACCACCACGTCTGCCACGCCGGCGGACGGATGCGAAACGGGATGCGGGCCCCCGTCCGGTTCCAGTAGCCGTCGGCGTTCGTGCCGGTGACGTGGAAGACGTAGCGCCCCGGCGCGAGGCGGGCGTAGCGCTCCTCCGTGGTGTTGCCGACATGCCGCCAGTCGTCGTCGGCCCCTTCCAGACGGATGCGGTATTGGTTCTTCTCCGGTTGTCGCAGGCTGAGCGCGGCGTACGTGAATGTGAGATCCCGCTGGTCCGGTCGTAGCACCAGCGTTTCGCCGTTGGTCGGGAGTAGCGTCGGCTCGCCGTCTACGAGCAGGCTGGTCACCGCAATGGGCGGCGCCGTCGTGTCGATGGGCACCGCGAGCGGGTCGAAGCGGTGGAAGCCGTTCATGCCGCCCAGCAGGAGCGTTCCGTCGGGTTTCTGCTGCGCGGCATGGAAGGTGAACATCGTGCCCTGCAAGCCATCCGCCTCGGAGAACGTGGTGAGGGCGTCCCGCTGAAGGTCGTAGACGCCGAGTCCATCGTTGCTGCTGATCCACAGGCGACGGCGCGCGTCGAGGAAAAGCGCACCGGCGCTGCGGTACGGGAACCCCTCGTCCGGGTGGAAAGCGACGCAGGTGCCTGTTTCAAACGCATAGCGCTGTAGCCCCTCGTCGAACGTGCCGAGCCAGAGCGCGTCTCCGTCGCTCACCATGGAGACGACGCGGGTGCTGATCGTGCAGCCCGAGGTAGCCTCGACGGGCGTGACGGTGCCTCGCGCGAGATCGAGTCGATGCAGGCCGTCGTTGTGTGTGCCGATCCACAGCGTCCCGGGTTGTTCGGGCGCTTCGTACACACGCCAGATGTCGTTCGTCGGGAGCGTTCCCGATGCGATGTCGAAGCGAGCGATCACCTGTCGCTCTGCCGGGTCGAAGGCCAGCAGCCCCGCGCTGTTCGTGGACACCCAGACGAGGTCCGGCCGCGACGGCGCAGCATACAGGAACCGGACTAACCCGGACGCCGAGACACCGAGATCGACCCGCTCCGCCGCCAGCGTCTCCCGGTCGAGCGCGTACAGCGCTACATCGGTCCCTGCGACCCAGAGCGTGCGCGCCGTGTCTTCGAAAAAGGCAAACGGTACGTCCAGCGGGTGGCTCGCGTCGTCGAATCCTCGTCGGAGTGCTATGGCTTCCGTGTCGAGTTGGTGGACGCCGCCGCGCAGGACACCAAGCCAAGTCACGTCGGGTTCGGATGGAGCCTCATACAGACTCATCATGGGATCTGTGATGGGCAGCGCATCGGGAAGACCGTGGGGTGTGAAGCGAGCACTGCGCAGGTCCAGCTTGACTAGACCCGAAAACGTTCCGACCCAGAGCAAGCCTTCGTCATCTTCGTCAAGAGCTAGCACATCGGCTTCTGCCAGAAGCTCACCGCCAACCGCGTCGACGCAGCCGGTGCGCGTGTCGAAGCGCAGGAGGCCTCGACCGCGCGTCCCGACCCAGAGGACACCGGGATACTCCGAAGAGGCGTGCAGGGCACGGAGGCCCACGGTGACGTCCTCTGGCCAGAGTTGACGCCGTTCGAACTGTGCGGTGCCGTCATTCAGGTACCAGAGTGCTCCATCACTGCCTGCCGCCCAGAGGCTGCCCTGGACGTTGGCGAGTGCATGGACACCCACAGGCGTCTCGCCCATGCGCGCAAATTCGAACCGGTCCGTTGTACCTAAGTCCGGATCCAGTCGCCCGACACCGCGCTCGGTACCTACCCACACCACACCCGCATCCAGCAAGAGCGCGCGCACGTGGTCACCTGGGAGCGAGGCTGGGTCTTCGCCCGAGTGCTGGAATGTTCGCACGGCCAGGCGCTCCGAGTCGTAGGCGAGCAGACCTTCTCCCGCGGTCCCCGCCCACACGGTCCCGCCCTGGTCTACGGCCAGTGCTCGAATCTCAGTTCCTTCTCCAAGAGCAAGTCCAGGGCGTACGGGATCGGGTACCGACTCCAGCGTCTGCGTTGTTGGGTCGTAGCGTCCAATTCCTCCTGATTCTGTTCCCACCCATACTACTCCAGTGTTCCCGGGGGGCGTGACGACCGTATGTAAGTAGCCGTCTACAAGGGGTTGAGGAGCTGATGCGATGACGCGAGGAGAGATAGTTCGGGCCCCGTCGTAGCGCAAGAGGCCTGACTGTGTGCCGATCCATACAAATCCACCGGGCCCGTGGGCCGCCGACATCGTACCGACGTCTGCATGGACTTCAACCGGCGCGTTGCTGATCCTTGAGGGCTGGGCAAAGATCACCTCCGCATGCAGTACAAGACAGAAGGTAGAACCAAGGACTAGCCACGTAGCGGCAATAAGCAACCACCGTGGTAGTCCTTGGTTCGTAGGCATCTCTCCTGTAGAATTGCCCAGTGACCCGTCGTCTAAGAGTTAGTGGACTAAGAGATTAGGTTAGCTTGCCTCAGAGAATTGGTCGCATGGAAAGTCTGCGGCCAATGCAACGAATTCATTGTCTCGATTTGGCGATTTTTCGATTACGTACCGATCGTCGCCGGTCACTAATGCCCATGGCGCTCCCTGCGTAGTGCTATCTCTCTTGGAAAGAAATGCATGATCGGTTGGCATATTTCTTGGGTTAGGGAAGTCGAGATTGTCAATTTCTGGTAGATTAAAAGAATTTCGAGTTAGAATTTTCCCTTGTGCGATAATTGCATTTCGTCGCTGTCTGGGAGTTAGGCCTTTAAAATTCATTGTCTCGATTTGGCGATTTTTCGATTACGTACCGATCGTCGCCGGTCACTAATGCCCATGGCGCTCCCTG
>JBCBEX010000028.1:0-43946 GCA_038528235.1 Bacteroidota bacterium
GGCCGAGGGTGGGCGAGCGGTCTCTACGTGATCCGCGTGACCGGCGAGCAGTTCGTCGAGACCCGCCGCGTGACGCTCGTGCGCTGATCGACGACCTGTATGCGCAGAGAGCGCCCGCTCCGGTTTGATGCCGGGGCGGGCGCGGTATTTTTGACGTCTCCGTCTACGCCGCCCCACCTTCGTCACTTCATTATGCCTGCCCCGTTCGCTGCTGACCTCGACCGCTTGCGCTCCGGTGCAGTGACCCATAAGGGGCTCGTGGGCGAGTTCCTGGCTCGGATCGACGCGCACAATGGACAAGTCAATGCGCTGCTCTCAGTCTGCGCGGAGGATGCCCTCGCACAGGCACACGCCTTGGATGCGTTGCAGGCCGCCGGCACCCTCGATCGTGCTGCAATGCCGCTAGCTGGCATGGTGGTCGCCGTTAAAGACAATCTCAGCATCGAAGGGCAGCCGTTGACCTGCGGATCCCACATGCTGGAAGGCTTCCGCGCGCTCTACACTGCGACGGCCGTCCAACGGCTCATCGAGGCGGGCGCCATCGTGATCGGGAAGGCGAACTGCGACGAGTTCGCCATGGGCTCCTCCAACGAGACGAGCTACTTCGGGGCAGTCCGCAACCCACACGCCCTCGACAGGGTGCCGGGTGGGTCGTCGGGCGGGAGCGCCGCAGCGGTGGCGGCCGGGTTCTGCCATGCGGCACTCGGCAGCGACACCGGCGGCTCGATTCGGCAGCCAGCCGCGTTCTGCGGCGTCGTGGGGCTCAAGCCGACCTACGGCCGCGTCAGCCGCTTTGGGCTCGTCGCCTTCGCGTCGTCGTTCGACTGCGTGGGACCGCTCGCTCACTCGACAGAGGATGTTGCTCGGTTGTTGGAAGTCATGGCTGGGGGCGATGCCTACGACATGACGAGTGCGCGGCACGACGTGCCGCCGTTCGCGTCCCAGCTGGACCGTGGCGTCGAGGGGGTACGCGTAGGGCTGCCACGGGAGTACTTTGCAGAGGGCCTCGACCCCGCGGTTCGTACTGCCGTGGAAGCGCAAGCGGCGCGCCTCGAAGACCTGGGCGCGACGCTCGTAGACATATCGCTGCCGATGACCGACGCTGGGATTGCCACGTACTACGTGCTCACCACGGCCGAGGCGTCGAGCAACCTCGCACGTTTTGACGGCGTGCGCTTCGGCCACCGTGCAGCTCTGCCAGCGGGCTCCTCCCTGGACGACATGTACACCGCAAGCCGTACCGAGGGGTTCGGCACCGAGGTGAAGCGCCGCATCCTGCTCGGCACCTACGTGCTCTCGGCGGGCTACTACGACGCGTATTACGAGAAAGCGCAGCGCGTCCGTACCCTGATCCGTCGCGACTTCGAGGCCGCCTTTGATCGGTGCGACGTGCTCTTGACGCCTGCTACCCCTGCCGCGCCGTTCCGCATCGGGGCCAACCTCGACGATCCGTTGGCGATGTATCTCTCCGATGTCTACACGGTCCCAGCCAACCTCGCTGGCATCCCGGGCCTCGTGGTGCCGTCCCGGACGCCGTTGCCAGAGGATCACGAAGCTGCTGGACTGCCGGTCGGTGTCCAACTGCTCGGCCGCTGGTTCGATGAAGCGACGCTGCTTCGCGTCGGTGCGTCGTTGGGCCGGTAGGAACGCCCCGGCAGGTGTACCAGATGGGCTTCACTCCTGCCGGTTAGAGAGGCCATAGGAGGCGTCAGACTTTGGGATGACAAGGCGAAGCGGAATCGGAGCATAACGACGACGCCGGGTGATAGGCACCGGGCCGAAAATCGGTGGCGATACTGAGACCAGATTTCTCTACTTGGCGTCGCATTTGTGAGCAAGGGAGGCTACCACCAAACTCACCGCACCTCCATGTTTCGCCCCCTTCTCCGGCACGGTCTCGCTGCCCTCGGCCATCTCTATCCGCTCCAGACTGGGTGCGGTCAGCTCTCACGTTCACGACTCTGCCGTTGGGCTGTAGAGGGCGACGGCATTCAGGACGCGCGCCTTCGTAACGGTATGACGCTTCGCGTCCCGCTCACGGAGTTCGTCGGGCGCGCCGTGTACTACTTCGGCGATCTCGATCCCAAGATCACCTGGGTCCTGCAGCGCCTTCTCCGACCCGGCGACACCGTGCTAGACATCGGCGCCAATGTTGGGCTCGTCTCGCACTACGCCGCAGGGCTTGTCGGCCCTTACGGCCGTGTGCATGCCTTCGAACCACAGCCTCAACTTGTTTCCCTAATGGAGGCCTCGGTACAGGCAAATCGGTTGGGCAATCTGCACATCCACAACCTCGCGCTAGGCGATGAGGAGGCGCACCTCGACCTGTTTATCCCCAGCCACAACTACGGCGCGGCGTCGCTCGTCGTGGAAGCAGGGACTGAGGGTGAACGCGTGCGCGTCCCAGTGCTCAATGCCACCAACTACTTCGAAGAGCTTGGCGTGGACCAAGTTCGGCTTGTCAAGATGGACGTGGAGGGCTATGAGCCGACCGTGCTTCGCGGAGCCGCCCGCTTTCTCGACCGCGTCGGGCCACACTTCATCTTGCTCGAACTGAACCGGGCAGGCCACCATGGCGGCAACGACGAGGCCGTGCAGATGCTACGGCGCCATGGCTACGTCTTCTTCAACATCCCTCGGCGTCCACTTGCCAACTTGGTCATGCGATCTGGCGGCATCAATGGTTGGAGCCACGACGTGATCGCTGTCCACGGAAGCAAGGTCGCGGAAGCCGAACGCCTCCTTCCCGTCCGCACGGGTCGTGCGAAGCCAGCTACGCGGGTAGAGCTAGCCCGCATGCCGGCAGTCGCCTAGCGCGAGCGGGGAGGCGCGGGGGCACCCGCGAAGACGTAGCTTGGGGTCAACCCGTAGGCTATGTCTGATCTCCACATTCTCACCGCTGGGCAGCCGATCCCCACCGATCCCGGATACGCCGTCCTTGTCGATAAGCCGAAGGGGCTGTCGTCGTTCGGCGTCATCCGACGGCTGCGGCGTTTCCTCGGCGTAAAAAAGATCGGCCACGCAGGCACGCTCGACCCGATGGCCACAGGCCTGCTCATCTGCCTGGTGGGACGTACTGCAACGCGCGAGCAGGACCGCTTCATGGGCCTGCCAAAGGAGTATACCGGCACCATTCGCCTCGGCGAGACAACGGCGTCGTACGACGCCGAGGCGGAAATCCTAGACGTCGTGTCGATGCATGGCGCGCCCTCGGCTGCGGAGATGGAAGAGGCGCGACAGCACTTCCTCGGCGAGATCGACCAGGTGCCGCCCATCTACTCAGCGATCAAGCAGGGCGGCGAGCGGCTCTACAAGAAGGCCCGCCGCGGCGAAGATGTCGAGATCAAACCGCGCCGCGTTACCGTGACCCGCTTCCAGGTCAGCGAGGAACGCCAGGAGAAGCCAGGTACGTTCGATGTCGACATAGAGGTAGCATGCTCTAAGGGAACCTACATCCGCAGCTTGGCCCACGATTTCGGACAAGCACTCGGCGTTGGAGGACACCTCGTGGCGCTACGTCGCGAGGCCATCGGTGAACACCGGGTAGCGGATGCCTGGACCATAGAAGGCCTGGAGGTAGCAACCCGCCCAGGGGACTGAGCACTAGCAATCGTTTCGGGCAATCTTCGACGAGACGGCGCGGCCGATAGTATGACCTGCCCGTAGTTTTCTTGTCTGTCGCCACACGACGCATACCGCCCGCGCAGCATGGCTCGCGAGTGCGTATGTTCTTCCCGGAGGGGTGCCGGAGTGGTCGAACGGGGCGGTCTCGAAAACCGTTGTGCGCTTTGCGTACCGGGGGTTCGAATCCCTCCCCCTCCGCCGCGAACCGATGTTCGCACAAGCCTGCTCGTTCTCACGGGCAGGCTTTTTTGTGGAACGACGTTGTAGCTTGCGCTCATGCCGACGCCGCCGGACCCTGCCGACCCGTACCGCCACGACAGTCCGTGGCGACGCATGGCTGCCGTGGTGTTCGCTGCGCCGACAGATGCCCGACTCTCCGTGACCGTCGACGTGGACGTCTCCGAGGTGGTCGCGTTTCTCGAAGCGGGGCAACGGCCTGGCGTACGGCTCGGCCTGGTGCACCTCGTCGCTGCCGCCATCGCACGCACGATCGACGAGGACGTGCCGGCCATGAACACCTACCTCCACCGCGGACGAGTCCGCGCCAAGCGCTCCCTCGACGTGCTCTTGACGGCAAAGGTGCCAGGTCGTGATGCGTTGACAGAGATCAGGCTCGCCGCTGCACATACCCAGACGGCGCACGCCCTGGCCGAGGCTGCGCACGCCGGACTGCGCCACCTGCGTACGCCACAGGGACGACGGGCAACGGAGAAAACCTACACGCTAGCACGCATCCCGTGGGCTGTCCGTCGGCCCGTTTTCAAAGCGCTACGTGGCATGACGTCGGGCCTCGGTCTGGCACTGCCTGCCTTCGACATGGCGCCGGAATCGTTCGGGACGGTCGTGCTTTCCGAGGTCGGACGCTTCAAGCACCGCGAGGCCCCCTTCTGGACGCGCTCAGTGGATGGACCGCTCGTCCCAGCCGCTCGCGGCACCACCGTCGTGTGGCTGATGGAGCCACGCCCCATGCCCGTCGCCACGGGAGAAACCACAATCGTTCGCATCTGCGCACCGCTCTCCGCCACCTTCGACCACCGGCTCGTGGACGGACGACACGTCGGGGTGTTCTTCAGCGGTGTGGCGCGCCGTCTCCGTGACCCTGCACGACTGTGCGAGCCACCACGCGGCTGAGCGTGCCCCCAGTAGGAGTCGAACCTACACGCCCTTTCGGACACCAGATCCTAAGTCTGGCCTGTCTACCAATTCCAGCATAGGGGCAGGAGGTTTAAAGGTACGCCACCGCGTTGGCGCCGGAACCTGTCGGGTGTCGCTTTCCCACATGCTTCGCAAGCCGAAAAGGACGGGCGCGTATCTTCAACGCCCCCTTGCATTCCTGCCAATCTCACTGGATCCACTCCTCCGATGAACCGATCGTTGTTGCTCTTCCTAGCTGCTGCCCTTGTGTGGGGCTGTGGCACTGTCACCCCCACGACCGCGCCCGACCCCGAGCCTGCCATGGCTGAGGCGGTCGAGGAGGCCGAAGACACGGCCGAAGAGATGATGGACGACGCCGAAGACGCCATGGAGACGATGGAAGAGGACATGGAGGCGATGGCTAGCGCCGCACCGCTCTCGTTCGACCCCGACACCGTCCAGGCCGGTCGCTTCGACAACGGGCGCATGTTTACGCTCGACAACCCACCGCTCGACTACTTCCGCGAGCGCTACAACTTCACGCCGGACGCTGACTGGTTTGAGCGGGCCCGCCTCGGCGCTATCCGCCTCCCCAACTGCTCGGCCTCGTTCGTGTCGCCGCACGGGTTGCTCCTTACCAACCACCACTGTGGGCGCTCCAGCCTGACCGAGGCAACCCGTGAGGGCGAAGACCTGCCCCGCGATGGCTTCTATGCCGAGACGCTGGCCGACGAGCGCCCCGTGGACTACCCCGCCGAGCAACTCACCGAAATCATTGATGTGACCGCGGAAGTCGAGGCCGCCGCTGACGCCGTAGAAGGCGACCAGGCGCGCAGCGCCGCCCGCGACGAGGCCATCGAAGCCATTCAGACGCGGCTTGCTGAAGAGCGGGGTGGGGAAGAGGCTGGCGTCAGCGTAGAAGTGATTACGCTTTACGCCGGGGGCCAGTTCAAGGCGTACATCTTCCAGAAGTACGACGATGTCCGCCTCGTCTTCGCGCCGGAAGACCGCCTTGGCAAATTCGGCGGTGACCCGGACAACTTCACCTACCCACGCTACAGCCTCGACTTTACGCTCTTCCGCGTCTACGACGACAACGGCGAGCCCGTCAACTCGGAGATCTACTTCCCGTGGTCGGAGAACGGTGCTGCCGAGGGCGACCTCGTCTTTGTGATCGGCAACCCCGGCTCCACGACGCGCCTCCAGACCGTCTCCGAGCTGCTCTTCCGCCGCGACTTCACGGAAGCCTACATCCTTCGTCTGCTCGCGACCCGCGAGGTGGCGCTCAAGCAGTTTATCGACGCCAACCCAGACCACCCGCGGACGCCAGAGGTACGAGACAGTTATCTCGGGGCTGCCAATGGCCGCAAGGCCTACACGGGGCGCGTAGAAGGTCTCCAGGACCCCTACATCATCGCGCGCCGCCAGGCCGCGCAGGACGACTTCCGTGCCGCCATCATGGCCGATCCGGCCATGGCGGAGGAATATGGTGGCCTTTTCGACGCCATCGCAGCCAACCGCGATGCCGCCCGGCCCGACGCCCCGCTCTTTGGCGCGCTCCTAGCGATCACGAGCCCCGCCTATGCCTCGCAGACGATGCGGCGGGCGCTCCTGAGCTACTTCTACGCTGCCCAAAAGTCGAGCGGCGTGCCGGAGGAAAACCTGGCTGGGCTGAAAGGCAACATTCTGTCCGAGGACATCCCTAGCGAACTCGACGCGCTGATGGTAGAAGCACGCCTCCGTGACTTCCAGTTCTACCTCGGTGAGGACGACCCGCTCACGCAGGCGGCCCTTGGGGGCATGGATCCGGCAGAGCGCGCCCGGATGCTCGTCGCCAACACGGTCTTCGCAGACTCCGCAGCCACCGCAGCCTTCCTGGCGTCGGACGACATGCTGCAATCGGACGACCCGGCCTTCGCAATCGCGCAGGCCCTCGCGCCGCGCTTTGGCATGATGCAGCAGGCCCAGGGCCAGTCGGGCGCTGAACTCGAAGAGCTGTCGAGCCGCCTCGCCCGCGCCCGCTTCGAGGTCTACGGCGAGTCGATCCCGCCGGACGCGACGTTCTCGCTCCGCATCTCGGACGGCGTCGTGAAGGGCTATGAGTACAACGGTACTGTCGCCCCGGCCTTCACCACCATGTTTGGGCTCTACGACCACTACCACTCGTACTGCGACGCCGACGGTACAGCCAAAGACGACCTCTTAACGAGCATCGACGGTGCGGCCAGCTGCGACTGGGACCTCCCCGACAACTGGCTCAACCCCGGCGCAGGCTTCGACTACACCACGCCGATGAACTTCGTCTCGACGAACGACATCATCGGCGGCAACTCGGGTTCGCCGGTCCTCAACCGCGATCTGGAGATCGTCGGCGTTGCCTTCGACGGCAACATCAACAGCCTGCCGGGCAACTACATCTTCGACGACACCTTCAACCGCACTGTCTCCGTCGACTCGCGCGGCATGCTCGAATCGATCCGCGACATCTACCAGGCGACGCGCCTCGTGGAAGAGCTCACGGAGGGCACGCTGCCGGAGTAAGGCGCGGCTGAACTAGCCTCGACGCTTAAAGGGGGGCGGTCTTCGGGCCGCTCCTCTTTTTCATTTCAGGGCTGTCCTATGCCGATATGGCCCTCCCGCTTGCACACCCGCAACGGTGCGCACGTTGTCCCCTCTTACTGATTATCTGAGACAGCTGTGCATTGCGCCGACTTGCACCTTGGTCATCCCCTACCTGAGCGGGGATCCATGCGAGGCATCGCATTGATTCCCGCTCAGGTAGGGGATGACTCCGATGTGGGTTTGCACCTGTATCTCCTCCAGATGGTAGTACGCTTGAGGGAGACAGTCCGAGGAGCGAAGCGCGCAGTGCGAAGACGACGCAGGGCAGGGGAGGCTGTGGGTACGTCCCGTGAGTCTGAAGGGAACCAGCATGAGGCTCAAGCCCGAGCGGCTTCCAGTTCAGCCCGCAGCGTTTCGAGCTCCTCCCAGCGCCCGTAGGCAGCCTCTAGCTCGCCTGTGAGTTCGTTGAGCCGTTTCTGCGTCGCCTCGTAGACATCCGGTCCCTGCGTGTAGAAGTCGGGCTGCGCCATCGCCGCGTGGATCTCGCCCTGCTCCACTTCGAGTGTCTCGATCTGGCCCGGAAGCGCGTCGAGTTCGCGCTGCTCCTTGTATGACAGCTTCGTCTTGCTGCCGCGCGGCTTGCCGTTCGAGGACGAAGTGGGCTGCTTTGGCTTGGAGGCTTCAGCTTGCCGCTGCTGCTGTCGTTGCTTCTGCCGCTGCCAATCCGCGTAGCCGCCGACGTACTCGTTCACGACGCCGTCGCCTTCGAAAGCAAACGTGGAGGAGACGACGTTGTCAAGGAACGCGCGGTCGTGGCTGACGAGGAGGACTGTGCCGGGGTATTCGCCGAGGAGGTCTTCGAGCAAGTCGAGCGTCTCCAGGTCGAGGTCGTTAGTGGGCTCGTCGAGGACGAGGACATTCGAGGGGCGCGCGAAGAGGCGGGCGAGGAGCAGCCGGGCTCGCTCGCCGCCTGACAGCACACCCACGGCCTCGCGGGCGCGCTTCGGGTCAAAGAGGAAGCGCTTGAGGTAGCTCATCACGTGGACGGGCTGTCCGTTGACCTGCACTGTGTCGGTCATGCCGTCGGTGACAGCTTGCTCGACCGTCATCGTGTCGTCGAGCAAGTCGCGGTGCTGGTCGAAGTAGGCCACTTCGAGGTTGGTGCCGTGCGTGACGATGCCATGGTCGGGGTCGAGCGTGCCCAGGAGCAGCCGTAGCAGCGTTGTCTTGCCCGCACCGTTGGGGCCGATGAGCCCGACCTTGTCGCCGCGCTGAATCATCGTCGAGAAATTGCGGACGACGGGTAGCGTTTCGCCACTGGGGTTGGACCAGGCGTAGGCGATGTCCTTGGCGACGATGACGCGCTTACCGGAGCGGCTCGCGGTGCTGATTTCGGCCTGCACCTCGCCGACGGTCTCGCGGCGGGCGGCGCGCTCGTCACGCATGGCCTTGAGCGCGCGCACGCGGCCCTCGTTGCGCGTCCGACGCGCCTTGATCCCGCGCCGGATCCACGCCTCTTCTTCGGCGAGCTTCTTGTCGAACTGCGCCTGCTCGCGCGCCTCGATCTCCAGCAGCTCGTCGCGACGCTGGAGAAACGTGTCGTAGTTGCCCGGATAGCTCTTGAGCGTACCCCGGTCCAGTTCGACGATGCGCGAGGCGAGTGCTCGAAGAAAGGCGCGATCGTGCGTGACGAAGAGCAGCGTGCCGCCCCAGCGCTTCAAGAAACCCTCCAGCCACGTGATCGCGTCGAGATCGAGATGGTTCGTCGGCTCGTCGAGGAGCAGGAGGTCGGGCTCGGCGACGAGGGCGCGGGCGAGGCGAGCGCGGCGCCTCATGCCGCCGGAGCCATCGTCGTAGCGCGCCTGCGGGTCGAGGTCCATCTGCGAGCACAGCGCCTCCACGCGGTGCGCGTTCGCGTGCCGGTCGAAGCCCTCGGGCAGGCCCTCAGCAATTACGTCGAACACCGTCTGCCCTGGTGCCTCGGGTGCCGCCTGCGTCAGGTAGGCGACCCGCGCGCCGGAGCGCAGCCGCACCTCGCCCTCGTCCGGCGCGACCTGCCCGGCGATCATCCGCAGCAGCGTGGACTTGCCCGTTCCGTTGCGCCCGACGAGGCACACGCGCTCGCCGTCGTCGAGGACCAGCCCCGTGCTGTCGAGGAGGCGCGGGCCGCCTAGGCTCAGCGATACGTCGTGGAGCGTAAGGACAGGCATCGGTTCGAGGACGGAGAGGAGTAAAGAATGAAGAGCGGTCCGGGTAGGGGACTTCGAGCCGGGTCAAAACGTTGAGCGGCCCGACAGGATCGGCGTTCACCAAAACCTAGCTCCATGCCCTCGACCTCGCCCTCCCCCGACCGCGTGCGCGGCTCTTTGCTGGGCACTGCCATCGGCGATGCGCTCGGCATGCCCATCGAGCACCTGAGCCACCAGAATGTGCGGCTGTACTACAAGGGCATCAAGGAATTCCGCGCCGACGAGAAGCGCGGTGAACTCGACGCCGGCCAGTGGACGGGCGACACGCAGCGCATGCTTGCCCTCGCCCGCGTATTGGCAGACTCGGACCCGCGAGGAGGATTTCGTGAGCGTCTCCGAGGCGCTCTGACCGAACTGCTCCCCCACGCGCGGCGCTGGGAGCCAGGTCTGACGGCGGCGTTGCAGCAGGAAACGACATTCGAGGCCCCGTCGAATGGGGCAGCGGTAACGATGGCTCCGCTCGGTGCATGGCTGTCTACAGCAGCATCCGTGGGCGAGGACAAAAAATCCGATCTCGTCCCATTGATGAGCGCGACGCACAGTCATCCCGCGTCCGTGGCAGCCGCCTACGGGCACGCCTTCGCTGTCCGAGCAGCGCTGCTGTCCGAGGCAGACACCTTCGACGTGGATGCGTTCTGGGAAGCCGTCCAGGCGAAGACGCGCGCCGTAGAGCAACGCTTCGGCGACACTGACACCTCAGTCTCGGACCGACTCGCCGCGCTACGGGACAACCTCGACGACTTCCCGCTCGATCTCCAGGACGCGTGCGGTGGGACGGGGGCGCACGCCAGCGAGTCGTGGCCGTTCGCGCTCGCCATGTTTGCGCGCAACCCGCACCTACCCGAGACCACGCTCCTATCTGCGATCAACGTCGGCGGCGACGCAAACTCGGTGGGCGCGATGTGTGGGGCGCTACTCGGTGCGTTCAATGGGGCCGACGCGTTCCCGCAAGCTTGGCACGACGGCCTCGAAGCCCGCGACGAGATCCTCGCGGCGGCCGATGCACTGATGCGTTAACGACCTGATGTGTTCTATCGCCCGACGCTCTCGGCGTGGGCGTCGGTATGACCGCCAGGGGGGAGGCCCCCTACGAAGCCGTCGGAGTCGGCCCAGTTCTTCGGGTACATATCGGGGAGATCGCCGAAGTCGCCGACGAATTTGATTTCGGGCTGGATGCGGTAGCCCTGCTCGCGCTCGACGACCGTCTGCACGTGCGTGATGAGATGCCGCACGTCGCGCGCGGTGGCGCCTCCGCGATCGATGGTGCCGCCCTCAGTGATGCCTTGATTGATGAAGATGTTCGCGTGCCGGTGCGTCACCATCGCGCCCCCGATGCGGCATCCCTTGAGCCCGCACCAGTCGATGAGCCGCCCCGCGCCGACGCCCTCGATCTTCTGAAAGATGCTGCCCGCGCTCGGCTCCGTATCGAGCGGCGGGTGCCGTTTCTGCCGCCAGTCGAGGTTAGCTACCATGATCTCGCGCATCGTGGCCTCGTCGTGGGGCGCGAGTTGAAACGTAGCGGAGAGCACGAGGTCGTCGCGGTGGTGGAGGATCGAGTCGTCGTAGCCATACTCGAAATAGTCCACACCGACAGTCGTGCGCTCGCCCTCCTCCGTGAGCAGGTCGGCTTCGAGCAGCACCTCCTCGATGAACATCGTCCGCGAGCGGTCGGGGGAGAGGAAGTGTAGATTTTGCCACAGCGCGCCGCCCACCGTCGACGGGATCCCGACGTAGTGCTCAAGGCCGGACAGTCCAGCGCTCACGGCCGTCTCAATGAGATTCGGGTAGACGATGGCGCCGCTTTCTGCTGTGAGACGGTGCTGCGCTTCGTTCAGGGAGACGTGCGCAGCCGCGTTTCGGATGACAAGGCCGCGAAAGCCGAGGTCGCCCACGAGGATGTTGGCGCCGAGGCCGAGGAGGAAATACGGGACGGCGGACGCCCGGGCCAGCGTGATCGCGTCGGCGAGTTCGTCGGCGGTGCGTGCTTCGAGGAAGAGGTCGGCCGGGCCACCGATCTTGAAGGTGGTAAGCGGTGCGAGCCGGACGTTCTGCTGAACGCGGTCCGGGCCTAAGCGGTCTACGAGGGCGGTGCGAAGGGCGGCGGTGGGGGCGGGCATGAAGAGCACGGAGAGCGGTGGGACGACGACAAGTCTACGTGCCGGAGTCGCAGTGAGGGCAGGCCGGGCCGTGAGATCGTCGTGAGAACGTTGCGCCTGACTTTCCGGGTAGGATGCGGAGCCGCGCGGCGACTCGCGGGTACCGGTTTGCGAACACAGTTTCGACAGGATCGGCGCGGCATCGTAGCTTGCGCGTCCTCTCAGGTCTTGCCTTTCCACCCGACTGCTTCCGTCATGGCCAACCCGTATCCCAACCTCACGCGTACCGCCGGCCGCTACGGCGTCTTCGCCCTGTTTGCCTTTGTGCTGATGCTCATCCTCGCCACGTGCATGACCGCCTCTGTGGGCTCGGGCGAGCAGGGCGTCAAGGTGAGCCTGCTGTCTGGTACCAACCTCGATCGCAGCTATGGGGAGGGCTTCCACCTCTTCTGGCCGTGGGAAAGCATGACGATCTACGACGTCACGTTCAAGAACCGCGACGAGCAGGTCGAGGTGCTCTCCTCGAACGGTCTGGAGATCGTCATGGACGTCTCGGTGCGCTATCGTCCCGACTTGTCCCAACTGCCCCAACTCCACGTGACGTTTGGGCAGGACTACTACGAGGACATCATCCAGCCCGAAATCCGCTCGGAGTCACGCGCAGCCGTGGGGCGCTTCACGCCAGAGGAGCTCTACTCGACGCGTCGTGACGAACTTCAGGAGCAGATCACGAGCCGCCTCTCTGCCACTGCGGACTCGGCCAACATCAACATCGACGCGGTGCTGATCCGCGACGTGGAACTGCCGCAGCAGATCCGCACGGCCATCGAGAACAAGCTCGAAGAAGAGCAGCGCGTGGAGCAGACGCGGCTCTCGATCCAGGTCGCCGAGCAGGAGGCCAACCGCAAGCGCGTCGAGGCGCAGGGCCAGGCCGACTACCAGCGCATCATCACGGAGTCGCTCTCGGACCGCTTCCTCCAGTTTGAGGGCATCCAGGCGACCCGCCAGCTTGCCGAGTCGCCCAACTCGAAAGTCGTGGTGGTCGGCGGCGGCGACAGCGGCCTGCCTATCATCCTCGGCGACAACTAGGGTCGTGGCCGAAAGCGCTCCGTCTGATTTCTTCCGCCGGGTCTGGGCCGTTGTGGCCCAGGTCCCGCGCGGTCGTGTGACGACCTACGGGCACATCGCGCGTCACATCGGCACGGGGCAGTCAGGCATGGCCGTTGGGTGGGCGCTCAAAGCTGTCGCCTCCTCCGACGACCCGCTCGCGGTGCCGTGCCACCGCGTCGTGAACCGCAACGGGGTCCTCGTCGGGCGACGGCACTTCCCTACGCCCGACTTCATGGCCGAGCGGCTGCACGCGGAGGGCGTCGCCTTCGTGGACGACGACCAGGTTGACCTGACTGCGCACCTCTGGGACCCCGCCACGGAGACGACGGTCAACGACTCCTAGCTGAGCGCGCTGCTCACGATCTGCCCACCGGCTATGGCGTCGAGTTCGTCCCAGAACGTGGGGAACGAGATGCGGGCGGCGTCGGCGTCCTGGATGGTCGTCGGCGCGTCGGTAGCGAGTGCGGCTACCCCAGCGGCCATCGCGATGCGGTGGTCGTGGAAGCTCTCGATGGTCTGCCCGCCACGCAGGAGCGTGAGACCGCGGCCGTAGATCGTCATGCCGTCTTCGCGTTCAACGACCTCGACCCCGAAGGCGCGCAACATCGCGGTGGTCGCCACGATGCGATCGGTCTCCTTGACGCGCAACTCGCCCGCGTCGCGAATGGTGGTCGGGCCGTCAGCGAGTGCGGCAGCCACAGCGATGATCGGGATTTCGTCGATCAGGTTAGCGATGATCGCGCCGCCGAGTTCGATCCCAACGAGGCCACTCGACGGCGCGTAAACGCGGAGGTCGGCGAGCGGCTCGCGGTTGTGCTCGCGTTCGTTCGTAATGCGGATGTCTGCGCCCATCGCGCGGAGCACGTCGATGACCGCCGATCGGGTGGGGTTGAGGCCCACGCTCGCCATCTCCAGCGTCGCGTTCTCCAGGATCGACGCTGCCACGAGGAAAAACGCCGACGCTGAAACGTCGCGCGGGACAACCCAAAGACCCGGCTGCACCGGTTGGCCGCCTTCGACGGAGATGTGCCGCACGCCGCCGAGGTCGAGCGTCTCGAGGCCCAGCAGCCGCTCCGTGTGGTCCCGTGTCGGGATAGGCTCGACGACGGTCGTGGTACCGTCGGCGAGGTGGCCGGCGAGGAGCACGCACGACTTCACCTGCGCCGAAGCCATGGGTAGTGCGTAGGTCGTCCCGATGAGCCGCCGGGGGCGGATGGTCAGCGGCGCATGACCGTCGGTCATGATGATCTCCGCGCCCATCTCCCGGAGCGGAGTGGCGATGCGCGCCATGGGTCTCGCAGAGAGCGAGGCATCGCCGATGAGGGTGCTCTCGAAGCGCTGCCCGGCGAGCAGCCCCGCGATGAGCCGCATCGTGGTGCCCGAGTTGCCGCAGTCGAGCGGGCCCGTCGCCGCGCGCCAGCCACGGAGGCCTCGGCTCTTGACCTTGATGCTGTCGTCCTCTTCTGTGACTTCGACGCCGAGTGCGCGCAAGCAGCCGAGCGTACTGTGCGGGTCGGCAGCATCGGAGAACCCGACGATCTCGCTTTCGCCCTCCGCCATCGCTGCGAAGAGCGCCGCCCGGTGCGATATCGACTTGTCGGCGGGCAGCGTGACCGACCCCGCGATGGCGGGGACCGGCTCAACGGAGATGGTCATGTTGGATGGTCGATTCGAGATCTAGGATGTCTGAGTACAATCAATAATCGCGCATCAGAAATCCCCGATCGCCAATCCCAAGAGCTCGGCTTCGGCCTCTTCGACGAGCGCTTGCTTTTCCTCATAGTGGAGGAAGGCGTGGCGGAAGCCGTTGAGCGTGACCTCGCGTAACTCCTCGACGGTCAGGCCGCAGCGCGTGTGGAGGAGCCACAACTCGTCCGTCATGGTCGTGCGGCTGAAGAGGCGGTTGTCGGTGTTGGCTGTGACCGGGACGCCTGCGCGGACGTACTCAGAGACGGGGTGCTCCTCGTAGCTCGGGACCACTTTCGTCTGCACGTTCGACGTGGGGCAGACTTCGAGCGGAATCTGCCGGTCCACGAAGAACCGCATCAGGTCCGGGTCCTCGCGCAGCGTGACGCCATGCCCGATGCGGTGCGCGCCACATTTGAAAAGCGCCTGACGGATCGAGACGGGGCCGAACGACTCGCCTGCGTGCACGGTGATGTTCAGGAGTTGCTTGCGCGCGAGGTGGAACGCCGCGCCATGCATGTCTGCCGGGTTGCCGCGCTCGCCGCCGGCGAGGTCGAAGCCGAGCACGCCGCGCCCTTTGTAGCGCACGGCAAGCTCCGCCTGCTGGAGCGACGCGCTCTCGAAGCGGTCGCGCAGGCCGCACACGATCACGCCGGTCTTGATGCCGAAGTCGGCCTCGGCATCGCTCAGGCCTGTGAGGACGGCGTCGTTGACGGCGTCGAGGGTGAGGCCTTCTTCCGTATGCAGGATCGGGCCGTAGCGCACTTCGAGGTAGCGCACGTTCTCGGCCGCGGCGTCCTCAGCCAACTCGTAGGCGATGCGCCGGAGCGCGTCGCGCGTCTGCATAAGCGGGATCGAGTAACCGAACCAGGCGAGGTACTCTTCCAGCGTCGCCGAGGCGTCCACCTTCAGCAGTTCGCGTTCGAGGTCGGCTTCAGTGGAGGCGGGGAGGAGGTCCATCTTGCCAAATTCCTCGGCCAGTTCCAGCATCGTGGAGAGGCGGAGCGAGCCGTCGAGGTGGCAGTGGAGTTCGGCCTTGGGCCAGGCGCGGAGATCGTCTTTGGTCAGCGTCACAGATGCAGTAGGTTGATTTCCGCAAGCTACGCCGATCTGGAAGCGCGCGCCACGGCACCCCTGCTATGCTTGTGTGACGAGTCAGTCGTCCGACTCCCGTAGCTCCCGGAAGAGCCACGCCTTTGCCACGCGCCAGTCGCGCTTGACCGTTGCCTCGGAAATGCTAAGCGCCGCGGCGGTCTCCTCAACCGAGAGGCCGCCGAAGAAGCGGCATTCCACGACGCGGCTCTGGCGCGGGCTGAGCTGTTCCAGCCGCGAGAGCGCCTCGTCGAGGGCGAGCAGCTGTTCGTCCTGCATCGCGCCTTCCACGAGGTGCTCGTTGAGCGTGACGCGCGCTACATCGCCGCCGCGTTTCTGGGCGTTGCGCTTGCGGGCGTGCGAGATCAGCAGCCGCCGCATGGCCTGCGAGGCGACCGCGTAGAAGTGCGCGCGGTTTTGCCACTGTGCGTTCTCCTGCCGGACGAGCTTGATGTACGCCTCGTGGACGAGCGCTGTCGTCGAGAGCGTGTGGTTGCTGCGCTCCTGCCGGAGGTGGTAGCGCGCGAGGCGGCGTAGTTCGTCGTAGACCTGCGCGAACAGGTCGTCGAACGCGTCGCGGTTGCCGCCGGAGTACGCGTGAAGGAGTTGCGTGACGTCGAGGTCCGCCATCGCAGTGGGGGTGGTTGGTGGTTCGCGCAGGATACGACAAGCGAATTCCCGGTACCAACCGCCACGCCTCGATTTGCGACGCGGGCGCAGCGGTAGTCCTTCTCCATTGTGGTTCTGAACTTGATTCCGGGCGTGATTCTGCGAGTTCAACATTGCAGCGATAAGCCGAACCATAGCCATCGTCAGAGATTGGCTACCCCGGCCTTCGGCGCTTCGTCAAGCATGGGATGACAAGTCTGCAGGACCGGAAGCAACGGGTCACCGAAGTGCAGCCCAGAAGGCGTCGAGGTCAGTGAGGTCGTGCAGCAGCGCGTCCGGTTCATGCTCTGCGAGCGAGGCCGCATCAATGCGGCCCGTGGCGACGGCGATGGCGCGCGCGCCAAAGTGCCGGGCGCAGGCGATGTCGCGCGGCGTGTCGCCTATGACGACGACCTCGTCGGGATCGTACGACCGGCCCGCGTGCGCCTGTCCACGATCGGCAGCGATGGCCGGGAGGTCGTTGCGCGCCTCGCTGTCGCTGCCGAACGCGCCGAAGGGGAACGTGGCGCGGTCGTAGCCAAGGAAGCCAACCTTGAGGTAGGCCATCGCCTCGACGTTGCCGGTCAGCAGCGCGAGTTGCACGCGCTCATCGACGTGCAACTGCTCGACGAGCGCGGGGACGCCTGGCAGCACCGTGATGGTGTCCATTGTCGCCGTCGCGTGCATCGCGGCGACGTAGCGCGCCAGCCCGTCTGCGATCAGCGCGTCCGTGGCTTCGATGTTGTTGGCGGTGTAGACATCGCGGAGGCACTGGGGGTCAGTCTTGCCCGAGAACGGGACGCCCTCCGCAGAGACAGGCCGCCCGACGACCTCAGTGAGCGCCGCTTCCACGCACCGCCGCCCGATGCCGTTGCCGTTCAGAAGGGTGCCGTCGATGTCGAAGAGGAGGAGCATGAGAAAGGAGCCGTGTTGGGGTGTCCATGGGAGCCTGAATGATAGGTGTAAGGCGCTACCTCATTGCGAGTACATCTGATCCTACCTAACGGTAAAAATCGATGGGTAGGTTCACAGACAAGTCCGATAGATCGGTTTCGGGAGGGTGAATAGGTAACGCAGACATTCCAATTACATCATTGGAATCATCCAAGAACGACTAGGTATGGATGTAGACCCACCAAGCGCTGAATCAACGTACATCTCGCCCGTCGACCATGATTAAGCGCACAGCTAAACCCCAATTTGTCCCCGACCTGATGGGGTGGCCTTCGATTGCAGGGGAGCCGCTCACCACAGCAAACGCACCCGCGGCCCGAAAAGCTTACGGCAAAGCACTACGTGTACTTGAACGAGTTCGGCTGGTGCCCAATCTCAATTCTGAGCCAGAAAGATCGTAAGCAACAAGCCTGCTAGCGTAATCAGCAAGGACGCAAGCACCGTCCACCGATTGAATCGCTGCTCTGGGTTCGGAAGAACTTTCACGGCACGCCGAGCTTGCTTGGAAGCCGCATCCAACGTGTCGAGCAGCTTCTCGTATTCGTCTACGTTCAGGACCTCGTCGGGAATCTCGCCGAAGCTAGGTTGACTGAGCTGATCGTCTACCGAAACCCTTGCATTTATTGTCTTACTGAGTAGTCCTTCGGCGCTGTCCAAAGCCGCCTTTGCGGTGTCCTTGTTTACCCAGAACCGAGCGTTGGCAATGGCTTCTTGTGCGGCAACGATCTGATGGGCGACCACAAATTGAGTGTAGTGGACGAAGTATTCGCGCTGCTCGGTGAGCGCACAAATCATCGACCCCGTCGCTAAAGACGGGTCCGATTCGCAGAACTTGACGAACGAATTGCGTGCGTTCACAAAGCTGTTGCAGCGGTACTCGTGGGCATGAACCGGAATGACGTCGGGGTCCAGTCGGCGTCGGACCTTGCCGAGCATCTTCTGCCCGTAGGCTTGCTCCTCTTCAAAGTGGATGGCGAACTCGACGAAGTCTCGATCGCCACGGTTGTCGATTAAGCGAAGCAAGTCGACGAGGCTTGATGTGGGCTGTTGTAAGGCACTGCCACGAGAGGAGATAGCCATGCGTGAGAGTCGTCGCGTGCATGAAACGGAGGAGCACACATTGAGGCGCAAACCTTATGCCGTTACATGGGCCTCTTTCGTGGTGGCTAAGAGTAGGAGCAGGAGACAAAAGCGAACGCAGCCGAGGTGCGCGATGGCACCTCGGCTACGCATGCCGATGTCAGCACTGTCGACCTAGTCGTCGTAGTTGCCGATCTAGGCGTGCTGAAGGGTGCCTTAATACGACCGGCAGGGACCAGCTGAGACGAGACTTTGGTGAGAATCGTCTCCGCACCGCCGTCCGATGCCGCTCCTACTCGGGAGCGTCCCGATGGTGAACGAAAAGGTGAGACACAGAAGCGAGATGACAGCCGGGGAGAGTCCGCCAAACGCACCACAGGCCTCGCCGGTGTGGTCCGGCGAGGCCTGGTAGGCATAGCATAAAGCTCGGCTATGACGGGAAGGCTCCAGCTAGCGGACCAGCGTGAAGCGCTCTACGAGTTGCGTGCGGCCAGCGACGAGGCGGTAGACGTAGGTCCCGCTTGAAAGCTGAGCGGCATCGAACGTGACCGCCGTGTAGCCCGCCGCCTGTGGTCCGTCAACGAGCGTGGCCACGCGTCGGCCGAGTAGGTCATAGACGTCTAGGCGGACATCGGTGGCCTCCGGCAGGGTGAACCCCAGTGTTGTGCTTGCGCTGAACGGGTTCGGGAAAGCGCTGTGAAGCGCAAACGTACCAGCCAGCGTCGTCTCCTCCACGTCTACGAGGACGCTCTGGGCCGCCGCTGCATTCTCTGCAATCGCATCACGGTCTTCGCCGGCCACCACGAAAAAGGTAACCGTAGCGCTTGCGCCGTCGGCGAGCGAGTAGGCCCCGGATGAGATCATCGTGCGCCGATCCGCCCCCCCGAAGGGAAGATCGTCGAACGTAGTGAGCGAGCCGAAGACTCCGTCCTCATCGCCGCTCGGGGTGACGTCGAAGGCGATACCAGAAAGCGGCTGTTCGTTCGATAGGCTCGCCGCCACGCCGAAGAAGGGGAACGGGTCGTTTAGGTCGGATGCGAAGAGCACCTGAGACTCGTCAATGTAGTCGCCGAGATCGTCACCGGCGTCGTCGATGTCCCAGTCGGCGAACAGGCCTGCGTAGACCTCGTCGAGCGGGCCGCCGGACGTGTTTGTGAGGGTGTAGTCGAAGAAAACGTAGGGGTCTCCGGTGTTGGCATAGGCGAGCTGGGTGACGCTAAGCGCACCGTCGTCGCTGGCGAACGTGACCGTAAAGGCGCTTTCGAACCCGTCTGGCGGGGTAGCCTGGGTCGGCTCACTGGTGGCGACCCACCCATTGTTATCGCCGGCGTAGGGAAGACCGAACGTTTCGTTCGCGGTGACGCTCGCGATGAACTGGCCTTCGAACAGCCCATTCGTGCCGTCGAACACAAAGCCGGTGCCGTCGCCGAGGTTGGCCCCCCAGAATCCGCCGGGAAGGATCTCGGTCTGGACGAGCCCGGTGTCAAAGCCGGTCGGTGCCGGGAAGGCAGCCTGGGCGGATCCTGCTGCGTTCGTGATGGCCGCCAGGCTTTCGCCGGCAACGAGGGCGAAGCGTGCGAGCACCGTGTCGCCGTCGTTAACCGCCCACGGGCCCGTACCGAGGACGGCGCGGCGGTCGCCGGGCACCATGCCAAACCCGCCGAGACTGGTCAGCGCCTCATAGAGCTCGCCGTCGTCCGTGCCGAGGGTCAGGTCGAGGCTGCCATTCGCGCCCGAGACAGGCGCAGCGTTAGAGAAGAGCGCCGCAATCCCGAAGTAGGTGCTCTCGGGGTCGCTGTTGTCGAAGACGTAGAGCAGGTTCGTGCCCGCGTCGAAGTCGGCCAGGTTGGAGCTAAAGGTCCCCACGTCCCAGTCGGCGAACGGACCTACGTAAACCTCGCTAACGTCCGCGCCGCTCTGGTTGAGCACCTCGTATTCCAGGAAGACCGGCGCGTTGGCAGCTGTGAAGGCGCGCAAGGTGACCTGTAGCGCGCCGTCAGACGACTCGAAGACCGTCTCGACGGCCTCGTCAAACCCCTCTGGCGCGTCGATGTTGGCGATGGCCCGCGTGGTGACCCACTCGCCTGGGGTGTAAGGCTCACCGTAGACTGTCTCAGGGCTCAGACCAGCGAGCAACTGCCCTTCGAAGAGGCCGTTCTCACCGTCGAAGAGGACGCCGAGGCCGTTACCACTGTTGGCGCCATAGTAGCCGCCGTCGAGGATTTCGGTGGCGACGATGCCTGCGTTGAGGATCGGGTCCGTCACTGGCGGGGGCCCCAGCGTGATGTCGTCGAGGGTGACCTGGAAGACATCGTCCCCAGGCGCGCTCGCACTGAGCACATCTAGCTCGAAGCGCACGGTTGCTGCGCCCGCAGCCTCGAACGACACCGGCACGTCGATGCGCGTGTAGGCCTGGCTGAAGGGCAGCGCCTCCTCCGGGGACAGCGTGTAAACGGGCGTGCCGTCAATGGTGACGCTGAACGCTCCGTCCACCTCGGCCATGCCGTTGTTGTTATTGTCAGCGAGGCCGCCGCGCAGGTAAAATTGCAGGTTGTAGTCGCCTGCCTCGGGCACGGTCACGGTCTGCTCGATGAAGTCGGTGCCGACGTTGCCGAAGCCGAAGATGACGAAGAAGTCGCCCGTGCGGGCGAGCTGGGGGTTGCCGGTGAGGCACTGCGGGTTGCAGAAGGGCGTGGCGTTGTTGACAGTGAGCACGCCGTCCCACGATGGGTTATCGCCGAACGGGCCCGTCGTCGCTTCGAAGCCCCCGTCCTGAATCAGGCCCCCCTGTCGTTTCGAGAAGGCGTCCGAAGGACGGACCGCGGAGGGGTTGTAGGCCGCATCCTCCGCGAGCGTGTGCGCGCGCGCGGACTCGGGCGCGTCATCACCGGGCTGGGCGACGCGGGCGGTAGTGTTGAGGGAGACCTGCGCGAAGGCAGGGCCACTGGCTAGAACCAGCATGAAGGCCAGCGTCGCAAGGGCGCGTAGGCTACGGTGACGAGAGGGCATCGGTCTGGAGAAGGGAGGAAAGAAAAGAGCAGAGTCACTGATCGTTGTGATTCCGTGAGCGGCCTAAACTAAATGGGCCCCTCCATTCTAGCAATGAAGGGGCCGCGATCAGGACCATTCCTGTGGGATTAGTCGTCGTAGTTGTCGATCTGGGCGCGCTGGAGGGTGCCCGAGAAGTCGATGTAGCAGGTCTTTGTCTCCGTGTAGAACTCGAAGACCTCCCAGCCGCCTTCGCGGTGGCCGTTGCCGGTGGCCTTCACGCCGCCGAACGGCATGTGCGCCTCGGCGCCGATGGTCGGGCCGTTGATGTAGGTGATCCCGGCGTCGATGTCGCGGAGGGCGCGGAAGGCACGGGCGACGTCCTTCGTGTAGACTGCCGACGAGAGGCCGTAGGGCGTGTTGTTCGCCGCCGCGATGGCCTCGTCGAACGAGTCGATGGTGATGACGGCGAGGACGGGGCCGAAGACCTCCTCCTGCGCGAGCCGCGAGTCGGGATCGACGTTGGTGAAAATGGTCGGCTGGAAGAAGTAGCCATCGTCCAGGCCTTCGCCGGTCGCTGCGGCACCGCCCGTCACGAGCGTTGCGCCGCCGTCCTTGGCGATGTCCATGTAGCGCGTCACCTTGTCGAGCGCGTCCTGGTTGATGAGCGGGCCCATCTCCGTGTCGTCGTCGTTGCCGTAGCCGAGCACGAGCGCCTCGGCGCGGTCCTTCAGCATGCCGACCAGTTTGTCCTGCACGTCGCGGTGGACGATGAGGCGGCTCGTGGCCGTGCAGCGCTGGCCCGTCGTGCCGAACGCGCCCCAGAGGATGCCTTCGAGCGCAAGGTCGAGGTCGGCGTCCTCCATCACGACGGCGGGGTTCTTGCCGCCCATCTCGAACGAGAAGCGCTTGTGCATGCGCCCGCATACCTCGCCGATCTTGCGGCCGGTCTCCGTCGAGCCTGTGAACGTGATGACGGGCACCTCGGGGTGTTCCACGAGCGCGCGTCCGGCGGTGCCGTCGCCCTGGACGAGCTGCACGACGCCCTCGGGGAAGCCCGCGTCGATCATCGCTTCAACGAGCAGCATGCCCGAGTGCGGCGCGTCCTCGCTCGGCTTGAAGATCACACAGTTGCCCGCGAGCAGGGCCGGAAACATCTTCCACGTCGGGACGGCCACGGGGAAGTTCCACGCTGTGATCACGCCCACGACGCCAATGGGGCGGCGGACGGACATGTTGAACTTGTTGTCCATCTCGCTCGGGACGGTGTGCCCGAAGAGGCGGCGGCCCTCGGTGGCGGCGTAGTAGGCCGTGTCGATGGCTTCCTGCACGTCGCCCTTCGTCTCGAAGTGGGGCTTGCCCATCTCGCGCGTCATAGCGCGGGCAAGGTCGTCCTTGCGCTCGGTGAGGATGTCGCCGAGGGTGCGGAGGATGTCGCCGCGCTTCGGCGGAGGCATCAGCCGCCACGCGTCGAACGCCGCGTTGGCGACCTCAACGGCCTTGGCGACGTCCCGCTCCGAAGAACGAGGAAAGCGCCCGATGAGGTCGGAGCGCTTCGCCGGGTTGCGACTCTCGAAGGTGGCGTTGTCTTCAGCGGGCACCCACGCGCCGCCGATGTAGTTGTGATACGTGTCAGCCATGTCAGGGGAGAATGGGGGAGGAGGAATAGCCTCGCAAGATAGCAGGACGGCGAAGGAGGAAGGCAGAAGGATGGGCGAAAGAGGCGGGGAGCGGACGACTAGCGACTGGTGAATAGCGACTAGGGGAAGGTCGAGCCCAGCGATTTCGCTTGACGCGACGTCCGAGCGGGGTTTGCTTCTGCGACCTGCGACCCTGCACCGTCGTACCTTTTCGACTGCGTTCCCTCCCGGCAAGCTGGACCCGACCATGTGGCACGATTCCATCCTCGGCACCATCGGCAACACGCCGCTCGTGCGGCTCAACCGTGTCGCGGCGGACCTGCCCTGCACAGTCCTCGCGAAGGTCGAGTTCTTCAACCCCGGTGGCTCGGTCAAGGACCGCATCGGCATCGCGATGCTGGAGGACGCGGAGGCGAAGGGCCAGATCGCGCCGGGCGGGACCATCATCGAGGGCACGTCGGGCAACACGGGCGCGGGGCTCGCGCTAGCGGCCATCGCGAAGGGCTACCGCTGCATCTTCACGACGACGGACAAGCAATCGCCGGAGAAGATTGATGTGCTACGCGCGCTCGGGGCCGAGGTCATCGTCTGCCCGACGAACGTCGCGCCGGACGACCCGCGGTCCTACTACTCCGTCGCGGCGCGGCTCTCTCGCGAAATCCCGAATTCGTTCTACCCGAACCAGTACGACCACCCCGCGAACGCCGAGGCTCACTACGCCACGACCGGTCCCGAACTCTGGGAGCAGACCGAGGGCCGCATCACGCACTACATCGCTGGGGCGGGCACGGGCGGCTCGATTTCGGGTACGGCGCGCTACCTCAAGGAGCAGAACGCCGAAGTCAAGATCGTCGGCGTGGATCCGTTCGGGTCGGTCTACTACAAGTACTTCCACGAGCGCGTCTTCGACCACGACGAGATCTACCCGTACCTCACCGAGGGCGTCGGCGAGGACATCCTGGCGAAGAACATGGACTTCGACATCGTGGACGACTATGTCCAGGTGACGGACCGCGACACGATGCTGATGACACGTCGGCTCGCGCGCGAGGAGGGCCTCTTCATCGGGCAGTCGTGCGGCATGGCCGTGGCGGGCGCGCTCGACTGGCTGCACGCCCACCGCGATAGCCTGAGCGCGGACGATGTCGTCGTCGTCATGCTACCTGACTCGGGCTTCCGCTACCTCTCGAAGACGTACAGCGACGAGTGGATGCGGCGCAACGGGTTCGTCCAGGATCGTCCCGAACTCACCGCGGCCAACGTACTGCGCCGGCGTGCCGAGATGGGCGCCGTCGTGGCCGTCTCGCCCAGCGACACGCTCGCGGACGCTATCGCACGCATGACGGAGTATGGCATCAGCCAGCTTCCGGTCATCGACGAGGGCGAGCCGGTGGGGAGCCTCACCGAGCGTTCGGTCTTGCAGCGGCTGATCGAAGACCCCGCGTCTCGCGATGCCGCCGTGGCCGAGACGATGGGCGATCCACTGCCCGTCGTGCCCGCGAACCTTCACCTCGATCACCTCTCGGCCTACCTCGACGGGCCGGCCGGTGCTGTGCTGGTCCACGCCAGCGAAACCGCTGCCGGTGGTGACGGCGCGCCGGTCGACGGCTACTACATCCTCACGCGCTCGGACCTCATCGCCGCGCTCGCCGAGGCGAGCCGGAGCAAATAGCGCACGCCACGCTCAGTTCACCAGCCGCGCTCAGTTCATCAGCCGCGCTCAGTTCATCTGGGCGCGATCACGACCAAGCGCGTGCGCTGCTGTGCGCCCCACTGGATGCGAAGGGCGACAACACCCGCTTCCCAGTCGCCGACGTGCATCCGAAGCGGACGCCCGCTGCAAATCGGCTCGGCGTCCCGACGGGTGCGCCCGAGCAGGTCTACGACGTCGACGGTGCCGCATCCGGGCGGACCGTCGAGGGTCACGATCACGGCTTCCGTCGTCGGGTTCGGATAGACGGCGACACGGAGCGCCGCAGCAGGCGGCGGTGTCGGCGCCGCATCGACGCTGGTCCCGCCCAGCACAGCCGCCGCTGGGAGGAGGTGCCCCTGGACATCAAAGAGCGCGACGTTTTCCCAGGCCGAGCCGAAGTCAGGGGCTGCGATCCAGTCGGGCGCCCAGTAGCAAACCCCCAGCCCCCCGCCATCGGCCACAGCAGCGACGTGCCCGTTCACAGCGGCTAGAAAGTCGGCCTGGCCTTCGGGCGTGGCGGGATAGCCTGGCAGCACCTGCTCGGGCAGGCCCACAAGGTTGTTCGTGTCGTCGACGAAGCCGAGCGTCCACGGATAGGCGGTCTCCGCGACGAAGAGCGGGAGGCCGTAGCGCGCCGCGAGGCCGTCGAGGGTCGCGCTGAACGCGTCGAGGTCGCCGTGCCACCAAGGGTAGTACGACAGCCCGATCATGTCGAAGTCGTCAAAGAGCGGACGAAGGCGGTCGAAAAACCAGGTAGCGCCCGCGAGGTCACCGCCGCGGTCGATGTGGACCACCACCGTCGCCTCGTCGCCGAGCACGTCACGGACGGCCGCGCGGCTGGAAGCGAGCAAAGTGGCGAGCTGTGCCCACTGGGTCGGCGTATCGAACATGCCTCCGACGCGGCCCGTGTCCCACAGCATCCCGCCCGTGACTTCGTTGCCCAGTTGGACATAGCGCGGCGGTGTGCCCTGGTCGCGCAGCGCGGTGAGCACGGCGCGCGTGTAGGCGTAGACGCTGTCTGCCAGGAGGTTGGGCGAGAGTGACGCCCAGGCCGCCGGTTTTGTTTGCTGCCCCGGATCGGCCCAGGTGTCAGAGTAGTGCAGCGCGAGGAGCACGTCGAGGCCGAGCGCCTCAGCCCGCGTCGCGGCGTTGAGGACATCGGTGAGATCGTCGCGGCCCGGTCCCGGTGTGTGCCAGAGGCGGAGGCGTACCGTGTTCAGGCCCGCTTTCGCGAGTTGTGCCATCGCTGTTCCTCCATCGTACAGTCCGCCTCCCGCCAGCACTTCGTCCTCGAACGAAAGGTCGGCGCACCGGATGGGCAAGGCAGGCTGCGCCTGGCACCACGTGGCTCCCACGAGGCACGCGCAGAGCAGTAGAAGGGAGGAGGCAACGCGCATCGCGCCGAGCAGGTGGGAGGGAGGAAGACTGGGCGGCAAGCAAAGGGCAGGCCGTACCTTCGGTTCCCGTCCTCACCCGTTCACATCTCGCCCATGTCCGACGCCAAACGCCCCGACGACGCGCCCCAGAACCCGCAGCTCAACATCGAACTCCGCGAAGAGCAAGCCGAGGGGATCTACTCGAACCTCGTCATGATCGCGCACTCGCCCGAGGAGTTCATCCTCGACTTCATCCGCGTGATGCCAGGACTGCCGAAGGCACGCGTGAAGAGTCGCATCGTCATCACGCCACAGCACGCCATGCGCTTGCTGGCGGCCTTGGAAGACAACATCGGGAAGTACGAGGCGCAGTTTGGCGCCATCGGCGAAAACGGCTCGTCAGGCCCCATTCAGTTCTTCGGAGGCCCCGGCGGCGAAGCCTAGCGGCCGATTTTGTGAATCCGTCACAGCACGGGCGAGTCATGGTGCGAGGGGGACACGACCGGTGGCGCGAGGCGGCATGGGTCGGACTGGCTGCATACCATCCCCTACAGCGGGATGCGCCCTCGCCTGAAGCGAAGGGTAGGAATCGGCTGTCACCATCGGGTTTTGCGTTGCGGTACGCTGTTGGGACATCGGTTCCGGCGCGCGTTTGCCTCGGAAACGATGCCGCAGCCTTCTCCTCCAGCCGCCTCTCCCATGCGTATTGCTAGCCTCCTGCTGGCGCTTGGCGTGGTCCTCGCGCCTGCAGCCTTCCCTCAGGTTTCCATCGTCTACGGCGGCACGACCGCCGACAGCCCGCCGACGTGGGCCCGCCCGACCTTCGACGGAGGTCCGTGCGAAGTCTCCGACACCGTCGTGCCCTACGACTCCCAGGGCTTCCTCACCGACGCCTACGACGTCGAGTTCGGGACCGCGCCCATCCTCCACTGGATCGAGGGAAATTGGGACTTTACCGGCCTTTTGCTCTTGTACGAGGGCACGTTCGACCCTGCGGCCCCGTGCGATAACCTCATCGCCAACAGCGCAAGCTCGTCCTTGACAACGACGCTTTTCGCGGGCACGTACGTCATCGTGACGACCAGCCTCACGCCCGATGAAGTCGGCGCATTCATGAACAAGCTCTACACCACCGACTCCAACGCCGACCTCCGGTTCGACGACGCACCGCCGCTGTCAACCACCGAACTGCCCTACGGCGGCGAGTCGGCGCTGTGGTTCCGGCCGGGCAGCCAGGCAACCCCCGACGCCTGTGCGGCGAGCTTCACGCAGTTTCCCGCCTTCGTCCTGCAGGCGTTCGAAACCGACACGGAAGGGTGGTACGACATCCACTCCGAGCAGTTTGAGTTTCCCTATCTCTGGGACGGTGTGATCTACCTCTACGAAGACGAAGCCTTCCGCTTCGATCCCTGCCGCAACCTCGTCGCCTCGGACGATGACTACCCCACCGGGTACTACTGGTACGCCTCGCTCATCGACGACGTATGGCTCGACGCCAACACGCGCTATGTGCTCGTGACGACCGTCTACGACGATGAGGATTTCCGCTACGACTATTTCGGCGACCACGATACCACCATCTGGGGCCCGCCCGACGCGACGGTGACCGTTCTCGATGCGCCGATCCCTGACCTGGCGCTCGACCTCGTTGGCATGCCAGACGAGATCGCACCGGGCTCGGAGACCTTTGTGGACGTGCGGGTCACCAACAACAGCAGCACCGCGCAGCACGTCGACGCCTGGGTCGAACTCCGCCGCTACGACTTTGACGACGAACGCTACGCCAGCGAGGGCATGACGCAGGCAGACCCCGTACGCATCCCGCAGTCCTTCGACGGCGTCGTCCGGTACGCGCTCGACGTGCCCGGTCGCCTAGATCCTACTGAACACTACTACGCCTTCTTCAAGCTCGGCACCTATGCCAGCGCTGCGGACGCGGGTGACTACGCCGCGTTTCGAGTAGCCGACCAGGCTGCAACTCGGGCGCCTGGTTCTGACGGGTGGTCACTCCGCCGCCTCGACGCGCTCGCCGAAGCCTGGGCCGATACGGACGATGGGTACCGCGAGGGGGCCTACCCGAACCCGCTCCGCTCGGCCACGACCATCCGGTTCACCTTGGAACAAGCCGAGCAGGTCACGCTCACCGTGTACGACGTGACAGGCCGCGTCGTAGCCCAGCTTCTCAGCGGCGCTGACCTCGGCGCAGGAGCGCACACCGCGCAGTTCGACGCAACCGGACTGGCGAGCGGGGTCTACGAGTACCGCCTCAAACGGGGTGCCGCCATCGCGACCAAGCGACTGACGGTACTTCGTTGAGAGGGCGGGGAAACCCGCACGCCTAGGTTCACAGCGGCGGGACGGAGCAGCACTTAGCTTCGTCCCGCCTCCTTTTTGTGCTTACGCCCTACCGCCATGACCATCGATGTCGCCCGGGACTACTGCCTCGCCAAACCTGATGCCTCGGAGGGGACCCCTTTCGGAGATACCGTGCTGGTGTTCAAAGCGGGAGGCAAGATGTTCGCCCTGCTCAGACTCGACGGGCCGCCGTGGACAGTCAACCTGAAGTGCGACCCCGAGCGTGCGGTCGCCCTGCGTGAGCGCTACGACGCCGTGCAGCCAGGCTACCACATGAACAAAAAACACTGGAACACGGTCGAGTATGGGCGGCTCGACGGTGACCTCGTGCGAGCGTTGATCGACCACTCGTACGACCTCATTGCTGGCTCGCTCAAGAAATCGGAGCAGGCTCGCCTCGAAGCGCTCGGCTGGGAGCGTGCCGCGTCGCCCTGACGAGCCGGTCTGGAACTGCCTGGCAGGCACCCCGTCACACCTGGACGCTCACATCTTGCCCCGCCGTGTTATGCGCGCTCTGTTTCTCGCTTGTGCCCTCACCCTCGCTGCCTGCGCGTCGCCGTCCGACGAGCCGACTACGCCTGACGAACCAACTGAGGCAGACACTGCCGCTCCGGCTCAAATGGCATCCGTCGCCATCGAGGCACTCGCGGACTCCGGCGTCTCAGGTACCATCACCTTCACCGAGGGGGGCGATGGCGTGTCGGTAGCCTACGAGATTGTTGGCCTGACTCCAGGACTGCACGGTTTCCACGTCCACGCTAATGGCGACTGCGGGCCTGGCGAGGACGGCACACCCGGAGGCGCCGCCGGTGGGCATTTCAACCCGGATGGTCACGACCACGGCGCTCCGTCCAACGACGCAGCAGAGCGGCACAAAGGCGACCTCGGCAACATCGAGGCCAACGCGGACGGCGTCGCAGCGGGCAGCTTCGATGACACCGTGCTCCGCCTCGATGGCGAGAAGAGCATCGTCGGTAAGGCGTTCATCATCCACGCCGGCGCGGACGACCTGACCAGCCAACCGTCTGGTGCCGCAGGAGCCCGCGTTGGTTGCGGCATCATCGCCCAGGATGGCGCTGCGGTGTAGCGTGCCCAGCCCGACAGGTTGCTAGCACCGTGCGCGTCTCGTCTTCGCTCCTCCTGCTCGCGGCGCTCGTAGGCTGCCAGTCCTCGCTGTCTGGATCGGACCCTCGCCCGGACGTCCAGACGGTGATCGTTGACTATCACGAAGCGTGCGCGTACGACTATGACGAGCGCCGCGTGACGGTGGAAGGCGTGTTGCACCTGCGGCCGCGCTTGCTCATGTGCTCCGCGGGCGGTACCGCGCCGAGTGGACGCGCGTGTCAGCTCAAGCTGCTCCCGTACGTAGACGCGCCCACGGGCGACGTGGAGACTGAGCGCCGCTACTTCACGACGTTCATCGAGAACGGGCGCGGGCCGAGTCAACTCAACGCCCATGGCTATGGCGCAGGGCTCCAGCCGGTCGTTGTCCGCGACGTGGACAGCGTGGCCGTCGGCCCATCGGAGCGGGTGCGTGTCACGGGCACACTGCGGGTCCGCAATCTCTTTGCGCGGGACCTCGACGAAGACGGCAATCCCATCGGGTGCACCATCCACGAAGTCGACCGCATCGAGCGCGCGCGTACGAGTGCAGGCGCGCAGGATTTTGGTGGCGATGGCTGATCGTTGCGGCCAGGCACACGAGGGGCGCGGACCTAGCCGTTGTCGCATCGCCCCTCGTTGCTGCCAGACTCTGCATTGCTTTGTGACTGTTCGTTACGTCCTCGTTCTGCTCTTGTGGTGCGCTGCAACCGATGCGTCCGGTCAGGTACTGCGGGGCACGGTCGTAGGCGAGGACAACCAGCCGCTTGCGGGGGCGTCGATAACACTCGCCGACGGGATTGAAGCGGGGACGACCACTGAGGCAACGGGGCGGTTTCGGCTGAGGCTGCCAAGCCTTCCTGCAACCGTCGAGGTGCGGTTTCTCGGCTATGAAACCCAGCGGCTCACACTCCGGCCCGGTGATCCGCTCGACCGGACGATCCGGCTACGTCCGCGCGTCTTCGAACTGGAAGGCTTGGATGTGGCGGGGGAGAATCGTGCTGTGACGCTCATGCGGGAGGTCATCCGGCGCAAGCAAGAGCGTCGAGCCGCTCTCCAACCGTACACCGCTGAACACTACACCCGCTTCACGCTAAGGCGGCGCGGTGAAGTGATCCGCGTCACCGAAACACTCAGCGATGTCTACGTGCGGCCCACGCAGACAGCAAGGGGCGATTCTCGTCGCGAGATCGTGCTCGCCCGGCACCGTCGCCCTGCAGGCCGCGCCTTCCGCTACGCCCGCGTGGTGCCCGTCCCCGACTTCTACCTCGACGACGAGGTCGTCCTCGACGGTTTCCGCTTCATCGGTCCGACGCACCCGAACGCGCTCGATGTCTACACTTTTCGCGTCGGCGACCGCATCGAGGAGGACGGGCGGGTGCTGTGGGAGGTGTCGGTACGCCCTCGTTCGGCGCTCGCCTCCGCCTTCGAGGGCCGGCTGCGCGTCGTCGACAGCCTGTTCGTGCTCGCCGAGGCCGAGCTGCGGCCGTCCGTCACGCTGGAGAAAGAACCGCCGGTGCAGGCATGGGCCGCGACGTATCGACAGACGTTCACACCTTCGGCGCAGGCCGACTCTATCTGGATCTCGGATCGCTTCGAGGTGACCGGACGGGTGGACGTAGGCGTGCCCGGTGCCTTTCTCCCGGTCGTCCGTACGCAGCAGACGACCATCGTCACGAGTCGACGGCCTGGGATCTTCGGGGGCGACAGCCTCTTCGCACGCCGCGAACGCATCACCGAGCCGCCTGGTGTCTACTCGGGGCGCGACGTCTATGCCGCCGGTCGCTCCATTGCGCCGCCGGACGACGACGAGGCGCGGGTGCTGCTGGCGAGCACGCGTCCGCTGCGTGCCTCGCTCATCCCCGAGGGCTTGCTGCGCTACTACGTTCCGCTACCAGTCGAGGAGGCTCCCGAAGTAGTCGTGACCGACGCCCTCGCGCCTCCGCTGCCGCGCTTCGCAGAGAGCGTGGAGGCGTGGTATAACCGCGTCCAAGGGGCCTATTTCGGCGTTCGGCCGCGTTTCGGCGTTGGCGAAAACGTCGCTGTGCGTCCGCGCCTCGGCATCGCTACGTCGAATGTGCGTCTCGATGCAGGCCTGCGCATGGAGGCGCGACTGCCGGTGCGGTTTGGCTCCGAACGTCTGGTTGGCTTCGCTGAGGGCGGCGTGGCCACGGTCCCGTTCGAGCGGTCGTCGGTCTATCCGCAGCCGTTGCTCGCGGTGCCGACCTACATCGGCTGGGCGGACTATCACGACTACCTCCGTCGCACGCGCGTGAAGGCCGGACTTTCATGGACGACGGAGAAGGCGCACATCGAGGTTGCGGGGCAACTCGCGACGCACGATTCTTTGTCCAATGGCACCGACTACGAAGGCATGTTCGTCGGCGAAGGGCAGCGTCCGAATGCGGAGGCTACGCCCGGCACGTGGCGATCGGTCGAGGCGAGCATTGGGTTGGGGACGGAGCCGCGGTGGGCGGCCCGGCCCCAAGACATCTACGCTGAGATCCGCAGCCAAGTGGGGCGTTTCGACGCGGGCGACGCCAACGCATCGGACATAGTCCGACTCACTGGCGAGGTCGGCGGACGAGTCGCCACGCTCTTCCGACGCCGTCCCGAGCCTGCGGCACTCTACGCGAGCCTCTCGGCAGGGTGGGTGAGCGGCGACGCGCCGCTGCAACTGTGGCCTCGCACCGAAACCCGAGCAGGCGCGTTCAGTGGCTTCGGCGCGTTCCGCACGCTCGCCAGCCCGCCTATCTCGACGCCTCAGTTCGTTCAACTCGCCTGGGAGCACGACTTCGGACGTAGCCTCTTCGAAACCGTCGGGCTCCCCGTAGGCGTGGCCCTCACAGGCGGGCATCTGTGGACGGCGGACGCCGACAGCGCGCACGAGGTCGGCCTGTCGCTGCTGCGCCCGTTTCGATTTCCCATGCGTATCGACACCTCGTATCGGCTGGACCAGGTTGGGTGGTTCGTCGGCATTGGACTGGCCCGGTGAGGTCTCGGTGACAGCAGGACTGACACCCGCGCGGCGGTATCTTTGCCGGGCACGCACGACCCGCCGTTTCCCATGTCCGATTCCACCGCCGACGCGTCCCAGACGCAGGAGCAAGCCAGCCTCTTCCCGCTCCCCGCCGACAAGAAAAAGCGCGCGGGCGCGACGCCGCTCATGCGGCAGTATTGGAAGATCAAGGACCGCCACCCCGGCGCGCTCCTGCTGTTCCGCATGGGTGACTTCTACGAGACGTTCGAGCGCGATGCCGAGGTCGTGGCCGACGTGCTCGGGATTACGCTCACGAAGCGGGGCAACGGGGCGGCGGAGGACATCCCGCTCGCAGGCTTCCCACACCACGCGCTCGAAACGCATCTCCCGAAGCTCGTCAGCGCGGGCTACCGCGTCGCGGTGTGCGAGCAGCTCGAAGACGCCAAGTTCGCCCGTAAAATCGTCAAGCGCGATGTGGTGGAGGTCGTCACGCCGGGTGTGGCGATGCGCGACCAGCTGCTCTCGGCGAAGCACGCGCACTACCTCGCTGCGGCCGTCTGGGGGACGACCAAGCACACGCAGGGCCGCGTCGGCTTCGCGTTCGTGGACGCCTCGACGGGCGCGTTCTTCGTCGCCGAGGCTGCGGCCGAAGACTTCGAGGGACTCCTGCAGACCGTAGGCCCGGCGGAGTTGCTCATCGACAAGCGGCAGAAGAAGCAGCTTCAGTCGATCCGCGACACGTCGTTCGCGCTCACGCCGCAGGAGGACTGGGTCTTCAGCTACGACTTCGCCTACGAGACGCTGCTGCGGCACTTCGAGACGCACTCGCTCAAGGGCTACGGCTTTGAGGACGACGGGCCGAACGGCGCAGACGCCCTCGCGATTGCGGCGGCAGGCGCGGCGCTCTATTACCTCGGCGAGACACAGAAGGGCCGCGTTCCCCACGTGCGTCGCCTCCAGCGCTACGACGCCAGCGACTACATCGCCCTCGACGCCGCCACGAAGCGCAACCTCGAACTCGTCGCCACGATGCAGTCGGGCCGCCGGGACGGTTCGCTCATCGGCGTCCTCGACCACACGCTCACGCCGATGGGCGGGCGGCTCCTTCGCGCGTGGCTCGTCCGCCCGCTCCAGTCGGTCGAGAAGATCGAGCAGCGCCTCGACGCCGTCGACGCGCTTTTCCAGTCGGAGCGGTTGCGACGCAGCCTGCGCGAGGAACTGAAGCAGGTCGGCGACCTCGAACGCCTCGCGGCGAAGGTCTGCACGGGCCGCGCCACGCCGCGCGACCTCGTCACGCTCAAGCTCACGCTCCGGCAGATCCCGCCCGTCAAGCAACTCCTGGAGGATGTCGCCTCCGACACGCTCGCTAAGGTCACGGCCGCGCTCACGCTCTGCCAGGACACCGTAGATCGCATCCAGGCGGCGCTTGCCGACGAGCCGCCGGCCAAGATGGACGCGGGCGGTACCATCCGCGCTGGGTTCTCTGACGAACTCGACGACCTCCGCACGGTGTCCAAGGGCGGCAAGACCTACCTCGCCGAGTTGCAGGCGCGCGCTGCGGCCGAGACGGGCATCACGAGCCTCAAAATCGGCTACAACAAGGTCTTCGGCTACTACCTCGAAGTCACCAACACGCACAAGGACAAGGTCCCGGCTGCGTGGACGCGCAAGCAGACGCTCGTCAACGCAGAGCGCTACATCACCGAGGACCTGAAGGTCTACGAGGAGAAGATCCTCACCGCCGAGGAGCGCGCCCTCGCGCTGGAGCAGCAGTTGTTCTCGGAGCTGCGCATGGCCGTCGCCGAGGCCGTCGAGCCGATCCAGCGCAACGCCCGCTACCTCGCTATGCTCGACGTGTTCGCCGGGCTCGCCGAGGCCGCGCGGAAGTACGACTACGTCCGCCCGACCGTCGACGAGTCGCTCGTGCTCGACCTCGAAGCAGCACGGCACCCCGTTGTGGAGCGGACGCTGCCCGCAGGCGAGGCGTTCATCCCCAACAGCGTGTTGCTGGACCCGGACGGCGAGGTGGAGACCGAGCCGGCGAGGGGTGGCCAAGTCCACGTCATCACCGGGCCCAACATGGCGGGCAAGAGCGTGGTGCTGCGGCAGGTCGGGCTCGCGGTGCTGCTCGCGCAGGTGGGCAGCTTCGTCCCAGCGAAGCGCGCGCGGATCGGCGTGGTCGACAAGATCTTTACGCGCGTCGGGGCTTCGGACAACCTCGCGGCGGGGGAGAGCACCTTCCTCGTGGAGATGAACGAGACGGCGAACATCCTCAACAACGCCACGCCGCGTTCGCTCATCCTGCTCGACGAGGTCGGGCGCGGGACGAGCACGTTCGACGGGCTGAGTATCGCCTGGGCGATCGTGGAGCACCTGCACAATCACGCGCCGGTCGCTGCACGGACGCTCTTCGCGACGCACTACCACGAACTCAACGCGCTCGCCGACCGCCTCGACGGCGTGCTGCCCTTCCGCATCCAGGTGCAGGAGCACGACGGCCGGGTCATCTTCCTCCGCACGCTCATTCCCGGCGGTGCCGACCATAGCTACGGCATCGAGGTGGCGCGCATGGCGGGGCTGCCTGAAGCGGTGATTGCGCGCGCGAAACACGTGCTGCGCCACCTGGAAGCGCACGACGTCGCGGCAGAGATGCACGGCCTAGGCTCGTCCACTGAGGCATCCGGTGATGGCGCGCTGCCGTCCGTCCGCGCTACGCCCGATATCCCCGCGCCGGACCTCACGGCGCCCGTCGCCTACGCCGCCCCTGATCCCATCGCGGCGCAACTCCTGGACACACTGGAAGCGCTCGACCCGAACCGCCTCACACCCATCGAGGCCCTGATGAAGCTCGCTGAGTTGAAGCAGATCGCAGACGGATGATCGAGGGCTGCGAGGACGTGTGACACACGGATGGCACTCGGTTGCAGGAGCTTGATTTCGAGTCCTCCGCGAACACAGCCCAATCCTGCCATGTCGCTGTCTTTCAATCCGCTCAGCCGCCGCCCTCAGCGCCGTCGTCTTGTGATGGCGGTCCGTGGCGCGGCTGGGGCTGGCAAATCGGTCTTCGCCGCCAGCCTGGCCGACGCTGGGCTCGGGCGTCTGTGCTTCTTCGACACGGAGCGGAAGGCGCGTCTACTTCCCGGCGCCGATGGCACCACATTCGACGCGCTCGAGATTGAGCAGCCCCAGGAGTTGCCTGCGTTCATCGACTGGGCGTTGGGCCCCGAAGGACAGGCGCAGGGCTATGGCTGCTACGCCCTCGACTCTTGGGCGATGTACTTCGGGCGCCAACACCGGGCCCTGCTCGAAGCTGTGCGGGCTCGGACGGGTGATCCGACGGCGCAGCCCACGGCCGAGGAGTTGCAGGCCGACCAACTCGTTCTCCAGGAAGTCCTCCGTCGCCTCTGCGTCGATTCCGGCGCGTGCGTGGTCATCACCGACCAGATCGCGGCCAAGGGCAAAGAGGATCGGGAAGAAAACGAACTGGGGCGCGTGCTCCCGATGACAGCGTCGGGCCTGGAATACTTCGTCGATGTGATGGTAGAGTTGTTCGTCCGGGTCGAGGGCTTCGAGACCGTGCGCGTCGCGCGCGTCGTGAAGTCCAACGTTCCGGAGTTGCCCGTAGGTGCCGAGATTGAGCAACCGACGTTTGCTGACTTCCTCAACCGTTTAGGTGCGGGGCCTCAGCCGGCCACCCTGCCTGCTGACGAGGCCGCACAGCCTGTTGCGGAGCCCGACGCGCTCGGGCCGACGCTCGCAGACCTGCGCGAGACGGCTACCGTCTACGGCCTCGACGCGGCGCAACTGCGCGTGGCGGCCCGGCACTACTGTGGTACGTCTGACCTCGACCGTCTCGCGCCGGACCAGATTGAGAACCTGCTCGACCGTATGCACGCCCGCTATGCGCCCTCCACCGGCGACGGTGCAAGCGCGCAGCCCGAGGACGTTGCCGCCGAGGTGTCCACCACGGTAAAGAAGCCCAAGAAGCGCCGCCGCGCTGCGTAATCGGCTTCAGCACTCGGCTTCAGCACTCGGCTGCGACCGGGCATCGTCCGTTCACGCGTCTCGTACAGATCCATGGATCACATCAACGGCCTCGGCGGCGCCTTCGTCTTTTCAAACGACCCGAAGCGCCTCGCCGACTGGTACACCGAGCACTTGGGGCTCGCCTTCGAGGGCAGCGTCGAGTTTGGCGCTTTCTACCATCAGTTCTGGAGCCGCCACCTCGACGATCCCGCTCGTCGCCTCGACACGACGTTCGCCATCATGCAGGCGACGGCAGACTTCCCGCCGCCTCTCGTCCATGGCGACGTGGAGACGTATGGCGACCAGCCGTTTATGGTCAACCTTCGCGTCAACGACCTCGACGCGCTCCTCGACCGCCTCCAGCGGAACGGCATCGAAGTGCTGGGGCGGCAGGATGAGTCCTACGGCAAGTTCGCGTGGGTCCGGGACGCCGACGGTCACCGTATCGAGCTGTACCAGCCGACGATGCAGCCACCCGAGCAGGGGCAGCCGTCTAAGAAAGGATAGCCGCCCGACGATGGCGCGCCGCTTAATTCAGCGACACCGATACGCCTACAAGGACGTGCCGCTCAGGTGCTGGCTCCAAGAAGCGCCCTCCAAACGCGTTCACAACCACGGAGCCCGCATAGCGCGCGTCGGTGACGTTGCGGACCGTGGCGAACGGCGTGGCGCGCACGCCTCCGCCGAGCCGCACGTCGCTCAGTGCGACGCGTAGGTGCAACACAGCATGGCCGTCTGCCCGGTTGCTTCCCCCGGTGGTTGCATCGTAGGCGGAGACCGCTTCTCCGCTCAGCCCCATAACCAACCGGCTGTTGAGCAGCGGGGTCCGATGGGAGGTCCAGGTTAGCGTCCAGGTTGCCAGGGCAGGAGGGATACCGGGAAGGCGAGTGCCGGATGGCACGTCGGGATCATCGTTGTCGAGGAAAGAGGCCCGCACCATTGTGAGGGCAAAGGCGCTGGAGAAGCGGCCCGGTCCTAAGGGCAGGCGCTCGGTCTGGACTCCCAGTTCAAGTCCTAGCGTCTCGGCTTGTCCGCCGTTGTCGAACACGGTGACGTCGTCGATTTCGCGGGGGACGAGCAAGCCCGACACACGTGCGGCAAACGCCGCCGCATCGAGGCGGACGAACCCGTCGCCACTCGCCCAGGTGCGTCGAGCGCCTACCTCGGCCCCCCACGTTCGCTCGGGCGATAGGGACGGGTTGAGGCCGGGTCGGCCGTCGGGGCGATTGCCCAATTCCGTGGTGGTCGGTGCGTCGAAGGCGCTAGCTCCGTTCACGAATACGGTCAGCCCACGTGCTCCTGTCCACGTCAGGCCGGCGGATGGACTCAGCGCGCCATCTGTGCGGCGGCGTTCCTCCGGCTCCCCCACGTCGACGCCATTGGGCTGTGCTTCATAGGTGATGAGGTCGGCGCGCAGGGCCGCCGTGGCCGTCCAAGACCCCGTGCCATGATCCCAGAACGGTAGCGCAATGCGGCCGAAGACCGCGCTAGACTGGACCGTTTCGAGTTGACTCGTCAGCACGTCGGCGCCCGGCCGACCGCTGTCGTTGGTCGTCTCCAGGCGGTCGTCGCGCTGCGCTTCAACCTCGAGACCGAGGCCCCAGGGGACGGGCCGTTCGGCGAGTTGGGTGCCCTCAATCGTTGCGCGTGCGCCACCTGTAGAACGGTCAAGTTGGATGTAGCGGGGGACAATCGGATTGTCGAGTGTGCGGAGCCCGCCCCAAAGCGTGGTGGCGAGCCGGGCGTTTGCTGCAAGAGGCTGAGTATAGGAGAGCGCTAGGTAGCCTTGCGTCAGTTCTTTCCCGGCGTCTTGCTCGATGGAGGCAGCGCGCGTTTGCCTGGGGTCCTCCGCAGCCTGCTCGGGGGTGAGCCCACCCGGCGATTGTGCTCGCGGGATATACGCTCCAAGGGCGACCACTTGAAGCGACCGCCCAGCGCCTAGCGGCAGCCGACCCGATCCGCCAAGGCGAAACGTCTCCGAAGCGGCATGGGTGCGGTAGCCACGCTGGCTGACCGCCGAGCCCCACACCGACAGGCGGCCACGCCGTAGCGACGGCTGCACGGCTGCTTCGGCTTTGTAGAGCCCGAACCCGCCTCCAAGGGCGCGCAGTGCAACGTTCGGAGCGTCAGCCAATGCTTCCGTCGAAAGCGCGACCACGCCCCCCGATCCGCTACCCCAGAACGCCGAGGCCGGGCCCCGCAGCACTTCAATACGGTGGACGAGGGCCGGATCGACCACGTTGAGTTGCGTCTGGCCATCCGGGAGCGTCAGCGGGATCCCGTCCAGCAACACGTGGGAGCCACGTACGCCGAAGGCCGAGCGCCAGCCAACGCCGCGCACGAGTAGGCGTTCGCCCGTAGAGGGATTGCCGCGGTCCGAGATCCACACGCCAGGAAGGCCGGCCCCGAGATCAGCGAGCGACGCCCCTGGCTCGGTGACACGCTCGAAACTCGGTCGAACGCGGGTGGCAACAGCGAGAGGAGCCCGTGCGGACTCGAGGGTGAACGGTGCCGCGGTCACGACGACATCGCGGAGCTGACGCAGCGTGTCAGGTACGGTCAGCACGGATGCATCGGAGCTCGAAAGGGCACCCTCGGCGCTCTGCGCGAGCACGGCCACCGGGATGAGCAGAGGCCAGACCCATAGCCAACGAAGAGGACGCACGTATGCTGAACCGATCATGACGAGCGCTGGGGTGACATGGCGGGACCACAAGAGTCGCAGGCTAGAAAAGTCGCAGGCGAGCGACACGCGAGAATCCCGCCCTGTTCCTCGGTTGGCGGCTGGGAAACTCCGTCCACAAAAAAACGCCCCACGCGATGGGCGTGGGGCGTTGCTGTGCGGTCCGGACGGGACTCGAACCCGCGACCTCCGGCGTGACAGGCCGGCGTTCTAACCAACTGAACTACCGGACCGAACAGAGACTGGCGCGCCGATGTCAACGCGACAGGACGAAAACATACGGTGGCGAGACGGACTCGAACAATATGCAGAACGCGATCAACGCGCGCTTCACATCGAGCGGCATCGCCCAAAGAACGGTGGCCAGGGACGGACTCGAACCGCCGACACATGGATTTTCAGTCCATTGCTCTACCAACTGAGCTACCTGGCCGGTAGCGTCGCTGCGGAGGGATCACGCGCCCCGCGCGATGGCAAGGCACCAAAGATACGGAGCCCCGTTGCGAAGAACATCCGCAGAGTGCGAACAGTTGGCGAAGGGCGTCACGCAGCGCCGTCCGCTGCCCGGCGTGCCGCCGCGAAGGTGTTGCGCAGCAGCATCGCAATGGTCATCGGACCCACGCCGCCAGGAACGGGCGTGATCGCCCCCGCCACCTCCTTGACTGTGTCGAAGTCGACATCGCCCACGAGTCGGTAGCCGCGCTTGCGGGAAGCATCGTCCACGCGGTTGATGCCCACGTCGATCACCGTGGCACCCGGCTTGACCATGCTCGCCGAGATCATGTGGGGACGGCCCACCGCAGCAATGAGGATGTCCGCCTGCAGCGTATGGTGACGCAGGTCAGCAGTGCGGCTGTGGCACACGGTCACGGTGGCGTCCAGGCCACGTTGGAGGAGGAGGTTGGCCATCGGCGTCCCGACGATGTGGCTGCGCCCGACGATGACGGCATGCGCCCCGCTCGTTTGGACGCCTGTACGTTTCAGCATCTCCACGATGCCTGCCGGAGTGCAAGGGGCAAAACCTCCGGCTCCCAAGACCACACGCCCTACGTTTTCGGGGTGGAAGCCATCGACATCCTTCTCCGGCGCGAGTGCATGGATCACCTTCGCCGCGTCGATGTGGTCGGGAAGGGGCAACTGAACAAGGATGCCGTCTACGCTCTCGTCGGCGTTGAGGCTGGCGATGAGGGCGAGGAGGTCAGCTTCGGACAAGTCCGCCGGTCGGCGTAGCGTCTCAGCGGTGATACCCGCCTCGGCCGCCGCTTTGGTCTTGCCGCGCACGTACGACGCGGACGCTGGGTTGTCGCCGACAAGCACGACGGCGAGGGACGGCGCGCGATGCCCGGACGCCACCCATGCATCGACCTCGGCCCGGAGGTCGGAGCGTACGGCCGCCGCGATGGCGCGCCCGTCGATGAGTAGGGCAGACGAGGTATCGGTGTCAGACATGGTGAAGCCTAGAAGAAGCCGAGGGTGGAAGCGGTTCGCGACACGCAAAACTACCAGGCCCATGCGGATCGCAATGCGAAGGCCCCGGTAGATTCGCCTGACACCTTCCGTCACCTTCCACTCCCACCTCGACCCATGATCCGAGTCGGCATTCTGGGCGCGACCGGCGCCGTCGGTCAGCGCTTTGTCCAACTCCTCAACGGCCACCCGTATTTCCGCGTCACCGCGCTGGCCGCAAGCGAGCGCTCGGCGGGTAAGCCCTACGCCGAAGCGGCGCACTGGATGCTCGACACACCGATGCCCGAGCTCGTCCGCAACCTCGTCGTACAGCCGTGCACACCGGAGCTCGACTGCGATTTCGTCTTCAGCGGGCTGGACTCGTCCGTGGCGGGCGATGTGGAGGCAGCCTATGCGCGAGCGGGCTATCCGGTCATCTCGAACGCGAAGAACTACCGCATGCACCCGGACGTGCCGCTGCTCATCCCGGAGGTCAACCCGGACCACACAGCACTGATCGACCGGCAACAGTGGGGGGGGGAGATAACCACGGGCGCGCTGCGCGACGACGGCTACATCGTCACGAACCCCAACTGTTCAGTCGTCGGGCTCGTCTGCGCGCTCAAGCCCTTGCACGACGCTTTCGGCATCGAGGCGCTGCACGTGGTGACGATGCAGGCACTCAGTGGCGCAGGCTACCCTGGCGTGGCGTCCCTCGACGCCGTCGCCAACGTGGTGCCCTACATCGGTGGGGAAGAGCCGAAGCTCGGCGAAGAGCCTGGCAAACTGCTTGGGCAGCTCACCACTGAGGGCATCGAGCACGTCGAGATTCGCACCTCGGCGACGTGTACGCGGGTGCCGGTCGTGGACGGCCACATGGAAGCGGTGTCCGTGCGCTTTCGGACGAAAGCGAGCGCGGGCGAGGCCATCGAGGCGATGCGCGCCTTCGTCTCGCCCATCGACCACATGACTTTGCCGTCCTCACCGGATCGACTCCTCCATGTCTTCGACGAGGACGCCTACCCGCAGCCGCGCCGCCACGTGCACCGCGAGGGCGGGATGCAAGTCTCCGTCGGTCGCGTTCGCGACTGTGAGCTATTCGATGTCAAGTTTGTCGTGCTCTCGCACAACACGATTCGCGGTGCAGCGGGCGGGGCGATCCTCAACGCCGAACTCCTCCGCACGCAGCAACGCTTGGGCGCTCCGGGAGAACGCGTCGCAGTCCTGTGAGCGAGCCTGAAAACGCTCCACCGGTCGTCATCAGGCCGGTCGAGCGCGGCGACCTCGTGCCGGTGCTTCGGCTGTGGGCGTACCTCGACGCCCTCCAGTCAGACCTCGACCCGGCCCTGGCTACCGTCGAAGACGCCGAGGCCCTATGGACCACCGAGTTTAACAGCATGCTCGACGACCCTGGCGCTCTCGCGCTTGTGGCGAGCATCGAGCGCGAAGTCGTCGGCCTTGTGACCGCGCACGTCGCTGAGCCTCGGCCGCTTTATCAGCCCGAGCCGTTCGTCTTCGTCGACGAGATCGTGGTAGACCCGGCGTGGCGGCAGCGCGGAGTGGCGAAGCGGTTGGTCGAGCAGGTGCAGGCCTGGGCTCACGGCCTCGGCATCGTACGGGTCGAGGCTCGTGTGGTGGCAGCCAGCGAAGCCGCACGGGCGTTTTGGCGGAGCGTTGGCGCTGAAGACGTGGCGGTGACGATGCGGCTCAGCGCGAAGCCTGGGGCATCTGCTAACGCCTGCGTGCAGGCTACGGAGCAGACTGGCGTGTGCGGCCACCGCGCTTCAGGCTGAGACGACGGCTGAGACGAATCCGTGTCAGCCTGGGACGAGCCCGCCTCGTCCGATGGGCCAAATCGACGCGTACGGGCCAGAATCGGCGTTGCGACAGGGGCTAGGGAAAGTCGGCACGGCCTTCGCACATGCATTCGGCGCTCTCCTATCGATCTCACGCTCTCCCATGTCTGATCCCCAGGTTCGCGCCCAACGCGAACACTACAAGGCCAGCCAGGCCTACGAAGAGGCTGTGCGCCTTCTCGAACTCGGCCACGCCGACGCTAGCACCGCTCAACTCGACCGCGCGATCCAGCACCTCGACCGCGCCATCGAGCTGATGCCGTTCGACTCAAGCTGTCGCTACGACCGAGGCCTCGCCCAGCAGCGCCGCGGGCGCCACCGCGCGGCCATCGCCGACTACTCGCAGGCGCTCCACCTCGACGGCCCGGACGCGGACACGTTCAACAACCGTGGCCTCGCCTTTGCTGCCGTGCAGGACTACGATCAAGCCATCCACGACTTCACGGCTGCGATGAAGGTCGCGCCGAATGATGCCAAGCTCTACTTCAACCGGGGCAATGCCTTCGGCGACAACGGACGCCCGTTCGAGGCCGTCGCCGACTACGGCATCGCCATCGGGCTTGCGCCCACCTACGCCGAGGCGCACTTCAACCGGGCGCTGGCGCTCCTCGCCATCGGCAACTACGCCGACGCGCTCCCCGATGTCAATCGCAGCATCGACCTCGACCCGTCGGATGCGGACGCGTACACACTGCGCGGTGAAATCTTCGCCTACCTCGGTGTGAGCGAGCGGGCCGAGACAGACCGCGCCACAGCCCGGGACCTAGCGCGCATCGCGTCCTAGGCAGGGCAGGATCGGGGCCCTCCGTAGTAAAAGACGTCCCCGATGTACGGCCCGGTCGCACCGGCTGCGGAGGAGTCCGCTTGACAGCGCGCAAGGGCGTGCTACCTTCCGCAAATCATGGGCTTCGCTCTGGCTGCGCCGTATCCGGGTTCTGTGCAGCCGGCGTCGCTTCCGCCGTGCGTCGGTCGAGCCCTGTGTCCCGAATACGGATGGGGTTGCGCGTCCTTCCGAAGCGAGCCACCCCAGCTCCAATAGGGACGCACGGTGTTGCGTTCATGCACCCAACCGCACCCTGAATCGAGGGCGTCGGTCGTTGGTCGGATCCTTGTGGAGGGCACACACACTTGCCTTCCTGCTCGCTTTCCGCCACGGCGTGACTTCGTCTGGCGCAACCGTCAACTCCGACTATGTCGAACCCGAACGATCCTGCTGGCTACCCCACCCGCGACAGTTCGCGTGAGCAGCTCGCTCGTGAGCTCCGTGCGCTTCAGGATGATCGCCCCATCGTTCCTGAGGTGCGCAACGTCGAGCCCGCAGATCCTGTCCACGAGGCCGATGGCTACGGCGGCGGATACGAGCCCTACGTTCCGCATGACCCTAGCGAGCTCCGTCTTGAGGCTCCCGGTGATGGTGGCGAGCCCCGTGCCACGTCGCAGGCGCTAGCCACAAGGGCGCGCCCGGAGGATGCGCGTGGCGCACGCCGCACCACCGTGGCAACGCGACCTGCTGAGGGTCTGGTGCCGGTGCCGCTGAGCGATCCAGCTACGAGCCCCCTCTTCCCGA
>JBCBEX010000029.1:0-43665 GCA_038528235.1 Bacteroidota bacterium
GCTCTTCGCGATGGGCGTCGTGGTCCTCGTCATCGCCGTGAGCATCGGCTGGACAGGTTGAGACGCTTGATGTTGTTCGAGATTGGAATTTTCGATTTATAGATCAATCGAAAAATGTAGTTTCTCACCTGTCAATCTCTCGTGCTACCGCCTCGGTGGCGGCGGCCCTGGCCCCACATGAGCTTGCTGCGGAGCGTCTTGAAATAGGTCTGCCCCGGTAGCGTGACGAGGCGCGCGACGTAGTCAGCCTTCCGAATCGTCATACGGAGTCCGTCGGTGCCGGGGCGCTCGGTCTGGCCATCGGCCGCCACCACATAGCCGCCTCCCCTAGCACTCACTTCGAGCTCGATCTGGCACGAGTCAGGCAGGATGATAGGCCGGGCGGTGAGCGTATGCGCGGCGATGGGCGTCAGCACGACGACCCCGGAGCCGGGCGTGATGATCGGGCCACCCGCTGAGAGCGAGTACGCCGTCGACCCCGTGGGCGTGGCGACGATCAGGCCGTCGGCCCAGTAGGTGTTGAGATACAGGTCGTCCACGGTCGCCTCCACCTCGATCATGCTCGTCGAGCCCGACTTGTCGATCACGAAGTCGTTCATCGCCACGAACGTCTCCGAGGAGCCGTCGGTGTGGTGGAGCGTGGCTTCGAGAAGAAGCCGCTCCTCTGTGTCGAAGCGCCCGGCTTCGATCTGGACAAGGGCATCGGTGAGGTCATTGACTTCGACCTTCGCCAGGAAGCCGAGGCGCCCGATGTTGACGCCCAGGATCGGGGTGGCAGCGCTGCCTACATCGGCCACGGAGCGGAGCATCGTCCCATCGCCGCCGAACGAGAGGACGAGGTCGCAGTGCTGGGCGAGATCGGAGACGGCCTCACGGCGGCACGTCGCGGTATCCACCAATGAACGCCGGTCCAAGCCCTCCGCGATGTGCGTGTCCAGGCAGTAGCCCAAGTCACGCTCGTCCAACCACCCGAGCAGGTCGGCGACGGCGGGCCAAAGCTCGTCCTTGTACGGGTTGCCGGTGATGCCGTAGGTCATGAGGAGCGCAGTGAGGGGGACAGGCGGCAGAAACATACGCGCGCCGGGTAAGGGCCTGACGGTTGAGCGCGACTAGCGACGGGCGGCCAGCGAATAGGGGCGGCCAGGCCTTGACTCTTTGCTGCTTGTCTGGCACCTTCCAGTCGCTCTTCCCAGTCTCCAGTCGATCCACGCTCCCATGCACCTCGTTATCGTTGGCAACGGCATCGCCGGGATCACGGCCGCGCGGCACGTCCGCAAGCTCGACGCCAGCGCGCGCATCACCGTCGTCTCGGACGAGAGCGATCACCCGTACTCGCGCACGGCGCTGATGTACCTCTACATGGGCGACCTCCAGTTCGCGCACACCAAGCTCTACGAGGACGGCTTCTGGACGAAGAACCGCATCGACCTCGTCCGTGATCGGGTGTTGGCGGTGGATTCGTCTGCGAAGACGCTGACGTTGAGGGACGCCCAGCCTATGAGCTACGACAAGCTCCTCATTGCCACAGGCTCCGTGCCGCGTTTCGCGGGCTGGCCCGGGCAAGATCTCAAGGGCGTGCAGGGCTTCTACGACCTCCAAGACCTCGACCGAATGGAGACCGATACGGCGGGCGTTCGGCACGCCGTCGTGGTCGGAGGGGGGCTCATCGGCGTCGAACTCGCCGAGATGTTGCACACCCGCGGCATCGGGGTGACGCTGCTCGTGCGCAGCGCGTGGTATCTCCCGGCTGCGCTGCCTGAGGAGGAGGGCATGATGGTCAACGAGCACATCCGCACGTGTGGCATCGACCTGCGGCTCGAAACCGAACTCGCCGAGGTGTTGCCCGACAGCTCCGGCCGCGTCCGCGCCGTTACGACTAGCCGGGGCGATACTATTGAGGCGCAGTGGGTGGGCATCGCCATTGGTGTCGCGCCGAACGTCGCGTTCCTCGAAGGCTCGGGTATCGAGACAGATCGGGGCGTCCTCGTGGACGAGCATTTCCATACCAATATCCCCGACGTGTACGCTGCGGGTGACTGCGCACAGCACCGAACACCACCGCCGGGGCGTCGACCGATCGAACCGCTGTGGTACGCCGGCCGCGTGCACGGCGCAACGGCCGCGTTCGGCCTCTGCGGTCAGCCGCGTGCGTATGCGCCCGGCGTGTTCTTCAACTCTGCGAAGTTCTTCGACCTCGAATGGCAAGTCTATGGCGACCTGAACACGACGCTGGCCGATGACGAGCGGACGCTCTACTGGCAGCATCCCACCGAGGACAAGGCGATTCGTCTCAATTACACCGTCGGCGACAGCGCGCGCAATGCGTCGAGTCTCACGGCGGTCAACGTGATGGGCATCCGCTACCGCCACGACGTGTGCACGCACTGGATCGAGCAGGGCACCGACATCGAGACGGTACTCCAGAACCTCGGCGCGGCCAACTTCGACCCCGAGTTCACCGCCCAGCATGAAGCCGACCTCGTCGCGCAATACAACCGGCAGGCCGGGCGCACTCTCACTCTCGAACGTACGCGCGGCCGTATCCGCTCGCTGTTGCCCCTCAGCCGATAGCTTCGCCCGATAGCTCCGCCCAACGCACCGAATTCCAACGCTAGCCGCCACTCGCTATGACCACTGCGCCCTTCCGCCTCAGCGCCGACCGGCCCGCGTTCGACCAGGTCCCGACTTATGATCCGTCGCTATCACTGACGGGCAACCCGGCGTATCACCCATCGACTGCGCAGAAGGTCGCGCTCGTGTTTGTGGGCATCGGTGCGCTGGCGTGTCTCGTGGGATGGGCGAGCGGAAGCGGCTTTGGCGGCGCGCTGCTTGCTACGGTCGTCATTGGGTTCGGTGGGGGCGGCATGGCCTATGCGTGGCTCACCTACGGGCAGGGGCATGCGGGCATCCACAACCACGGGATCATGTTCAGCGCGCAGCAGGCGCGCGGACACTTCGGCTGGCTCTGGGGCATCCTGCTCACGGGGCTGTACGTCCTCGTGTATTGGTTTCCGCAGTACCTCACCGGTCTGATCGCCGTCTTCGATCCGATCTCGAACGCGCTCGGCTATCCGGAAGGCTCGCGCCAGTGGGTGATGTACGGCTCGTTCTACTCGCTCGCCGTCGCGACCATGGGCGTGCGGGCGTTCTTGAAGTACCGCCACATCCGCTATCAGAAGATTCGCACAGTCAGCGTCGTCTTCTTCCAACTCGTCTTCGGCTATTCGCTGCCGTACCTCTTCGTGCTGCTCGACCAGCCGGAGCTATACCTGCACTACTTCTGGCCGCTCGACTATGACGGCCTCTGGCCCGATACCTTCGGCTGGATGCCGATGGCAGCACTCATCTTCGGAGCCGCGATGATCTTCATTGGTACGCCGGTGCTGACCTACTTCTTTGGGAAGCGGTGGTACTGCTCATGGGTCTGCGGCTGCGGCGGCCTCGCTGAGACGGCAGGCGACCCCTATCGCCACCTCTCCGACAAAAGCCAGCGCGCCTGGAAGATCGAGCGCTGGATGATCCACGGCGTGCTCGCGTTCATCATCCTGACGACGCTGATGCTTTGGGCCAACGCGCAGTGGGGCGTGCTCGGCCCCATCGCCGCAGGCTTTAAGAAGTGGTATGTCTTCTTCATCGGGCTGATGTTTGCCGGCGTGATCGGCGTGGGGTTCTACCCCGTGTTCGGCAGCCGCGTCTGGTGCCGCTTCGGCTGCCCGATGGCGGCGATCCTCGGCCTTCAGCAGCGCTTCTTCTCGCGCTTTCGCATCACCACCAACGGCGGCCAGTGCATCTCGTGCGGCAACTGCTCGACGTACTGCGAGATGGGCATCGATGTGCGGTGGTATGCCCAGCGCGGCCAAAACATCGTGCGCGCTAGCTGTGTCGGCTGCGGCGTGTGCTCGGCCGTGTGCCCGCGCGGCGTGCTCAGCCTCGAAAACGGGCCGCGCGATGGCCGGATTGGGACACCGCAGAACAACCTGATTGGCGACCTGGACATCCTCTAACGATGCGTTGCGCCGTTGTAGGTCTTGTGTGCGTGCTGTCGCTGACTGCGTGTGTGTGGCCGAACCCGTGCGATATCGATGCTGAGCTAATCGCGCGGCCTGCTCAAGAACCTCCTGCTCGCGAGCCTCGGGTCGTGTGCGTACCCCCGCGAGACACGCTGCGCTTCGTCTGGATTCGGCCTGGTTCGTTCCAGATGGGTTCTGATCTAGATGAGCCAATGGGCCCGCTTGACCGAGACACGACCGCGTCGGGCACCGATCATGAGCAGCTGCACGACGTCATTCTCACGCGTGGGTTCTGGCTCGCCACTACGGAGACAACGTGGTCGGTTTGGAATGCGGTGATGGGCACGAGCGGGTGCCGTGGAGGTCCGCAAGCCCCAGCACGAAACCTCTCCTGGGACGACACGCAGCGCTTCTTTCCTCGGTTGAGCGGCGTGGCCACCGACTCTACTAACTCAGTCCTTCGATTCCGGCTACCGACCGAAGCGGAGTGGGAGTACGCAGCGCGGGCGGGCACGACGTCGCCGTGGTCACACGGGTTTGACGAGGACTCGCTCACCGCGTATGCCTGGATTCGGAGCAATGCAGCTGGCAGGGTGCAGCCCGTCGCAACGCGCAAGCCCAACCCCTGGGGCTTGTACGACATGCATGGAAACGTATGGGAGTGGGTGGCCGATTGGTACGCAGACGAAGCCTACACCACCACACCCCGGATCGACCCGCGAGGGCCCGAGCGCGGCAGTGAGCGCGTGCGACGTGGCGGTTCCGCGGTGTACGGGGCGGCGAGCGCTCGGTCGGCTTCCCGGTACCGCAATCCGCCGGACCGGGGCAACGGCAACCTCGGCTTCCGCATCCTGCTCATCGAGGAGCAAACCCCGTAGATCGCCTATCTTGGAGGCCACGTCTCTTCTCACACGCTATTCTGCTGCCATGTCCAAGCTCACCCCAGGTCGTGCTGTTGGCCTTTGGGTCGCCTACGTTCTCATCTTCGCCATCGCCGGTGGCCTGGCGGCAGGGGTCCTCGCGCTCGTCTACGATGCTGTGATTGACAACTTCGACAACACGCTCTACGCCATCGTCTACGGCGTGACGGGATTCATGGCCTACCGCCTCGCTCGCAGCGTGATGGAGGACGGACGGTAAGGAAACGATAAGCGCGGCAGAGCCGAAGCCCTACCGCGCTGAAACCGATGCAGTCGTCGTTTAGCGGTTGCGGCCATACTGCTCGTGGCTGCTCACCCAGTCGTGCGACGAGATGGCACTCGCGAGGCTGATCTCGCCCGCGAGCACGACGCCTGCGACGATCTCGGCGAACTTGCGGGCCTTGTCGCGGCCCACGCAGCCCAGCATCTTGAGGCACTCCTGCTGCGTGGCGAGGCTCGTGCCACCACCGTACGTGGCGATGATGAGGCTCGGGATCGTGATCGACATGTAGAGGTCGTCGTCGGGCGTGTGCTCGGTATAGAGCAATGCCGCCGAGGACTCCGAGACATTCGCCACGTCTTGGCCAGTCGCGATGAACATCGCCGTGATGCCGTTGGGGGAGTGGAGGCCGTTGTTGTTCGCGCCCGACAGGATCGAGCCGATGCTGCCCGCGACGCCCCAGTGGTAGTAGAGTTGCTTCGGCTCCACGCGCATAAGCTGACGCAGCACATCGCCCTTGATGGTGCACTCGGCCGTGACGCGCTTGCCACGTGTCCGCATGATGTTGACCTGGCTCGCCTTCTTGTCCGTGGCGAAGTTGCTCTCCAGGTAGAAGCGGCGGATCTGGTCGTTGTTGTCCAAGATCCACGAGCACGCGGCGAAGGTCGCGCGGCCTACCATGTTTTGCCCGGCTGCGTCGCCTGTCGAGAAGTTAAAGCGGCAGAAGGCGAACTTGTTGGAGAGGTAGGTATCGATGTAGAGCAGCTTGCCGACGGACGTGGTGGCCTCGGCCTGCTCGGCGATGACCTCGAAGTGGTCGTCGAGCCACGTGCGGAAGTCGCGGGCCTGGCGGGCGCTCTCGAAGACGAAGACGGGCGCGCGCTGCATGCAGTCGTCGGAGACGGTGCAGGTGACACCGCCCGACTCGTTGAGCACCTTCATACCGCGGTTGTAGGACGCCACCAGGGTGCCCTCAGCCGTCGCCATCGGGACGATAAAGTCGCCCTTCGCGTACTCGCCGTGGACGGTCAGCGGCCCGGCGATGCCGAGCGGGACTTGCGCGTTGCCGATGAAGTGCTCGCAGTTGCCCGCCGTGATGTGCGGGTCGTAGCTGCACGTCCAAATGTGCTCGTACGTCTCGCCGGTGTATTCCTCGACGAACTTCTGGCGCGTCTGAATGGCCGACTCCGAGTAGTCATCGTCGCGGTCGCGTGGGACTTTCACGCGGTCCACGGGGACTTCCTTGATCGAGTCTTTCACCTTGAACGCGAGCCGCCCGAAGCCGTCAGCATCGAACGCGATCGAGAGGCGGTGCACACCCTCGTCTAGCTTCACCCCATCGGCTTCGATGTGGACGATTTTCTTGAGCGGAAAGACCAACGGGCTGGTGCTCGAAAGCTCACTCGGCATCATTGACGTGCCGTCATCAAGGGTGAGGCGGAGGTTGTCCGTCGGTACCGGCTCGCCGTTGATCGAAACCTGATCGAGGCCGACGAGCTGCACGTCGGAGAGGCGGTTCTTGAGGCTGAAGCGAACGCCGCCGTTGTGGTTCTGGAGGCTGCCGAACGTGTAGAGCTGGCGGAGGACGAGCGACGGGATTTTCATGCGTGGATGAAGCTAGGTGGAGGCGGAAGCGCTACCGAAAACGTGTGAAGAAATATACGAGAGGCGAGGGGAGAGCGACGAGTTCGTTGTCGTGGCCGGGGAGGGTACGGCACGTGCATACCGTTTCGCCACAGGGTAGAAGTGAGCAGCGGTCGGCGTTTGGCTGCCCACCGGTGCTAGTGCCGGAAGTGCCGCTGGCCAGTAAACACCATCGTCATGCGGCGTGCGTTGGCAGCCTCGATGACCTCGGCGTCGCGTTTGGAGCCGCCAGGTTGTACGGCGGCCACGGCCCCCGCGTCAGCCGCAGCGAGCAGCCCGTCGGCGAACGGGAAGAAGGCGTCGGAGGCTACCACGCAGCCTGCGAAGTCCAGGTTGGACTTCGCACCCTTCGCTACGGCGATTTCGCTCGCGTCGATCCGGCTCATCTGCCCTGCGCCGATGCCCAACGTGGCCCCGTCGCGGGCATAGACGATGGCGTTCGACTTGACGTGCTTGCACACCTTCCAAGCAAAGGCGAGGTCGGTCCACTCGCGGTCGCTGGGGGCGCGCTTGGTGGCCACAGTCCAATCGCTGCGGGTGCCAACGGCGGCGTCGCGGCCCTGGACTAGCAGGCCGCCCACCACAGCGCGAATATCAGCGACCTCGTCCTCACTGGCACGGGCACGGCGCTCGATGAGGCGACGGTTCTTTTTCTTCTGAAGGAAGCCGAGGACGCCCTCCTCGAAGCCCGGCGCGATGATCAGTTCCGTAAACACCGCATTGATGGCCTCGGCGGTCGCGAGGTCGAGGGGGCGGTTGACCACCACGATGCCTCCGAACGGGCTCTGGCGGTCGGTGGCAAACGCTTTGTGGTACGCCGCGTCCAGGGTTTCGGCTTGCCCTACCCCGCACGGGTTGGTGTGCTTAAGAATCGCGACCGTCGGCACGTCGTCCTCAAACTCGTCGATGAGACGCAGCGCGGCGTCGAGGTCGAGCAGGTTGTTGTACGAGAGGTCCTTGCCGTGGAGCTTCTCGTAGAACGGTGAGGCATCGCCTACGAGCGCTGCGACTTGGTGCGGGTTCTCGCCGTAGCGGAGCGGCGCAATCGGGGCTTCGAGGAGGAGCGGTACCTCGTCGAGTAGATCGATCAATGCATCGTCCGGTGCGTCCTCCACGTCTCGCTGTGCCGCGCCGAGGCTCGAATGCTCGAAGTAGGTGGCGATGGCGGCGTCGTAGCCCGCCGTGTGGGCGAACGCACAGTGGGCGAGGCGGCGGCGCGTCGCCATCGAGAGCGCGCCATCGTGCGCTTCGAGCTCGTCGGCAATGTAGTCGTAGTCGTCGGGGTCGGTCACCACGCCTACAAAGAAGAAGTTCTTGGCCGCCGCGCGCACCATCGTCGGCCCGCCGATGTCAATGTTCTCGACGGCGAAGGCATCCGTGATGTCGGGCTGGGCCACGGCCTCGCCGAAGGGGTAGAGGTTGACCACCACGAGGTCGATCGGGAGAATCCCATGCTCGTCGAGCTGGGCGAGGTCGTCAGGGTCGGTACGGCGGTGGAGAATGCCGCCATGCACCACGGGGTGCAGCGTCTTGACCCGCCCTTCGAGCATCTCTGGAGAGCCCGTCAGTTCAGCCACGTCCGTCACGGGCAAGCCAGCCTCCCGTAACACGCGGGCCGTGCCGCCCGTGGACACGAGTTCGACGCCGAGCGCCACGAGGCGTCTTCCGAATGCGGCGAGGCCAGCCTTGTCGCTGACCGAAAGGAGCGCGCGCCGGACGGGATAATGGTCGGCGGGGGCGGGGAGGTTCTTGGTCTGTATCACGGGGGTCGAGGTCGGGCGGCGAGGAGCGGTTGGTGGAAGATCCGAAACCCTGGGGGCTGCTTCCACGGAGAGTCGCTCCGCCCGCCAAGACTCAACCCGCTTTCATTTCGACGCGGCGGCCATCGACGACGAGGTTGCCTGACGCGAGCATCCGGAGCGCCTCAGGAAATAGGCGGTGCTCAGCTTGGAGCACCCGTGCAGCGAGCGACTGCGCCGTGTCACCAGGCTCCACCGGAACAGGCTCTTGCAAAATGATGGGCCCTGTGTCATAATGCTCGTCGACGAAGTGGACCGTGGCGCCGGTCCACTTTGCTCCGTGGTCGAGGACAGCTTGGTGGACCCGTTGTCCGTACATACCCGGACCGCCGAATGCCGGGAGCAGCGACGGGTGCACGTTGAGCATCCGGTGCTGAAAGGCACGGACCACCACCGACGGGATGTGTTTGAGATAGCCCGCCAGGGCGATGGTGTCAACGCGGTAGCCCCGGAGCACCTCCATGAGCGCCTCGCCAAACGTACCGTTGGGGGCGACTCCGTCTGGTGTCGCACGGAAGTCACGGGGGCGAACAACGGCCGAGGGCAGCCCGTGTCGATCCGCCCGATCAAGGGCGCCGATCCCTGAACGGTCCGCAATTACGACAGCAGGTGTGGCCTGCAGCGATCCCACAGCGATGGCGTCGAGGATGGCCTGCATGTTGGAGCCGCCGCCCGAGACGAAGAACGCGAGGCGCATGGTGGGTGAGCTAGCGAGGTGAAACAGCAAAAGGGTGGCACCGATGGTACCACCCTCTCACGGGGATCGCAGCAGGCGGAGCTGGACGAGCGGCCTAGTAGCGGCGGCGGCGCGCGTTTTTCGCTGCGGCCTTCCGCGCAAGGCGGCGCTCCTCGGATGGCTTCGTGAACGCCATCTTGTCGCGGTAGATGCGGAGGACGCGCGCACGGTTGACGGCGCGCTTGAAACGACGCAGCGCGCGGTCGATGCTTTCTTTATCTCGAACTTTGATGCCGACGGACAAGGATACCTCGTGGGTTGAAGCGGGGGAATACGGACAGCCACTCAAGCTAAAAAGAAGGCCGAGGGCTACCAAAGGATGGGTTTTAGGGATTCATGAATACCGAACGCTTCGATACGGGTTCCTCAACGAACGAGTAGCAACGAGACCGGCAAGACGCCTTGGTCTAGGCCGTTCCCATGATTTGGTTAGGGAAAGCTCAGCCCGCATGCGCTGATTCGAGGAGCGGTGTACCTTGTGTGCTCATTGGCCTTTCTGCTGACAGCTCGCCTCACGCCGCCCATGTCGTTCCGCCTCGTGCTCGCCACTCGCAACTCAGGCAAAGTGCAAGAACTCCGTGCTAAGCTCGACGGCCTCGATGTCGAGATCGTGACCGTGGATGAGTTCGAGCACGTGCCAGAGGTCGACGAAGACCAAGACACCTTGGCTGGCAATGCCAAGAAGAAAGCGATGGCCGTCCACCAGGCAACTGGGCATCCTGCCCTGGCGGACGACACCGGTCTGGAGGTCTACATGCTCGATATGAAGCCCGGCGTTCACTCGGCAAGGTTCGCGGGTGACACCGCCGACGACGCCGCCAACCGCGCGAAACTGATCAGTGACCTCGACGGACAGGACGACCGGGCTGCCCGATTCCGCACGGTTCTGGCCTACGCAGACGAGGGGGTCGTTCGGCTCTTCGAGGGCAGCATCGAAGGGGCCATCGCCGAGGCCGAGCGCGGAAACGGAGGGTTTGGCTACGACGCGCTCTTCCAGCCCGACGGACACGACCACACGTTTGCGGAGATGGACGCAGCGACCAAAAACTCGATTTCGCATCGGGCGCAGGCCGTCGACAAGTTCGCGAGCTTCCTCCGCGTGCAGCGTAGTTGATGGTTGCCCTCGTCCAGCGCGTGAGTAGCGCGGCGGTCACCGTTGCACAGGAGCAGGTCGGGGCGATTGATGCGGGGCTGCTTGTGCTGCTCGGCGTACATCGCACGGATACCCTCGCCGAGGCCACATGGCTTGCAAGGAAGGTGGCATTGTTGCGGGTTTTTCCAGATGAGGGCGGCCTGATGAACCAGTCCCTCACGGATCGCATCGCCGCTGGCGAGTCGGCGGGTGCCCTCGTCGTCAGCCAGTTCACGCTCTATGGCTCACTCAAGAAGGGGACGCGCCCCTCTTACAGCGAAGCAGCGAGGCCACACGTGGCAGAGCCGCTCTACGGGCAGTTCGTGGCGTTGCTGGAAGAGCATCTTGGACAGCGCGTGCCCACGGGCATCTTCGGCGCGAAGATGGATGTCTCGTTGGTGAACGACGGGCCCGTCACGCTGTGGCTAGAACGCCGCGCGCAGCCCGCGATGTCGTAGACAGGACAGGCAAGGCCGATGGGTGAGATATTGCAACCTCTCCCCATCGACACCGCGACTCATGCCCCGCCTCCTTGCCTGCCTGCTTCTGCTCTCTTGCGCCACCGCGTGCAGCACTCCTGCGGCTCCGCCCAGCGGAGAGGCACCGCCCACCAACTATGTGCTTCACAACGCATCGATCTACACGGTCGATGCCGCGAAGCCGAGCGCCGAGGCCCTCGCGGTCTCGAACGGAGCCATCGTGGGAGTCGGTGCGGCCGACAGCCTGCTTGCCGCCCATCCGGAATGGGCCCGTCTCGATGCCGGCGGAGCAACCGTCGTGCCCGGCCTCATCGACGCGCATGCGCACCTCATGGGGATGCTGTCGGGAGAAGGCCTGGGGCAACTGCTGCTCAACGTGAACTTGGCCGGTACGCGCTCCGTCGAGGAGATTGTTGATCGCCTTGTTAGTCATGCGACGACGTTGTCAGGGGAGGCTTGGCTCGTGGGGCGAGGCTGGGACCAAAACGACTGGGTGCCTGCCGACGACGGCTCGTACCCATTCCCGACGCGCGCAGACTTAGACGAGGCGTTTCCCAATCGCCCGGTGCTCCTCGAACGCATCGACGGGCATGCGTACTGGGCGAACACGGCTGCGCTGCGAGAGGCGGGGATTGACCCCGGTGCTCCGGCCCCCACCAATCCGGAAGGAGGCGCATACATCCGAGACCAAGACGGCTTGCCCACCGGGGTGACTATCGACAAGGCCGGGGAAGCGCTCCAGGCTGCGGTACCTCCGATCAGTGACGAGCAGAAACGAGAAGCACTACGCCGCGCACTGGCTGAGACTGCGAAATATGGCCTCACGGGCATACACGAAGCGGGTACGTCGCTCGAAGCCTATCGCCTGTACGAGCAGGCGCTCAGAAACGGACAGTTCGGTCTGCGGCTTTATGCCATGGCGAGCGGGGCAGGCGACGCGATGGCGTTTGCATGCGAAAACGAAGGGCGCGTGACCCATCCTAGTGGACGTCTCCAGATGCGCAGCGTCAAACTCTACCTCGATGGCGCGCTCGGGAGCCGTGGCGCCGCGCTCATCGAAGACTATGCAGACGACCCCGGCAACCGGGGGCTGCTGTTCCTCCAGCCTGAGGCGTTCGCGCCGATCGTCCAGGAGGCCATGGATTGTGGCCTCCAAGTCAATACGCACGCCATCGGCGACCGCGCCAACCGCGTCGTGCTTGATGCCTACGAACAGGCCATGGCGTCTCAGTCCGGGCGGGAGGGCCCTGGTAACCAAGGGCGGCACCGCATTGAGCACGCGCAGGTCGCGACGCCCGATGACCTCGACCGGCTCGTTGACCTCGGTGTGATTGCCTCGATGCAGCCCACCCATGCCACGAGCGACATGCCGTGGGCGGAAGACCGCGTCGGGCCGGTCCGCATCCGCGGGGCCTACGCCTGGCGTACGATCGTAGACGCCGGTGGGCGCCTCGCGCTCGGAAGCGACTTCCCGGTCGAGCGGGTGGACCCGATCCTCGGGTTTTATGCGGCCGTTGCCCGTCAGGACGCCGAAGGGATGCCGGAAGGTGGGTGGTACCCCGACCAGCGCCTGACGCGTGAAGAGGCCCTGCGAGGGTTTACCCTCGATGCGGCGTATGCTGCGTTCATGGAAGACGAAGTCGGAAGCCTGGAGGTGGGGAAGCGAGCCGACTTCGTGCTGCTGAACCAGGACCTCATGACCGTGCCGGTCGAAGACCTGCTGAGCACGCGGGTCCTCGCCACCTACCTCGATGGGGCTCGGATCTACGAAGCGGACGCGCCGTAGATTGAGCGGCGACTTCCCCAGCCGTAGCTCCCACCTAATTTTCCACCCGATGCCTGACTCCGACGCACCTACCCTAGGCCATGTGGATGGTCGTGCCCACATGGCTGATCTCAGCCTCCGTAGCGCTTCAGCGCGCACGGCCGTCGCCTCCGGACGCGTCCTGCTTGGCGAAGCCTCATTCTCACAGGTGCAGGAGGGCACCGTCAAGAAGGGTGATGTGCTCTCCGTGGCGCAGATTGCAGGCATCCTTGGGGCAAAGCGAACAAGCCAACTCATCCCCCTCTGCCACGACGTTCTGCTCCAAAACGTCGACCTCGACCTGGACCTCGACGAGGAGCGGCGCAGCGTGGAGATCCGAGCACTTACGAAGGCGCAGGGGCCAACCGGCGTCGAAATGGAGGCGCTCACCGCGGTCTCGGTGGCAGCCCTGACGGTCTACGACATGTGCAAGTCCATCGACCGCGAGATTCGCATCACGGACATCGGGCTCCTCGCCAAGACCGGCGGCCAAAGCGGCGCCTACCGACGTAGTAACTAAATGAGTGCGGCGGTGTAGCGGTTGGCCGGTGCGGCAGTGACTTCGAGGCTGCTCGCGACGCTCGCATCCGACACCGCTACACTGATTCACCGCCTCACCGCAACATTCACTCCCATGGACAACCTCCTCGGCGGCGCCAGCGCGATCCTCATTGTTGGGATCGTCCTCTTCATCCTGCTGCTGTTCTACTTCGTGCCCATCCGGCTCTGGATTGCGGCGATCACCTCGGGCGTGCGCGTCAAGCTCTCCGACCTCATCGGGATGCGGCTGCGCAACGTGACGCCCTCGGCGATCATCCTGCCCCTGATCTCGGCGCGGAAGGCGGGCATCGACGTGACGACGAGCCAGCTGGAAACCCACTACCTCGCAGGCGGCAACGTCCAACAGGTCGTCAACGCGCTCATCTCGGCGGACAAAGCCAACATCGACCTCTCGTTCCAGCAAGCCACGGCCATCGACCTGGCCGGGCGCGACGTGTTTGACGCTGTGCAGGTGTCGGTGAACCCGAAAGTGATCCAGACGCCGCCGGTGTCCGCTATTGCAAAAGACGGCATCCAGCTTCGTGCTATCGCTCGCGTGACGGTGCGCGCTAACATCAACCAACTCGTCGGTGGTGCGGGTGAAGAGACCATCATTGCCCGCGTTGGCGAAGGCATCGTCTCGACGATCGGCTCGTCCGGTACCCACGCCGGTGTGCTCGAAAACCCGGACAACATCTCGAAGACCGTTCTTGCCAAGGGCCTCGACAGCGGGACTGCGTTTGAGATTCTCTCGATCGATATCGCCGACGTTGATGTGGGCGAGAACATCGGTGCCAAGCTCCAGACCGACCAGGCTGAGGCCGACCTCCAGGTTGCCCGCGCTAAGGCGGAAGAGCGCCGCGCCGCTGCCGTCGCGAAGGAGCAGGAGGAGCGCGCGAACCTCGTCGCTGCCGAAGCATCGATCCCGCAGGCCATCGCCGAGGCGTTCCGCTCGGGCAACCTCGGCGTGATGGACTACTACAACCTCCGCAACATCGAAGCCGATACGAAGATGCGCAATGCTATCGGCGGCGATGAGACGCCGAGCGACAGCGGGAAAATCTAAGCGTGGCCACTGACCTCGACCCGACCGCTCGGCTCGGCGTGTTTGCGGCGACCGCCGCGCTAAGCACGACGCAGGACCTAGTCCGACTCACGTTGCCTCACCTCACAAGTGCGGCACAGCCGGACCTCGTCGCTGAGGAAACGCTTGCCCTCGTGGCCACAGTGACAGCCCGTGCTGCGGAGGCGGGGCTCCGTGAAGCGCCAGAGCTGTTCACGGCGGTGGGACAGGCTCTCGTCGAGTTGCCTTTTCTCTACCACGACTACCTGCTCGGTGTACAACTCGTGGCGAAGGGGGAGGAGGGCGATGTAGATGTTGACCAGGAGGTATATGCGCGGCTGGATCGAAAGACAGCATTCTATGCGGTGCACTTTCCTCCAGGGCGGTTTCCTGGGCCACGAGCATTGGATGACAAGCTCCCGCTGTGGATGGGCCGGATTTCGCCGCCGAAGCTCCCTACGACTCCGCAGCAACGGCTGTCCGACTTGGACGCTGCCGGCCTAGTTGCGACCCACACACGTCTGGTGCTCGCGTTCGCCCAGCGTGTCGCTGCACGTTAAAGCGTGGAGGCCTACGTCGGAGACACTCCCACGACGAAGCATCGGGCGCGTGGTGCGCGATCAGACGTATTCACGCGTGCAAGCTAGTGCGGCTGCAGAAACGGTCGCTCCTGCTGCGACCAGCGGTTCAGCTGCTGCGGCCAGCGTCGCCCCGGTCGTCATTACGTCATCGACGAGGAGCACGTGCAGTCCGGATACAGATAGGCCCGGTGTGGTCGTAAATGCGCCGTAGACGTTCGCCCACCGTGCTTGGTGATCCAGGTTGGTCTGCGACCGCGTTGAACGTGAGCGGTCCAGTAGACGCGCCCCCCTACACAGACCCCGGGCAGACGCTACGCCGCGAGCGAGGCAAGCACTCTGGTTGTAGCCTCGCGCTAGGAGCCGCTGGCGATGGAGCGGGACCGGCACGACCAAGTCAAAAGAACAGGTCGGTAGTGCTTCCGCTAGCCACCTGCCAAGGGCTTCGCCAAGCTGTGGACGATTGCCATATTTGAGTCTGTGCTGGAGGTGAGCAACGGTACTGTGCTCGTCATACGTCCACAGTGCGACCACATGTGCCAGTGGTACGTGGATAGGGAGTTTCTCAAACCGGCGGACGAGCGTTTGGACGTCGGCAGACGGCACACGGTGGCGACAGGATGGGCACACCGGCGGAGCTGACCCTGCGTGGCGCAATCGTTTTGAGCACCCGAGGCAGACACGAGGAAACGCCAAGTCCAGCAGCGTACGGGTCGGCTGGACCACCGTCCGAGAAAGAAGCGGGGGAACATGCATGGGTAACAGAACAGCATGACGGTGCGCATCCTGTGACGGCCTAGCGTCTATCTTGCACGCACCGCCCTTCTAGACACTCGCTCGGTACCGTTCGTAACCGAAGCGCCCAGCCTCTCCCGATCTCTATGGCTACGAAACGCCGTGGCATGCTCATCAAGAACGTGAGCGAAGCCCCGCTTACCATCATCCTGACCTCGCGTGCGCTCGAGATGACAGCCGGGGAGGAAATCCTCGTGACGGCTGCCGAGGTGCGCGACCCGATTCTGCGGGATCACATGCAGCGCAGGACCATCGCCATCGTGCGGCCGTCCACGGACGAGGAGAACGAGGGGTTGCTCGCGCGCCTCGCCGAAGCGGACTAGCCCCGCAGGCCTGGCACCGTATGCAGATCCTCGCGCTCGAACCGTGGTTTGGCGGGTCGCACAAGCACTTCTTGCGCGACCTAATGCGGCATAGCCGTTCCTCGTGGACGCCAATCACAATGGCAGCGCGATACTGGAAATGGCGCATGCAAGGCGGGGCCGTGACACTCGCTCAGAAGGCCAACGACGCCGTCGACGCGGGGCTACGCCCAGACGTGGTCTTTGCTTCGAGCATGGTCAACCTGCCCGCCTTCCTCGCGCTCACGCGGCCTCGCTTCGATGCCATACCCGTGGTGCTCTTCTTCCACGAGAACCAACTCACCTACCCCATCCGGCCCACTGAAGATGGGGGCGACGAGGAGCGCGACTTGACGTACGCGTATATCAACTACCTCTCGGCACTCGCCGCCGACCGCGTCGTCTTCAACTCGCAGTTCCACCTCGACGAGTTCTTTGGCGCGCTGCCCCTACTGCTCTCGCGGTTCCCCGACTTTACGCACCCAGGTACCCTGGCCGACATCCGTGCCAAGTCGACGGTGCTCCACCTCGGCCTCGATCTCGACGGCCATGACGCGCACCGGGTTGACAATGATGCTGCGGAGGTGCTCGCACCGGGCCCGCCCGTGGTGCTGTGGAATCAGCGGTGGGAGTACGACAAGAACCCCTCGCAATTCTTCCGCACGATGAACCGCCTCGATGACGCGGGCGTGCGGTTCCGCCTCATCCTCGCGGGAAAGCACTACGAGGAGAAGCCGCCCGAATTCGAGCGCGCCTTCCAGCGCTACGCCGAGCGCATCCTGCACTATGGCTACGCCGAGGACTTCGCCGCCTACAGCCGACTCCTGCACCGCTCCGACGTCGTCGTCTCCACGGCGCGGCACGAGTTCTTCGGCATCGCCATGCTTGAGGCGATCCACTGCGGGTGCCACCCGGTGCTTCCCAATCGGCTCACCTATCCCGAGTTGATTCCGGAGACGCTGCACCGCCCGCTTCTGCACGCGCCAGTACTCTACGAGGACGAAGACGACCTCTTTACCCTCCTGAAAGGCATCCTCAGCGGACAGGACAAGCCGCTACCTGACTCCGTCCTGCGTGGGATCTCGGACCACCTCAACTGGCCCGAGCAGGTCGCCCGCTACGACGACCTGCTCGACGCCTGTCTAAACTGAGCCCTAGCGGACGATGGTGACTTTCTGCGTCTCCATGAAGGCGGCCGACGTCACGCGGATGAGGTAGACGCCACTCGGCAGAGCGCTCGCGTCGAATGCCACGTCATGGACCCCCGCCTCGTAGGTCTGCGCCGCGAGTACGGCCATGGTGCGTCCTCGTAGGTCGAAGAGCGTCACGTTTACCTTTGTCGCTTCGGGCAGCGCAAGCTGGAGCGTTGCACGATCCCGAAGCGGGTTTGGGTAGACCGCTTCGAGCGCGTACGCGTCGGGTAGTGCCGTGCTTTCTGTCACGACAGGAAGCTCGACACCATCGGTTTCGATCTCGTCACTATCGATCTCGTCGCTATCGATCTCGTCGCTATCGATCTCGTCGCTATCGATCTCGTCGCTATCGATCTCGTCGCTATCGATCTCGTCGCTATCGATCTCGTCGGCCTCCATCTCCGGGGCATCCTCCGGGGCATCGGTAGACTCGGTCGCGCCAGCCGAATCACGTGTACGCGACGCGTCCTCATTCGAGGGCGATAGATCGGAGTCCGTGGCGGTCGCCTCCGAAGGCTCCTGCGATTCTCCCGCGTCGGACGTGGCCGATGTCTCAGGGGAGCGCTCAGGTTTGGCCTTGTCCTCAGCGCTGCGTGCTGACGATTTTTCGGCTTCGAGGGCGGCCCACGCGTCGTCGTCGGTGACGCCCCACACGAGGCCCGCTGTTGTCGAGAGCACTGGAAGCACCCTGCGCGCATCGCTTGTAACGGCGTGGGCCATGCGACCGAGCGCTAGTGGTTCCGCCACGCGCGATCCGTCGCCCAGCTTCTCGAACGTGAATCGGTCGGTGTTCGTGACTTCGCTTGGGAACGTGCCGACGCGGCCTTCATAGGCATAAACGCCCGCCTCAGCCTCACGGTCGACGGTCACGGTGAAGCGCTCGGAGGTCATGCCGCCAGCGTCGAGGCGCACGCGGAACGGACCGAACTGTACCTCTTCGAAGTCGCTCGGGGAGATCAAAACGAGCCACACGTCTTGAGCAAGCCGTCCGTCGGTCGGGTTCGTTACCTCTCCCGTGAAGGTGAACGAGCCGCCGCCGTTGCCGACGAAGATCGGCGCGTCGTCCGGCGTGAGGCGCACGACGAGCGTCTCAGTTGGTGGTGGCGGAGGCGTCCGCGGGATAATGACAGGGAGCGTGTCGGCGTTGCCTTCGATGTCCGTCGCGCGGAGCGTGCCGGTGGCGTCCAGCATCGGGTCGATGGGCGTCGCAGTGTAGCTCACCACGGTCGCACCGGCTGCAAACGGATCGACCACGAGCGTGAGATTCACTGACCCTGGATCGAGCACGACGCTTGCGACGCCGGTGTCGTTGATGCGGTTCTCCTCGGCGGTGCCAGCGAAGACCTGGCCCGACAGCGCGCCCGTAATCTCCGGCGGCGTCAGGTCAGCCCCGCCGTCGTCCGGGATGAGGAAGACCACCGCGCGGTTGTCGGCGAAGTTCTCTTCGTCGTCGCGGACCACGAGGTCCTCGGCCTTCAGGCGTACCTCGGCGTTGTCGCCGGCGGAGCCGAAGTCGAACACGGCCGTGCCGGTTTCGCCCGGGGCGATAGCGCCGATGACGAGCTGCTTCGGCCCCGTGGCTACGTCGAAGGTCTTCGTGATCTTGACGCGGACGCGGGTGGCGAGCACGGAGCCCGTGTTGGTGACGAGGGCGGTGAGCGTGCCCGTGCCGGGCCCTGTGAAGGCAATCTCCGTCGAAAGAGCCAGGTCGAAGCGCTCCTCGTAGGTGCGCACGAGCGGGGCCGCCGCTACGTTGGGGTTCCCCGCCGCATCATCGGCGACGCCGCCATCGACCGCCACGGTCACCTCGCCGAAAGTGGACGGCGTCACGTTGACAGTGTAGACAGGAGCGCCGCTGTCGTCGAAGTCGGTGAGCGTGCCGTTGGTCACGTCGATATCGTCGGCGGTGAAGCCAACGACGGCCTCGGAAAAGGTGATCGTGACCAGGAACGGCGACTGGACTGTCGGCTCGGGCGTCACCGTGGTGACAGTGACAGTCGGAGCGCCGGAGTCTTTGTCGACGGTGTTGGTCGCCTCGTCGCCCGCGTTGCCAAGCGGGTCAGTCAGGGTGACTGAGAGCGTCAGGATGCCGTCGGGAAGGTTGCTCACGTCGATGTTAGACACCTGCTCGCTCGTGAGCGAGTACGTGAGCAGGAAGCCACCGCCTTTGTTGCCACGGAACGCGGAGAGATCGTTCACGCCACCGGGGACGCGCAGCGAAGCGCCGATGGTGCCGGAACCCGTGACCTCGCCAGCACCGCCATCGGAGGTGATCGTGTAGACGAAGCTGGCGCCTTCCCCGGCTTCGCTGATGGTGAAGCTCACCGCGGTCGCCGTAGAAGCGTTGATCACGTTCTGATCGAAGGCGACGGTATAGCCCGTCGGTCCCTCGTCGTCGAAGGTGATGGCGAAGGTGTCGGCCGCCTCGTTGGGGTTGCCTGCCAGATCCGTGGCCACGCCCGCAGCGATATCGACGGTGATTTCGCCCGCGCTGTCTGGGGTGAGGTCTGCAGCAAAGGTCGTGCTGTCTGGAGTCGAGACGGGCCCAAGCGAGCCGCCGGTCACGTTGATGTCCTCGGCGGCGAAGCCGGAGACGACCTCGCTGAAGGAGAACGAGAGCGGGATCGGCTGCGTGGCCGTCGGGTCGTCGAGCGTGGTGGCGATTACGACCGTCGGCGGCTCGGCGTCGAGGATTTCTGTCTCGAAGCTGCCCGCGTCGCAGAGGGCTGTGCCGTTGGTCGGGTTGCCGATGATGGGCGCGTCAAAGCCACGCTGGTCGGTTGGCCCGCAGGTACCGCCGATGTCGATGGCAGGGCTGCCCGCTAGGAGCGCGTGGGTGGAGGTTGGCCCGCCGTTGTTGGTGAGGGGCCCGATCAGCGGATCCGCGACCAGGTCCGAATCAAAGCCCGTGGCCGAGCCGACGTTACCGATGACGTTATTTCCGTCGCTCACAAACGCGCCGGCCGTGTCCGAGCCGTTGCCCGCGATGATAGAGGTGTTGACGGTGAACGTCCCCGAGGCGCTCGTTGCCGCCTGCCCGCTGTTTCCGGTCACTGTGGCGTTGTCCAGGGTCGTGCTCCCACTGGCCTGATAAATACCGCCGTTGGAGCCAAAGACCGTGGTGTTACCACTCACCGTAGAGTTGGACACGACGACCGTCCCGCCGCTGTTGAAGATTCCGCCCCCATCGTTGGAACTGGTGTTCTCAGCGACGAGCGAGCGGATCAGGTTGAGCGAGCCGTTCGCCTCCACGAACAGGCCCCCTCCATTTGCTCCAAAGTTGGCATCATTGTCTTTGACGACAGACTCAGCAAGGGTGAGCGTGCTGTTGACGCTAACGAGGATGCCCGCTCCACTAGGGCCTGTCGTCCTACCACGTTCGATGGTGAGCCCGTGGATGCGTACGTCGCCCGCCGAGCCGGCGATAGTGAAGACGCGGTTGGTGCGCGTACTGCTCAGGCCACCGCTCACAGTCAGGACCCGCGCGCCAGGGCCTTCGACCACGACGTTAGACGCGACTGTGAGGTCCGCCCCGTTGAGGTTGATTGTGCCCGTGACGTCCGGTGCGAAGCGGACCGTGTCAGCCTCCGCAGCAAGGTTGGCGTCGGCGGCGGCGATGGCTTCGCGGAGCGAGCAGTCGGCGTCGCAGGTGCCGTCGTTGGTGTCGTCCGTCTTTGTGACGAGAAACGTCTGCGCTGTAATCGCCACGCAGTCGCTTGCGCTCGTGGCGCCTTCGACGTCGGTGGTGGTACCCGCCGGGCACGACGTTGTAGACGTGGCTTCTTCTATGTCTACATAGCTGCCGACGGGCGCGGGGAGGCACATCGACTGGCCCGCCTCGGGCTGGAAGGTGCCCAACTCACACGGCGACTGCGCGATGGCTCCCTCTGCTGGGACGAAATTACCCGGATCGGCGTCGAGGCAGCTCGTTTGGCCTTCGAGCGGTTGGTAGGTGCCGAGCGCGCAGACCTCCGCTTCCGTCGCACGCTCGACCGCCACGAAGCGGCCTGCCGGAGCAGGGGCGCACGAGGTCTGGCCTTCAAGCGGCTGGAACGTGCCAGGCACACATGGTTCGGCCTCAGTCGCGCCCGCCATCGCAACGAACGTGCCGGGCGGAGCCGGGAGGCAGTTCGTCGGGGCGTCTGGGTCGAGGAAGAAGCCGGGCGCGCACTCGAAGCGGAAGCCGAAATCGGCGTCGTTGAAGTCCTCCTGAGACGCCAGCACAACCGTCTGCGGATCGTTGCCCGTCGTCAGGACGAAGCCCTCGGGTACGGTCGTCGTGTCGACTGTAACGGTGTAGGTGCCAGCCAGGATGTCCGTGAGGTCGTAGGCCCCCGAGGCGTCGGTCGTGGCGCTCTGCTCGCCCGCATCTAGTTCGTCGTTGCCGTTGGCATCGAGGAAGAGGGTGACGCTTTCAAGGCCACCTTCGCCCGCGTCCTGGACGCCGTCGCCGTTGCGGTCGTTGAAGACGAAATCGCCGATGGTACCCACGGCAAGCGTGACGCCGAGCGCCGCAGAGAACTCGCTCGTGCCGCCAAAGCCGCTCGCCTGTCCGGCGTTGATGCGTGTTGCTGTGGCGGTGATCGACAGGGTCGTGGCAAGCTGTGTCGGGAGAACCAACTGGAACGCCTCTCCGCAGCCCGCCGTGACCGTCGCGTCCTGCGCGCCGAGGAACGTGTGCCCCTCACCGTTGCCGATTGCGTCCGGCGTGGTGACCGAGAAGAACTCCACACGGTAGTCCCCGGCAGCCGTGTCCAGGTCGTAGCCGATCGTAGTCGTTCCGCCATCTGCGAGCACCTGCGCGATCACAGGGAAGTTCTGGAGGCCGTTCGGGCCCACGTCCGCGTCCGTGCAGCCATCGTTGGCGGCCACCCCGAAGGGCAACAGGTCAATGCCGAGGCTGCTGTTATCGAAGACCTGGTTGCCGAGCAGCGCGTTGCCCACGGCGGGTTCGCCCTCGACGTTGATGCCGACGCCGTTGTTGGCAATCGTATTGCCGTCGTGCGCCCCGGTGCCGCCGATGGTGTTGTTGGGGGCATTGAAGATCTGGACGCCGTTGCCGTCGTTGCCGAGGTCGTCGCCGGCGGCGTTGGTACCGACGAAGTTGCCAAGGACGGTGTTGTCTGTCGAGGTGGCGTTGATGTAGATGCCGGCTAGGCCGTGGAAGCCAATGGTGTTCTCAGCGCCTGAGGCCGCGCCGCCGACGGTGTTGTTCGACGCGCCGAAGACGAGGGTCACGCCGAAGTTGGTATTGCCGAGGTCGTCGCCTGCGGCGTTGGTGCCGACGAAGTTGCCGAGGACGTTGTTGCCGGTGGTGCCATTGCCTGCGACCTCAATGCCGTCCTGGGAGCTGAAGCCAACGGTGTTGCCTTCGCCCGCGCCGGTGCCCCCGATGGTGTTGTTCGAGGCCCCGCTGGCCACGCTGATGCCTTTGCCGGTGTTGCCGCGGTTGGCACCCGTGGCGTCTGTGCCGACGAAGTTGCCGCGCACGACGTTGCCATTGGTGCCTGTTCCTTCGAGGCGGATGCCGTTGAGGGCGTTGAAGCCGACGGTGTTGCCTTCGCCCGCGTTCGCGCCGCCGATGGTGTTGTTGGTCGCGCCACCTGCGATCAAGATGCCCCGGAGCGTGTTGCCGAGGTTGGCGCCCGCAGCGTTGGTGCCGACGAAGTTGCCCTGCACGATGTTGCTGGCCGTGGGCGCTTCTGAGATGACGATGCCGGAGCCGCCGTTGAAGCCGACCGTGTTGCCGGCGCCCGAAGCCGCGCCGCCGATGGTGTTGTTCTGGGCATCGTCCACGAGGAAGATGCCATGGATGCCGTTGCCGAGGTCGGCGCCGGCGGCGTTGGTGCCGACAAAGTTGCCCTGGACCACGATGTCGGAGTCGATACTGACGATGCCGTTGCTGAAGCCGATGCGGATGCCGTGCTCCGCATTGAAGCCGATGGTGTTGCCGGCACCGGGGTCCGTGCCCCCGACGGTGTTGTTGGTGATATTTCCACCAATGGAGACGCCGTCGCGCGAGTTACCAAGGTTGGCACCGGTGGCGTTTGTGCCGATGTAGTTGCCGAGGATCTGGTTGCCGGTCGGCGAGGCGCCTAGGTTGGCTACCTGAATACCATCGACGTTGAAGCCGATCGTGTTGCCTTCGCCCGCGCCGGAGCCGCCGATGGTGTTATTGGAGGGGCCAAAGAGGATGCGTACCCCGATGGCGCCGTTGCCAAGGTCGGCGCCTGCGGCGTTGGTGCCGATGAAGTTGCCCTGGATGGTGTTGTTGCTCGTCCCCGTGTTCTGCAGGATCAGGCCTTGCTCGGTGTTGTGGCCGATGGTATTCGCCGCCCCGGCCGCACTGCCGCCGATGGAGTTGTTCGAGGCCCCGCCGAGGATCCAGATACCGTTGCGGTTGCCGTAGTTGTCGCCGTCGGCGTTGGTGCCGATAAAGTTGCCTTGGACGGTGTTGCCGGTCGTGCCCGCGAATTGGATGAGGATGCCGGTGCCTCCGTTGAAGCCGATGGTGTTGCCGGCACCGGCTGCGGTGCCACCGATGGTGTTGTCGGAGGCCGCATTCCTGATATAGATCCCACTCCCGGAGGGAAGGCCATAATCGAAGCCATCGAGATCGGTGCCGATGAAGTTGCCCTGGACGATGTTGCCGGTCGTCCCTGCGTCCTCGATCAGAATGCCATCGCCCCTCAGGTAGCCGAAGACGTTGCGCTCGTCCGAGGTCGTGCCCCCGACCGTGTTGTTCGACGCCCCATCGCGGATCGCAACGCCATTTATGCTGATGCCGATGACGTCGGTCGCGAGGTCGTCGCCGTCTTCATTGGTGCTGAAGAAGTTGCCGATGACCGTGTTGCCCGTCGTGCCGGTGCCCTCCAGCACGAGGTTCTTGGGGCTGAAGCCAAAGACGTTGCCCTTAGACGCACCACTCATGGGGATACCCCCGGTCCCGCCAATGGTGTTGTTCGTGGAGCCGCCCGTAATGACAAGGCCTGCGGTGCCATTGCGGAAGAACGAGTCCGCACCGTCCGAATCGGCGCCAATGAAGTTGCCAAGGACCTGGACACCGGAAACGCCGTCGTCCAGCCGAAGGGCGACCGGAGCGTCGCCAAGGACGAGGCCCTGGATCACCGAATTGGAGGCGGCAGCCCCAGTCACGACGATCCCGTAGACATCATTTCCCGTAACCTGGGAGGTGTAGGTCCCTCCATCCCCGGTGACGCCATCGATCGTGATCGGCGTCGTGATTACGAGATCAGCCTCCAACACGATATTGCCCTGCCCCAACGGATCGAAGGTGATGGTGTTGGCGTCGGGGTTGCTATTGGCAGCGGCAACGGCCTCTCGCAGTGAGCAGTCCTGCACGGGATCGAACGCGTCGGCGCCGCAGATGCCATCGTTGCCACCGTCCGCGGTGTTGACCACGAGCATGGAGGGCGGAGGTGGGGTAGCGATCTCGATAGCCCCCGCGTCGCATACAGCGTTGCCGTTGAACGTGCCTGCGACGGGGGCGCTCTCGCCGCGCTGATCCTCCGGGCCGCACGTCCCGCCGATATCGATGGCGGGGCTGCCCGTGAGCAGCGTGTGCGTGAGGGTCGGCCCGCCGTTGTCGGCGAGGGGGCCAAGCTGGGGGTCCGTGCTGGTCTGGTCGCTGGTGCCGGTGAGGCCGCAGGCGTCGTCGCAGATGTTGAAGCCCTCCGAGATGATCGTGCCCAGGCCGAGGTTGGCGCCACTCCCGCTTTCGAAGACCGTGTTGCCGACCGTGACGGTGCCTCCAGAGATACCGCTGACCTGCCCGAGTGTATGCGTATTCCCGCTGAAGGTGGAGTTCCTCACGGTGACGGTAGCCGAGGGGTTGCTCTGGATCGCGGCGGCCACGCTCGTAGAACTGGTCGTGTTGCCACTAAAGGTGCTGTTCAGCACCGTCACGACACCGCTTTGATTAAAGATGGTGGAGCGATCAATGGTCGAGGCAGCGTTCCCGCTCAAGGTGCTGTTCTTCACCACGAGCGTCCCCTCATTTACGATCGCGCCACCGGTGTTGTCACGGAACGTGCACTGGTCTACCGTGAGGATGCCGTCGTTGTAGAGGAAACCATTCTGAGACCGAGTAAGCGTAAGGCCCGCGAGCGAGACGGTGTTGGGGGGACCGCTGGGCGGAAACACCTGAACGACGAAAAAAGACTCCAGGCCGGCGTCGATCGTGATGCCCTCCGAGAGTCCCGTCACCGCATCGATCTCCACGTTCGTGTTGATGATGTATTCGGACGTGGGGAAGATGGACTGACCGTCGAGCGCCAGGTCGAAGCGGATCAGGTCGTCGCCAGCGGCGGCGTCAGCGGCTTCGATCGCCTCGCGGAGGGAGCAGTCGGCGTCGCACGTGCCGTCGTTCGTGTCGGCGGTCTTGGTGACCACGAACGTGGTTTGGGCAAACGTGGGGAGCGTCGTCAAAAAGCCGAGGGCGAGGATCGCTGCGAGAGAGAGGGCACGCATGAGAACGAGGAGATCAGAGAGCAAACGTGGGGAGCGAATAGGTCCCCGGCCTTCCACCACCACAGTTGGGGCCGGGGACCTGGCCGACGGCTCAGCGTCGGCGAAACGGTGGGAAAAGCACGGAGCACATTGCGGTCTAGGCGCTGAGGAAGGGGTGGACCGCGTCCCAGAGGTCGCGTGCGTTAAAGGGCTTCGTGAGAAAGCCGTCGGCGCACGGCGAGGCCGCTTCCGGGTGGCCGCTGATGAGCACCACGGGCACGTCCCACAGGTCGGGGTCGGCGCGGAGGGCGCGGCGCAGCGCGACGCCGTCCAGGTGCGGCATCGTCACGTCGGAGAGGACGAGCGACGGGCGCACCGCGCGCGCCACGTGCAGCGCCTCGACGCCGTCGGCGGCCTCGACCACACGCGTGCCGCTAAGGCAACTGCGCAGATAGAGCCGCATGTCCGCGTCGTCGTCCACGATGAGGACCGTGGGGCGGTCGTCCGAGGGGAACGAGTGAGAGACCATCGAGCCGGAAGGAGAGCGGCGGAGACGGGCTGTCCGTCTCACACGCTCAACATGCTCCGCCACGTTGGATTTCGCGTTGCACGGAGGTCACAATCTGTTGCGTTCTCGTCACATGCGACCTCAACGCATGCGAATGTGACCGCATAAAATCAGGCACTTGGGCTGTTTTGGCTGGCCTCGGCCAGTTCCGGGTAGGCCGACGGGCGGCAGCCGTAGTGCTTCGCGAACGCGTTCGAGAAGTGGGCTACGCTCTTGAAGCCGACGGCGTACGCAACCTCGCTCACGGTGCCTGCCTCGGACCGCAGCAGCATTGCTCCGCGCTCCAGTCGCATCGAGCGGATTGCCTCCGACGGCGTCTGGCCGGCGAGCGCCGAGAGCTGCCGGTGCAGGTGCCCGCGGCTCAATCCAACCGCCTCGGCCAAGTCTTTCACGGTGAAGCCGTCGTTGCTTATCTGCGCTTCGATGACCGAACGCACGCGCTCCAAGAAGACAGCGTCGGCCGAGTCTACCTCTACGGTGGCCGCGTGCAGCCCGCTATCGCCGTTGGGTTCATGCAACGCCTCGGAAGCTTGGGCAAAGCGCTCGCGGAGCCGCTGCCGGTTGGCGATGAGCGAGCCGATGCGCGCCCGCAATTCGCGCACGTCGAAGGGCTTCGTGAGGTAGTCGTCCGCCTCGGTGCCAAGGCCTTCGAGCTTGTCCTCCGCGGCGGCCCGCGCCGTGAGCAGGATGACTGGGAGGAAGTCCGTCTCGGGGTCCGACTTGAGCGCCTGGCACAGCGAAAACCCATCCATTTCGGGCATCATCACGTCGGAAAGCACGAGGTCGGGGAGGTGCCGTCGGGCGAGGTCGAGCCCCGTCCGTCCGTCCGGCGCTTCCAGGACGCGGTAGGTGGGCGCATCGCCCTCGGCCTCTTCGAGGTGGCGACGCACGTAGGCGCGCACCTCGGCGTTGTCTTCCACGACGAGCACCGTCGTGCGGTCGGCGTCCAGCGCTTCCGTCTCGATTTCTGTAGCGTCCGCAGCGAGCACGGCGTCCAGATCCTGCGCTACTTGCTCGGCGCGTTGGGTCGGCACGGGAGCGGCAGTGGGCGCGATCTGGTCGTCGCTGAGGTGGCCGCGCCCGAGCGGCAGGGTGACCGTGAATGTGCTCCCGAAGCCCTCTTCGCTCTCGACGGTGATGACGCCGCCGTGGAGGTCGGTCAACTCCTTCGCCAGCGACAGCCCGACGCCGGTGCCTGGCTGCCGCCGCGCCGACTCGCTCGTTTGGTAGAATCGGTCGAAAAGCCGGTCTAGGTCGCCTACTGAGATGCCGGGGCCGCTGTCTCGCACGCGTACTTGGGCCTCCGTGTCTGTCGCGCGGAGCTCCACGCGGATGGTCCCGCCGACGGGCGTGAACTTAAACGCGTTGGAGAGCAGATTGAGGAGCACCTTTTCGAGATGCACGGCCTCGAAAAAAACTGGAAGGGGCTTGGCTGGCACGTCTACGCGGTAGGTGAGTCCCTGGCGCTCGGCCACCGGGTCAAATGCCTCCGCCACCGTCTTGACGAAGTCCCTGAGATCCTGCTCAGACGCTTGAAGCTGAAGTCGCCCGGCTTCGAGCTTCGCCACGTCGAGGATCTCGTTGATGAGGCCGAGAACGCGACGCGCATTGCGCAGGGCAAGCCCGAGGTAGTCGTGCACCGGCGCAGGGACGGGGCCGTGTCGTCCTTCGCGGATGTCTTCCAGCGGGCCGATCGTGAGCGTGAGGGGCGTCCGAAACTCGTGGCTGACGTTGGCAAAGAACCGAGTTTTCAGTCGGTCGACCTCCCGAAGTTGCTCGGCTTGAGTTTCGAGCTGGGCCGTCTGTGCCATGAGCAGGTCGTTCTGCCGGTGTACCTCCGCGGTACGCTCCTCGACAGCGGCTTCGAGTGCCCGGGCGCGATCCGAAAGGAGACGGGAGCGCCGCCGGTCGGCCAGCACGGCTATGCCGGCCAGCAGGGTGAGGCCAGCGACGCCGAAGAGCAGCCGCGCCCAGATCGTTGCGTGCCATGGCGGCCGAATGTCGAACGAGAACCGTCCGACCTCGCTCCTCGCTACGCGCGCGTCTTCGGCCTCTACCTCGAAGGCGTAGGAGCCGGGGGGAAGGTTGGTGTATTCCTTTTCGGCGATCTCGCTCCAGTCCGACCACGTCTCCTCGAACGGGAGCAGCCGGTAGCGAAACGACAGCGGACCGAATGGGCTCGTGGCGGCGAACTCGAACCGCAGCGCGTTCGTGGCAGCATCGAGTGGTGTGATCACCTCGGAGACGCGATGACTTGCAGCCAGGAGCGAATCTGCACCCACTGTCGATACGCGACGTACGAGGGCGGGGTAGGGGCGTTCGGTACGTGGTTGTCCGTTTGCAAGTCGGAAGAGCCCGGTGGTGCCGCCGAGCCAGACCGCCCCGTCCGGCTCCGTGGTAAGCGTGTAGTAGCTGCCACGGTCATAGAGGACCTGGATAGGCGTCCGGTCGTGGCGATAGCCATCGTCCGTGCGGCGTGCCACCGCAAGTTCATCGCCCCCGTAGTACCACACGTCGCCGTTCGCATCCGTGTCGAGCAGGAAGACGTTCGGAAACGAGCGGGCCTCGTCGAGGAGCAGCCGGCCCAGGGACTCGTCGATCGCGAAGGCAGGCAATGCATCTGGCCGGTAGCGGTAGAGTCCCGTCTTCGTCCCGATGGCGGGTCGCCCGTCGACCTCGAACGGCATCGCCCAGTCGGTTTCCACAAGGCCATCGTCGCTGCCCCACGCGTCCACGTGCGCCGGACGGCCTGCGTCGTCAATCTCTACGCGATGCACCGTTCCCATGCGCGTCCCGACCCACAGGGTTCCGTCAGGCATCGCCTGCATCATGGTCGGCGACCCCGCCGCTACGGTGTCGAGAGGCGTCGCGGACCACTCGGCACCATCGAAGCGCAGCGAGGAGAGGATGCTCAGTGCATCCAGGCTCCATGTGTGGGTGCCGTCCGTGGTCAGCGAATAGGTGCTCCGTTTGTCCAGGAGCCGAACACGCGATGCAGCGGGTGCAGCGATATACGTGCCATCGACGCACGCAGCGAACAGGCGGCCCTGCGAGGAAAGCAGGTCTAAGCACGCACCCGATACGCCCTCCAGCGCCTCAAAGCGTGCTCGGCGATCAGGCGTCGCCGCTTGCACCATCCGATAGATGCCGGTACTCGTGGCGGCATGTAGGCGCCCAGCGTGTCGCTCCACGTCCAGCACGATGCCATTCAATCCCGCCCGCTCATCGAACTGCGTGATCGGGTGAGGGGGGCGATAGGCGAGCCCTTCGTCCGTCCCGATCCACAGTCCTCGTTCGGGATCCTCCCACACTGCGAAGACGCTTGGACTGGGCAAGCCTGCATCGTCGTCGATGATCTGGCGGAGGCGTCCTTCCGCGTCGAGGAGTACCAACCCGCCGCGTTTAGTGGCGACAGCGAGGAGGCCAGAAGGCAGCCAGCGAGTCCCCCGCGCTCGAATCGCCGCTTCGCGCAAGTAGTCCGCGGCATCCGTGCCGAACGGTTCCATCGAAGCCCGTTCAATGCGCCAAAGCTGTTGCTCTGTCGCCATGAGCAGCGGACGTGCCGCATTCGACGTGGGAGCTGAAACGATGTAGGCATTGGGGCCTGGCAGGGGCGCCGATGCGATTGACACCGGGCCGTCCGCGCGTACCTCCGACAGCCCCCGGGTAGGCTCAACGAGGTAGAATGTGTCCCCGACCAGTGCGGTGTGGGCTCCGTCTTCCACGGGCCACGACTGAAACTGGGCATCGTCGTCCCATCGAACTAGGACGGGACCGAGCGCCGTGACACTGACGGTGCCTCGGATGTGAATCAGTTGGTTGCCCAACCGGGCCCGCGCGTCTTCGGGTAGAGAATCACGCCGCGAGACGTACGCCAGCGCACCGAGCGAGTCTGCAGTGAAGTAGCCCAATTCCCCATCGGTGGTGATCCAGAGGCGGCCCTGAGCATCGCGCGCGACGCTCCGTGTGCCGGACCGCACCCAGTGCCGTCGCCAGCGGACGCCGTCGAACGAGAGCAGCCCCCGCGGTGTAGCGGCGTAGACCACGCCAGCATCGTCGCGCGTCAGCCCGCCAGCCTGCGTGCCTGCGATGTTGTCATCCTCGAAGGGGAAGACGAGCGGCACGCCCGCTTCCCCGGAAGGCGGCGTCTGTGGTGGTGTCTGGCTGAGCAACACCGTTGGAAAGACCGAGGCCCCCACAGCGGCGAGCAGGAGCAGAAGCGAGCAGGCAGAGCGCATGCCTGCAAGCTTAAGAGCGACGCAATATGTGGAGCGTATGTTTCACTGCCTGGTAGGGTCAGTCGCGGCGGCTCAAGCCCCAACCTAGCGCCACGAGGAATGCCGCCCCAGCTACCGCAATGGCTGGTTTTGAAAACACGACGGCGCGCCAACTGGGTGCAGCGTTCGCAGGCATCGACGGGGCTTCATCGTAGGCGTGCACGCGCTCGATGGCCCCATCGGCTCCATGCACAACGATGCGCCCTGGCGCTTCGAACCGAAGCAGCCGCTGAGCAGCCTCCACGGCCGCGGCTTGCGTTTCAACGACGCGATGCGGGAACTCGACACCTTCACGTTTGACGGCCCAACGGCCTTCATTCGGGACGACGTGGTAGACGGTCTGAGTCATGGCTAGGTTGGCAGGTCGGGGAGGAAGGCTTGCACAAGAAACCACACCGCGTGGCCGGCGCCAACTAGCGGGGCTTCACAGTGGCAAAGCCGCCATCGACAGAGATGACTTGGCCTGTGATCCAGCCGCTCTTCTCCGCGTCAAGCAGGTGGTGAATCATCGGTGCCACGTCCTCAGGCTCGCCGATGCGCCCCAGCGGGTGCATGCTCGCCGACTGTTTCTCGGCTTGCTCAGACGCGGTGAGACGGGCCGCCATCGGGGTACGGACGAGGCCCGGTGACACGGCATTGACGCGAACGCCGCGGTGGGCATAGCTCGCTGCCGCCGCGCGCACGAGAGACGCCACGCCGCCTTTTGCGGCCGCAATTGCCTCGTGGTTTTGCAAGCCGTAGTGCGCCGCAATCGAGGACACGAGCACGATGGAGCCGCTCTTTTGCTTCTGCATCACCTTGGTGCAAGTCTTCACGACATAGAACGCCGAGTGCAGGTTGAGCCTGAGGGTCTCCTCGAACTCCTCCGCAGAGGTGAGGTGCGCTGGTTTCAGGATGATCGAGCCGACGCAGTTGGCGATCCCGTCGAGGCGGCCATACTGGTCGAGAACGCTTTGGACGAAGCTCTCGACGCCCGTGAGTTTAGTCGCGTCGAGGGTGTAGGCAGCGGCGCCGGTTTCGCCTGCGAGATCGCGCAGCTTGTCGACGGAGCGGGCACCGAGCGCGAGACGGGCGCCGGTCGCTGCGAGGGAGCGGGTGAGGGCGGAGCCGATGCCTCCGGTAGCACCAAGGATCGCGTAGACAGGGGTGTCAGCCATGAATTGAGAAAGGCAGAGGAGAAGAGAAGGGAAAGAAGGGAGCAAGCAAACGCGCCGCGCCGGAACGAGGTCCAGCGCGGCGCGCAGGCAGCGTGTGCCGAGACGGCGCGGGCGATTTATTCGGCCGCGTCGCTGGCGGGCGGCATGAGCACAGCGTCGATGACGTGCACAACGCCGTTGGAGGCATCCACGTCGGCCGTGACGACCGTGGCGGTGTTGCCGCCTGCGTCCGTGACGGTCACCGTGCCGTCGTCAGCCTTGGTGACGGTGATCGTGGCGCCGTTGACGGTTTCGAGCTCCAACGTGCCCGAGATGCCTTCCGACATGGCCTCCATCGGGAGAACGTGATAGGTGAGGATGCCCGCGAGCATCTCACGGTTCTCGTCCATCATGACGGTGTCGAGCGTGCCTTCAGGAAGCGCGCCGAAGGCTTCGTCAGTGGGAGCAAAGACGGTGAAGGGGCCAGCGCTGCTGAGCGTCTCAACGAGGCCAGCCTGCCCAACCGCGGCAGCGAGCGTGTTCAGGCCAGCCTCGCCAGCCAGGTCGACGATCGTAGAGCCCGACATCGTGTCGTCGGTCATCTCGGTGTCGTCGGTCATGTCTTCGGCGGCTGGCTCGGGCGGATCACCGCAGGCAGCCAAGGCCAGCGTACACGCAAACAAGAGTGCGTAAAAGGGGGTCTTCGACATAGGAAGTGTGAGTAGAGCGGAAGAGATCGGGAAAGGCGAGAAGAATGCCGCACCGGAGCGCGGCAAACGTGCTGGAGAATAGTCCACAGCCACCTACGAAAAATAGGCACGCGAGAAGAGAACCCATAAACGTCCAAAACGTTCTCGAAGAGAAAAGCATGATCGCCCGATTATTTCACCCTCCTCACTTTCCCGTGCGCATCCAGGAACGAACCTTCTCACCTCGCGAGGTGGCCGATGCCCTCGGTCTCGGCGAGTCTACGCTCAAGCGCTGGATCGACAAAGGGCGTCTGCAGTCGTTGCGGACAGCCGGCGGACACCGCCGCGTACAGTTTCGTGAGATCGTCCAGTTTGTGCGAAACGAACAACTGGAGGTGCTCAAACCTGAGGCCCTTGGGCTTACCGAGGCGCTCGGTGGTAGCCTCCCAGGCCGCGAAGTCCCGCTCGACGTCGAGCGTCTGTACAACATGCTCACGTCCGGCGAAGCTCAGCAGGCACGCAGTCTGCTCGTCGCCGCCTACCTCCGTGGTGCCTCGCTGGCGGCCCTGTGCGACACTCCTGTCCGCGAAGCCCTCAAGCGAATCGGCATGCTGTGGAACGATGCCTCCGCCGAGGATCGAGCGCGAAATGAAGCACGCGGTATTTTCATCGAGCATCAGGCGACGGACCTGGTCGCCCAAGCGTTCGGCCAGATCCGTTCCCTCATGCCAGACGCTCCAGAGGATGCGCCTGTGGCGTTGGGGGGCGCTCCAGCAAACGATCCGTATTTGCTGCCCTCGCAAATGGCTGCGGCCGTCTTGGCTGACCTGGGCTATCACGTCATAAACCTTGGGGCGGATACGCCAGCGCGGTCGCTTGTGGAGGCTGCGCGCATGCATGAGCCGAAGCTGGTGTGGCTTTCGATATCCACGCCGGTACGGTCAGCAGACCTCAAAGCGGAAGTGCGTGCGCTGCTGGCGGCGCTCCCGGAAGAGACGAGCGTGATCGCAGGCGGACGCTCGCGCGATGGTCTGCACGAGTTGGAAGCCGAGTCGCCTCGCTTCTACGTTCGCAACTCGATGACCGACCTCGCTGAGGTAGCGCGCACGCTGCTCGAACCTGAAGAGCTTTAGAGGCCGTCTTCTTCCGTCTGGAACGCACGTTCGCCGTGGCGGCGAACCCCCTTGCCGTGCCGCTGCGCATACAGGTCTTCGCCTGCTCGCAGTCGCTTGATCGCCGTCGCATACACGAAGAAGACGAGCACGCCGCCCACACCAATCGTGAGCGCGAGGGGGATCCAGAAGGAGACGTCGAACCCGACAGCCTCGTCGAGCCAGCCAGGCCGCTCGGTGCGCACGTCTGGATTCCGCGCGGCTTTGTCCAGGACCCAGACGAGCATGCCCCCGCCGATGACGACGAGCATCGCCACGGATCCGACCAGGAGCCGGATACCCCAGCGTGCAGCGTCGGTGAGGGAGCCAGTGGGTGGAGAGTCGGTCATGGTGCAGCGGAAACAGGCGGGGCGACGGGACGGACGGGGATGCCGCGGGCGGCGAGGTGAGCTTTCGCCTCGTCGATTGAAAACGTGCGGAAATGGAAGATGGAGGCAGCGAGGACAGCGTCGGCCACAGTGAGACCTTCGGCGAGGTGCTCCAACGTGCCCGCGCCGCCCGAGGCAATGACAGGGATGGAGACGCGGGTGCTGATCTCGCGCAGAAGTGCGCGGTCGTAGCCGTCCTTCGTACCGTCGCGATCCATGCTCGTCACGAGGAGCTCGCCCGCGCCACGTCGCTCGGCCTCCACGGCCCAGGCAACGGCGTCCACCCCGATGGGCTTGCGCCCCCCGTGCGTGAACACTTCCCAGCCGGAATCGGTGGCACCTGTTCGCTTCGCGTCGATTGCCACAACGATGCACTGCGCGCCAAACGCCGAGGCGCCCCGGGTGATGAGTTCCGGATCGCGAAGGGCGGCCGAATTGATCGACACCTTATCCGCACCGGCTGCAAGCATGGCGCGCATATCGTCCACAGTGCGGATGCCGCCGCCAACGGTCAAGGGAATGAACACTTGGTCGGCGGTGCGACGCACGACGTCGTGCATCGTGTCCCGCCCCTCGTGGGTCGCGGTGATATCCAGGAAGACGAGTTCGTCGGCGCCGGCAGCGTCGTAGAACCGGGCCTGCTCCACCGGGTCGCCCGCGTCAACGAGATCGACAAACTGGACGCCCTTCACGACGCGGCCGTCGTGGACGTCGAGGCACGGGATGATGCGCTTGGTCAGCATTCGTCGGTGGGAATTGCTTTGAGCTTGGCCGTCGAAAACGTGTCGAGGTCGACGCCGTCTTTTTCGTTCCAGCACCAGAAGCGCTGACAGGGGAACGCGTTCTCGTAGAGCGCCCGCCCGACGATGACCGAGTCAACGCCGAAGGGTTCGAGGGCTTGCAGGCCCAGCAAGTCGTGGTAGCCACCCACGCCGCCCGAGGCGGTGATCCGGCAGCGCGAGAGCTGTTGTCCCAGCGACCGATAGGCGTCGAGGTTGGGCCCTTTCATCATGCCGTCGCGAGCGATGTCCGTGTAGACGATGCGCCGGACGCCACGCTCCTCCATATCCAGCGCGAACGCAACGGCGTCGAGGCCGCTGCCCTCCTCCCAACCAGCAATGCGCACCTCGCCGTCCTTCGCGTCGAGGCCGACGACGATCCGCCCACATCCATGCTTGTCGATGGCCTCCGAGACGAGGTCGGGATTCTTGGCGGCGGCCGTACCGAGGATGACCCGATACACCCCGCGTTCGAGCATCGCGTCGATATCGGAAAGCGATCGGATGCCGCCGCCTACCTGAACGGGGATGTCGAGGGCCGCAGCAATGCGCCGGATGGTCGTGACGTTGTCGTCTTCGGCGTCCTCGCCGTGGCGTGCACGCGCTGCATCAAGGTCTACGAGGTGCAGGACACGGGCATTCTGGACGCGCCACAGCTTCGCCATCGCGACGGGGTCGTCGAAATAGATCGTCTCGTCTTCGTATCGCCCTTGGCGAAGGCGCACGCAGCGTCCTCCTCGCAGGTCGATGGCCGGGATGATGAGCATGGGTGGAGAGGCTAGGCGACGGGAGCGGGTTCGAGCGTGGCGAAGCGGTCCAGCAGATGCAGCCCGGCCCGCTGGCTCTTTTCGGGGTGGAACTGGACGCCCATGACATGACCTCGCTGGACGACGGCGGGAAACTCTGCGCCGTAGCGCGTCCAACCGAGCACGTCGGCCGGTTCGGATGGCGCCGCGTGGAAAGAGTGCACGAAGTAGAAGTAGGAGTCGGCGTCGGAGCCGGAAAGGGGGCGTCCGTCCTCGCCCTCAAGCAGGGGGTGGGACCGTGCGGGGCGCAGCGCGTTCCAGCCCATGTGCGGGACCTTCAAGGCCTGGTCGTCCTCGGTAGCATTCGGGAAACGCACCACACGGCCGGGCAAAAAGCCGAAGCCCTGGTGTTCGCCGAGCTCTTCGCTGGCCTCGAAGAGCAACTGCATGCCGACGCAGACGCCGAGCAGGGGCGTCCCCGCAGCCACGGCGGCTTCGATCGGAATCCAGAGGCCGCGGCGGTGGATCTCGTCGGCGCACGCACCGAACGCGCCCACGCCAGGCAGCACAATCCGCTCAGCACGCGCTACGAGAGCAGGGTCGTCTGACCGCACTGGATTGTGGCCAGCTGCCTGAAATGCCTTTTCTAACGAGCGGACGTTGCCGATGCCGTAGTCGAGGAGGAGAAGCATGAAGCAAATGGGTAAGGGGGCTTTCGATAAAGCCGCCCGCGCAGGGAGGTTTCGGAAGAGCCGATGGATCAGACCGCAGGGACGGGCGCGGCGCTATCTTTCTTGGTTTCCCACCCGCTCGCATGAGACATCTCCCCAACGCGCTTACCATCGGCCGGATCGTCGTCACGCCGATTTGCCTCTGGCTCTTGTGGAAGGGCGGCTTTGCGAACCAGTTTTGGGGCGCGACGCTGTTCATCCTCGCGGCCATCACCGACTACTACGACGGCAAGCTCGCGCGCGATCTCGGTGTGCGATCACGGCTCGGCCAATTCCTCGACCCGCTCGCAGACAAGATTCTGGTGCTGGGCGGGTTCTTCGTGTTCCCCTTCATCGAGCCGATCAATACAGGTTTGTTCGCAGCTGGCGCGTGGCTTGCCTGGCTCGCCATCGTCGCTGTCGCCGTGCGAGACTTCGCCGTGACGGTGCTTCGTAGCTACGAAGAGAAGCAGGGGCGCACGCTCAAAACCCTCAAGTCGGCGAAGGCGAAGACGGCGTGGCAGCTCACGTTTTTGATCTCGCTCCAAGTCTTCCTCGTGTTCTCGAAGGTCGAGGAGGTCGCACCCGGGAGCTTCTGGACCGCGTTCTCTGGCTTCTTTCGCGCGCTGCTCGAAAGCCCCTTTTCGCTCGTCTTTTTGTGGGTCACGGCCATGATCACCGTCTGGACGGGGGCGCAGTACTTCCTTCACCGCGAACAAGAAGCGATCTGACCTGGTAGCGACGCTGTCCTATCTGCTCGCTCGTCCCACCCCGCTTTCGTGAACCGCGCATGTCCAACCGCGACCAAGAACTCACACGTGCCCTGGCCGCCGACCTCCTGCGCATTGGGGCGGTGGCGCTCCGCCCCAACGAGCCGTTTACCTGGGCGTCAGGACGCAAGGCGCCGGTCTACTGTGACAACCGCCTTACGCTGTCCTACCCCGATGTGCGGTTGATGATCACGGAGGGCTTGCTCGCGCACACCGAGGCCAATTACTACGAGGCCGTGGACGTAATCGTTGGCACCGCGACCGCCGGGATTCCCCAGGCCGCACTGCTCGCGGAGCGGCTCGACTTGCCTATGGCCTACGTGCGAGGACAGGCTAAAGGACATGGCAAGCAAAATCGCATCGAAGGACGCATCGAGCCTGGACAGCGGGTAATCGTCGTCGAAGACCTGATCTCGACAGGTGGGTCGAGCTTGTCTGCTGCCGAGGCGATCCGCGACGCTGGGGCCGAGCCCGTTGCCGTGTTCTCGATCTTTACCTACGGCTTCGAGGTTGCCCAAAGAGCGTTCGACGCGGCCGGCATTCGGCTCATCACCCTCACTGACTTCGATACGCTCATCGGAGTAGCCGTCGAGACGGGTTCGCTCACCGACGAGGAAGTGCTGATTCTGCTGAACTGGCGCGCTGATGCGGCGGCCTGGAGCCGCGTCCACGGCGGAGCCTAGCGCCCAAACACGTGGTTGAAGCGTTGCTCGACCCCCTGCATGCACCCGTGCGTATGCATCTCGATGCCATTGCCGGTAAAGTGCAGATGGTGACTCGTGGCGTAGAGCGTCACCTCGTCCACAGGAACGGCGGGGTCGATGGCTAAGCGCATGTCGTCGGGGTCTGCGTCGCGGTCGAAGCGGACGATGCCATCCACGATGGTATGCGTCGGGATCGCGTAGACGCTCAGCGGGTGGCCGTCGAAAAGTGCCAGGTCAGCGTCCTTGCCGACCTCGATGGAGCCCACGCGGTCGTCAATGCCAAGCTGCCAGGCGGGATTGATCGTGATGAGCGCAAGCGCCTCGTCGTCGGTCAAGCCACCGTAGCGCTGCGCCTTGGCTGCCTCGTGGTAGAGATGCCGGATGAGTTCGCGCGAGTCGGAGTTGATTGACGTGCGGACGCCGTTGCGGGTGAGCACCGCAGCGTTGTAGGCAGTAGAGTAGTAGACCTCGAACTTGTAGGCATACCAATCCGAAAATATAGAGGCGCCTGCGCCGAACTCAGCAAGTTCAGGGGCGACCTTGAAGCCCTCGTTGACGTGCTGGAACGTGATCCGCTCCACGCCGAAATCGGCAAGCACGTCCATGAGCATCAGGATCTCGTCAGCGCGGTAGCTGTGCGTGTGGATCAGGATGTCGCCCGCAAGGACGCCGGCGAGCGCTTCCAGTCGATCGTCGAAAGGGACGAGGGTCGTGGGTGCTCCTTCTTCGACGGACGCGAGATACGCGCCGCGCGCCTCAGCATAGCGTTCCGCCTCGGAGAATGCGCCACGGAAGACCTGCTCGACGCCCATTCGGCTGAGTGGTCGGATGTCGTTACCTCGACCGTGCACCCGGATCGGGTTCTCGCCGAGAGCAAACTTGATCGTGGGTGGCGCCCCTTCCATCTTGAGCGCTTCGGGGTCGAAGGTCCCCCAGCGGTGCTTGAGCGTCTCGTTCTGGCCCCCGATCACGTTGGCGGAGCCGTGCATCGCGTGGCTGACGGTGACGCCGCCTGCGAGGGCTCGGTAGATGCCCAGGTCGAGCGGGTTGACGACGTCGCCCACGTCCACTTCGGCCGTGACCGGAGCGGTCCATTCGTTCACCGACGAGATGCCGAGGTGGGAGTGCGCGTCGATGATCCCGGGCATGAGGAACTGGCCTGCCGCGTCGATCACGCGCACGCCGCGTGGCGCGTCGAGGTCCGTCCCGATCGCAGTGATAACGCCCTCGCGAACCAAGACATCGGTACCCTCCAGCGTGCCATTCGTGACGGTGAGCACCGTCGCGTTGCGGATGAGCACGTCGCCCCGCGCGTCAGGCGGCGGCAACATGGGTTGCCCAAACGCAGAGACGCCGAGGGAACAGAGGAGCAAAGAGAGGAGCAGGCGCATCGGGTCAGGCCGTGTGGTTCAATCAATGGCGGAGGACCAGGGACGAGGGGATAGACGAGGGGTCACTCGGGTCGCCGCGTCGCTTCGATGGGGATCGTGAAGTCGCCGCCTGCGAGTTCGAGGGTGCCCGTGAAGGTGTCGCCTTCGATGAGGCCGCTGCCGGTGATGCGGCCCATGCCCTCGGCTGAGAACACCATCGTGAGGACGTTGCCCTCCAGCGACACCGAGTCGAGCGTGACGGTGCCGAGTTGGTCGGTGGTGATCGAGCCGGTGAGGTTGTCGGCCTCGCCCTCAAGCGTGAATGTGCCCGAGGTGGTCTGGCCGGAGACATCGGCGGTGTAGTCCCACGTCCCCATGGCTTCAACGACTGCGTCGGGATCGGCGCCCTCAGGCGGCGCCTCCGAGGCAAGTTCGAACTTGTGCCCGTCCACGAATACCATCTGCACCGTGGTCTCCGCGTCGAAATAGGAGCCGTTGGTGACGACTAGGTTGGCCATCTTGCCGGCTTCCACGGTCCCCACCATCGCATCGACGTCGAACATCTCTGCTGCGGTGGTAGTGAGGGCGGCAAGGGCGGCGTCCTCTGGCAGACCGGCATCGATCAACCGCCGGAGGTTGCTCTGAACCTCGCCGGGCTTCATGTCGAGGAGGGCAAACGCAAAAGCTACGTCGAGGCTATCAAGTAGGCGGGCGCCGCTCTCAACGAGCTCCATCGCTGCGCGACGTTTGGATTGGAGCGTTGCGGTTTCGGCGTCGAGGCTCTCGTAGGAGAACGTCCGGGTGGCGGCTTGATGCGACTCGCTCGCTGTCGAGTCGGCATCCTCCGCCTCCAGGGCGTCAGGCAGGTCGAGCGACAACAGAAGTGGCCGGTCCTCTTCAGCCATCCGGTCTGCGAGCGCCATCGGGTCGGTGAGCCCTGCGAGAAGCACGTTGGCACCGGTGTCTTGCGACAGCTTGAGCGCGCGAAAGGCCTCGTTGGAGTCGTCCACGACGAAGAGGACCGGCTGGTCGCCGCGCACCGTCGGGGCGAGCGCATCGAGGACGGGGTCGTAGGCGACACGCCCTCGTCCAGCCGGCTCTTCCGCGTAGGAAGCGGCTGCTTCGCCCAGGTCGCTGGCCTGCTGCATCACCTCACGAATGCGTGCGATGATCGCCATCGGTGTGGCAGGGTAGGCACCGGGGGCCGTGTCGAACTGCGCCAGTTGGGCTACGTCGCCGCGCAGAACCATGGCTTCGGGGGTGTCACCTGCGAGCAAGACCAGCGCCGTTCTGCCTGCCAAGAACCCATCGCGTGGGGCAACGTGCGCCGCCGCGAATCCCAACTCTCGCAGTTGGGTGATGCGGTTGTCGTTGACCTTCAGGAGTGCCCGCACGTCACGATCTGGTGTGAGCCCGGCGACTGCGCGGGGCGGCTCGTCCGGGTTGTCGATGTCAGGCCGCTCGGCCTCGGGTTTCGCCACGCCCGCATAGCCCAGCCCATCGATGAAGCCTGCGTAGACCGTGAGGGAGTCGGCTTCGATGACCTCCGCGTCGAAGGGGATGGTGACATTGCTGCCGACGGCTTCGATGAGCCCGTCGCGGATCACGACCGTGGCGTTGTCCAACACTTGCCCAGGTGCCTGCACAACACGGGCATTGGACAGCGCAAACGTTCGCGTGACAGGCCGGAGCGGGGTGTCCTCGGTGACGGCACGCTGGGCGACCGCTGGGACCGAGATGCTGAGCACGAGGAGCAAGAGAGACAGGCGACGCATCGAAGAGCGGGCGGGCGGTCACAGAATGGTCGGCCAAGATAGCGATCTGGTTTGGCCTCGGCCTTTCGTGTGCGCATGCCCCGGACCGATCTTTCCGCGACACCGCTTCACCAACCTTTTTGTCCGGGTATGGGCCGCACCGTTTTCGTTACCGGAGGCACGGGCTTCGTTGGCAGTCACCTCGTTGAAGAACTGCTCGGACGAGGGGCAGACGAAGTCCGGTGTCTCGTCCGCTCGCGTGCCAAGTGGCTCGACGGGCTCCCCGTGCGTCACATCCGTGGGGGCCTGCACGACCTCGGTGCCTTGCTCGACGGCGTACAGAGCGCCGAGGAGGTCTTCCACGTAGCTGGGTTGACGCGTGCGCCCAACCAGGAAGCCCTCGACAAGGCCAACGTGGCGGGCACGCTAAACGTCCTCGAAGCCGTGCGGCAGGCTGGGCCGCGTGTGAAACGTGTGGTGATCGTGAGCAGCCTCGCAGCAGTCGGTCCGAGCGCGGTGCATGAGGGAACGGCTCAGCCCCTCGATGAAGCTGCACCGCTCTCGCCAATCTCGATGTACGGCCGCAGCAAGGCGACGATGGAGTGGGCCGTCGAGAACTGGCGCGCGAAGCATCCCGGAGCGCCACCGATCACCATCGTGCGTCCGCCGGCGGTGTACGGACCTCGTGAGGCCGACATCTTCACCATGATCCAGACGGCGAACCGCGGCGTGTTTCCCATCGTCGGTGATGGCGAGGAACCCGCGTTGTCCCTCGTGCATGTCCGCGACCTCGTCCGAGGGATCGCAGACTTGGCAGAGTCGCCCCTCGCGCAAGGGGAGACGTACTTCGTAGGGAGCGAGGTCGCCTACTCGTGGAGCGAGATACGGGACGCGGTCGTCAGTGCGCTCGGCAAGCGGGCCGTGACGCTCAACGTGCCCTCCAAGCTCGTTACGGGTGTGGGCGCGGTCGTCGAGAAGGTGGCAGGGGTGTTTGGGCACTATCCGCCGCTCAACCGAGAGAAGGCCGAGGAGGCGCGTCACGCGTGGATCTGCTCCGTCGACAAAGCCAAGCGGCACGTGGGCTATACCCAGCAGGTCGGGCTCGATGCAGGCATGCGAGAAACCGTCGCCTGGTATCGGTCGGAAGGCTGGCTATAGGCGTGCGGTCAGTGTTCAGCCGTCGGCTGTGGAGAGAGCGGCCAGCGCTTCGGGTGGGTAGAGGGCGACGAGGTAGCCCGTCTTGAGTCGCACGGCGGGGGCCTCGATCACCGCGATCGTACCTGGGCGCATGGCGACGTGGCCGTGGGTGAGCAGGCGCACGAGTTCGCCGAAGGCAGGTTGGTGCCCGACCACCATCCACGCGTCCGGCCGGTTGTAGATGTCCCACACCATCTCCAAATCCGAGATGCCGCAGTGCGGATGGATGAGCGTGGTCACCTCGGGGGTGAGGCTCAGCGCATCGCCCATTAGTGCGCCGGTCTGTTTCGCGCGGGTGTAGTTGCTGGTGAGCAACGCAGACGGTGGGGCGTCCGCGACTGTGCTCGCAAACGCGGGTGCCAGACGCCCGACGAGGTCCGCACCCTGGTCGGACAGCGGGCGGGCGGGATCTCCGTCGGGGTGCATCGCTACGGCCGGACCGTGGCGCATGAGGTAGAGGCGCATGGGAACGAGAGGCTCAATGGGATGCTCGGAAACTACGGGCCCCACGAAAACGCCCCGCCGTCCCAGACGAACCGGAACGGCGGGGCAGCGCGTGGAGGGAGGCGCTGGGGTGCTAAAAAAGCACTAGCGACGTATGCCGCGGGTGACATTCCAGGCATCGGGCCAGTCGCTCGTTCCGGAGGCGAAGCGGACCATCAGGATCGGGCCGGAGCCGCGCGGATTGAGGTCGCTGTCGGCGTTGAGCGTCGGCGCGAGGTCGATGTCGGCGGTCGTGTAGCCGGGCGGCAGCGTCACCTTGACGAGCATACGCGGGCTCAGGCCGAGGTCCGTTCGCGTGCGGCGGTAGTCGTTGATCGAGTAGAAGCCCTTCTCGATGCCGTTGCCGGCGTTCGAGCCCCAGTAGACGACGTAGCCGTAGTTCGTGGCTGGGCTATCGAAGTGCGACTGGACGAGGTTGGCGATGTCGGCGGTGCCCGACCAGTCCATGCTGTTGAGCGTGAGGCCGAAGCCGCTGCTGCCTGAGGTCGAGCGGTTGGGCTGGTTGTTGTAGGTGATCTCCAGCGGCTTCCACGGGGCACCGGCGAGCGTCACAGGGATCGTGATGTCGTCCGACTGGCCGTCTTCGTTCTGGCCGCCGTGGTACATCTCGAAGTAGGCCTCGTCTACCGTGGAGCCTTCGGGGAGCGTGGGTAGGCCGAAGTGGACGTACGAGCGCTTGATGCCGACGCCGTTGAACGAGACGGAGAGTCCGCCTTGGGTGCCGTAGTTGTTGTCGGCTTCGGGGCAGCCGGGCACCGTGAGAGGTCCGCAGGAGACCGTCGCGTCCATGTCGGCGCCGATCCACATGTAGACCGTGCCCGTGGCGAGCGGCACATCGGTCTCGTCGATCTCCTCTTCGAGCTGTTCGATGAGGTCGCAGCCGGTGAAGGCGGGGAGCAAGGCGAGGCCAAGCAAGAGGGCGAGAGCGGAGCGGAGCGAGAAGCTGTAGGAGGTACGCATGGGTCCGAACGGGTGGAAGGAGGGGACTCCCCAGGCCGGTCGGTCCGGCGTCGCTGCGAGCAGCGGTGGGAGGCGCGTCTATCCATCCCCGTGCAGCCAGCACGCGAAAGTGATCACGCCCGCCGAAAAAACTGAGACGGCCCTCATCTTGCGTCGACCACAGCCCATGGCTATTGTCATCCAGAGCGGAGCCGGAACGGCGTGGTCGAAGAGCTTGCCCCCGCTTTCGCGAGGGCAA
>JBCBEX010000030.1:0-42907 GCA_038528235.1 Bacteroidota bacterium
GGTGGCGCTCGGCACAGACGGGCAGCGGCACACAGAAGCCGGCCGGCTCACGCGGGCGCGCTGACGCGCCTTAGCCGTCTTCCCGCAGCACGAAGTCGACGTGGATGTGGTCGTCGTGGCGCACCCAGGAGGGGTTGCGGGAGAACGCCATCAGGTCGCGCAGGTCCGGGTCGGCGGCGAATAGGCCAGCTTGCAGGTCCGGAGCGAAGATGACGCGGCCGATGCGGACACCGTGCTCGTGGCCGACTGTGTGCAACGCCCTGAGGTGCGCCGCCAGCGCCGGGTAGTCGATGCACAGCGAGCCGTCCGAGGTGCAGCCGTCGGACTCGAACGCCATGTCGTAGCCGAAGCGCAGCCACGGCCAGGTCGGGAGCGGGACGGAGCGGTCCTCGCGGTTTATCACCGGCGTCATGTAGTCGACCGAGACGCCGCTGCGGTGGGTACGGTGCGGCCGAAAGCGCCCGCCGCGCGGCCAGCCCGTCTCGCCGTAGACGTAGACCGTCTCAGGCCGCGCTGCTGCGAGCGTGTCGTAGGCCGCCAGCGTCGCGTCGCGGACGGCGTCGTGCACGGCGGTGCGGCCGAGGAACGAGCCCAGGCGCGAGTACGTGCGGAAGTTGGCCCCCGACGACGGCAGCCGCTTGCCGTGCTCCAGCCGCCCGTCCTGCGGCGTGCCGATGCTCACGCTCGGCGTGTCCGACTCCATGAGCCGCAGCACATCGTTGCCGAACCATATGACGAGGGTCGCCACCCCGAGCAGCACAAGGCTATGCCTCGCCCATCGTGAGAGACAGCCGGGGCGTTGACCGGGTTTAGTCCTCGTGTTATGATGTCGCTGTTGTGTCATCCTGAACTCGTTTACTCCGTGAAGCTTCGCTTTCAGGATCTCAGCGAAGCACCGAAACACCCGAGTCGATGGAGATCCCGGATCGAGTCCGGGATGACAAGAATGGGTATTCGAGGTAACTCACGCGCCGCGTGCGTCGACGGTCCACTCGGCGACGACCTCCTCGCCGTCCTTGCCCGTGCGCTCGATGACGTAAAAGCGGTCCTGTGTCGCCATCGTCACGCAGGCATGGTTGGGCACGATGCGGACCGTGTCGCCCACGTCGAAGGTCGTCGCGCCGGGGACGCGCACCCAGCCGTGCTCCTCGCTCAGCCGCGCGATGCGTGCGTGCGGGAGCGGCTTCATCGTGTGCGGGCTGTGGAGGATTTGGCCGTGGTCACGGACGTTCCAGCCGAGGTCGGTGGTGAGGATTTTCTTGCCCGCGTCGAGGTAGGCCATCTCGCCACCGGTGGGCGTGCGGTGCTGCGCGATCACGGTGGCGCGCACGGTCAGCGCGCAGCGGTCGAGCGTTGTTGTGCCAAGCGTGACCTGCTGGCGGTCGTAGAAGACGTAGTTGCCGGGGCGGACCTCCGTGATCGTGAAGCCGTCGCGCGTCGCGTTCTCGAAGACACTCAGCGTAGGCGTCGAGCCGAGTGAGAGGATGGCGTCCGGCGTGAGGAGGCGGGCCCTACCGAGCGTCGCCGCGAAGGTGAGGAGGCGGTCGCGCTCCTCGGTCATGTAGCGCCGCAAGGCGTCCTGCTTCGTCTCGCCTTGCCTGGGGCCGCCGTAGGCCTGCCCGCCGTGCGTCAGCAGTCCCGCGAGCGTCAGCGACGGCAGCCCCGCGAGGTCGCGCACGAGAGACGCCGCATCCGGGTGGTTCCAGCGAATGCCCGTCCGTCCGTGCCCGGTGTCGACCTCCAGCAACACGTCGGCGGTCTGGCCCTGCTCGGCGAAGAAGGCATTCGCCTGCCGCGCGCCTGCGAGGGTGTCTACGCAGAACGTCACGCGCGTCTTCCCGGCGAGCAGCGTGGCCACCCGTGCGAGGGCATCGCGCCCCACAACAGGTCGAGCGATGCACAGGTCGTCGAACCCGAAGCGCGCGAACACCTCCGCCTCGCCGACGGTGGCGATGGTCAGCCCGACGGCCCCGCGCTCCCGCTGCCGTAGCGCGATCTCGACCGACTTGTGCGTCTTGACGTGCGGCCGCAGCGCCACGCCATTCTCGTCGGCGCGCGCCTGCATCGCGTCGAGGTTGGCGTCGAGGCGGGCACGGTCGACGAGAAGGGCGGGCGAGGGGAGGTCGGCGAGGTGCATCGGATGAGCCAGGGAGACGAGGGAGCGAAGAGGCGAGGTGAAGGGGAAGAATACGAGTGAGGGCGTGTGAGGGTCTGGGAGTCGAAGTAGGAGGGACGATCGAGGAGCGCGCCGCGGACAACGCACCAGTGCCAACGGACCTGCCGCGGGGCTCCATCTTCTGGCCTCCATGCACCAAGTGCAGCCTCCGTCTGTGTCGCGGAAGCGCCCGGAAGCGGTTTCGTTCACGCAAACCCCACAATAGGTGTGTGGAACATCCCGACGGGCCGCCCTATTCTGGGAGCACATCCATCCGCTCTGCCTCGTGCGCCTCGCCGACCTCCGCCTCGCCCCTGCTCCCATCGCTATTGCGATGAAGGGGATGATGATGTGTTGTCGCGACGGCGGCCTCGAGGGCGCGTGTGGATCCGGCGGGTAAGACCTCCCGCCATCAAACCGATCTGCCAACCCTCTGGGCCGCCCGCCCGGAGGGTTTTTGCATTTACGCCCCCGGCTCGCTGTCCACGTCCCCCAACCTGTCTCCATTGCCATGAGCACGCCCGACCTTCACTTCGAGACCCTGCAACTCCACGCAGGCCAGCAGCCCGACAGCGCCACCAACAGCCGCGCCGTCCCGATCTACCAGACCACCTCCTACACCTTCGACGACACCGGGCACGCCGCGCGGCTCTTCGGCCTCCAGGAGTTCGGCAACATCTACACCCGGATTATGAACCCGACGACCGACGTCTTCGAGCAGCGCATCGCGGCGCTCGAAGGCGGGGCGGCGGCGGTCGCCACGGCGTCGGGGCAGTCGGCGCACCTCGTCACGTTCACCACGCTCGCCGAGGCGGGCGACAACATCGTCGCGTCGAGCAAGCTCTACGGCGGCACCTACAATCTCCTCAAGGTCGCGCTCAAGCGCCTCGGCATCGAGACGCGCTTCGTCGAGACCGACGACCCCGCCGACTTCGCCGCGCAGATCGACGACCGCACGAAGGCCGTCTTCTTCGAGACGCTCGGCAACCCGCGCCTCAACGTGCCCGACTTCGAGGGCATCGTGGCCGTCGCGCACGACGCGGGCGTGCCGGTGGTCGTGGACAACACGTTCGGCGCAGGAGGCTACTACTTCCGTCCCATCGAGCACGGCGTCGACATCGTGACGCACTCGGCGACGAAGTGGATCGGCGGGCACGGCACGTCCATCGGCGGCGTGATCGTGGATTCCGGCCGCTTCGACTGGCGCAACGGGCGCTTCCCCAACTTCACCGAGCCGAGCGAGGGCTACCACGGCCTGCGCTTCACGGACGTGTTCAACCCGGAGAGCGACCTCGGCAACGTGGCGTTCGCGATCCGCGCCCGCGTCGAGGGGCTGCGCGACCTCGGGGCCGCGCTCTCACCGTTCAACGCGTTCCTGCTGTTGCAGGGCCTGGAGACGCTCTCGCTGCGCGCCGAGCGCCACGCCGAGAACGCACTCACGCTTGCACGCTGGCTGGAGGCGCACGATGCTGTCGAGTGGGTGTGGTATCCGGGCCTAGAGTCGCACGAATACCACGAGGCGGCGCAGAAGTACCTCCCGCGTGGCTTCGGGGCGGTCCTCAACTTCGGCATCCGCGGGGGCAAGGAGGCCGGGCAGCAGTTCATCGAGAGCCTGAACCTCGCCAGCCACCTCGCGAACGTCGGCGACGCGAAGACGCTCGTCATCCACCCGGCCTCGACCACGCACCAGCAGCTCTCCGAAGCCGAGCAGCAGGCCAGCGGCGTGCGCCCCGAACTCATCCGCGTGTCCGTCGGCATCGAGCACATCGACGACCTTACCGCCGACTTCGCACAGGCCTTCGAGACGCTGCTCGTCGAAGCCTAGCGGCTTCGGTGTGGACGTGTGCAGGTATGAACGTGTGAATGTGTTCATGCCCGCGCACGTCCAGCCACGCACGTTCACACGTTCATACGTCCACACTTGCATACCCGAAGGATGAACGACGGCGTCACCACCCACCGGCTCACGGAGCCGTTCACCACCGAGGGCGGCTTCACGTTCGAGGCCCCCGAAGTCGCGTACAAGACCTGGGGCACACTCAGCCCGTCGGCCGACAACGCGGTGCTGATTTGCCACGCGCTCACCGGCCATGCCGCTGCGGATGAGTGGATGGGCACGCTGCTCGGCGAAGGCAAGCTGCTCGACCCGGCCCGGCACTTCATCATCGCGACGAACGCGCTCGGCTCGTGCTACGGCACTACGGGGCCGCGCAGCCGCAACCCGGTCACGGGCGAACCCTACGGCGGCGCGTTCCCGCACGTCACCATCCGCGATATGGTGCGGCTCCAGCGGCGATTGCTGGACGACCTCGGCGTGCGGCGGCTCGCGCTCGTCCTCGGCGGCTCGATGGGCGGGATGCAGGCCCTCGAATGGGCTGCGATGGATGCGCTGGGCGAGCAGGAGTTCGAAGGCGGCGGCCCCGACGGACAGCCTTTCGTTGGACGCCTGGCGGTGCTCGCGACGGGCGCGGCACACACGGCCTGGCAGATCGGGATCTCCGAAGCGCAGCGCTCGGCGATCACGGCCGACCCCCGGTGGCGTGGTGGCTTCTACCCGCCCTACGATCCGCCCCGCGCGGGCCTCGCCGCCGCCCGGCAGATGGCGATGATGACGTACCGCAGCCCCACACTCTTTGCCGAGCGCTTCGCCCGTACCCAGCGCGGCGACGGCACCTTCGAGATCGCGTCGTACCTCCAGCACCAGGGCGAAAAGCTCGTCCAGCGCTTCGACGCCGTCACCTACGTCCGCCTCACCGAGGCGATGGACAGCCACGACGTCGCCCGCGCCCGTGCCGCCGACGTGCTCGACCGGGTCACAATCCCCGCCGTCGTCGTCGGTATCACGTCCGACGTGCTCTACCCACCGCACGAGCAGCAGGCCCTCGCCGCCGCATTGCCGAATGGCACCTACCTCGAACTCGACTCGCCCTTCGGCCACGACGCCTTCCTCGTCGACTTCGAGAAGCTCGACGCGCTCCTGCGCCCGTTCGTCCACGCGGCGGCCGCCGATTCGGTCACGCCGGGAAAGAGCGCTCCGCCCGCCCGCCGCGCCGCTGATCGGGTGGCGGTGGTGTGACAACTCCCCCGTTTTTGGTGACGGTCGCTAAGCTCCCCTATCACCAAAAACTGTCCCCCTCATTTGTGAGGGGGACAGTTTGAAGAGCGAAGCGTCGTCAGGCGCGGAGGCGATGAGAACGGGGGGAGCCGCCTGGCTCCCTATCGCACGCCTTCCTCGGTCTCAGCGATGAGTTGGTCCACGACCGGGCGTAGCTGGCCTGTCTGCTCGAACGTGGCGACCTGTCGGTCGGCGCTGGCGCCTTGGTCGAGGATCTTGTAGGCGTATTCCACCTCGGCGCGGCTACCGAGCTCGTCGACGACATCGCCGATGAACCACTCGATGAGTTCGAGGATGAGTTCGCGGGCGGGGACTTCCTGCTCCTTGCCGAAGTCGATCAGCTTGCCGTCGAGGCCGTGGCGGACGGCGCGCCACTTGTTCTCTTCGATGAGGTCGGCGGGGTAGACGCGGAAGGTGCTGTTGTCGCGCCGCATCTTGTAGAGCTTCAGCACGATCGCCTGCAGGATCGCCGCGATGCAGACGGCCTCCTCGACGCGCGTGCAGACGTCGAGGAAACGGAATTCGAGCGTCTGGAATTTGTGGTGCGGGCGCACGTCCCAGTAGATCTTCGAACCGTCGGGGATGCAACCGGTGTGGACGAGCTTCTCGCGGAGCGCGTGGAAGTCGCCGTAGGAGCGCATGATGCGCGGGACGCCGTTGCGCGGGTAGTTGCGGAAGATGACGCTGCGGTACGACTTGAGCCCCGTCTTGCGGCCCATCCAGAAGGGCGAGCTCGACGAGAGGCAGAGCAGGTGCGGCATGAAGTAGCGCGCCACGTTCATCGCGTCGATGAGGAACTCGTTGTCCTCGATGCCGATGTGGACGTGCGTGCCGAAGATGAGCAGCTGGTGCGCCACGTCCTGCATGTCCTCACGCACGCCGATATAGCGCTCCAGCGGCGTGATCTCCTGGTCCTGCCAGCTCGAAAACGGGTGCGTCCCCGCCGCGACCACCTTCAGCCCCTTGCGGTCGGCGAGCTCCATCACGATCCCGCGCAGCCGCTTTAACTCCGCGCTCACCTCGCCCGGCGTCTTGCACACCTGCGTCCCAATCTCCACCATCGACTGGTGCAGCTCGGGCTTGACCTCGCCGAGCAGGATGCGGTCGTCGTCGAGGATCTCGGTGATGTACGACCGCAGTTCGCGCGTCTCGGGGTCGATGATCTGGTACTCCTCCTCGACGCCGAGAGTAAGGGACGGGGCTTTCATAGGACTGGGGTGTGAGAGTGAGGAGTCGCGCTATCGTTTTTCGACGACGAACGTCGCGAGGCTGGAGCCGCCGCCGGAGGTCACGTTGACGAGCGAGTCGGTGGAGAGGCGCGTCAGGCAGCCGTCCATGTAGTCGCCGTAGAAGGCGAACGGCGCCGTGTCGATGATGCGGTCGTGGAAGGCGGCCGAGCCGTCGATGAGGCTGGGGTAGGTCTCGCGCGGGAGGTGGATGCGGTCCTGGATGATGAACGGCTCCGCGAGGGCCTCTTTGAGCGCGGCCTGCCAGCGGGCGTCGTCGACTTCCCAGCCGAGCACGATGCCCGTGCCGCCGTACTCGTCGTTGGGCTTGAGGACGAGGTGGTCCTTGTTCTTCGCCGCATACGGAATCAGGTCGATGGGCAGACCCTTGAACATCGTCGTGCGCTCCTCGACGACGCGCGTCCACGGCACGTGGGCCTCGATGGCCTCGCGCTCGGTCGCGGTGAAGAGATCGGTGTTGCGCTCGTCGCTCAGCACGGCGAGGCTCGCCTTCTTGTGGAGAATCTTGCAGCGGAACGAGTTCACCATCACCACGTCGCCCGCGATCACGGCGCGCACGATGGGGTGGTCCATCCCGCCGCGCTCGACGAGTTCGGAGATGAGGACGCGCTTGTAGATCACATCGATGGGGATGCCGCCCGCGAAGATTTTCCCGTTGCGGTATTCCACCTCGCGCGGGTCGGCGATGACGCACTTGAAGCCCAGCGCCTCGAAGTAGTCCTTCGAGATCACGAACTCCGAGTAGGTCGGCACCTCGCGCCAGTCCACGATGGCGATGGTGGGGCGGTGTCGCTTGCGGCCGGTCGCTTGCTGGTAGGCGCTCACCAGGGCATGCAGCACGCTGTGGCGCGATGGCTGCGAGCGGACCTCGTACTTCTTGAGGTACTCCCGCATGACCGGCAGCCCGAAGAAGATGGCCGCGAGGTGGTCGTTGTAGGCGGCGGCAGCGGGCGTCTCGGCGTTGTACTCGGTGATCTTCATCCCGCCGCGCTCCGACACGAAGAACGCGTCGAGGCGCGAGACGGGGCTGGCCGTCGCGAAGCCGTGGTCGTGCTGGACGAGCGCCTCCTCCCAGTCGGTGAGCTTGAACTGTTTGCGGAAGACCGCGTCGGCGATGGCGGCGCGGTAGACCTTCCCGAAGGCGCGCAGCAGGACGGCCGTGCGGCGCTTCAGGAATTTGTACTGCCCCGGCGTCATGAAGCGGGGCCGCAGCACGCTGCACAGCGGGCGCTCGCCAAAGAAGAGGCCGCGGCGGCGGAGCTGGTCGTCGAGCTGGTCCTGCGACGCCCCGGCGAGGTCGTCGTCGGTAAGCAGCGTATGGTAGGCGTCGATGGCGGCCTGGATGGCCATAGGTGGCTGGGTGGCTGGGTGGATAGCAATCCGGCTCCCCCCGCCCCGCTCCTCTAGCGAGGAGTCGCGGGGCTGTCCCCCTCACGCGTGAGGGGGACAGTTCGAAGAGCGGAGCGTCATCAGACGCGGAGACGATGAGAACGGGGGGGAGGCGTCCGGGCGGGCTACTCCGACTTCTTCGCGGTCGTCTTGCGCGCGGTGGTTTTCTTGGCCACGGTGGTCTTGGCGGCCGTCTTCTTGGTCACCGTCGTGGGTTTCATCGCGGGGGCCTTTTTCGCGGGGGCGGGGTCGGCCAGAGGCGCGGCGATGAGTTCGTTCCAGCGGAGCTCGCGCAGCTGCGGGCGCGGGTTGAGCGCGCGGTCGATGGCGAGGTCGGCCATGTGCTGCACGACCCACTCGAAGTAGTGCGGCGTGAGCGAGTTGATGTCCATGTCCGGCGCCGGGTTCATGAAGTCGATGGCGTACGGAATGCCGTCGCGGACAGCGAACTCCATCGAGTTCATGTCGTAGCCGAGCGCCGTGCACAGCTTCGTGGCGTCGCTGACGACGCGCGCGCCAAGCTCGGGGCTCATGTGGTCGTGCTCGACGTGGTAGCGCCGCTCGCGGGGGTCGTACTTGATCGGTAGGATGGTGTCCTGCCCGAGGCAGATGCAGCGCACGAAGTGCTCCCACTCGATGAACTCCTGGAGCACCATCGTGAGGAGCCCCGCGTTGTTGTAGTGCCCGATGAGTTCCTCCTTCGAGCGGCAGACGTAGACCTCCTTCCAGCCGCCGCCGTGGGCGTCCTTGAAGATGCACGGCAGGCCGATATAGTCCAGGATGGCGTCCCAGTCGAGCGGGTACTCGAGGTTGCGCAGCGACTCGTCGTGGACGATGCCGGGGACGTACTCCTTGTTGGGCAGCACAACCGTCTTCGGGTGCGCGATGCCGAGCTTCGTGGCGAGCGCCGCCCCGAAGAACTTGTCGTCGGCCGTCCACATGAACGGGTTGTTGATCACCGTCGTCCCGGCGAGGACGGCCTGCTTGAGGACGGTCCGGTAGAACGGCACCTCGTGCGAGATGCGGTCAATGATCACGTCGTACTCCAGCGGCGCGTCCATGTGCGGCGCGCCGACCTTGACGAACTCGGCGACCACGTCCGCGTCGCGGTTGTTGACCTCCTCGATGAAGGCGGGCGGGAACGACCACTCGCGGCCGACGATCAGTCCTACTTTCTTGGGCATGGGGCTAGGCTGTTAGCGATGGGCAATCTGGAAAAGAGGAGAGGCGGACAAGCTGCGGCGTTGTCGTGCGTGTTGCGTGTGTGGCTAGATCCGACACGCAACACGAAATGCGCAACACCTGGTGAGACGCCGAGCCTCCACGGCTCGAAAAGGGAGGCGCGTCAGTCTGAGCCGCCGATATAGGTGCGGATCATCTGGTGCCAGTAGGGCCAGTCGTGTGCCCAGCCGTCCCACAGGCGCAGCGCATTGCCAACGCCCTTCTCCCAGAGGACGCGGGAGAGGTGCACGTTGTTTTCGCGGAACGAGTCGTCGCTGCCGGTGGCGAGGATGATGTCGGTGTGGCGGAGCTGCTCCAGGTGGCCGTGGTCGTGGAGGTCCATCGCGTAGTGCGACGGGTTGTGGCGGTAGATCTCGTCGCCGTAGTAGCCGTCCGAGAACATGCGGATGTCGTAGAGCCCGCTCATCCCGATCACGCGCCCGACGAGTTGCGGGTAGCGCAGCGTGAAGTCGATGGCGTGGAAGGCGCCGAAGCTGGCGCCCGTCATGATGAGGAAGTCGTTCGGGTTCTTGCGGTAGCTGAACGGCAGCAGTTCGTGCAGGAGGTAGCGCTCGTAGGCCTCCTGGTGGTGCGCACGGTCGGCGGGGTGCTTCCAGCGGGCATACCAGCTGTCGGCGTCGACGCTGTCCACGCAGTAGAGCTGGATCCAGCCGTTGCGGAGGTGGTCCCCGAGGGCATCGGTCATGCCGCGGTCTTGCCACTCGTAGAAGCGGCCCTGCGAGGTCGGGAAGACAACGACGCGCGCCCCGGCGTGGCCGAAGACGAGCGTCTCCATGGTGCGCCCGAGCGAGGGGCTGTGCCAGCTGTGGTATTCGCGGTGCATGAGGCGTAAGTCGGCGGGTGTGGGGACGAGGGGTGGACGCAGACGAGGCCGCGCAAAAAGGCGGCGCTATCTTCGCGCGTGCAACATACTCCGCACGCGCGAACCGATGAATGGAGGAGCGACGATAGAACGATGAGAAGCGCATTCAATTCTTAAACTTCGGCCCCTTTGCCTACCTGAGTGCCGTGCCTACCCTCACCCCTGCTCCTGACCTCGTCGCGCTCGGCTGGAAGTCCTACCCCGACGACGATGGCTACCACACCGTCGTCGGCGACCTGTGGCGGCTACCCGAGATCCACAGCCCCCGCCTCGGCAACCACCGCGACCTGCTCGTCTACCTCCCGCCGTCCTACCACACCGAGCCAGGCCGCCGCTACCCGGTCGTCTACATGCACGACGGCCAGAACCTCTTCGACGACGCGACCGCGTTCGCGGGCGAGTGGCAGGTCGACAATACGATGGATGCGCTCGCCGTCACGGGCCGCGAGGCCATCGTCGTGGGTGTACCGAACACGGGCGTCGACCGCATCCACGAGTACAGCCCCGTCAAGGACCAGCAGGAGCGCGGCGGGCGCGGCGAGACCTACGTCGCCTTCCTCACTGAGACCGTGAAGCCGCGCATCGACGCCGACTTCCGCACCTGCACCGGGCCGCTCGACACCATCGTCGCCGGCTCGTCGATGGGCGGACTCATCAGCCTCTACGCCTTCCTGAAGCGCCCCGACGTGTTCGGCCACGCGGGCGTGATGAGCCCGTCGCTCTGGTTCGCCGACCGCGCGATCTTCCCCATCGTCCGCGAGACGCCGAAGCACGCAGGCCGCATCTACCTCGACGTAGGCACCAAGGAAGGCGCGCAGACCGTCGCCGACGTGCGCCGCCTCCGCGAACTGATCCTGTCGAAGGGCTACCGCCGCCACCACGACTTCTGCTACGTCGAGGACCAGGGCGCTGGCCACTCCGAGATCGCCTGGCGCGACCGCCTCCACTTCGCGATGGACTTCCTGCTGGGACCCGCGGAGTAGCACGATCCGGATCCTGAGGTAGTCGGCAAGATGGTGCCCGCAACGTGTTGCGTATTGCGTGTTGCGTGAGGTGCCCGGAAGCAGCCAACACGCAATACGTAACACGCAACAGTCCCCATGTTCATCGACGCCCACCTCGATCTCGCCTTCAACGTCGTTGCGCACGGCCGGGACCTGACGCGGACTGTGCCCGACCTGCGCGCCGCCGAGGCAAAGACGGCCCAGGAGGTGATGGTCACGCTGCCCGAGTTGCAGCAGGCGGGCGTCGGCATTGTCTTCGGGACCATCTTCACGCTGCCGCACCATGCGAAGCGGCCGGGCGCGCGCAAGCCGCTCACCGCGAAGCAGAAAGCGCTGATGTACCGCACGCCCGACGAGGCACACGCGAAGGGCGTCGAGCAACTGGACGTCTACCGCCGCTGGGAGGACGACGGCTGGCTGCGCATCCTCCGCTCGCAGACCGACCTCGCCGCACACGAGGCAGCCTGGCCCGAGGGCGACCGCATGACGGGCCTCGTGCTGCTCATGGAAGGCGCCGACCCGATCCGCACGCCCGATGAGCTGCCATGGTGGGTCGAGCGGGGCGTGCGTCTCGTCGGCCCAGCGTGGCAGCGGACGCGGTACTCGGGCGGCACCTTCGCGCCTGGCCCACTCACGGAGATAGGGCGGGAGCTCGTCCGTGCCATGAACGAGGCGGGCGTGGCGCTCGACGTGAGCCACCTCGCCCACGACGCCGTCTGGGATGCCTTGGATCAAAACCCGGCGCATGTCTGCGCGAGCCACAGCAACGCCGCTGCGCTCGTGCCTACCGATCGCCACCTCACCGACGCCATGCTCGACGCGCTCGCGGAGCGGGACGCCGTGGTGGGCGTGGTCCTCGGCAACCCGTTCGTGAAGGACGGCGTGGCGCGCGGCGACCCCGAAGAGAGTGTCACGCTAGACGATGTGCGGACGCAGGCCGCGCACCTCGCGGGGCGGCTCGGCTGGGACCACCTCGGCGTCGGGAGCGACTTCGACGGCGGCTTCGGCAAGCAGGAGACGCCCTTCGGCATCGAGCGCGGAGCCGACTTCGCCAAGCTCGGCGACGCCGTGCCTGAGGCGGCACGCGCGGGCTTCCTGGGCGGCAACTGGCTGCGGTGGCTGCGGCAGGCCCTCCCCGCGTGAGGCAAGCGAGTCCGGTGCCGAGTTTTCGCCATTCGGACCGGTGGGATTGCATCCTTCGGACCATGGGTCGCACATAGGGTACCCGGTACCATGAGCGCGCTCTTTTTTGCGCTCCTCAAGCCGGACCCACCATGCCTCATGTTCTCCTCGCTCTCGTTCTGCTCCTCGCGCTCCCGGCGCAGGCGCAAGACCTCCCCTCGGCCGCCGTCACGCAGGTTCTCCTCGACGCCCTGAAGGTGGACGACGGCACCGGGCGCTTCAGCCTCCCGCGCTTCACCATCGCTTTCCCACAAGGCGACCGCGCCAAGGCTATCGTCCGCAACGCCGACGGCGACATCGTCTTCGAGCGGGGCTACAAGGGCCAGCGCGACGGCACGCGCACCGCCCGCATCTTCCGCAAGGACTCGGGGGGCGGCGGGCGCTTCGGGCTCCCGACGGCCCGCCGCACCAGCGAAGAACCGGTCTTCGAGGAGTCCGGTGCCTACACGCTCGACATCGAGCATGGCGGCGAGGTCATCACGCGCTTCCCGTTCCGCGTCGTCCGCATCACGTCGAGCGACCCCTACGCGGACACGCCGCCGCGCTTCGCCGTGGACGGCCTCTGGATGACGCACGGCTTCGTGGACTACGAGGACGACGCCACCGGCCGCCAGCCGCATCTCCAGTGGAACTACTACGACCAGCTCATGGACGCCGACCGCGAGCGGCTCGTCTTCGAGCAGGTCCGCTATGAGCTGCGCCGCGACGGCCGCCTCATCGGCCGCACCGTCACCGACAGCGGCGTCTCGTCGGACGGCCTCACCATCGCCACGCAGACCTTCGAGGCCGTCGAGCGGCCCAACTCCAGCCACGCCGAGTCGCGCATCCACCGCGGCGACATGACCGACGGCACCTACGAGATCCGCCGCGTGGTCAAGGCCGACGACTTCAACGGCGGCAACTTCCGCGAGACGATCACCTTCGACGTGCGCGGCGGGCAGTTCGTCCCCGTCGGCGACCAGGTGCGCGCAGGCACCGAGGCGACCGCCTTCCTGGAAGGGCTCAACCGCGCCTTCTTCTACCCGATCTCCTCCACCCGCTAGTCCCATGCTCGCTTTCCTCCTCGCGCTGGTGATGCTCAGCGCCCCCGCCACCTCGACGCTCCCGGATCCCTACGAGGGCTTCTACGGCTGCAACCTCGACGGCGACGAGCACTACGTCGTCTGGATCGGGACCGTCGGCACGGGCACGCGCGCCACCCAGCAGTGGACCACCTACCAGCTCTTCAACGCCGACGACTTCCCGTTTGACGACGAGCTGCGCCAACGGAGCGGCAGCGGCTACCACACTCGCGGTGGGACCTTCAACTCCGGCAACAGCGCGGTCGATTTCGCCGACGGGACGCTGCTGCTGCAGGACGAGCCGTGCGAACCCGTCGCCACGCTGCGCGACCTCCTAACACTGTTCGGCCTCGACGTGGACGACGCCGTGCAGGAGGTGGTGGACTTCGAAGGCTGGACGCCGGAGCAGGTCGCCGTGCGCCTCGACGATGCCGCGTTCGCCGATGCAGCCTTCCGGCCCGGTAACGAGTGGCGTGGCGCGGGTGGTGGCTCGCCGCGCTTCGCGGAAGTGATCCGCGGCCTGACGCTCCCCGAGCCGCCGCCGCCGCCCAACGCCGCCCCGACCGGAGCGCCCGTCGCCGCGGACGACTACGAGGGCATCTACTCCGACGGGCGCATGCTCTACGTTATCCGCGACGGTCGCTTCGTCCAGTTCGAGGACGACTACGACGGCGACTGGCTCCCGCGCGTGCAGTACGTCTTCGAGCCGCGGAGGTACTACCCGAAAGCGTACGACTACCGCGTCGTGAACGGCGAATTCCAGTCGGGCGACGCGAGCACGATGGAGTTTCTCCGCCGCGATGGGGAGGTCGCGGCGCTCGTCTGGCGCGGGAAGGAGCTGCCACGCGTCTACACGCTGGCACAGCTCTTCGAGGCAGGCGACTACGACGTTGAGCCATTCACCGCCGAGCTACGCCAGCGCGGGATGGACGACGCCGCGGTCAAGGCCGTGATGGAGGACGCCGCGCGCTTCGCCGACGTAATCCGCGAGGGCAATGCGCCGATCACGTTCGAGAAGCTGACCGGGCTGGAGGACTAGCCACGACCAACGGGCCTCTGAGCCACCACGTCAGACGGTCACGTCGGGGTGGGCGACGGCGTCGAGGAGGCGGGCGACCCAGGCCGGGTCGGGGGCGTAGCGGCCGAAGCTGTCGTCCTCGAAGGTGCCGAAGCCGTGGTAGTCCGAGCCGCCCGTCGTGAGGAGGTCGTGGCGCGCGGCAAAGGCGGCCCAGCGGCGCTCCGCCATCGGGTCGTGCGCTGGGTGCACCACCTCCACGCCGTCGAGGCCGTCCGCCACCAGCATCGCGGCGATGGTCTCGTCGAGCGCGATGCCGGGGTGGGCGAGGACGGTCACCCCGCCCGCTGCGTGGACGAGTGCGATCATCTCCGAGGCGGGCTGGTCCGTCTTCGCGACGTAGGCCGGGGCCGTCGTGCCGAGGAAGCGGTCGAACGCCTCACCGAACTTGGACACGAGGCCCGCTTCAAGCATGGCCTTGGCGATGTGCGGCCGTCCGACGACCTCGCCCTTGGCGTGGTAGTGCACGCGCTCCAAGCGCAGTCGGTGGCCGAGCCCCGCGAGCCGGTCCACGATGGCCTCGGCCCGCTCGACACGCTTCTGCCGATACGCCGCGAGCGCCGCCGCGAGCGCCGGATCGACGAGGTCGAACCCGTAGGCGAGCAGGTGAATGTCGCGGTCGCCGACCTGCACCGACAGCTCGACGCCGGGCAGCAGCGCCACGCCCAGCCTCTGCGCGGCGATCCGCGCGAGCGGGTAGGCCGCCACGGTGTCGTGGTCGGTGATCGAGAGCCGCTCGATCCCGCGCAGCGCCGCTTTCTCGACGAGGCCCGGCGGGGAGAGCCGCCCGTCGGACGCGGTGGTGTGGGTGTGGAGGTCGGCGCGCACGGGGGAGGGGAGAGGCAACGAGGCGGGGAGACGAAGAGGCGGCGAGGAGCCAAGCAGAGCCGCGGTGTACAAGATCGCTCTCGTTAGCGGTCCGTGTAGGCAGGACGAGGATTCTGCTCGGATTCCCTGTCACATGCGGGCGAGGACGTGGTCGTACTCTATCCTGGCGCGTCTGCGCGACCCTCATCCTCCCACACGCCCACACCCCTGTGCCCGTCGATCCTGCCCGCCGCGACGCCCTTCGCCTCCTCACCCGCATCCGCGACGGGGCCTACGCCGACCGTCTCGACCCGAATGGCTCCGCCCTGGACAACGGCGACGCGAGCGACGCACGCGCCTCGGGGCAGGCCGTCGGCTACGCGGCGGGCGTGACGCGCCACCGCCGCTGGCTCGACTTCCTCCTCGCGCACCTCTACCACGGCAACCCGGCCACGCTCGAACCCGACCTCCGCGACGTGCTGCGCCTCGGGCTCTTCGACTTGCTTATCGAGCAGACGCCGCCACACGCCGCCGTGAACGAGGCCGTGGCCTTAGCGCGGGCCGCCGTCAACCCCGGCGCGGCGAAGCTCGTCAACGCGATCCTCCGCACCGCCGACCGTCGCCGGGATGCTCTTCCGCAGCCTGACACGGGCAAGGCCGCGCGCGACCTTGCGGTGCGGCACTCGCACCCGACGTGGCTCGTCCGCCGCTGGCTCGCCCGCTTCGGCACCGGCGACACCGAGGCGCTGCTGCTCGCCGACAACGCGCCGCCGACCTACAGCCTCCGCCTCAACACGCTGCGCCACACCATTGCCGAAGGCCACGCGATGCTGACGCAACTCGACGCCGATCTGGGCGAGGAGCAGGGCTTCGACTGGGAGCCGTCGCCCTACCTCGACGATTTCGTGCGCGTGGAGCGGCTGCAGCCGGTGGTGCGTGCGGGGTGGCTGGCCGACGGGACGTGGGCGGTGCAGGACGAGGCGGCGGGGCTGGTCGTGCGTCTCCTCGACCCACAGCCCGGCGAGACGATCCGCGACATCGCCGCAGCGCCGGGCGGCAAGGCGCTCTACACGGCCCTCCGCATGGGCAACGATGGGCGCGTCCTCGCCAGCGACCCGCACGAGACGCGCACGGGCCTCATCGCACGCGCGGCCACCGCGCACGGGCTGACGAGCATCGAGACGCAGGCCGTTGATGCGCAAACGCTCGCAGCGCAGCCGGGCGTAGAGTTGGCTGACCGCGTGCTCCTCGACGCGCCGTGCTCGGGGACGGGCGTCCTCGCCAAGCGCGCCGACCTCCGCTGGCGGCGCACCCTCGACGACCTCGACACGCTCGTTGCCCTCCAAGACGAATTGCTCGACGTAGCGGCGGCGCTCGTGAAGCCGGGCGGCGTGCTCGTCTACGCGACGTGCTCCATCGAGCCCGAAGAAAACGCGGAACGCATCCGCCGCTTCCTCGCCGACCGCCCCGGCTTCGCGCTCGAAGACGCCGCCCCGTACGTCCCCGCTGCGATGCGGACTGAGGACGGCTTTCACGCCGCGCTGCCGCACGTCCACGGCACCGACGGCGCGTTCGGCGTGCGGCTGCGGAAGGTTGGCTGAGACGGCGGTCCAGGGAGTCGGCGGGGTGGCGATCGGGCTTGACTACGCTCGTCCGTAAGCCGCACCTTCTGCGACCTGCGACCTGCGACCTGCGACCGCTCCCGTGCTGCTGACCTCGTTTCCCGACCTCGCCTATCTCAAGTCGTGCATCGCAGCGCGGCAGGCGTGGCCGACGGTGCTGTTGCAGGTGAAGGCGCACGAGGCCTACCGCCCTGATGTGCTCGGTCCCTTATCGCTCTTCGCCAACGTCACGGGCGCGAGCGTCATTCGCTCCGAAGGCATGGCGACGCGCATCCCGCCGGGCACCTACGCGCTCACTAACGCGGGTGCCCCATACACGCTGGAGATCGAGGACGCCGCCGAGACGCAGAACCTGCACGTGCGCGGCGCGACCGCCGCCGCGATCTACCGCGCCTTCGTCACCCCGGACGACCACCTGCTCGACGCACCCGACGCCGAGGGAGGGCCGCTGACGGTCGTGCCGCGCCTCTATGCGCGAACGGCCACGCTCGACCGGCTGCTGGCCCGTGCGTTCGAGGCGGCCCGTGCAACGCCCACGGCACTGGACGAGGCCGTTGCCGACGTGCTCGTACACCTGCTGGCCGTCCATCGCGGCGCGCTCCATGAGGCGGCGCGGGTGCCGGCTGCCCGCGCGGTGACGCGCGCCGAGGTCTACCAGCGCCTCGTGCGCTCCGTGGACCTGATGCACGCGACGCCCGAGGCGGCCCTGCCGCTGGACGGCCTCGCGGCGGCCGCCTGCCTCTCGAAGTACCACTACCTCCGCGCCTTCCGGCAGACGTTCGGCACGACGCCGCACCGCTACCACACGCGGCTCCGCATCGCGCGCGCACAGCGGCTCTTGGCCGAGTCGCGGCTGGCCGTCGCCGAAGTCGGGCTGGCCGTGGGGTTCGATGAGCCGAGCGCGTTCACGCGGGCCTTCCGCCGCGTCGTCGGGGTGTCGCCATCGGGCTACCGAGCCGCCGCATAGCGGACGGTTCCGCAATTTCGGGTAACCGACCATTGGGCCAGGGTGTGTTGCTTGGGGCACCGTATTGTTCGCCTACCCCCCTCATCATGGCTGCTGTCTCCACACCAACCACCCCCGTGTCGACCGTGTCGGCTCGCCCGCTGCTCGGCGTCGTCGTCCTCTGGTTTCTCGTCGTGCTCGGCGTTGTGCTCTCAGGGGCGGTGGCCAGCGTGCCCGTGCCCGCGCCTGCGCTGGCGATCCTGCTCGCGGGCCTCGTGCTGCTCTCCCGGGCCGTGCTGCCTGGCTTCCGCGACCGGCTGGCGGCGATCCCGCTCGGCGTGCTCGTCGGGTGGCACGTGCTCCGCATCGTGGCGGGTGGCAACTTCCTGCGGCTCCACGCGCAGGGCGTCCTGCCCGCTGACTTTGCCCTGCCGGCAGGTATCGGCGATGTCGCAGTGGGCGTCGGCGCGCTGCTGATGCTCGCGGTCGCGCTGCCGGTACGAAGGCCGTGGCAGCGCACAGCCCTGCTCGTGTGGAATGGGCTCGGGCTGGTCGACATCCTCGCGGTGCTGGGCAACGGTGCCCGGTATGCCGTGTCCCAGCCCGATCTTGTTGTCCCGTTCACGCAGCTGCCGCTTGCGTTGCTGCCGCTGTTCGTCGTCCCGCTCGTGATCGTTGCGCACGTGCTTGTGTTCATGCGGCTGTGGCGCAACGTGCGTGCGGCGACGCCGTAGCGCTCCATGCCCTACTCATCATCGTCCGTTGTGCTCATGGCTACGCTCTCCACGATCCCCACTGCCGCCGTCCCGGCTACGTTCCTCGACCACAAGGCCATCGCCGAGGGCTGGCGCGACACGCTCAGCGCCGAGCAACTCAACTGGAAACCGTCGCCGAAGCGGTGGTCGGTGGCCGAGTGCATCCAGCACCTCAACCGAACGACGGGCATCTACGTCCCGGCGCTCAAGGCGCGGCTGGCGCAGGGCGACCTACCGCCGGGACAGCCTCCGTTCACCTACGGCTGGTTTGCCCGCTTCACCGTGCGCTCGTTCGGCCCGGACTCGTCGATGAAGCTCAAGGCGCCGGGCGTCTTCGAGCCGCGCTCCGAGGGCGGGCCGACCGCCTCGGGGTTCGACCCGCAGGCGCTCGTGGGCGAGTTCGCCGACCTGCAGGACCAGTTCGTGGCCCTGTTCGACGACGCCGAGGGGCTCGACCTGAGCAAGGGCAAGATGGCCTCGCCGGCCGCGCGCATCTTCAAGATGCCGGTCGGCGCGTGGTTCGAGGCGATGGCGGCCCACCAGGCGCGCCACCTCGCGCAAGCGCAGCGCGTCATGGCCGAGCCAGGCTTTCCAAGATGAATCTAGGAGCCTGCTGGCCGGGGGCGTAGTCAAGGGTGCATAGGGCGGCGGGCCTATCCGAAGGGGTAGGCTCCCGGGCGGGACCGCGCTGTTTCTTGGCGCGTTGCAGCGAGGCCCGTTCGTCCTCCGCTGTCGTTCCTGCTCCTGTGCCGCTATGCTCACGCCTGCCGACCTCCGCGCCGTCGACCTCCTCGCCGACCTCCCCGACGCTGACCTCGCGTGGATCGCCGAGCGGGCCGAGGAGGTCAGACTGCAGCCGGGCGAGTTGCTCAGCGACGCGGGCGTCCCGGCGGAGTGGATGTACCTCATGCTCGACGGTCACGTGCGCGCCCTCGTCCGCGATGGCGAGCGCGAGGTAGCGGCCTACAGCTTCGAGCAGGGCCAAGTGGCCGGTGTGCTCCCGCGCTCGCGCATGGAGACCTTCCCGGCGCAGTCGCGCGCGACGACGCCCGTGTGGGTGGCTCGCCTCCATAAGCGGCACTTCCCTGACCTCGTCCGCGAGCTGCAGGAGTTCGATGCGCGGCTGGCCCACCTCATGATCGATCGCAGCCGGACGGAGGCGCGGGTCAAGCTCCAGCAGGAGAAGCTCGTCTCGCTCGGCACGATGGCGGCCGGGCTGGCGCACGAACTCAACAACCCTGCCTCCGCCGCCAAGCGCGCGGCCGAGACGCTCTGCGAGACGCTCCAGACGTTCGACGAGCGGGCCTCGACGCTGCTGCGCAAGCTCATCTTCCCCGATGGGCTGCCCCCGATGAGCACGGGCGACGGAGCCAGTCCCGCCCTCGAAGCGGAGGGCGACCCCTTCCAGCCGGTCTACGACATCATCCTCGCCCCGGACCCCGACCTCGACCCACTGGACGAGGGCGACCGCGAGGACGCCTTCGCCGACTGGTTCGACGACCTCGCCGACCGTGGCCTCGGGCAGGTCGCGCAGCCGTGGGAGGCCGCCTCCACGCTCACGGCTGCCGGATTCACCGCCGAGTTCCTGTCGGGCTTCCTGGAGAGCATGGCGCCCGAGTTCCGCGTGGACACAATCAACTGGATCGTGCAGGACACCGCCATGCGTGCGCTCTGCCTGGAACTGGCCGAGAGCACCACGCGCATCTCCGAACTCGTCGGCGCGATGAAGTCCTACACCTACATGGACCAGGACAGCCAGCAGCAGCGGGTCAACCTCAGGCGCGGCATCATCGACACGGTCATCATCCTCAAGCACAAGTTCAAGAAGAAGGGCATCCGCCTCACGAAAGAGTTCGGCGACGACGTGCCCGACATCCTCGCCTACGGCAGCGAGCTCAACCAGGTGTGGACGAACCTTCTCGACAACGCCATCGCAGCCGTGCCCGACGAGGGCGGCGAGATCCGCCTCGTCACGTGCTACGACCCCTGCGACGGCAGCGGCGGCGGCATGGTGCAGGTCGACCTCTACGACAACGGCCCGGGCATCCCGCCCGACGTGCAGGAGCGCATCTTCGAACCGTTCTTCACCACTAAGGGCCCCGGCGAGGGCACCGGCCTCGGCCTCGACATCGCGCTGCGGATCGTGCGTAACCGCCACGGCGGCGTGATCTACGTGGAGTCCGAGCCAGGCACCACGCACTTCCGGGTCCGCTTGCCGGTCAACGGCCGCGAAGCACCCGAAGCGGACACGCAGGACGACCTGACGCAAGACACTGTCGCGCTGGCTTAAGGTGTCGAGGCACGTTTACTCGTCCACGTCAAGTCCGGCGTTGCGTGTGGACGTGTGGATGTATGAACGTGTGGACGAAGACCACTACCTTCACACGTTCATACATCCACACCTTCACACCACACGCTCGTCCATGGCGTCGATATCCGACAGTTTGTAGCCGGTCTCCCACCCCGACACCCTCACACTCGTCCATCTCCACACCCCGCCCCATGGCTGCCAAGCCCATCATCCTCGCCGTCGACGACGACCCGCAGGTGCTCCGCGCCGTCGCGCGCGACCTCCGCAAGCGCTACGGCGAGACCTATCGCATCGTCCGCGCCGACTCGGGCCAGGCTGCCCTCGACACCGTCGAGGCGCTCACCGAGCGGGGCGACCCCATCGCGCTCCTGCTCTCCGACCAGCGGATGCCGCAGATGGACGGCGTCGGCTTCCTCCAGCAGGCGCGTGCGCTGGCACCGAAGGCGAAGCGGGCGCTCCTCACCGCCTACGCCGACACCGAGGCCGCAATCTCAGCCATCAACGACTCGCAGATCGACTACTACCTGCTCAAGCCCTGGGACCCGCCCGACCAGCGCCTCTATCCCGTCCTCGACGACCTCCTCGATGACTGGCAGGCGCACTACCGTCCCGGCTTCGGCGGCCTGCGCGTGGTCGGCGACCGCTGGTCCCCGCAGTCGCACGCGATCAAGGACTTCCTCGCTCGCAACCAGATCCCCTACGAGTTTCTCGACGTGGAGGCGAGCGACGAAGCGCAGCAGATTGCTGAGAAAGCCCGAGCCTACAGTAAGGAGGCAGGCGGCGATGGCGCGGCGGCGAACGTGCTGCCGCTCGTGGTGCTGCCCGACGGTGAAAGGCTGCTCGCACCCGCTCCGAGCGACCTCGCCGAGCACGTCGGCCTGCAGACGAACGCGGCGAAGGACTTCTACGACCTCGCCATCGTGGGCGCGGGACCAGCGGGTCTGGCGGGCGCGGTCTACGGCGCATCCGAGGGCCTGCGGACCGTCCTCATCGAGAGCCACGCACCCGGCGGGCAGGCGGGCACGTCGAGCCGCATCGAAAACTACCTCGGCTTCCCCCAAGGCCTCTCCGGGGCCGACCTCGCACGGCGCGGGGCCACGCAGGCGCGGCGCTTCGGCGTCGAGATCCTCACCCCGCAGACGGCGACGGGGCTGCGCATCGACGGCCCCTACAAGACCCTCACCCTCGGCGACGGCTCGGAGATCACGTGCCACGCGCTCATCATCTCGACGGGCGTCGACTGGCGGCGGCTTCCGGCCGAGGGAGCCGACAGCCTCGCCGGAAGCGGCGTCTACTACGGCGCGGCGATGACCGAGGCGATGAACTGCAAGAACGAGGACGTCTACATCGTCGGCGCGGGTAACTCGGCTGGGCAGGCCGCGATGTTCTTCGCCGACTATGCCCGGCGCGTCGTGATGGTCGTGCGCGGCGACTCGCTGGAGGCGAAGATGAGCCAGTACCTCGTCACGCGCATCTACGAGACGCCCAACATCGACGTGCGCCTCCAGACCGAGATCCAGGCGTGCCAGGGCAGCGGTCACCTCGAATGCGTCACGCTCATCGACAACGCGACGGGCGAGACGGAGGTCGTGGACACGAGCTTCCTGTTCGTCTTCATCGGTGCCGCGCCCGGCACGGAATGGCTCGGCGACGCCGTCGCGCGCGACCAGAAGGGCTTCCTCCTGACCGGCCCGATGCTCACCGACGAGCACCTGCGCGACTGGCCGCTCGAACGCGACCCGTTCCTCTTCGAGACGAACGTGCCCGGCATCTTCGTCGCGGGCGACGTGCGCGGCGACTCGGTCAAGCGCGTGGCCTCAGCGGTGGGCGAGGGCTCGATCACGGTGCACTTCATCCACCGCTTCCTCGCCACGCTCTAGCGTCCATTTGCAGTGCCGCGCTACGCCTGGACGATGCCCGCTACGCCTGGACGATGACGGTACCGCGCATCATGTCCATGCCGCACATGTAGGTGAACGAGCCCGCCTCGTCTGGGGTGAATTCGATCGCGACGGACTCATTCAGCGGGAGGTCGGTCACGGCCACGGCGAAGTCGGGCGCTTGGATCTGCTCGGCGCAGGCGCTCTCGATGGTGCGTGTGAAGACGAGCCGCGCCGGAATGCCGGCCTGGAGTTCGACGTTGATTGGGTCGTAGCCCATGCGGCTGACTTCGATCTCGGCGACCTGCACGCCGTCAATCATTTGCACAGCAGGGGCGTCCTCGGCAGTGGCAGTGTCCGGTTCGGGTGCTGTTGCGGTATCGCTATCGGCAGGGCCACAGGCGGCGAGCGTAAGCGCGAAGGCGAGCGCCAGGAGGGGGAGACGTCTGGTCATGGTTGGTGTTGGGTTTGAGGATCGCTGAGTGCGATGTGTGAAAATCGGGGGCATCACGGCGTCACCTCCGCACGTGCGAGCGTGTCCTCCGTGAGACCGTCGCCCGCAGACCCGTGTCCGCTCCCAGACTGTCGACGTAGACGACGACTCTGTACGACGGCGTAGAGCGCCGGAATCATCACGAGCGTGTGGACGGTCGAGGTCACGAGGCCGCCTACCATCGGCGTGGCGATGCGCTGCATCACCTCCGCACCCGTTCCGGTTCCGACTAGGATGGGAAGCAAGCCCAGAATCGTCGTGAAAACCGTCATGAGCTTCGGCCGGACGCGGTCGACGGCCCCTTCTTCCAGGGCTGCTTTCAGGTCGGCGATACTCGTTAGGCGTCCCTCGCGGCGGTAGCGCCGGACGGCCTCGTCGAGGTAGACGTGCATCACCACGCCTGTCTCGGCGGCCAGCCCGGCCACGGCGATCAGGCCCACGCCCACGGCAATCGAGAAGTTGAACCCGAGCGCGAACAGCAGCCACACCGCGCCGACCAGCGCGAACGGCAGCGGTACCATCAAGAGTAGTGCCTCGGTGACGCTCCGAAAATGGAGGAACAGGAGCAAGAAAATTAGGATGAGCGCGAGCGGGACGAGGACGGCGAGGCGGGCGTTGGCGCGGGCCATGTACTCGTACTGTCCGCTCCACCGCAGCGAGTAGCCCGGCGGCAGCGCCACGGCGGCCTTGACGGCAGCGCGGGCGTCCTGCACGTAGGTGCCCACGTCCGTCTCTTCGCCGATATCGACGTAGACCCACGCGTTGGGGCGGGCGTTCTCGGACTTGATCATCGGCGGGCCGGTCGCGAACGAGAACGTGGCAAGCTGCCCGAGCGGGATCTGCGCGCCGGCAGAGCCTGTCCCCGCGGAGGCGGGGATCGGCACGAGCACCTGTCGGAGCGCAGGAAGGTCGTCGCGCAGCGCGCGTGGGTAGCGGACGTTGACCGGGTAGCGCTCCAGACCCTCAACCGTCTCCGTCACGTTCATCCCGCCGATGGCCGCCTGGATCACGTCCTGCACATCGCCCGACGTGAGACCATAGCGGGCCGCCGCGGCGCGGTCGACGTCAATGTCGAGAAAGCTGCCGCCCAGGACGCGCTCGGCGTAGGCGCTCCGCGTGCCCGGCAGGTCGCGCACGGCGGCCTCGACCTCGCGCGCGAGCCGCTCCAGCGTCGCCAGGTCCGGCCCGGCGACCTTCACGCCGACGGGCGTCTTGATGCCCGTCGCGAGCATGTCGATGCGCGTCTTGATGGGCATCGTCCAGGCATTCGTCAGGCCCGGCAGCTGCACGGCGGCGTCGAGTTCGCCGATGAGCGCCTCGCGGGTGAGGCCGTCGCGCCAGTCGTCCTCTGGCTTGAGGAGGATCGTCGTCTCGATCATCGAGAGCGGCGCGGGGTCGGTGGCGGTCTCGGCCCGCCCGATTTTGCCGAAGACGCGCTCAACCTCCGGAATCTGCGCGATGAGGCGGTCGGTGCGCTGGAGCAGTTCCTTTGCCTCCTGCGGCGAGACGCCCGGCAGCGTGGTCGGCATGTAGAGCAGGTCGCCCTCCCAGAGCGGCGGCATGAACTCGCTCCCGACCTGCGGGAACGGCACGACCGTCTGGCCGAGCAAGAGCCGTTGCACCGGCAAGAGCGTCAGCGCGAGGAGTGCAAAGCCGACGACGAGGACCGTGCGCGGACGCCGCAGCGTGCCGCGGATGACGGGGCGGTAGGCGCGCAGAAAGAGCCGCGCGACGGGGTTCTCTTGCTCCGAGCGGATCCGCCCCTTGACGAACGTCACCATGAGCGCCGGGACGAGCGTGACCGCCAGCAGCGCCGCCGCTGCCATCGCGAACGTCTTGGTGAGCGCGAGCGGCCGGAACAGCCGCCCCTCCACGTCGCCGAGCGCGAACACGGGAAGGAAGCTCACCGTCACGATCAAGAGCGAGAAGAACAGGCTCGGCCCGACCTCCTGCGCCGCCGCGATAACCGCCCGTGTGCGCTCACGGTCGTCGTAGGTCGCAGGTCGTGGGTCGAAGGTCTCTGTAGAAGCATCATCGTGCGCACCTGACCTGCGACTTGCGACCTCAGTATGACCTGTGACCCCAGACCTATGACCGCGCAAGCGCTCTAGATGCTTGTGCGCGTTCTCGACCATCACGAGGCTCGCGTCCACCATCACGCCGATCGCGATGGCGAGGCCGCCGAGCGACATGATGTTGGCGTTGATGCCGAGGAGGTACATCACGCCCATCGCCGCGAGCAGGCCGACGGGCACGGTGACGAGCGCCACGAACGCGCTGCGGACGTGCAGCAGGAACACGAGCACGATGAGCGCGACGACCAGCAGCTCCTCCCAGATGCGCGTCGTGAGCGTGTCCACGGCGCGGCCGATGAGCGCGCTGCGGTCGTACTCCGTGACGACCTCGACGCCCGGCGGTAGCCCCGGCGTGATTTCAGCCAGCCGCGCCTTGACGCGGTCGATGGTCGCCTGCGCGTTCTCGCCCGAGCGCATCACGACGATCCCACCGACGACCTCGCCTTCGCCGTTGATGTCGGCGATGCCGCGGCGGATTTCGGGGCCGAGTTGCACCCGTGCCACATCGCCGACGGTCACGGGTGTCCCGCCGTCGGCGCGGAGCACGACCTGCCGGATGTCGTCCAGCCCGCGCAGGTAGCCTTTGCCACGCACGATGTATTCGCGCTCGCCGAGCTCCAGCAGCCGCCCACCGACGTCTCGATTGCTGCGCTGGAGCGCGTCGCCAACCCGCCCGATGGGGATGCCGTACGCCGCCAGCTTCTGCGGGTCTACCACGACCTGGTACTGCTTCTCGAACCCGCCAATCGATGCTACCTCGCTGACACCATCGACGGCCTGCAACTCGACTTTCAGGTAGAAGTCCTGGACGCTGCGGAGCTGCGCGAGGTCGTAGGTACCCGTCGTGTCGCGGAGGCTGTACTGGTAGACCCACCCCACGCCGGTCGCATCGGGGCCGAGCAACGGGCTGGCGTCGTCGGGGAGGCGGTCCTGGATCTGCGCGAGGGTTTCGAGCACGCGGCTGCGCGCCCAGTAGAGGTCCGTGCCGTCCTCGAAGATCACGTAGACAAAGCTCGTCCCGAACATCGAGGTGCCGCGCACGGTCTGCGCGTACGGCACGGAGAGCAGCGCCGACGTGAGCGGGTACGTCACCTGCTCCTCGACGATCTGCGGCCCTTGTCCCGGATACTCGGTCTTAACGATCACTTGGACATCCGACAGGTCCGGGATCGCATCGACGGGCGTGTTGAGCGTGGCGACGGTGCTGAGCGCCGCCACGAGCAGCGTCACGATCCCGACGAGCAGCCGGTTCGCCGCGCTCCACGCGATGAGGCGTTCGAGCGCTGAGGGGCGCGTGCTGGAAGGAGGCAGGGTGTTCATGCGCGGCCTCGCGGGCTTAGCTCCTCCACCTCCAACCCTGTCATCCTGAGCGAGCGCAGCGAGTCGAAGGATCTACGGGCCAGCTTCCAAGCTCCGTGCGAAGCTTCCAGGGACGACATAGATCCTTCGACTGCGCAGCCGCTGGCTGCTTCGCTCAGGATGACAAGGGGTGTAGAACAAGCAGTCATGGCGTCTCCTCGCTCAAGTCCATTCCATTCATTGCGCTGTTCTGGACGTCGTCGCTGGTCATCGCCGTGAGGCTGGCCGCGAGCCGCGCCTCGGAGTCGATCAGGAACTGGGCGCTCGTGACGATGCGCTCGGTGCCGTCAAGGCCGTCGAGAACCTGCACGATGGCCTTCCCCACAGTGTCCGGGCCGTCAGCCGATTCGCCCTCCGCACCGAGGAGGACGGCCCGCGGGCGGAAGCGGCCCGAGAGGGCGCCGGTCTCGTCGACCTCGGCGACGATCACGACGGCCTCCTCGCCGGTGCGGATGACGGCCTCCACAGGCACGCTCAGGCGCGGTTCCGTAGCGTCGCCGGTGAGGCGAGCGATGGCATACATCTCAGGTTTAAGCCGCCGGTCGGCGTTCGCCACGACCACGCGTGCGGTGCCGGTCCGTGTCGCCGGATCGAGGGTGTCGTAGACGTACTCCACGCGCCCCGTGAGCGGCTCGCCGAGCCAGGCTTCGATCTCGATCTGTGCTTCGGTGCCGACGCCCACCCAGCCAAGGTCGGCCTCGGGCACATCGACCTGCAGCCAGAGCTGACTGAGATCGACGACTTCGAAAAGCCGCATGCCTGCCTGCGCCCGCATGCCCCCGACGACGTGCTTCTCGACGACGGTGCCGTCCGCGGGGCTGTAGACGGTGAGCGTCCGTTGCACCTCGCCGGTTTCGATGAGCTGGTCAATCTGCGCCTCGGTCACGTCGAAGAGCGTGAGGCGACGCCGGGCCGCCTCCACGAGCCGGTCGCCTTCTTCGGGCGAGGCCATCAGGTCGCGGGTGCGGAGCGCGAGCAGTACCTCTTCCTGCGTGGCGACGAGCTCGGGGCTGTACAGCTCCAGCAGCGGCTGTCCGCGCCGGACGCGGTCGCCCTCGGCATCGACGTAGAGCCGCTCGACCCACCCGCTCACCTTGAGCGTGACGACCTCGCGGGCGCGCTCGTTGGCCTCGAACGTGCCCGTCGTGCGGAGCGTCCGTGCGAGCACCTGCTCAGTGACGGGTGCCGTCCGCACGCCGAGGTTCTGCATCGTCACCGCGTCGATCTCGACGGTGCCAGGAGTGGCTCCGTTGACGGAGACAGGCTGGAGGTCCATGCCGCAGACGGGGCACTGGCCCGGCTTGTCCTGCACCACCCACGGGTGCATCCCGCTCTGATAGACAATGCCATCGCCGTTGGTGTCGTAGGCCGCGAGCCCACCCGGCGTGTCCGCTGGATCCTCGGTACCGGTCGTGGCAACAGGGGCTGCATCGGAATCCGGTGCCTCGCTGCCGCAGCCCCACGCGAGGCTCGCGACGAGAAGCAGCACAACGAAGAAGGCCGCGCGCGAATGTAAACCGCGCTGGTGCGGCTCCCCCCGCCCTGTGTCGGCTTCGTTCTTTCGAACTCCGCTTCTCGGACTGTCCCCCTCACTCGTGAGGGGGACAGCTTGACCGCCGTCCAGGCGTGTCAAGCGGGGGGAGCCGCGTCGCGGCAGGGCCTTCAGTGGTGAGTCGTGCGTTGCTTCCGGCACAGGTCGTCGGGGCTGTGTGTCATTCATCGTTCGGCGCTCCCAGTTGGGTCTGCGAGGGCGGCGTACCGAGCGTGCGTTCGAGCGCGGCGACGGCGTGGGCATAGCGAGCACGGGCCGCGTCGAGGGCGAGGCGGAGGTCGAAGCGGGTGCGTTCGGCGTCGAGGAGCGCGCCGTAGTCGGCCCGCCCCGTCGCGTAGGCGGCGAGCACCGACTCGACGGTGGCGTTGGCCTGCGGAAGAAGGCGGTCGGTGTAGAGCGCGATCTGCGCGGCCTCGTCGCGGAGCTGCGCGCGGAGCCCCGCGAGCGTCGTGGCGATGTCTGTGGCGAGGGCGGTGCGCTCAGCCTCAGCTTGGGCAGCGCGGAGCCGCGCCTCGTCCTCGGCGGCACGGCGACGTGCCCCGTCGAGCGGGATACTCATCGTCACGCCCACGGCGAAGGCGTCGCGGCCGTCGGCTGAGGTAGGCACGCTGCGGTCGCCGATGTTGAAATAGGTCACGTTCACGCCGAGGTCGGGGTAGCGACTCTGGCGTGCCAGCGCGGCCTCGGCTTCGGCTTGGGCGATGCGTGCATCGAGGGCGTCGTTCTCGGGATGCTGGGTGAGCAGTAGGTCTGCGGTCGCACTGGCGCAGTGCTCCGGATTGGCTCCCCCCGCTTGGCACGCCTGAACAGCAGCCAAGCTGTCCCCCTCACCCGTGAGGGGGACAGTTCGAGCGGGGCGAGAACGGGGGGAGGCGAGCGTAGCGAGCGGCATCGTCCCGAACGTGGCGAGGTTCGGCGCGTTGAGTAGCCGGGCGAGCGTCTGCTGCGCGCGGGCTTCCTCCGTGTCAAGGTCGAGCAGCCGCGCGGTGAGGCGTTCGCGGGCGAGTTGGATCTGGAGGATGGCACTCTGCGGACCGCGCCCAACCTCGTAGCGCGTCACGGCGGCGTCCACGAACGCAACCAGGCGTGCCTGGAAGGCCTCGACGTGGCGGCGCGTCGCCTGCACGCGGGCGAGGCCCACATAGACCGTCTTCACCGCGAGCGCTACATCGAGGGCGTAGGCCTCCGATTGCGCCTCGGCCATCTCGGCTCCGCGCGCCGCCGCTTCGGCGCGGAGCCGCAGCGTGCCGGGCCACGGGAACCGCTGCTCGACGCGCACCTGCGCTTGCTGAGCGCCCCGGGCTGTCAGGATCGGCGCTGGGAACGCCGTCACGCCGACCGTCGGGTTGGGCCGCGCAGATACCTGCTCAGCACGCGTCCCGAGCGCGTCGGCGTGCAGCCGTTCCGCCGCCAGCGACGGGTTGTCGGCGACGGCCACGCGGAGCAGCGAGTCGAGGGGGAGTCCAGAGTCGGGAGCCTGAGCGAATGCGCACAGCGGAAGCAGCAGGCCGATCAGCGCACAGCGCGCTGACGAGAAAACAGCCATGAGTCGGATCGAGCAAAACCACACGGACGCGACCCGTCGCGTGGCAGCGACGGGAACCATCCGGCTCGATCAGATCAGCAGCACCGCAAAGGCCAGGTGCGAGCGCACCGGCGGCGGGCCGGTGTCGAGGTCAGCCGTTGCCTGTGTTGGAGGTGCAGGCGGCGACGGGGCCAGTGTCCACAGCACCGGCAGCGCGGGCACATCGAGCGGCGTAGGCACGACCGCGCGCTCGGAGAGCAGCGTTGCCGGGTGCGCATCGCAGCATGCCTCGGCCATCGGTATCGGCATCTCAGCGGGCGGGCAGCGTGTCTCCTCGACAGGGCAGCAGCACCCTTCGTCCATCGTGCACACGTAGGCCAGCGCCGGGGCCGCCGCCATCAGCACGAAGCTGAACGCGAGAAGCGCGGGGAGCAGACGCAGGGGACGAAGCACAGGCACGAGCACGATGGGCAAGATTCAGCACCTACCGTTCCTCGGTCGGGCTGTTCCATCCTCACCGTTCTCCACGTCGCCTGTCACTCCTTCGTCACGGCGCGGAACTGGAGGTCGCTCCTCGTATCCTCATAGCGGCCGTAGAGCAGCGTGGTGCCGTCGGGCGACACCGACAGGCTCGGCGAAGCGATGTCCGTGACCTCGGCGATGGTCGCCACGGTCTCGGTGTCGAGGTCGGCGAAGATCACGAACGTCCCCTCCGGGCGCTCGTCGAGGCTGTAGAGCCCGCCGGGCGTGACTACCCAATCGAGGGCGTCATCGACGGGGGCGTCGGCGAACACACGCTCTGGCGTTCCAGAGGCCCGCCCCTCGACCAGCGGCATGCGCCAGAGGCCAGCGAAGCCTGCGCGGGTGAAATAGAGCGACTGCCCATCGACCGACTCTGCGCCCGCAAATGCGTTCGGAGCGCCCATCGGCTCCGGCGCTCCGCCCTCCACCGGGACGCGCCATAGCCCCCAATCTCCATCGCGCCGGGTGGCAACATAGACCGCGGTACCATCGCGCGCCCAGCCTGTCACGCGGCCGCCCTGGCCAGGCGGCGTGAGGGCCTGCGGTTGCCCGCCGCGCACGTCCACGACGTAGACTGCCGCATCGCCGTCCGGTGCCGCGTTGAAGGCGAGACGGGTGCCATCGGGTGACCATCGGGGGTTGCCGACAAATGCGCCTTCGAACTCGGTGATCTGGACGAGATCGCTGCCATCTACGCCGCTGAGCCACACCTCCAAGAAGCCCGAGCGCGACGACATGAACGCGAGGCGGGTCCCGTCGGGCGAGAACTGCGCCTCGCAGTCCATCCACGTCGAGGTGAGCAGCGGATCCGTGCTCAGCAGGCGGCCACCGGGTTCGTCGAGCCGGACCTGCCAGATGTTCTTCTCGAAGTAGAGGTCTTGGTAGACGAGCGCGCCTGACTCCGCGGCGACAGACGGATAGAAGCTCCACTCGCCGCGCGTCGGGATCCACGTCATCGCTCCGGTCCGGAGGTCGAGGCGCCACAGCCCGTTGGCACCCGAGCGGTAGGACACGACCACCAGCGTTTCGTCATCGATCCAGTCGAGGTGGCGCACGGCGGTGGCGTCGCCAGGCGCGGGCGTGACGGTGCCGTTGGCGACATCGACGAGGAAGATAGGCCGACCACTGCCAGGGCCACGGCGGACAAAGGCGATGCGCGTCCCGTCGGGCGAGAAGCGAGGGGTGGTGGCGCGGTGCAGCACGTCGTCCGGGGTGGTGAGCGTGCGGACGGCGCCCGAGGCGAGATCGAGCAGTTGCAAGCCAGGCGTCTCCGGTGCGGGCGTGGTGAAGACGAGCGTCTGCCCGTCGGGGGTCCAGTCGAGCGCCTTCACCTCGGCGGCGGTCGCATGGAGGAGGCGTACCGGGCCGCCCATCGACGGCACCGTGTAGATCCCACGTGCCTCCCCGTCGCGTGCAAAGGCGATGGTCGAGCCGTCGGGGGACCACGTCGGCAGTTCCTCCGAGGACGGATGCTCGGTGAGTCGCAGAGGCCGCTCGCTGCCGACCTGCTTGACGTAGAGATCGAAGTTGTTTCCTCCCGCCTCGTCCCACGCGAAGGCGACGCGGGCGCCCTCCGGCGACAGCACGGGCTGAATCTCGCGGCCGGGGTAGCTCGTGAACGGCACCGCGGCCTCCCACACGGACGCATCCCAGGATGTCGCGTCGGTGGGTGTCCGGGCGAGCAGGTCACGACCGAGCCAGAGGCCCACGGCAAGGCCCGCCAGGACGGCTCCTGCGACGAGGCTTGCAAGCCAGCCGCGTCGGTTTGACGGGTCCGATCCGGCGCGCGTCGTCGTGATCGCGACCGGACTGTTCAGAGCCGGCTCCCCCGGCGTTGTGGTGGTGTCCGCCGCCCAGGTCACGGGCGCGATGAGGCGATAGCCTCGTCCGCGCACCGTCTCGACGAAGCGCGGCGCACGCGGATCGTCACCAAAGAGCTTGCGTAGCTCTGAGACCGCGCGCGTGAGGGCGTCCTCGTTGACGACCACGTCGGCCCAGACGGCGTCCAGTAGATCGCTCCGCGTGACGACCTGACCGGCGTGCTGTGCGAGATAGGTCAGCACCGCCATCACGCGCGGCTCCACCGACACGGCCCGACTGCGGCGCGTCGCGCTGTTGAGGAGCGGCTGCACATGCCACTCTCCGACGGCATACGGTTGGTCCGAGGAGAGGAGGTCGGCTTCCATGCGAAGCAGCGGCAGGCAGAGGGTGTAGGGCGGCGAATCTACGACGGTACCGCGCGCTTGGGTGCAGTCGAGAACCGGGCGTTTCAGCGCGATTCGAGCGGTTCATCAGGCTTCAGGACCTAGTCATTAGCTCTCCATCAGGCATCCGAAACAGCGAACAGGCTACCTAGCGGTCCATCCGACCACACCCGCCTCGTTTGCCATGCCCCGTTCGCTCATCGTCGTCTTTGCTCTTCTCGTGGGAGCCACCCTTGCCGGTACCACGCTGCCGCCTGACAGCGAGATCGCCCGTCATCCCGCGTTGCCTGATACCACCGCGTTCGCCGACCGGCAGGCCATCCTCGCCACCATCGAGGCGTTCTACATCGGCGACCACACGGGCCGTCTCGACCAAAAACTGGCATCGATGCACCCGCGCGGTGCCTACCGCTACGTGGACCGCGACGGGACCTACCAAGAGAGCCCGTTTCAACTCGTCGAGAGCCGAGGCGACACGCTGTACACCGAGGAACTGCTCGGCGTGGGCATCTACGAGAACGTGGCCTTGGCACGTCTGCGGCTGGAAAACCAACGGCGAGATGAGGCCGAGTACAAGCTCATGACGCTGCACAAGACAAGCGACGGCTGGCTCATCACGAGCATCGTCTGGGGCTGGGGCGTCACGCAATGAGGACGATGAGGTCTCGCGCCCTGCACATCATACCGTTTACGAGAAATGGTGGTGCAAACCCACTTCCGAGTCATCCCCGCGAAGGCGGGGATCCATGCGATGTCCCGTATGGATTGGCTTGCGCCGGCCTTCGGCTCCCGATCAAGTCGGGGATGACGAGCATGTGGGATGGATGCAACGCATTCCTCTTTCTCGTATCTGGTATCAGTGCGTGCTTGCTCGTTGCGCTGGCGGCCTGCCCTGTCTTCGCCCAGAAACCGAAGCCCACGCTCACAGCGTCCTCCGTTGAGGCCGGGGCGATTCGCGTCGACGGCGTCCTCGACGAACCGGCGTGGGCCACGGCAGAGGTCGGGGCCGACTTCGTGCAGTACCTGCCGAACCCCGGCGCGCCGCTCGCGGAGCCGACCGAGGCGCGGGTGCTCGTCGGGCCGTCGTCGCTCTACGTCGGGATGCGGATGACCGACAGCCAGCCCGACGGCATCGACGCCCGCCTTGCCCGCCGCGACGCGGGCATCGTCACGGACCGCGCCATCGTCGTGCTCGACTCGTACGGCGACGGGCGCACCGGCTTCCTGTTCATGATCACGCCGGGCGGCATCCAGCGCGATGTGCTCTTCTTCGACGACACCGAGGCTGACCTCTCCTGGGACGCCGTCTGGGACGTGGCGACGACGCGCGACGAAACCGGCTGGACGGCCGAGTTCGAGATCCCGCTCGCGCAGCTCCGCTACACCAGCGGCTCCGGTCCGCACACGTGGGGGCTGCAGTTCGTGCGGGTTCACTTTCGCACGCAGGAGGTGTCATACTGGTCGGAGCGCCCGCCCAACGCGGTGGGCTACGTGAGCCAATTCGGGAGGCTCGTGCTGCCCAGCGCACTGCCGACGCCGCGGCGGTTCGAGGTCGTCCCCTACGCCGCCGCTGCGCTCACCCGCGCGCCCGGCGATGTGGCCGATCCGTTCTACGAGGCAACCGACCTCACGCCGCGCGTGGGGCTGGACCTCAAGCTCGGGCTCACGAGCGCGGTCACGCTCAACGCGACGCTCAACCCCGACTTCGGGCAGGTAGAGGCCGACCCGGCGCAGGTCAACCTGAGCGGCTTCGAGCTGTTCTTCCCCGAGCAGCGGCCCTTCTTCATCGAGGGCACTGACGTGTTCTCCCTCGCGCCCCGCAGCGGAGTCGACACCGACCGCCCCCAACTGCTCTACACCCGACGCATCGGCCGGAGCCCGCAGCGTACCTCGTTCGTCCCGGCATCCGCATTCGACGCCGCCGCGGACGAGGGCATCGTCTATACCGACGTGCCGCAGCAGAGCACGATCCTAGGCGCGGCGAAGCTCTCGGGCCGCGTCGGGCGCTTCTCCGTGGGCCTGCTCAACGCCACCACCCGCGCCGAGTACGGGCGGTTCACGGCATTCGACGCCAGCGGCACTCAGGTGGACGACGGGCGCGTGCTCGTGGAGCCGCTCTCGAACTACCTCGTCGCGCGCACGCGCGGCACCTTCGGCACCACGGTCGTCGGCGGATTTCTCACGTCGGTCCTTCGCAACACGAGTGATCCGGACATCGACGCCGAGTTCGCCACCACCGCGACCGTCGCCGGGCTCGACGTGGAGCAGCCGCTCGCCGAACAGTGGCTGCTGACGGCGCAGGCCGCGGGCAGCGCCACGACGGGCAGCACATCGGCCATCACCGACCTACAGCGCGCGCTCCCCCGTCTCCTCCAGCGCCCCGATGCCACGCACCTCGACCTCGACACGACCCGGACGACCCTGACGGGCTGGACCGCCGAAGTCAACGCGATCAAGATCGACGGCGACCACTGGACGGGCGGGCTGCAAGTCGCGGCGATCTCACCGGACTTCGATGTCAACGCCCTCGGCTTCCAGCGCCGCGCCGACCTCGCCAGCGTGGACGCGCGCGTGACCTATACCGAGCCCAATGCGCAGGGCCTGTTCCAGTCGTGGAGCGCGAGCCTCCTCGGCGGCGGCAGCTGGACCTTCGGCGGCGAACGGGTAGGCGGCCTCGTGGCGGCGGATCTCAGCGGGCAACTGCGCAGCTTCTGGGACCTCGGGCTCAGCGTCGAATTCGAACCGCGACGGGACGATGACCGGCTGACGCGCGGCGGCCCGCTCGCACGGTACGACGCGAGCGGCTCGCTCGGCCTCAGCGTCTCGACCGACGCGCGGCGCTCCGTCGTGGGTTTCGCCTCGGGCCAGTACCTCCGCAGCGAACTCGGACGATTCCGCACCACGGTCGAGGGCGGTATCGAACTGCGGCCGAGCGATGCGCTCGTGGTGTCGCTAGAGCCCAGCGTCGTGGTGGAAGGTGACCCGCGGCAGTACGTCACGGCGCTTGCCGACCCCGCTGCGCAGGCGACCTTCGGCACGCGCTACGTCTTCGGCCAACTCGATGCCACCTCGGTCGCGCTCGCGGCGCGTGTGGACTGGACGTTCACGCCGAGGCTCTCGCTCCAACTCTTCGTGCGCCCGTTCGCCTCCCGCGGGCAGTTCTCCGCCTTCAAGGAAGCCGACCGCCCCGGTGCGCTGCGCTTTCTGGGGTACGGCACCGAGCGCGGCACGGTCACCGAGAACGCCGACGGCTCAACGCGCATCGATCCCGGCGACGGCGGCGCGACGTTCACCCTCGACCGCGACTTCACGGTGCGCTCGCTTCAGGGCAACGCCGTCCTTCGGTGGGAGTACCGCCCCGGCAGCGCGCTCTTCTTCGTGTGGCAGCAGCAGCGCGATGGCTTCGCCGACGAAGGCCGCCTGCGCCTCGGGCGCGACCTGCGCGGCCTGTTCACCGACACGCCGACCAACGTCTTCCTGGTCAAGGTGAGCCACTGGATCGGCTAGACCAACGCCGCGTGCCCCGTTAGTGTGTGAACGTGTGGACGTCTGAACGAGAAGGTCCAGGCTGCCGCTGAGCCGTATCCGTGCCGCTACCGATTCACGCTCCGGTGGTGTCTGCGTCGGTGGTGTCCGCGTTGGCGGCGTCGGGCAGCAAGTCCTCCGGCAGGTCCAGCGTCGTCGTGTCCGGCAAGGCCTCGAAATCACTCGCGACGAGGCGGTCGCCGACCGTGACGGTGAACCGCACCTTCGTGCCGAGGGCGAGGCCTTCCACCTCGGCGGGGTCGTCCAGGACGAGGCTCATGCGCATCGCGTCCATCACGCCCGGAATCGTCTCGTGGACGACAGAGACAGCAGCCCCCTCAAAGCGGGTGCCCTCGTAGAGGCCGCGCACCTCGTAGGTCTCAGCAGGCGTGTCTGCCGAGTCAGACGTGCACGCCGGGAGGAGCGCCAGAACGGCTAGCGCAAAGCAGAGCAGGGTACGAGTCGGCATCGGGACGACGATTCAGGGAGACGGGACGCGCCGGAAAGGTACCGCGATCATCACGTCGGCCCAGGCGAGCCGCAGCGCCGTGCCGTCGTCGGCGAACGACCACATGAGGCCCTCAACGGGTGCTGCCAGCACCTCGGGCGCGACATCAACGGTGACCACATCGAGCGCGGCGTCATACTCGTCGGCGAGGTGCATGCCCAATGCGCGGTTGACGTGGAGCGTCCACTGGTTTGGGCCAGGTGTCACGAAGAGGCTGTATGCCCCCGGCTCGATGCGCGTGTCGCCGAACGCGAGGGGCACCGTGGTCACGAGTTCAGTGGCGCGGTGCGCGCCCGCCGCCCAGACGCTGCCGTAGCCGACGAGGCCGCCGTAGACCTGCCGTCCGCGCACGTAGGGCTTGCCGTGGACCACGTGGACGTAGCCGCCGTCGGCGTAGCGCAGCCCGGCACGCCCGACGGCGCTCCCCGCTGGGACCTCGTCGCCCAGCCGGAAGCCCTCCACAACGAATGTTTCGACGACGGCGGGGCCAGCGGTGGGTACATCTTGCGCGCCTGCAGGCAGGCCTACGAGCGTGAGAACGAGAAGAACGAAGCGGAGCATGAGCGTCGAGAGAGGTAAGGCGAGGCGGAGCAGCCCCGCATTTGGAGTCGAGGTTGGAGAGCTACCGTCGCAGGCGCAGCGTCACGCCGAGCGTGCGGGGCGCTGCGATCACGGAACGTCGGTTGAGGCTGGTGTCGGGGGCGCCGTAGATGAGGAAGCGTGTGTCGGTGAGGTTCTGGACCCAGAAGAACGCCGAGGCACGGTCTGTCTCGAACCCGAGGCGTGCGTTGACTAGGGTATAAGCGTCCTGCTGGAGGTCGTTCTGGATGTCCGTGAAGAAGCGGCCTACGCGGCGCACCTCGCCGCGTAGGAGCAGCGTGGCCCCGCCGTCGACGGGGCCGCTGATGGGGTGTCGCCACTCGGCCCCGAGGAAAGCGGTGCGCCCTGGTGCGTTGGCAAGCCGGTTGCCCGAGATCACATCGTTGACTACCTGGAACGTCTCCGGGTCGAGGCGCTGCAGCACGAAGTCGACGTAGGCTGTGCTGGTCAGGCTGAGCGTTGCGTCCAGGCGTAGCCGGTCGATCGGGACAGCAGCGAGTTCAAGCTCGATGCCCCGTGAGCGGGCGTCGCCGACGTTTTCGCGCGCGAAGCTGAACGGCGGGGCGATGAGGTTGGCGAACTGGAGGTTGCTCCACGAGATCAGATAGCCCGTCAGCGCAGCGTAGAGCCGCTCGCCCCGCCGCGCCTTCATCCCGACCTCCACATTGGTGGATGTCTCGGAGTCGTACGTGTACCGCTCCGCAAGCCGGTTGGGGATGCGCTGCGCGTTGATGCCACCTGCGCGGAAACCTCGCGTGTAGCTCGCGTAAGCGCGCACGCGGTCCGTCACGTCGTACGCAAAGGCGATCTTCGGCGAGAGCGCGCTGTAGGACGCCGCCACGGTTGTGTCCGGCGCAAACTCGGTGACCTCGCCGGCTTGCACGACGAGGTCGCCGAAGCTGTTGAAGGTGCTCGACCGCTCCTCGACTTCGTAGCGGAGCCCGGCTGTCACGTCGAGGCGGTCGGAGAGCCGCCACGTGGCCTGCCCGAAGGTGACGAAGCCGGCGTTCTCGCCCTCGTTGCGGAACAGCGCGTAGGTGTTGGGGCCGAGTTCGAGCGCCCGGTTGGTCGCTGGCTCGAACGTGTTCTGAGTGAATGCGTGGAGGCCCACCGTGAAGGACACTGGTCCGTCGCCGTTGGAGGTGGCGCGGAGCTCCTGGCTCCACATGGCCTGCGGGCTGGACGTTGCGCCAAGGTCCACAGTGGTGCCGTCGTAGCGGTACGACGAGTAGACCTCGCTGCCGTCGAAGAGGTCGGCGAAGGCGAGGCCGACCCGCTGCACGGTGGTGGCGAGCGAGAGCGTGAGGCCCGGCCCGTAGATGTCGAGCGCGAACGCGGTGTTGACGAGCGTCCGCTCGTGCTGCCCGATGCGCGGCAGGAAGAGCGCGTCCGGGTTGGCGAAGGCCGTCGCCTCGTCGGGCGCCCCGGCCCAGAAGGTGCTGGCGTCCGACTGGTCGCGCTGCGCCTTCACGTCGAGCCGCGCCCGGACGACGTTCGACGGGAGCCACTGCAGCCCGACTTGCGCGTAGAGCGTTTGCTCCCCACCGATCTCGGCATCCACGACGTCGGGACTGATCACCTCAGCGTTGGGCGCGAAGGCGGCGAGCGCCGTCGTGTCGTTCTGAAAGGTGCCGCTGCGCGTCTGGAAGAGCGCGGACGCCCCGACGAAGAGGCGGCTCGGCACGACCGGGGCTTTCACGCTCGCCTCGTAGCGCTGGAGGCCGAGGTTGCCGACCGTCGTCTCGCCGTAGACCACGCGGCGGTTGGTCGGCGGGCGCGTGACGATGTTCACCACGCCCCCGAGCGCGCCCCGTCCGAAGAGCGTGCCCTGCGGCCCGCGCAGCACCTCGATGCGCTCCACGTCCACGAGCGCTAGCCCGCCCGCGAGGACATCGAGCGCATTGACGCCGTCCACGTAGGTCGCCACGGCGGGGTCCTCGCCGGTGACCTGCACGCCGCGAATGGACTGAAATGCCTGAAAGCCGACGCCGGACTCCTGGTAGAGGTAGCTCGGCACGCGTCCGGTGAGGTCCGCGAGCGCCCACGTCTGCGAGGCCACGACCTCGTCCGCGTCGAGCGTGGTGACGGCCGCCGGTGCGTCGAGGAGCGTCGCGTCGGTGCGCTGCGTGGAGACGACGAGTTCGCCGAGGGCCTCGGTGCGAGGCACCAGCGCCACCGCGAGCGACGCGTCGGTGGGCGCGGTCACGATGGCCAGGCGCGGAGCGTAGCCGATCCGGGTGAACTCCAGTGTGTAGGTCCCCGGCATGAGGGCGAGTACAAACGACCCATCCTCCCCGGTGAAGGCCCGCGGCAATGCGTTCAGCACGGCGATGTTGACCCCCGGCAGCGCGGTTCCGTCCATGTCGAGAACGGTACCGCGCAACTCGGAGAGCTCCGCCTGCGCCTGCGTCGCCGAAGCGCCTAGCACGGTGGCGAAGAGGGCGAGCATGAGCGCGGCGAATCGGCGTTTCATCGCGAGAGAGCGGGTCGGCGGCGCTCCGCACAGTCCGACGCGTCAGAAGGCATACTGCGCGCCGAGGGTGAGCGTCCAGTCGGTTTCGAGTTGGGGGCCGTCGAGCGATTGGTAGACCGGGAGCTCGAATTCGGCCGCGAGGCGGAGGTGGTGGAGCGGCCCGCTGGGGACGAGCACGTTTGCGCCCAGGCCAAGATCAAAGCGCGTGCCAGCGCGGAGGTCGGCGAAGACGGTCGGCACCATGCGGTTCGTCACGCCCATCGCGTAGGCGGGGTTGGCGCCGGAGACATCGCCCCAGGTGGAGGCCGCGAGGCGGAGCGAGCCGCCGAGCCAGTCGGTCGCGTTGACGCCGCCCCACGCGGTCACGTCGAGGACGTTGCCGAAGCGATAGTCGCTGCTGTTCTCGCCGAGGCGGATCGTGCCTATCGCCTGCGCGCCCCACGAGAGGCGGTCGGTCTGGCCGAGGTAGGTCAGCCCCGGCTGGAGGTCGAACGTGCCCGAACCCGTTTGCATCGGGTAGGGTAGCGTCGTCTCGTTGGGGGCGCTCGCGGGCGTCACGTCCTGCTCCTCGATGGAGCCCGTCGGCAGCCGCACGCCGAGGTTGGCGTGGAGCCGCTGCCGCTCGGGCCGGGCGAGCACGACGAGCGCCGCGAGGCCGAGGTCGCCCAGACCGCCCGCCTCGGTGGTGAAGGTGCCACCCATGCGCGTCACGTGGTCCATCGACATCGTGACGAGCGGTACCATCGCCATGAGCGTGATGCGGTCCGTGGGGGCATACATCAAGCCGAGCATGTGCATCTGCATCGGCATCTCGGTCGGCGCAATCAGGAAGTTGGCTCCGTCAGCAGCAACGACCTCGGCGTCGGACAGCGATTCGGTGCCGTCGCGGTTGCCGGCCATGGCCATCGCCATGAAGCGGTAGGACACCATGAACTCACCGGCCGAGTGTGTGTGGTCGCCCATCACGCCGATGGGGGCGTGACCGTCGGGGCGGTGGGACGTCCAGGGGGTTTGGGCCCAGGAGGATTGAACAGAGAGGAGAAGGGCGAGGGCGCACAGCAGCGCGCCACAGAGCATCGTTCGAAGCATAGGAAGAGAGTTCGGTACCAGCACACGCACAGAACGAGTCCTGTGCGGCGCGGTGGAAAGCAGTAAGGGGCGCCCTAGCCCAGTGCTAGCGCGCAGCGAGTCCGTGGGGCTTGGGGCAAGACCGCTCCCCCGTTTGGGTGGATGGTCGCTTGGCTCTCCGATCCACCCAGACGGTCGCCCTCATCTCTGAGGGGGGCCGCTTTCCGACCCTTCAGGGAGAAGGGGGAGCCGCGTCACGCTCAAGCCCAGTCGCTCATCCACGGGGCGGGACGAACACCTCGCTGGGCACGCCGGCGGCCCAGCCGAGCAGCGCGATGCTACCCCGGCGTGCCTCGATGCCGTCGGTGGGCACGTCCAATGCGATGCCCTCGGCAATCTGAAGCTGGAAGGTGAGCGCGAGTTCGAGGACCGCCTCGTTCTGCTCGCGCTCGCGGTCCTGGCGCTCCTTGAGTTGCTTCGTGAGGTAGCACACGCCGTCGCAGTTCAGCTCCGGGCGGTCGCGGTTCTCACAGAAGCGCTCCGCGATCACGTCCTGCCGCAGCGTGAAGATGCCCTGGACCACGAGCAGGCTCTGCGTGCTGGCCACAAGGCACAGCACCAGCGCGAGACGGACCAGGGCAGCGAGGCGGGACACGGCGATGCGATCAAGGGAGCCCCAGAATAATCGGGCCTCCCCCTGAAAACCAGGAGGAGGCCGTGAAAAGCTGATCCAGGAACGTCAACTACAGGGTGACCACCTCCACGCCCGAGGCGAACGCGCCGATCTCGATCACGTGCACGACCGCGTTGGTTTGCGTGTCGATTACGACGACCGTGCCTGGGTTTTCCTGGCTGCCCGCGTACGGGAACGTCGGCGTGTAGCCGCCCATGGTGTTGCGGCTCGACACGACGAGGAAGCGCCCGTCCGGGGTGATGGCGGAGCCGTGCGGCTGCGAGAGCGCCGCGTCCGTGATCGTCGCCGTGATGGACTGCGTGGCCACGTCGATCACGCTAATCGTGTTCGAGAGGCGGTTCGGCACGTAGAGCGTCGCGCCGTCGGGGCTGTAGGTCGGGTGCCAGGGCTGCTCGCCGACGGCGATGATGCCAGCGATGCGCAGGTTCGTCGGGTCCGAGAGGTCGAGGAGGTAGATCTCCTGCGAGAGCTGCGCGGTGAGCACGGCCTGCTGGCCGTCGGGGCTCACGTCGAACATCACGAGCGACTTCATGCCGCCGCCAAGCGAGATCTGGTCCACGACCTCGGGCAGCAGCGGGTCCGACACGTCGATCGAGACGACGGTGTTCTCCGAGAGCGACGACGAGAGCACGTAGTCGCCGACCTGCTCGATGGCGTGCGGGCGCGTGAAGGGCACCGCGATCTCGTCCACAGCCATCGTCGCGCGGTCGATCATAGCGATGCTCTGGCTGCCGGACTGGTCCGCGAACGAGCGGCCTGCGTAGAGCATGCCGTCCGGGTCGAGGGCGAGCATGCCCGGCGTGGTGAAGGCGTTGACGGGCCCCGGCGTCTGGGCGATGAAGGCGTCGGCGCCGTCGCCGAAGTCGTTGAGGTTGGTCGAGAACTTGAGGACGCTGTTGGCGTCGATGAGCGCGACGTACCAGGCGCTGCCGTCCGGCTCCGCGACGATGTCGTGCGGCTTGATCGTGGCCGGGAGGCCGAGGTCGGTGAAGTCGAGCGTGCGGATCACGCGGCCCTCGCGGATATCGATGACCGACACCTTGCCGTCGAGCTGGTTGCAGACGAGGGCGAACTCGGTCGCGCCCTCGTACGGGATCGAGCCGTCGGTGTCCGGTGCGCCCGCGTCCACCCAGCGGCGGAGGTAGGCCACCTCATCGGCTTCGAGGTTGCCCACGTTCAGACCGTCCACGTTCGCCCCGGCGTCGATGACGCGGAAGAGGATCGAGCCGTCGGCGTCGAACGGGATCACGAAGGCACCGGCATCGCTAGCGAAGAGCGCGTCGAAGTCGTAGGGCGCGCCGTCGAACACGTCGCGCGCTTCGAGGAGCGGGCGCACGAATTCGGCGAAGGAGAGCGAGGTGACGGTGTTGTAGTCGACTGTCGACGGGTCGAAGTCGTCGATCGGGTCCGGGTCGTCGGAGTCGCAGCCGACAAACGGAACGGAGAGCGCGAGGAGCGCGACCAAGAAGGCAAAGGGTCGGAGACGCATGAGCGGTCGGAGGTTGGTAGGTTGGCTCGGCTGGGAAGCTACACGGCGACAACGTCGGCCACCCTGCGATTTGTGTGAACCGTCCGGGCAAGCGGGTCGAAGGTCGAAGGTCGAAGGTCGAAGGTCGAAGGTCGAAGGTCGAAGGTCGAAGGTCGAAGGTCGAAGGT
>JBCBEX010000031.1:0-42017 GCA_038528235.1 Bacteroidota bacterium
GCTTGCTCAACTCGACAACCGTGATGTTCTTGCTTACAACTTCGAGCTCGCCTTCGATGAGAGCATCCTCGAATTCCAGAACGTGCAGAAATCGGGGACTCTCTCAGAGAACTGGCTCGTCGAGTCGAGCAGCCAGCAAGCTGGGAACGTCCGCGTCTCAGCAGCAGGCTCTCAGCCTCTCGCGGGCGACGGACTCCTCCTAGAGTTGGTCTTCTCACCTGTGACGGATGGGCGCTCGGACCTTGCTTGGCTCTCGTTCCGGCTCAATGAGGGTGATCCTCCGGCATCCGCATCCAACGGTTCGGTTACGGTAGCGAGTTGCGGACCGTGTGGTGACGTGACAGGCAACGGCGAGGTCACCTCGTTCGATGCGTCCTACATCCTTCAGGCGGATGTAGGAGCGACGCCGGAGGGCTTTAAGAGTTGTGCGGCAGACCCCACCCAAGACGGCAGTATCAGTGCGTTGGACGCCTCGCTGGTGCTCCAATTCGATGTGGGCATCCTGTCCGAATTAGAGTGTGGCGCCGGGGCACAACCTAGGGCTCCCTTTGCCGCTGCGGCGTCTGCTTCGGGCGCACGTGCAACGCCTTCGCTGGCCAGTTGGAGCCCTCCGTCTCTCACGGAGGATACATGGACCCTGCCGGTCACACTCAATCAACCAGCCCAAGCGCTTCAGGTGCACCTGACTGTCGAGGGAGAGGCCGCGGTCGCACTAGATGCTTCGACGCTACCAGGCGATTGGATGGTAGCTCAGCACACGACAGAAGATGGCGTCATCTTCGCGCTGGCCGGTACTACGCCGTTGCCCGCAGACTGGTCATGGCCGTTCACGGTCGCGAACGTGGATGCTGAAGGTGCAACGGTTGCGGGCACGCTTCGCGTCAATGAGCAGGAGGCCGAGTTCCTCCCAGCTATGGTACTTGTAGATGTACCTGAGACGTTCGCACTCTCGTTCGTGTACCCGAACCCTACCAGCACGACGGCTTCGCTCGATATGGAACTGCCCGAAGCGGCCGAACTCCAGCTTGATGTCTACGATTTGCTGGGGCGTCGCGTGGTTACGCTCGCCGACACGCGCTTTGAAGCAGGACGCCATACGCTCACTGTCGAGACAGGCGGTTTGTCGGCCGGACGCTACTTCATCGTAGGACAGACCCCATCCGGGCCTATTCAACGGGCATTCACCGTGATCCGGTAATACGTCGCTCTCACGTCTTCCTGCCGTCGGTAGGCGGCCTAATGCTAGCTCGAATCCCAATGATATCCCTACGCGACGTCAGGTCTCCATTCCTTCTGCACCTGGCGCGTTGTGCGCTCGTGCTGGCCCTAGGCTTCACGGGAGCCGTAGTCGCCCAAACTCCGCGCCTCTCGATCGGCAGTTCCCAGGCCGAAGTTGGAAGTACGGGAAGCGTGACACTGAGCATTGATGGCCTCGCTTCAGCGCAAGTTTTTGCATTCCGTATGGAGGTGGCGTTTGATCCAACCATTGCCACAGCCCTCGATCCGTCGAGAGCGGGCACCTTGACAGACGGATGGGTTGTGGCCTCCAATAGGACCACACCAGGCATTCTGGTCATCTCCGCGGCCGGGGCCACAGCCCTATCCGGCGATGGCTTGCTGCTAGAACTCCAGTTTGATGGCATTGCTGTTGGGAATACGACGCTCGACATCACTCAGGCTCGCCTTAACGAGGGCAACCCCTCTGTATCGACCGAAAACGGCCAACTTGATATCGTTGAGGCTACGGTCGTAGAACAGGCCAACCCAGATCAACCACAACTAGACATTGCCGACCTCTATCCCAACCCAACGACTGGAGCGATCCATACTGTTCTGTCTGTAGATCCAGCGAGCCATGTTCGGATCTGGGTCGTGGATATGCTAGGACGTATCCAATTCAGCGTGTCGGATGTCGAGCTATCCAGCCAGCCAGCTCTCCGCATTGAGACGTCGTCTCTGGTTCCTGGAAGCTATGCGGTGTGTGCCGCTGACGGAGACAGTGCTCCGTCCTGCCGTAGGTTCTCGAAGGTGGCGGAGCAGTAGCCTTTTGTCCAGCTGCTCGCAGTTGTTCGAGGAGGTCTTCCGTGACGGTCTCCACGTTGCCTGCGTGGTGCTTGAGCTCGAGGATGCGGAACTCAACACGTGCAATGCCTAGCACGGTAAATTTGCTGGTGAAGCGGTTGTCGCCTACAGCGTCGAGTGGTGCTGAATCTCATTGATCCACCCACCCGGCTATTCGATTCGTCTATGCTAACCGCTTAGGTATATTCGGATTCGAGGCTGCATTATGGGGGCAACGTTACGATAAGCTTCGTAGCCTGCCAGTCGGGGAAGGATCGGATCCTCGCCTAGAAGGAGAACGTCAACGGGTGAGAGGCTCCAGAGGAATCAGCGTTGCTTTCTCGCGTGCAATTACTGCACGGAGCTTCTCGGAGAAGGGGACCCGAGTCTGCGTCACGACCACCCACAGCCACCTCCAACGCACCGCTGCTCGCACTGCGCGGATTGCTGCCTGGCTACTCACAAGGTCGGGCCGTCCATCGCCGTCGAGGTCGCCGAGGCCCTGACCCAGCCCGATGCACCCGCGTGTCTGCCAGGGGAAGTTGAGCGCGTGAACCAGGATCGCCGTCCCTCCAGGCACGCCTTCGAGCCGCCATACCTGGTCAAAGCGCGTCCAGCGGGCATCGCGGCCCCACCCGTGCGGCACGGCGCGGTAGGTCCCGGGCGGGATGCAACTCACGCCGCGGTCGCGCACCCCGTCGCCGTCGCGGTCCACCCAGGGGGGCTCCAGGCTGTAGCCCTGCCAGACGATGCCTGCTTCGCCTGATCCTCGATCAGGCACGGCAAGCGCGGCCGTGCCAAGCGTGCGGTCGGCAGCGGGCTGGACCGCCTCGCGGGTGATGGTGAGGACCGGGGCCATGCGGCTGTAGGCTAGGCGCTGAGGGCGCGCGGGGTCGCCTTCAGGAACGCCATGAGCACCTCCAGCCCTTGCGCGAGCGCCGCCGCGAGCCGCTGGATATCCTCGGGCTCGGGGTTGTCCTTGCCCAGACGGAGAGCATCGGAGCGCAGTTCGCCCTGACGTAAATCAACGGCTGCGCGCTGGACGTCCTCGGAAGCCGGGTTGTCCTTGCCCTGGAGTAGCTGAGCGAGCGCGAGGAGCCGCTGCACGTCCTCAGGCTGGGGGTTGTCCTTCCCAAGGATCACGGCGAAGACTGGAGTCGCCCGTTGGGCGTCTTCGGGCTGCGGGCTGTCGTTAGCAAGGAGTTGTCGGAGCAAATCGAGGTTGGTGGCGGCAGGTACGAACAGAAGCATGGCGTGGACAGAGGCGGGGGCGAGGGAAACCAATGACAAAGGACGAGGGACCAGTAGTCCTACTGCTTCAGCCCTTCCTGGACGGGCATGTCGTCGGAGGCGGGCCGCGCGAGGTAGGCCGTGAGCCACGTCACGACGGCCGCGACGCCGCCGTAGGCCACGAGCCCGAGGTCCCAGAGCGCAGCGAGGTCGTTGGCCTCGACGGACGGCAGCCCGGCCTTGCGCAGCGCGGCGTTGACGAGCGGAAGCAGGAGCGCTGCGCCGAGCCCGGCGAACCCGCCGAGGCGCAGCTTGCGGATCGGACGCCGCGACCACATTCGCCAGCGGGTCTGAGTCGGAGAGGGCGTGAGGTTCATCGGAGTGGAGGGCTGAGGTTAATCGAAGGAGCGCGACGGGTTGGCTTCGAGGCGGCGCTCGACGTGGTCGAGGCGGCGCTCTAGGTGCTCAAGCCGCCGGGCGTGGCTCGCTTGGTCAATGAGCACCTCGCCGACGGCCTCGCTGAGCCGCTCCAGCCGCGCGGTGTTGAGCGCGATGTCGGCCGCGACCTGGTCGAGCGTGCGGTTGGCGCTCCACCCGAAGAGGGCGACCAGGAGCGCCACGACGAGGTGGAGCGCGTTGCGCGCAAGCCAGCGGTCGATCTGGCTGGGAGCGTGGGTAGACATCGAGGGACAGCAAGGGAGACTGAACCACGCGTGCGGGACCTGCTCCGGTTCGCCTCCCTATCCGCGCCGGACCAACTCCTAGCAGAGGAGGCCGACGCGGACAGCGAGGCTAACGGAGTACCCCGGCACGGAAGGCGGTGCTAGACGAGCGCCCCAGCAGCCTCTTGGGCCACGGCGACCTGCCCGCCAGCCGCGAAGGCGGCCTGCTTGGCCGCGCCCATGACGATGACGTCAGCCGCGGCGTCGGCGTCGTAGCGGACGGAGCCGGGGAAGGCGAGGCTGGGGTCGCGCCCCGCGATGAGCCGGTAGGGCACGACGTGGAAGGCGTACATCGCGCGGTCGGCGAAGGGCACGGCGAGCGTGGCCTGGCCCTCTCCGCGCGTGAAGCCCGTGGCGACGCTCGCAAGCGACCCGTCGAGGCCCGTCACGGCGATGGCAACGGCGTCGTCGGCTTGGCCACCGGCGAGGTCCCAGGTGACTTGCACCTGCCCGGCGTCATCGACGAGGCCGGTCGGCTCAGCGGGAGACAGCCCGCCGCGGGTGAGCACGAGCTGCGCGGCGTCGAAGGTGCCCGCCGGGGCGCCGCCGAGGTTGGGGGCGCCGGAGCGCATGACGCGGACGTTGGCGCGCACGAACTCGTTGAAGGCAGTGGTGGCGTTGCGGCCGGAGCGCTCATAGCGCCGCCAGTAGGGGCGGACGAAGGCGTCCATGAGGCTGGAGCCGGCGCGGGTGAGCGTGGCGAAGAGGTCGCGCTGCTCGACCTGGGCGGCGGTCTGGGGGTTAGTGGGGCTGACACGGGCGCGGATGACGTCCTTGCCGCGCCAGCGGCTCATGACGACGGTGCCGACGGCGTTGCGGCCGCCACCGAGGATGCCGCGTTCGAGGATAGCCATGGGAGGTTGGGGCTGGGTTGGAGGGTCTGCACCCAACCTCGCAGCGTGTGCCTCGTGCGTCCAGGTCGAACCCGCGACCTTCTACTCCGCGCGGTGTCAACGATCTTCGATAGCGCCTCTACTCTTGCAAAATGCGCTAGTCCCCACGTGCTTACCGCTCACGAGGAGCAGTAGCGGAGCGACTGTAGTTCACTCGCCTGCGAGTGCGCGCACCTGTGCGACGAGCCGGTCGGAGATGTGCATCCCTGCTGTGCGCAGCTGGTCTAGAAGCGGGACGACCGCGCGAAGGTGCCCGGCTTTCTTTCCTTCAAGTAGGACCCGTGGGGTGCGCGGAAGCGCTCGCGAAGTGCCCCGCCTCAAACGATGCGTCGAGATCGTCCGCCTCAGCGGCAAGGGGACTGACCCGGTATCGACCGAGTGCGTGGAGAAACGCCACGCGTGGCATGCCCGCGAGGGCAGAGGCACGGCCCGAGGAGAGCCGTCCTAGTTCGTAGAGCTTGACGGCCGCGAGTAAGGCCAGCTCGGCGCCAAAGCCCTCGGGAGTTGCGTTCTCGGCGAGAAGCACTTCTTCGGGGACGGAAATGGTGACGGAGTGGGTAGGCATGCTCGTCGGATGCAAAAGACAGCGACGCTCTGGGGAATCGCTCGCCAGTATGAGGCGGGCTAGCAAGGCGTCTCGGTTTTAGCTCCGAAGCCGTGTCGTACACCCGCGATATACAGATCTGGGAAGTCCAACACGGAGACCGGTTGCGAGTTGTAAGCCCATGCGTTTGAAGAGCAAACCGAGCACGTGCTCAAACGACGAGGTATAACGCTCTCATTTATGTTAGTAACACAGATGGGAGTATCTTGACCTGTTGGAAATCCTCGCCTCCTGATCGCCTATGGCTACCCCGACTCGTCCTGCCGACCTCTTCGACCGTGAGGTGCTTTGGACCCGCCTTGGGGAGGCGCACGCCGCTCCTGGCCCGGGGCTGGTGCTGATGATGGGTCGCCGACGTGCAGGTAAGAGCTTTCTGCTGACCCGCTTCGCGGAGGCGGTCGGCGGGGCCTACTACCAGGCAACGCGCCGCACCGAGCGTGAGCAACTCCTGGCCCTCTCGCGCGTCCTGGCTGAGCGCTTCGACGATGCGGCCCTCCGTCGCGCGGCGCTACCGGACTGGGAGGCGCTGCTGGGCTATGTCGCTGAGCGCGCGGAAGGAGCGCCGTTCCTACTCGTCCTGGATGAGTTTCCCTACCTCGCGGACGCGGCCTCGGCGCTGCCGTCGATCCTGCAGGCGTGGTGGGACCACGAGGCTCCGGGGACGCAACTCACGGTGGTCCTCTCGGGCAGCCATGTCTCGGCGATGAAGCGCCTCGTGGGGCCGGACCAGCCGCTCTATGGCCGCCGCACCGCGCGTCTGGACGTCCACCCGTTCGACTACCGCGACGCGGCGCGCTTCGTCCCGACCTGGTCGTCCCGCGACCGTCTCCGCCTCTACGCGGTCTTCGGCGGGCTGCCAGGCCACCTCGCGCTCGTGGATCCAGGCCGCTCGCTGGCAGCGAATGCGGCTCGCCACCTCCTCGACCCGTCGGGCCGCCTGCACGACGAGGCGGCGCACACGTTCGATGCGTTTTTGGCGGACGCGTCGGTCCACTACTCGGTCGTGGAAGCTATCGCGAGCGGGGAGCGCCGCTGGAGCCGCATCGCGAGCCGTGTGGGCAAGCAGACGAGCGCCCTCGCCCGCCCGCTCGACTGGCTCCTGGAGATGGAGGTCGTCGAGCGTGTGGCACCGCTGACGGCCTATCCGAACCCGAGCCCGAAGCGGATGCTGTACCAGCTTGCGGACCCGTACCTGGTGTTCTGGCACCGCTTCGTGGCGGACATCCGCGGGCGAGGGCTCTCGGCGTTGACGGATCCCGAGGTGCTATGGGAGCGCCTCGTGGCCCCGCGCCTGGATGAGGCCCACACGGCGCACGTGTTTGAGGAGGCCTGCCGCCAGTTCGTCGCGCGGACCGCCCGCGAGCCGCATCCGGCCCTACCGTTTAGCCCGGTGCAGGTGGGGCGCTGGTGGAGCTCCGACGCGAGCGAGGAGGTCGACGTCGTCGCGCTCGACGGCGCAGGCGGCTTGCTCGTGGGCGAGTGCAAGTGGGGCGCGGCGGACGCGCGCGACCTCGACCGGCTCATCCGCCGGGGCCGTCTCGTGGCGCAGGAGGAACGCAGCATCACGACGACGACGCCTGTCCTGTTCACAGCGGGCGGCCTAGCACCCCAGGCGCAAGCCCAAGTCGACGCAGGTGTCGCTGTCCATGTCCCTCTCGATACGCTCTACACGGTGTCTTAGAGAAACTCAATGTGCCCGACCATCTCGGCAGGCTCAAGGACGGCGTGAATGAGAACAAGACCACGCACGATGTCACCCACTGGAGTACCCTGCCGGGCGTAGACGATGCCAGAGTGCGCGGTTCCGGTTGACGCGAGTCGCAGAAAGTCGTCGTCCTGGGTAAACACTACGCGTGACTCTGCGAGCGCGTAGGCGAGGTGGGATTCGTCGGTAGCCCCAAGTAGTCCGGCTTCCACGACCGTTTGCACATCAATGCCTCGTCTCCGGAGTCCCTCAACGACGGCCCGCCCAACATGCTCGTCGGTATAGTAGCGGATCGCGCTCATAGTCTAGGATGCTGTGCCCTTGCGCTGGACCATTCAACCACCAACGCGTCTTCGTAAGGCCTCCGAGAGTCGCGACGGGGTCTGTTCCCGTAGTGCCTCAGTGAAGGCGTCTCGCTCATCTAGTTCGCGGTCGATCTCAGCGCGATGGTCGAAATAGTAGGCCAGCGCGGCGTGTACGTCTCCAAGTGTGAGACCGTACTCAGTAGCAATGGCGTCGGCGCTCTGCCCGAGCCGCTCGTGCCAGACAGCGATGTCATGCACGGTGATGCGCCGCCCCGCAATGCGCGGCTTACCGCCGCAGACGCCAGGAGTAATATCCAAGTGGTGGTCGAGTACAGTCGCCGCCATGGCTTTCATCACAAAGGGCTGGTGAGATCGAGGATCGCTAACGTCAGGGTTGAGGTGGGGTTGCGTAGCCGTTCCATCAGGCTTCCGGAACTACGCATTCCTAGTCAGCGGCTTCGCTCTTTTCGGTAGACGATCGCACGGACGCGCTCGTCGCTCAGGTAGTAAGGCTGGCCCGCTGCGTCATAGTGCGGACCAAGCAACTGCTCGACCGTCTCGTTCACGCTGAGGCCCTCGGCGCGGAGCGCTTCGAAGCGCGCACGCAAGAGCGCGTCGCGAACGGCGAGGTGGAGCGCCTGCGCCACGCGCGGGTCGTGCAGTGCGGCGAGGAGTACCTCGGCGGGAGGGAGGGAAGTGGCTGAGAGTAGAGGCATCGACCGGAATAAACGAAAAAACCGGCAGTGTTTCCGGCAGTGCCTAAACGAAAAGCGCCCTATTTCAGCCATTTTGGGCGAAATAGGGCGCTTTTGTGTGGAGATGCCGGGAGTCGAACCCGGGTCCGAATAGGTCTACAGACCAGGCGTCTACATGCGTAGCTTGCTGGTTAGGGTCTTTACCGCGTCGGTATGGCCAGCGAGCCAACCTCCGTCACGGCGCATGCTGATTGAGATTCGCCCTTCACGCTCAGCGGGCGCGATCTGGGCTAGTTCATCTAAGGTTGATGCCTCAGAGGCCTACCAATGAACGAGTAGACCAAGAGACAGATGGGGGCGTGTTACGCCGCCATCGCGTACGAGTAATCGTTCGCATTTATAGGTTACTCAACGTGGGTTGCGGGCGTGTTGAGCACCACCCGGCACGCAGCCTGCTGCGACTACCTACCCGTCGAAACCGTGTCATCCCCAATATGTGAAAGAGCGGCCTGTGCAAAAGCGCAGGCCGTCATAAACCAACAGCACGAACCGAGGTTCCTAAATGCGTTAGGACTCAGCCTTATCTCGCTTGCGCGCGGTGCCCAGCATCTGCAGCCCCTCGGCTTCAAACGCCTCTTCTAACGCAGGAAGCAGCGCACGCCTCAAACCCGGATTGAGATACGGCAGCTTCGAGCGCCCCCCCACGAGATAGTGACGATAGGGGTGCACGTGCACGCGGACGAATCCCCCCGAAAGGGGCACCACTTCGAGCGTCACCTCCGTGCGATAGAGCCCCAGATTGCTCACGGTACGCGCCTCCGTGCGCAGCGTCGCAGCCTCGTACGGAGCCGGGGCCAGCGTCCACTCTGCCCGCTCAAGGGCACGGGAGGCAACCTCAATCAGCATCGGTGAGTCCGTGCTGGGCAGAGCCTCTTCCACAGGCACGGTTGCCCCGTCCGAGGCTACATCCAGTACAGAGGATGGCGCAAAGTCGCGGTAGAGTGGCGAGACAGAGGGCGCACAGCCACTAACGAGGCCGAGCAGCACGCAAACCAGGACAGCAAAGCGCATTGTGAAGCGAGCGATCAACAGAGAGGACCTAGACTCCAACAATACCGAGACGACGGCCACCGCGCAGGGCAAAACCACGCGCTGCGGGGGCGTGCCCTGAACAAGCTCGGCGAAAAACTGCGTACCCACAAAAAAAGGCCGGGCGGACGTGCTCACCCATACACGTCCGCCCGGCTTCGCTGGGACTCGCCGAGGCGAGTCGTCAGCAAGTTGCTTCTTCAGAGAATCAGGAGGCACTACCGAAGTTGCTTGCCGTTTCTATGTCAAGGCGTATGCCAAAGCCCCTACCCCCCGATTGGGGGCGTTTTCGCAGGTGTGCGCTGGGAAGCTGTGCACTTAGCTAGACACCGCTGTCCAGCCATGAGGGACGTACCCACTCTCCCAGGGCGGAGGCCAATTCGGTGAAGACCCAACGCAGACCTCGTCGAGATTGGATCAGAAGTGGGGAAAACACGTGCCACTAGGCCATTCTCAAAGGACCATGCGTCGGTGCACGCGTATCTTTGGGACCTTTGCCCGGCGAGATTTCGTGTTTCGTCGAAACCTTACGTCGCCAGCCCCCCCATTGCTATGCCCAGCGGCCGCAAGCGCAAACGCCACAAGATTGCTACCCATAAGCGCAAGAAGCGTCTCCGGAAGAATCGCCACAAGAAGAAGAAGTAGCGCGGCCCTTCCCTCGTCGCTCTGTTCGACCGCTGCGTTGACCGTCAGGTTGGCGCAGCGTTTCTGCGTGCACGCGTCTCACAGATCGTATCAGCCACGCACGCCGTATCTTGGAGGGTCCCTGCTCCCCCTTTGATGCCGCCCCTTTGATGAACGATCTCCCTCCCACCTCTCCTGGTTCGTCCTCGCTCGGGTCGTCCGTGCGCGGGGCGGTCGTCGGCACGCTGATTGGCGGCGCGGTCGGATTCGGGCTCGGCCTGCTGCTCGCGCCAGACAAAGGAGCCATCTCACGCCGCCGTTTCGCGTTCATGCTCGATTCCTGGGCGCAGGGCGTTGCAGGCTGGCTCGACCGCATGGACGCGGAGGCTACCGAGCGTGACGCGCGCCAGTCGAGCCAGGCGCTCGTGGCTGACGCCCAGAAGCAGGCCGAGGCCCTGCTTGAAGAGGCCGAGTCGCTCATGAAGCAAGCGCGAGCCCGACGCGGCGCCTAATCGCTCCTCTCCCCAAAGCGCTCCTGGAACTATCCCAGACGCGCCCCCCTCGTGCTCGCCCGGCGACGCAGCGACGCACGCTCTTTCACCTCCTCACTCCGCAGCTTCGTCTACATGGTGGGCTTTTCGATCCTCCTACCCAGCGCGGAGGGCAAAGAGTCTGGCGGCAATCCCTTCGCGCCAGACATGTTCGACTACCGCACGTCGGACACCTTCAACTACTTCTCGCGCCTCAACCACGAGCGCCGGGCGCTCATCGATGCACTCCATGCGCACATCGACGGGGCCGACGATGACACGCTCCAGAAACTCTTCGGCGTGCAGGGCACCACGTTGGAAGCGGCCGTCAGAGCCAATCTGAACGTCTACGACAGCCCGCTCATGTCGGCCATCGAGCGCTACGGGCCTGGGGTGATGTACAAGTCCATCGACTTCCAAGCGCTCCCCACCGGCGCGCAGCGGCGCCTCCTCGAAAACGGGATCATCTTCTCGGGCCTGTTCGGCATCCTCCGTCCCGACGACCTCATCCCCGAGTACAAGCTCAAGATGGACGCCTCGGTGGACGAGATCGGGCGCGTGTCGAGCTTCTGGAAGCCTATCCTCTCCCCTGCTCTCAACGAGGCCCTCGCGGGCAAATTCGTCTGGAACCTCTTGCCCGGCGTACACCAGGCTGCCTGGGACGACGATGGCTCCTATCGCGCCATGGTGCAGGTGAAGTTCTACCGCCAGGACGAGAGCGGCGAGCGCAAGGCTGTCACGCACGGCGTCAAAGAGCTGCGCGGCGCCCTCGTCGGCTTCATCGTGCAGGATGTCACCGACTCCATCGAGGGGCTCGCAGACTGGGAAGCACCCGACGGCTACGAACTCGACATGGACGCGACCGAGTTCGACGACGCCACGAAGACTGGCACCGTCGTCCTCGTCCAGTATCCCGACTGGGAAGCCCGCCGCGCCGCCCGCGAGGCAGCGCGGCTCGAGGAGGAAGCGAACAAGCCCAAGCGGGTCCGCCGCTCCGACGACGAGGACGAGAACGAGCAGATCGAAGAGCCCGACGACGAACCCGTCAGCGACGACGACTGATCGGCGCTAGTCCCCAGTTGACGTGCCTAATCGAGGTCTGCGTCGGGGATGTAGTCGTCCTCGCCGAAGCCGAGAACCGGATAGCAGAGCCACGGCGTGAGGAAGAGGCCGATCCCGAAGAGCACACTCCGCCCGAAGCGCTCCGCCACAGCCTGCGTGACCAGGACGCCCACAACGGCGTTCACGAGCGGCAGCAGGTAAAGCACAATCCACCAATCCGGCTTCTCGGCGATCTGCACCAGCACGAACAGGTTGAGCACGGGCACGAGCGCCATCCAGCCAGCGTAGCCCGCCTTCTCGAAGGTCATCCACAACCCGGCTACGGTAACCGCAGCGACGAACAGCACGGTGAGGGCGATAGATCCAACTACGAAGTCTTCCATGGGGTGAGGCTGATGAGAAACGCCGCGCGATACGGGAGGAGCGCCGCTTAAGATGCAGCGCCGAAGCCCGACCAGGCACGCCTCATGCGACGAAGAGTCCGAGAGAACGCGCCCATGCGTTGACGACGGCGCGCCGCCGCTCCACCTTTTGACCCAACCTCCTCGTCTCCTATCCTGCCACCTGTCGCACCGATGCTCCGTTTTGCCTGCACCTCTGCTCCTTACCTCGACGCGCTTCGATCGGAAGGGCTGCCGGCTGGGACCGCGCTCTACGAAACGCGCGCCGAGGTGAAGGCCGACTGCCGAGAGCGCCACGCCGAGGCGAAGCGGCTCGTCGTTGTCGACACGGCAGAGCTGGCGGTGGACGAGGCGGGAGCGCTGGCCGTCCCGGCGCCACCGGACCGGCTGCTCAACCTCGACCCCTACATGCCACCGCGTGAGGTGGTGGCCGCGGGCGGCCTCGTCGTCCGCATGCACCGAGGCACTCCTGAGGTGCTGCTGATCCATCGGCGCGGGGTGTGGGACCTGCCCAAAGGCAAGCAGGACGACGGCGAGACAGTTGCGGAGACCGCACTCCGCGAAGTGCGGGAAGAAGTCGGCATCGAAACGCTGCGCGCACTTGGCGCAGCCGATGTCACGATGCACGGCTATGCCGAGAAGGGACGCTACCGGGTAAAGACGACCCACTGGTACTGGATGACGACCCCGCAGACGACGTTCGTCCCTGAGGAGCGCGAGGGCATTGAGCAGGTTGCCTACGTGCCCTGGGATGAGGCTCGCGCGCGGCTCGGCTACGACACGCTCCGCGACCTCTTCGACGGCCTCGACCCAGCGACGATACTCGAGGCCTAGCGCGACCCGGCGAGGCGCTGCCGCAGCGCTTCGGTGAAGGCATCAGGCTCGTCCACGCGAAGGCCTACGAGCGTCACGGTTTTGCGTATACCGTACGGACCCACCGCCTGAACCGGGAAGCGGAGCACGAGCAGCCGCTGTGGTGTATCGAAGCCACCGAGGTTGAGGTAGCCCTGTACGTTCTTGAGCGCCGCCGGACGAGTGATGCGCCGGAGCTCGTCGATCTTGTCGAGGGGTACGTCCACGCGCCACCGTAGCCCGAGCCGAGCGCGAAGCAGCGCGCCTGTTTCGCCCTCGTGAAGCGTCGTCGGCCGCTGGCGCGTGGCGCGGAAGTCGCCGAGGAGCCAGACGAGCGCGTAGGCCGAGACGACGAAGTGCAGCCAGGCCCACCCCGGCGCTACGTGGGTGAGGAGCACATGAACGCCCCCTAGTTCGAGCGTACCGCCGACCAGGCCCGCCACGAGCACGAACCTATAGCTGCTCGTCCGGTGGCTGGTGAAACGCTCGACTTCGCTCGATGCTTTGGGGAGCGGAGCCGCCGGACCGAGGGCATAGCGCAGCACGGCGAGCTCGTAGGTGAGCGCCTCTGCCGCCGGGCCAGGCACCGCAGCCGTGAGCCCGGCGCGCAGCCGCGTCAGTACATCGTCCGCCTCGCTTGCGCGCACCGCACGCGCCACGCGGCCGACCCGCACGAGCACGAGCGCAAGCACGCCGACTTCGAGGAACGGAGCAGCGAGATAGACCCACTGCACAGGCGCGGCGTAGGCCTCAGGAAGAATGGTCCCGGCGAGCCATGCGCAGCCCAACGCCACTGGGAGTATACTCGCTGCTGACCACCCACGCGGCTTGGCCACGAGCACGTAGAACAGCCCCGGCACCAGGGCAACGAGGTCGAGCAGCACCCCCCATGCCAGTACCTCCGGTTGCTCGAACACCGCCACGCGCGGTCCCACGCTGATCGCCACGGTGAGAATGACGACCGTCGCCAACCCAAAGCCAGCGAGCGAGGTGCGAGGCGTAAGAGAAAGGGTCACGGCGTGTCCGTATAGGCTTTCCTACAGCGCTTCCTTCGTGCTTGGGAGGCGATCGCCGTGCAGATCGCGGGCGACGGCCTGACGCAGCGCGCGAGCTGCCGCCTTGAAGAGCGCCTCGATGCGGTGGTGGTCGTTGCCGCCGTAGAGCACCGCGAGGTGGAGGTTGCACCGTGCCTGCTCGGCGAAGCTGTACCAGAAGTGCTGCACCATCTCGGTCGAGAGATCGCCCACGCGCTCGCGGTCGAAACTTGCGTCGAAGACGAGGTAGAAGCGGCCCGAGAGGTCCACGACGCCACGGGCGAGCGCCTCGTCCATCGGCACAGTGGCGTGGCCATAGCGCGCGATGTAGGCCTTGTCGCCGAGCGCCTGCGCGAACGCCTGCCCAAGTGCGATGCCGACATCCTCGACGGTGTGGTGGTCGTCCACGTGGAGATCACCCTCGCAGCGGACGGTGAGGCCGAAGCGCCCGTGCCGCGCGAAGAGGTCGAGCATATGGTCGAGGAAGCCAACGCCGGTGGCATTGTCGTAGGCCGGCGTGCCCACGGGGTCCAGGTGCACCTCGACCGACACGCGCGTCTCGGCGGTGGCGCGTTCGACGGACGCAGAGCGCGGGGAGAGCGAGGAAGTCGGAAGCGCTTCGAGCACAGGCGGGTACGAAAAGGGGTAAAGAAGCCGAAAAGATACGGGGCCGCAGCGCTCGCCCGGGAAACCCGCCGCAGCGCAGCACGCTTCATTTTTAACTCCGACCACCATCGATGTGCTCCATGCCCGACGCCTTCGCCTTCCACTCGCTTGCCGCTGCCTTTCTGCAGGAGGAGGTGCTCGATGCGCTCGACGAGGCCGTCCTCCAGCGGCAGATCCTCGACACGACACTGGCGACGTGGGGCGTCTTCTTCGCCATCGTGGCAGGCGTGACGGTCGGACTGCGGCTCTTCAACCAGTTCCTGATCCGCCGCTTCTGCAAGCGCGCCGAGCGCTCCGCCAACGAGTTCGACGACTACGTCGCCGAGTTCCTCCGCGGCACGAAGACGTTCTTCCTCGTCGCCGTCGGTCTCTGGATCGCCACGCAGGTGACCGACATCGCCGCGTGGCTGGAGCAACACAGCGACACGATCGTCGTCGTGCTGTTCGTAATCCAGGGCGTGTTCTGGTTCAACCGGATCTTCGGGCTCTACCTGCGGAAGTACCGCGAGCGCAACCTGGAGGGCAACCCCGCCGCCGTGACCACGATGCAGGCTGTCGGCTTCGTGGGGCGGCTCCTCGTGTTCACGCTCGGCCTGCTGCTCATCCTCTCGAACCTCGGCGTGGAGGTGACGGCGCTCGTGGCGTCGCTCGGCATCGGCGGCATCGCGGTGGCGCTCGCGGCGCAGAACATCCTCGGCGACCTCTTCGCGGCGCTCTCAATCGTCCTCGACAAGCCGTTCGTCGTGGGCGACTTCTTGAGCGTGGGCGAGTTTCTCGGCTCCGTCGAGAAGGTCGGCCTCAAGACGACACGCCTGCGCAGCCTCTCCGGCGAACAACTCATCTTCTCGAACAGCGACCTCGTCAAGAGCCGCGTGCGCAACTTCAAGCGCATGGAGGAGCGCCGCATCGTGTTCAGCTTCGGCGTGACCTACCAGACGACCGCCGCCCAGCTGAAGGCGATCCCTGAATGGGTGCGCACCATCGCCGAGGCCGAGCAGCACGTGCGCTTCGACCGCGCGCACTTCAAGCAGTTCGGCGCGTCGTCGCTGGACTTCGAGGTAGTCTACTACGTCACCGACCCCGACTTCGCGGTCTACATGGACCGGCAGCAGGCGATCAACCTCGCCATCGTGCGCAAATTCGAGGACGAGGGCATCGATTTCGCCTACCCGACCCAGACGCTCTACCTGCACGGGCGCGGACGCCGGAGCAGCGCAACCGTCCACACTGAGGTGGTCGGCTCGGCGTCGTGACCGCTCCGGCGTGCTGACCTAGCGCCCAGCGAGCAGCCCCGTCGGCTCCACGTCGATGTGGAACGTCTGCGAGGTGCCCGGAGCGAGCGCTTCGACGACGAGCCGCACCGTCTCACCATCGCCAGCGAGCGTAGCATCGGGCGACGGCGTGCCGACGAGTTCGGGGCTCACGGCGATGTCGGCCGCGAGGTGGCCGAGCGTCACCGTCACGCCAACCTGGCGCGCCGTCGCGGTGCCGTTGTTGGCGAGGCGCACGTTCACGCGCAGCGGGCCGACGGCCTCCACGTCAAGCGTGAGCCGGTCGCGGGTGCGCCACCAGTCGGCCACCTCGCTCGCCGTCGCAAACCACACGGCGCCATCCGACGCGAAGGCATCGACCGCCGCTTCCAGCATCGCCTGCGCGCGCCAGCCACGGAGGTCTTCGCCGGAGAAGGTGAGCATCGCCAGACCGCCCGCATCGACGACACGCGCGGCGTCCTCGCGGACGAACTGCGCTTGCAGGCTCGCATCGGGCAGGCGGCGCAGCGTAGCGCGCGGGCTCCGCGACGTACGCGGTAGTCGGACGAGCGGCTCGCCGTCGCCGATGCGCATGAGCGACGGCACGGCGCGGTTGGCGACGGAGTCGAGGGCGACGTAGCCAAAGCCGCCGCGGGCGAACACGACGTACGGATCGAGGCCGGGCGCGGAGGCCGGATCGTGCACAAGGCGTGCGCCGTGCGCCAGGGTGACCGTCTCGGCGAGGCGCGCGCGCTGGTCCCGGAGTGCGGTCGGCGTGAGGTCGTCCGCGCTCCGCGGCCCGAGCAGCGCCACCTCGCCGTGCGCATCGAGACGACGGTAGAGGTCGGCGTAGGCGGGGGCAGCATCGGCGGCGAGGAAGTAGGTTGCCGGGACGCCGCGCGGTTCGAGGAGCGCGCGCATCGCGTCGAGGCCGCGCGGGTCGGTGTCGGCGCTGCCCGCGAGAACGGCGGCGGCGCGGTAGGGCGCAGGCCAGTCGGTCATCCAGCCCACGGGGCGGCGCGCGAGCCACGCGAACGTGTTGTCGAAGAGCCGAGCGAGGGCGCGCTGGTCGAGCGGCCCCACGCCCATCGCGGAGAGCTCGTGGCCGAGGAAGACGAAGCGACCGGCTCCGAAACGACCGTAGAGCAACCCTGCACTAGCGGCACGGGCCGCTCCGGGGAGCCGGTCGTCGGACGTGTGGTCGTACCACGACCCCGCGACCTGGGACCGCGCCTCGGCGGGCTGCGCCAGGGCGGGCGCGTCGAAGCTGCCGGTACGGAGTTGGTAGCCCGCCGGGACGCCCGCCGTGAGTGGGGTGCCGCCGCGCAGCGTGAAGCGCCGGAACGACGCCGCGAGGTCGTCCGCCGCTGTGGGGTCGCCGCCGAGCCAGGTGTGGTAGGCCACGGCGGTCCGCCCGCCGCGCACCGGATCGACCGTGGCAAACGACGCGGCCGGCTGCGGCGTGCCGGGAGGCCCGACCCAGGTGTATCCGCCGAGCGCGGCGAAGCCCGCCGCGGCAAGTTGGGCGTTTTGCTGCGTCTGGGCAGGCGTCATTCCGCCTGGGTCGATGTCACGGTCGGGCCGGTAGAGGCCTGCCGGAACGACGCCGGGAAACGTGTCGCGCGAGACGCGCCAGGCGGCTCCGCCCGGGTCCACGAACCCTGTGAACTGCGCGCCTGCAACCTCGTCGAGGACGGCGTGCCCGCGCCAGGAGCCGTCGGGCCGGTAGACACCCGGCGTCCACGTCGCCAGGACGGCCCCGCCGTCGCGGAGGAAGCCCTTGAGCGCCTCCACCTGCGCGTCTGAGAGCGCCTGTGCGGCCGGCAGCACGAGGATGTCGTAGTCGGCCAGCGCGCCTGGATCGGTAGCCCGCGCTTCGAGGTCAGCGTCGGTGAGTTCACCGAAGGAAACCTGCCGGTTGAGTAGGTAGGCACGCCAGGTCCGCACGGTCGCGGCGAGCCATTCGGCATCGACGCCGAGGCCCTCCACGGATCGTGCGCGGTTGACCTGCGCCGTGTAGTCGCTGTGCAGCAGGCCCACGCGCCCACGCTCCGTATCGCCCTGCGCCGCCGCCGACCACGGCAGCGCGCCGAAGCTGGTCTGGAGGAGGACGAGGTAGATCCACACCGCGCCGCCGAGCAGCGCGAGCGAGAAGCCGAGCACACCAGCCAGGTGCAGCCGCTGCCGCCAGGTGGGCGTCGCCGCGCCGGGCTCACGATGTGGCGGGGTTGCGTTGGACGAGGCGCTCGCCATGTTCACTCCCACGACAGCCGCTCGTCGCGCGGGGGCGGGTGGGACGCCGGCGAGTGGGGCGGATCGAGGTCCAGGAGCGTGTCGAGTTCGTCGGCGAGGCGCAGCAGTTCCTGATAGTCCTCGTCCTTGCTATCGGCACGCTCGGCACTATCCGCATGCTCGACGGCGCTCGGCGGGCCCTGTGACGCCGAGGCTGCCGTGGATGGTGCCGGGGCCGAAGGCTTCGGCGCCGGACGCGGCGGTGCTGCCTGCGGAGGCGCCGGACGCGGCGCGGCTGGTGCAGCCAGCTGCTCGCGCAGCACGGGTTCGGCTTCGCGCGGGGCGGCTGCCGTTCGCCGTGCCGGTGAGGCTGTCGGTGGAGCCACAGGGGACGAGGCCGGAGGCGAGACCGGGGTCGACATCGGTTCGGGGTGCTCTTCTCCGAAGAAGTCGGCGAGGTCGCCGGCGCGCAGCGGCGTCACGTCCTCGAACGTCGCGTCTTCCCATGCTGGCTCAGCCGATGACGAGGTAGGCTGCGCAGGCGCGGACCAGCCTTCGGGCGCGGGTGCCTGGTCTGGCGCTGCCTCGGGCGCGGCGGGCGGCAGCGCGTTGCCGGCAGCCTGCTGCTGGAGTCCCGCGGCCGCGAGCCGGAGGAGTTCCTGCAACTGCGCGACCTGCGTGGTGTCGCCCTGGGCCGTCCCCACAGGCGCGGTCAGGAGCAGCGGCTGCGGCGGCACGTCGGGGGGCGGGGCGGGCGCGCCGCGGCCCTGGCGCTCGCGCACCTTGTAGAGCACGTACGCCGCGACGGCCAGGATCAGCGTCGCAAGCGTGCCGACCAGGATGATCGTGGATAGAATCGGGAGCAGCTCCATCGGAGGGTGCGGGAGGACTGAGGCGGTCGTCGTCTAGTGTCGGCGCAGTGGGCCGCAGGCTTAAACCTGCGGGTGTGGAGGTATGGACGTGTGAAGGTGTGGACGGAGTGGCATAGATCTACTACGAGAGGACACGTTCATACGTCGACACCTGCATACGTTCACACTGGCCTCTAGATCGTCCCGATGCGCTTGAGCTTGCCCCAGCCCATGCCGAAGCCGAGCAGTTCCTCGACGGTGGCCGCGCACTTGCACACGTCGATGGTGAGGACGAAAAACAGGCGATAGATCACCGTCAGCGGGACGAGGCGGAGGTCTTCGCGCTCGGTCGCCACGCAGTAGAGCGCCGCGGCCAGGTCGAGGATGGTGAGCGAGAGCCACCAGAAGACGAGGTACTGCGAGTAGCCCACGACGGCTGCCGCCACGAAGAAGAGGTGCGCGAAGACGTTCATCGCGGGCCAGATCAGGCTCTCGAAGGCCATCGACCAGAGGACGAGCGTGCCGCCGAAGTTGACCGTCGGGTTGAAGACGAGGTCGCGGTGCTTGCGGATGGCCTGGAGGATGCCGCGCGTCCAGCGGTAGCGCTGCTTGAGGAGGTCGGTGAGCCGGTTCGGCGCCTCGGTCCAGGAGACAGCGCCGGGCTCGTAGACCACGCGCCAGCCCGCGCGGAGAATCTGCAGCGTGATGTCGCAGTCCTCGGCGAAGGTGTCGGAGGCGTACCACCCCGCCTCGACGATCGCGGCCTTGCGAAACAGCCCCACCGGGCCGGGGATGATGTTCACGAGCCGCACCGCGCTCTGCGCCGCCCGCACCATGTTGAGCCCCTCGATGTATTCGAGCGCCTGGAGCTTCGTCCAGAGCGTGTCGCGGTTCTTGACCTTCACGTTGCCCGCGACGGCTCCGATCTCGGGGTCGCGGAGATGGCGGATGGCCCGCCGCAGCGTCTCGGGCGAGAGCTGCGAGTCGCCGTCCACGCAGAGCACGAAGTCGTGCTGGCTGACCGCGATGCCTGCGTTGAGCGCCGTCGCCTTGCCGCCGTTGGGCTTCGAGACGAGCCGCACCTCGGCGCGGCCGCCGTGGCTGTTCTCGTAGACGCCCACCCGCTGCTCGGCGAGGGTGTTCGTCCGGTCCCGCGAGCCGTCGTCGACGACGATCACCTCGAAGCGCGGGTAATCCTGCTCGATGAGGCTCAGGATCGTGCGCTCGATGAGCACGTCCTCGTTATAGGCCGGGACGATGATCGAGACGGGCGGCAGAAAGGCACGTGCGAGCGCTTGGGGGTCGGCCTCGACGTCAGCGCCGCTGGCTCCTTCTCGGGCGTAGGCTTCCTCACGGACATACGCGGCCTCCTGCGCGGTGTACTTGGCGTTGTAGACGTACGAGAGCACGAGCACGCCGAAGTAGCGCACGAGCAGCACGCACAGGAACAGCAGAAGCGCGACCGTGGACGCGTAGACGAGCAGCCCGCGCCAGCCAAATTCGACTGTGTGGCCCCAGCCGAAGGGGTCGGTCATGCTCACCCACACCACGCCTGCGAGCGCCGCGCTGAGGATCGTCAGCCAGGCGATGCGCCGGCGGTAGTGCCGCGCGTCGTGCTGCAGCGGGCCGTGCGGCTGCATCGGCACCGGCGGCACGAACGTCTGCCGCACGACGGGCGCGACCACGTCCTCCTTCCGCGCAGGCAGCGAGGAGGGCGTGGTAGTCGGATGTCGGCTATCGGCTGTCGGCATGAAGGTGCCGCTGGAGCACGGCTCTCAATTGCCCTCCTAGATAGGAGAGGCTAGTGAAGCAGTACGCTGTTTCTACCCTTTCCTACGAAGTCATCCCCGCGCAGGCGGGGACCCACGAGGGTACCCGGATGGAAGTGGTCAAAGGGAGCGATCGGAGTCGGCACAGCGATGCACATACCGCCTCTGCCAACGTCAGCACGGGCGCTGCGCACCGTCACGGCGTCGTTCGTGTAGGCCCCCGCATGCGCGGGGATGACGTTGGAGAGAGGTCGAAAGGTCATCCTGGCTTGATCGGCGGTAGCCATCAGCCGACAGCCCTAGAGCGCTACATAGAGCGCGCCGCTGACAATCACGCTCGTGTAGCGCCCGTCGACGTCCTCGAACACGCGTGCGGAGTTGGAGAAGCGGCCGTTGAGCCCGAGGCCAATCGTGCGGCCGAGTTGGAAGACCACGTCCGCCTCCAGGCGCGTCGTGAGGAAGCCCGACGCCGGTGCGGTCGTACCCACGGCGGCGAGCGTGCGCACGTAGGTCCCGCCGCGCGGGTTGCGCTCCCACTCGACGTAGCCCTCCAGTTCCTGGTAGGCCTCGTCGCTCGGCGTGAAGAAGTACGAGCGCTCCTCGTCGTAGACCAGGCGGAAGTAGCGTGGGCCGATCCAGACGCCGCCGCTCGGCGTCCGGAAGAGCCGAAGCCCAGCCTGCCCCTGGATCGACGAGCCGCCGAAGATGCGGCGGTCGCCCGTCGTGCGGAGCGGGTCGGTGTCGGAGACGCGGAGCAGCGCAGCCTGGCCGCTGGCGCGGAGGAGCGAGTCCACAAGCGACGTCGCCCCGCGCACATCGATCTGGGAGAAGCGGCTCTCGAAGTCCGGCGCGCCTGCCGCCCAGAGGTCGAAGGCGCCTTCCTGGGTGCGGTAGCCGACCGAGAGTTGGAGCACGCCCGGCGCCTGGAAGAGCGCGCGTGTTTCGATGAAGCCCGCTGTGCGCTCGAAGCCCGTGTAGGTGAGCGCGCCGCCCTGGACGGTGATCCGTCGGGTGTAGCCCTCGCCGAAGCGTGCCTGCGTCGGGCGCGGGCCGAGATCGAGGATCGCTCCACCGTTGACCTCATTGGCGCGGTAGGCGAGGATCTGCGCGGCCTGGCCGATGGGCGGTGGCGCGAAGCGGGTGCCGCGGAACTGGTGCGTCTTGAGCCCTGCCATGAGCACGAGCGGCAGGCGCACGCCCGGCAGCGTGAACTGCGCCGAGACGCCCTGCGCCGTGCGGCGATACTCCGAGCCGTCACCGCCCGCCGTGATCACCTCGGCGCTTGGGACGACGAGCAGCGAGAACTGCCCGGGGTTGGCGAACCCACCGACGCCCTGGATGCGGTCGAGCAGCGCGAGGCGCTCGGCCACGACGGGCCGCGCCGTAGGGTCGAGCTGGACGGCCCCGGCGTAGGCGACCTGCGCGTCCTCGAACTGCCCGGCTTCGCGGTAGGCGTCGCCCATGAGCAGGCGCGCGTCCACGCGGTCGGGGCGACGACTCGAGGCAATGCGGGCGGCCTCGGCGGCCCCGGCGTAGTCGCCGGAGTCGTAGCGGTAACGCGCGATGAGCACCTGCTCGTCGTCGCCATACTCCAGGCGCTGGAGCGCTTCGAGCGCAGCGATGGCGCTGGCGTAGTCGCCCGCGTTGACGAAGGCTGCGGCCTGCTCGCGGACAGCCTGGCGCGGCGTCTCCCCGGTCTGCTGGAAGTACCTGTCGTAGGCGCTCGCGGCCTGCTGGTACTGCCCCGCGCGGTAGAGGTCGCGGGCGCCTTCGAGGGCGAGTTGCTCCTCGCGCTGGCGCATCGCGGCGCGGCGGAGCGCGATCTCAGCGGGCGAGGTGCCCGTGGCCTCGGCCTGGCGGAGGTACTGCTCCGCCCGCGCGAAGTCGTTCTGCGCGGTGTAGTAGGTCGCGGCGGCGAGGAGCAGCCCGGCGTCGTTGCGGTGCGTCGCCAGGGCGTTGTCGAGCGCCTGCGAGGTCTGCGGCTCGTTGACGCCAGCGCGAGCCACGGCGTAGGCATACATCGCCACGGCCTGCGGGTCGTCCGGCGCGATCTGGTAGACGGCGCGCGCCTGTTCGAGCGCCATCTCATACTGCTCCATCATCGTCAGGAAGCGCACGTAGTCGACACGCAGCGTGGTGTCGTCGGGGTTCGTGGCGAGCAGTTGCTCATAGAGCCCGATCACCGGCGCCGGGTCGGCGAGCGCGCCCGTCCGTGCCAGCACGAAGTAGGGCGGGAGGAGCGCTCGCTTCAGTTGCTCGGCCGCCTCTAGATCCGCATCGGGGTTGGCGGCGCGCTCGGCGTCCAGCGCGGCGATCTGGCGCTCGGCCATCGCGATCTGGTCGGCCTGGAGGCGGAGCACCTGCGCCTCGTGCGCCTGGCGATCCACCACATACGGCTCCGCGCCCGCGAGAACGAGGTCCGCCTCGGGGTAGCGCCCGGCCTGGATGAGTTCGTCGGCGAGGGCATAGCGTGTGGCGAGGTCAGCGGGGTCGACCTTCAACCGGAAGGTGTAGCGGTCGATGGCGTAGACCGCGTCGGAAGTGCCCAGCCCGATGTCGATGTCCTCGAAGCGGAGCTTCCACTCCTCGGTGTCGCTGTGGCGCGGCTCCAGTTCGCGCAGTTGGTCGAACGCCTCGGCGTAACGCTCCAGACGGAGGAGCTCGTCGACGAGCGTGAAGCGCGTGGCGTCGTCTTCGGGGTTGCGGTCGAGGCGGCGCTTGAGGTCGTCCACGCGGTAGCGCGGGCCATCGGAGCCCGCGGCGCGGGCGTAGAGGCGGTCGAAGGCGGGCGTCCCGGCCTGGCTGGCGCGGATCGGGTCGAGGACGCGCTGCGCGTCGGAGGCGCGGCCGTTGGCGAGGTAGAGCTCGGCGAGGTCGTAGCGCTTGGCCGTCTGGTTGGGGTTGCGCGCGAGGTCGCGTTCGAGCGCGGCGATGGCGTTCCCGGCCTGGTCGAGCTCGGCGAGCCCCTGACGAGCGTCGCGATTGCTCGGGTCGAGCGCGAGCGCCTGGTCGAAGGAGGCCCGGGCCCGGGCACGGTCGCCCTGCCAGAAGCGGAAGTAGCCAAGCCGCATGTGCAGGTCGGCGTTCGACGGGTAGAGGCGGAGGTACTCTTCGGCGGCCGCCGCGCCCTTGTCGGCCTGCCCGAGCGCCGCGAGAGCCACGAGATAGCGCGTGACGACGTCCGGCGTCCCCTGCGCGCGGGCGAGGTAGAACTCGTACTGCGCCGCCGCTTCGGCATAGCGCTCGGCGTCGGTGAGCGCTTCGGCGTACTGGAGGCGGTAGGCGAGGTTGCCCGGCGCGCCCTCGACCTGCTGCCGGAACACATCGAGTTGGGAGCCCCCCGCGGTCGCGGTCTGCCCGGTGCCGACGCGGACGCGCTGGAGACCGACCTCGGCCTCGGCGTCGCCCGGGCGCAGCGCCAGCACGCGCTCGTAGTCGGCGGCAGCCTCGGCGTTTTGGCGGCGGGCCTCATAGGCCTGCGCGCGCAGGAACCGTGCCCCGGCATCGTCCGGCGTACGGATGAGCAGGTCGGTCAGGAGGCGGATGGCCTCGCCATAGCGCCCGGCGTCGTAGGCAGCCTGGGCGGCGGGAAGACCGGCGGTCTGCGCGAGGGCCGTCGGCGCTGTCAGCACCGTCGGCGCCGCGGCGAGCGCGGTCAGGAGAAAGACGAGTCGGAGTCGCATGGGCGGGAGGGGTACACCCGGTAGGGAGCGAGGCTATCGCAGCCTCAGGGGCCGGCCAGCGGGGCCAGGATTGGGTCGGTCGGAGGCGACCTAGTCGGTATCGAAAGCGAAGGCCATCAGGTCGCGGGCGTTGGCGAAGGGCGCGCCGTTGGGGATCGTGACCGCCGCGATGGCGGTGAAGACCGCGTCGGAGGCGCCGCCGGACAGCTGGAGCTGCGCCTTGATCGCGCCGTAGATGCCCGCCGCGGCCGACTGCGTGCGCTCGGGCAGCAGGGCGAGCAGCCGGCGCCGGTCCGACTCGGCATAGAGCGGGTCGCGGTCGTCGATGGCCTCGCGGACGGCGTCCTCGACCAGCGGAAAGGCCTCCGCGAAGGGGTTCGACGGGTCCATCCGCAGCGCGAGGGCCAGGAAGGGCGCCCCCGTCGCCGCGTGCCTATCGAAGGCGGTCTGCACCTGCTTTGCGAAGCGCCCCCGCGGAGATTGGTCGAACGTGTGCTGTGCCAGCGAAGCAAACGTGGGCATCGGCGGCGGAGCGGGGGCCGGCGGCCGGAACTGAGGCTGAGGCTGGGGCCTCGCGTCAAACTCAGGGGCCCCCGTGAAGTCGAAGGCGGGCGGGCCGGTGAAGCTCTGCCCCAGCCCATCGCCGCTGCCTACCCCTGGCATTCCTGAAGCCATTCCCCGGCCACCCAGGGCATAGCCGCCCTCGGTCGAGTCCCACGAGTCCATCAGCACGCCACCGAGTTCGAACTCCGACGGCTGCAGGTGCGGATTGACCGGGAAGGCGACGGCCGCCAGGTTCAGCGCGTTGATCTTGGGAGCGGTGGGAGAAGTCATGGGACTATCCAGGTCGGACGAAGAAGACGTAGGAACCGAGGGCTCGGACTGCAGCGCGTGCGTGTCGTGGGAAGCCGTGTTGTCTGGGAGCGTGCTCCCAGGAGCCGTGTCGCTGAGGCTGGCGTTGCTGAGGCCGGCGTTGTCGCGGCTGGCGTTGCCGAGGCTGGCGTTGCCAAACGCCGGTTCGGGCACGGGCGACTGCGGCGCATTGGCTGCGGGCGGTGAGCTTGGAACCCCAGCGTGCGGCTCGCCACCACGTTGGTGGGGGGCGTCAGGGCGAGACGTAGGCTCCCCAGAGGCCTCGCCTTCCGACGCCGGTACGATGTTCTGCGGGGGCGAGGCCTCCGAAGGTGGCCCGAAGATGTCGGCAAGCGAGGCGTTTAGCTCGTCCACGGACGGCATCGGGGCGGACGGCTCCGCGTCGGTCACAGGCGCATGCGGCAGTGCCGAGGGTGGCATTGCCGAGGATGACGTTGCCGAGGATGACGTTGCCGAAGGCGGCGCTTCGGTGTCCTCCGGAGGTACCGCGCGTCCGATGACCTGGCGACCTACGCGGTTCGCTGGCGCATAGCCGTCGCCGCGAGGCCGAAGAGGCTCAGCCGACGCCGACGAGGCCGCCGTGGGAACGTCCGGGAGTGGGGTGCTCTGCGCCGGGACGCCTTGAACGGGCGAAGGTGAATCGGACGGCGACGATGGAGACGGCGCTGACAGAGGCGACGCTGAAGCCCCCAGCGCCCACGCCCCCGTGGCCGGGGCCAGCGCGATGTTGGTGCCCGGTCGCAGACGGAGCGTCCGATCGGTCGGGCCGCTCGTCTCCACATGGATCGAGCCCGCAACGATGTCGCAGAGCCGCTGGGTGATCGCCGCAGAGCGATCGTTGGCGGGGGCTCCGAGGCCGAGCAGGAGCACCGTTGGCAGCACATGCAGGGCGCTCACAAGGTGCCGGACGCCCTCGTCGAGCATACCCAGGTCATGGAATCCCAGAAACGGCGTGAAGTCCTCCACGACCAAAAGGGCCGGGCTGGCTTGTTGGGCTAAGCGCGCCAGGCCCTCGACTGCCTCCGCAGGGTCGGATCCAGCCGGCAAGGTGGGCGGACGCAGGAGACGCAGCCGCTGTGTCTGAGTCGCGGCCCGTATGTCAAAGCGGAGCGCCTCGGCCTCGGCTGCCAAGGTGGCTGGCGTTGTGCCCGACACGTAGACGCAACTCTCGTCGGCCTCGGCCACCGTCTGGGCGGCGCGCAGCAGGAGAACCATCCCGCTCTGCGCGCGCCCCGTGACCACGTACGTCTCGCCCGGACGCAGCCCTTCCCAGGTGCGGTCGAGCAGAGGAATTCCGGTAGTGCGACGGGTCATCGGAAACAGACAGGGCAGCATCAGGCGGCGACGAGCGGACACACATCACCGGAGGGAGGGCCTACAAACCGTGTGCCAGCGCCAGCGGAACGGGCTGCTCCGGCGCAGTCAGGCGCGCGAGTTTGGCATCGCACGGGCGTCGGCTTCCCGTGAAACGGTGAGAAGCGATGAAGCCCTGAACCAGGGACACCAGCCCGTATCTTTGGTGCGTCTCCGTTCCGAATGGAAGCGGTGATTTCTACCCTTCCCTCCTTCGTTTCTGTCGCCCCTGTTGGCCATGCAGCCTGTCGCCCACCCGTCCGCGCCCACCACCGCGTCCGCCCGTGCCCACAACTTCTCGGCAGGTCCCGGCGCGCTGCCCACGGCCGTCCTCGAAGCCGCCCGCGCCGAACTGCCGGTCTTCGGCGACCTCGGCACGTCGGTGCTAGAAATCTCGCACCGCTCGCCGACCTACACCGAGATCGCCGCCTCCGCCCGCGCCCACCTCCGCGCCCTGCTCGGCCTCGGGGACGACTGGCACATCCTCTTCCTCCAGGGCGGCGCGTCGCAGCAGTTCTACCAGGTCCCGCTCAACTTCCTCCGCGCTGACGCCTCGGCGGACTACCTCGACACCGGCACCTGGTCGGCGAAGGCCGTCAAGGAAGCGCTGCGCTGCGGCGGTGTCAACGTGGTCGCCTCCAGCAAGGACGAGAACTACACCTACATCCCCGCCCGTGACTCGTGGGCGCTTGACCCCGAGGCCGCCTACTTCCACATCACGAGCAACAACACCATCTTCGGCACGCAACTCCACGACGAGCCGGACGTGGACGTGCCGCTCGTGTGCGACGCCTCCTCCGACTTCCTCAGCCGCCGCCTCGACCTCGACAAGTACGGGCTGATCTACGCGGGCGCGCAGAAGAACATCGGCCCGGCGGGCGTGACGGTCGTGCTCGTGAAGGACGACTTCCTCCAGACCCGCAAAGACGACGTCGCCACGATGCTGGACTACGGCACGCACGCGGCGAAGCTCTTCCACACGCCGCCGGTGTTCGCGGTCTACCTCGTCGAGAAGGTGCTCGCGTGGCTCCAGGAGCAGGGCGGCATCGACGGCATCGCGGAGGTCAACGCCCGCAAGGCAGCCAAGCTCTACGGTGCCATCGACGCCACCGACTTCTACCGGGGCACCGTGCACCCCGATGCGCGCTCGGAGATGAACGTCTGTTTCCGCCTCCCGTCCGACGACCTCGAAGCAACGTTCCTCGCGGACGCAGCCACACACGGCCTCGTCGCGCTCAAGGGGCACCGCTCGGTAGGCGGCATCCGCGCCTCGATCTACAACGCCGTCGAGGAAGCCTCCGTGGATGCGCTCGTCGCGTTCATGCGCGAGTTCGAGCAGGCCAACGGGTAAGCTGGCTCACTGCCGATCGAGTGCGACCGTGCCGCGGATGCCCCGGGTGCTCTCCCATGTCCCGGACAGCCCATCGCCGCGCCCATCGACCTCGTGGAAGTAGAACCCCCGCGACCCGAAGTCGAGCGTGTAGGTGACGGTCCCCTCGGCCGGGGCGTTGCCGACGAGCGTGCCCGTGATCACGTCCGTGGGATAGCGCCATGTGCCCGTCCCGGAGAGCACACCGCTCGCCTCTGACATTACCAGCGTGAGCGTCCCGCTGAAGTCGGGGTTGGGGTGCGTGATCGGCCCCATCCACGTACCGGCGAGGGCGCGAGGGCCGTCCGGGGCCTCATCGTCGGCGGTGTCGCAGCCCGCGTTGAGGACGAGGAGCGGGAGGAGAGCGAGGAGAAAACGGGCGGAGCGGAGCATGACGATTCCGGAGTAGCGTTGAACAACGAGGAGCGTGGGGCGGCGCTGGCGCTGTGCAGAGCAGCGCTCAGTAGAGCCAGTTGCCGTGGAGGACGGCGGTGAAGCCGCGATCGCCGCGCACGGTGAGGGCATCGCTGGTGGCGTTATCGAGGGCGTAGAGCGAGGAGAGCCGGACGGCGGCCTGCACCATCGTGGTGTTGCCGCCGACATCGTCGTCGACGAGGCTGAGCGTGTAGGGCGTGCCGTAGTTGGCCGTGAACGGCACGTCGGGGTCGTTGAAGGACGCCGCCTCGTCGAAGGTGTAGTCCCGGCTCGACTGGGCGTTGTCGTGCACCTCGGAGACGAAGAGCACGCCGGGGAGGCCGCGCGCTGGGTCCTGGAACTGCACGTAGATGTCGGGACGGCGCGGCCCTGCGGAGAACGGGTCCCAGTCCCACGTGCTGCCGTCGGCCTGCGTGCCGGGGAAGTCGGTGACGACGATGCGCTCGACCCGGAAGGCGCGCGGCGTGTTGACCTCATAGCGGTAGTCGAACGAGGCGGTGGTCCCCCGTGTGGTGCGCCCGTCGAGGTCGCGCACGCGGTCGGCGGTGACGCTGTGCGAGCCGCTGCCGAGGCCCGGTTCGCGCAGCGTGAGCTCAACCGTGTTCGACGCCCCGCCGACATAGCGCTTGGAGAGGGTGCCCTGCGAGCTCGTGCGCCCGTTGTCGAGCGCCGACGTGATGCGGAAGGTGCTCGTCTCCAGCGAGGCCGCGTCGAGGGGCCGGTCGAAGTGGGCGAGCACGCGCGTGAGCGAGGTCGCTTCGGCGCGCACCAGCGCCGGTGCGTCCGAGGCTACAGGGGCCTCGGTGCCTTCTTCGGTCAGGGTGTCGCAGCCGGCCGCCACGACGAGCAGGCAGGCGAGGACGAACGCGGTGGCAAGCAGGTGGGCGGTGGAGCGGATGGACAGCATAGCGAGCCTCGGGAGGATGTCGATGACGCGGGGAGGACGGCGCATCCATCCCCCTTCATCCTTAGAGGCAGGGTCTGCGCTCAAACCTGTCAGCGCCCCTCGAAAAAATCGAGGCAGGCGTCCCGAAGAACACCTGCCTCGCCGTCAGAACCGAGCCGGAGTAGTGGCTATTCGAACGAGAGCGTGCCGTTGCCCAACTCGTCGATGTCGAAGTCGTCGGAGAAGGAGCGGTTGGCGTTGTTGTAGATCGTGTACTCCGTGCCATCGCGGCTGAAGAGGTAGACCAGCCCGTCCAAGTTCACGGCGGCCCCGACACTGGCGAGGGGCGTCCCGCCGCCACCGAAGTCGGTGAGGAAGCTGAAGAGCGGCGACCAGGATTCCTGCTCGTAGTTGTAGGCTTGGTAGCGCGTACCCTGCTGGTCGAAGAGGAAGAACTGTGCACCAATCGCGAAGGCGGCGCGGACCTCCTCGATATCCGCATCCACGAAGTCCGTCTCGTCCTCGCCGAACTCCTCGGACTCGTCGAACTCGGACTCATCGCGCTCATAGACGGCGTAGTTCTCGCCGCGCATGTCGAAGAAGTAGGTCTCTGAGTTGCCGGTGGTGCTCACGGCCGCGCCGATCTCGCCATAGGGGAGGTCGCCGTTTTCGAGCGTGCTCACGTTGCGTGCGTTGGAGAAGGAGCCGTTCGCGGGGTTCCACAGCACGAAGCGGTCGCCGTCGGCGTTGACGAGGATGACGCGCCCGTCGGCAGCGTTGGGGTAGGCGGCGCCCACGGCCACCTCCTCTTCGGGCGGGTCCACAGGCGGCGGATCGACGGGCGGCGGGTCTACCGGGGGCGGATCTACGGGCGGCGGCGGATCGGTGGGGTCGGTCGGCGCTGCGCTGTCGCAGGCGGCGGTCATGAAGAGCAGCCCGAACGTGACCACGAGGGCTAGGAAGCGGGGGAGCGAGAGCATCGAGCGGGAAGCAGCGTAGGCCATGGGAACACCTCAGTGGGATCTAGGGAGGAACGAGCGGCGCGCCAGCGAGCGCAGCGTGCCGAGTGCGGTCGTCCGTAGAGGCAGCGTCCCCCGCCCAAAGTGTCAGCCCAGGCCGAGAAAAAGTCAGAGGTCAGCCCCAAACCGCTTGTTTTTGTCTATCTAGTCCCAGTTCTATCCTCGCCCTTGCCCTCGTGCGCCATGCCGACCTCGAACGACCTGACCCGCCTGCTCGGCGACCTCAGCGACGGCAACCAAGCAGTCGCCGACGAACTGCTCCCGCAGGTCTATGACGAGCTGCGCGCCATCGCGCGGCGGCAGCTCCGCGGCGAACGAGCCGGACACACGCTCGACACCGTAGCCCTCGTCAACGAGGCCTACCTCAAGCTCCTCGGCGGTGCGGAGATCGACTGGCAGAACCGCGCGCACTTCTTCGGCATGGCCGCGCTCTCGATGCGGCGCATCCTCATCAACTACGCGCACCAGCGACGGGCGGAGAAGCGCGGCGGCGGCCAGGCCCTCGCCACGTTCAACGACGAGGTGGTCAGCGGCGGCGCGCGCGCGGAGCAACTGATCGCGCTCGACGAGGCGCTCACCCGGCTCGAAGCGTGGAATGAGCGGCAGGCGACGGTCGTGACGTACCGCTTCTTCGGCGGCCTCACGCACGAGGAGGTCGCCGCCATCCTTGACGTCTCCGTCTCCACGGTCCGCAGCGACTGGCGCATGGCGCGCGCCTGGCTCCGCCGCGAACTCGACGACGACACGCTCTAGGCTACAGGGGGCCGAGGCTGAGACGCGCAGGCATAGCAACCTGCTATCCGACGGGCAGCTGACGCCTTGGCCTGACACCCGCGTCCAGAAATCCTGCCTTTCCAAGCAGACGCCCTCCGTGCCCCCACGTTCACCACGCCGACGCCCATGGATGCCGACCGCTGGAACCGACTCTACGCCCTCTTCGACGACGCCTGCGCCCGCCCACCCGACGAGCGCCTCGCCTTCCTGCGCGACGCCTGCGGTGACGACGACGCCCTCTACGCCGAAGCAGCCGCCCTCGTCGCTGCCGATGCTGACACCGACGTCCTCCTCGACGGCGTCGCGCTCGACGTGGTCGCCCTCGACGAAGTGGGCAGCGCGGCGGCGGCCCTGCTGGGCGACCTCGACCTCGTCGGCACGCAGGTCGGCCCCTACCACCTCGTCCGCCAACTCGGCACCGGCGGCATGGGCGATGTCTACCTCGCCGAACGCGCCTCGGCCGACGAGCAGGCCCAGTTCGAGCAGCAGGTCGCGCTCAAGCTCGTCAAGCCCGGCATGGACTCGCGGCAGGTGCTCCGCCGCTTCCAGCAGGAGCGTCAAATTCTCGCACGCCTCCAGCACCCCCACATCGCGCGGCTCTTGGATGGCGGCGTGACCGAGCGCGGGCAGCCCTACTTCGTGATGGAGTACGTCGACGGTGTCCCCATCGACGCCTACTGCGACCAGCACCGACTCACGGTCGACGAGCGGCTTGGGCTCTTCCAGGCCGCCTGCCGCGCGGTGCTCTACGCCCACAGCCAGCTCGTTGTCCACCGCGACCTCAAGCCCTCCAACATCCTCGTCGCTGAGGACGCAGACGGCAAACCTACGGTCAAACTGCTCGACTTCGGCATCGCGAAGCTACTTGCTGAGGACGACGACGGCACGGCGCTCACGCGGACGGGCGGCGCGGTAATGACGCCCGCCTATGCGAGCCCCGAGCAGGTGCGCGGCGAGCCGGTCGGGACCGGGACGGACATCTACTCGCTCGGCGTGGTGCTCTACGAGTTGCTCGCCGGGCAGCGCCCGTATGCCCTCCCCGAGCGCGACCGCCTGGCCGCGGCTCAGATGCTGGCGCAGCAGGAGCCCGAGCCACCCTCGACGGTCGTGCGCCGCGCGACGACGGGCGCAGACCCAACGGGCACGCAGATCACCGACGCCCGCCGCACGCAGCCCGAGCGCCTCCGCCGCCGCCTCACGGGCGACCTCGACGTGATCTGTCTGACGGCGCTGCGCACCGAGCCCGAGCGCCGCTACGCGACCGTCGCGGCCCTGCTCGACGACGTGCGGCGGCACCTCACCGGGCTTCCGGTGACGGCCCGGCGCGACACGGCGGCCTACCGCCTCGGCAAGTTCGTGCAGCGGCACCGGGTCGGCGTCGTGGCGACGGTCGTGGTGGGCGTGCTCTTCGCAGCGCTCGCAAGCTTCTACACGGTGCGGCTAGCAGCCGAGCGCGACCGCGCACAGGCCGAAGCCGCGAAGGCGACCGAGATCGCCGCGTTCCTCGAAGGCATCTTCGAGGTGGCCGACCCGTCGATTGCGCAGGGCGACACGGTGACGGCACGAGCACTGCTCGACGAGGGCGCGGCGCGCATCGAGACGGAGCTCGCCGGGGAGCCGGAGGTGCAGGCGCAGATGATGACCGTGATGGGCAACGTCTACCGCAGCCTCGGGCTCTACGAGGATGCCGAGCGGCTCTACACCGACGCCCTTGCGCTGCGCGAAACCCTCTTCGGCCCGCGCCACGCTGACGTGGCACGCTCGCTGGATGACCTCGGAGCCATGGACTACGTGCGGGGCAATTACGCGCAAGGCGCCGAGCGCTACCAACAGGCCCTCGCCATCAAAGAGGCGCTCTTCGCCCCGATCGATGCCGAGGTGCTGACGAGCCTCACGGGCGTTGCGCGGGCCATGCACTGGCTCGACAGCCTCGCCATCGCCGAGTCGCTCTACGTCCACGTCCTCGACCAGCGCCGCGCGCACCACGCGGCCGACACGCTCGCGCTCGCCAACGCGCTCCTCAACGTGGGCGCGATCAACCAGCTTCAGCGGCGGTTCGAGGAAGCGGAGCCCTACTTCCAGGAAGGCCTCGCGCTCCTGCGCGCGCACAGCGACGCCTCCCCGCTTCAGATCTCCGAGATCACGAACGACCTCGGCGTGCTCCTCAAGAATCTCGAACGCTACGACGAGGCCGAGCCGCTCTACCGCGAGACGCTCGCCATCCGGCAGCGCATCCTCGGCGACACGCACCCGCGCGTGGCGACCTCGCTCAACAACCTAGGGGCGTTCCTCCGACGCACGGAGCAGTACGAGGAAGCCCTCGACGTGAGCCTCCGCGCTGTGGAGGTCTACCGCGCCGCGCTGGGCGACGACCACCCCGAGTACGCCATCGGCATCAACAACCTCGCCTCGTCCTACGACGACGTGGGCGACACCGAGCAAGCCCTGCGGTACTACCGCGAGTCGCTGGACGTGATGGAGCGCGCGTTGGGGTCCGAGCATTCGACCACGAACGCGCTGCGGCTCAACCTCGGGAGCATGATGCTGGACGTGGAGCGCTACGCCGAAGCGGAAGACCTGCTGCGCACGGCCTACGGCTACCTCCTCGCCTCTCAGGGGCCAGACGCGCGCTACACGAAGCTGATAGTCCGACGCCTGCACCAGGTCTACGAAGGCTGGGGCCGCCCCGAGCGCGGCGCGGACCTCCCGCCGCTGCCCACGGAGACGTGACGGCTTGCGCTCCCGGAGGGCGCTCCGGATCACATCCGGGCCGCGCAGGAACCCGTGCGGGCGGTCGCGCGATGCACTTTGGATAAGTCGGGAGCGTGCTCTAAACTCCCCCGTCACCTCACCCCGCTGCTCCTCTCTTCCCCATGCCCCTCGTCCTCGGCGTCCCCCGTGAAACGGCCCCTGGTGAAACGCGCGTCGCGACGACCCCGGACGCGGTACAGCGACTCAAGAAGAAAGGCGTCACCGTGCACGTCGAGTCCGGCGCGGGGGCCACGGCGGGCTTTCCCGACGCCGCCTACACCAGCGCTGGGGCCGAGGTCGTGGACCGCGCGACGGTCTACCAAGCCGACGTCGTCGCCAAGGTCGCCGCGCCCGATGCCGATGAGCGCAAACTCCTGCGTAAGGACGGCCTCCTGATCAGCTTCCTGCGCCCGCTCGATGACCTCGGCACCGTGCAGGCCATCGCCGAGACCGGCGTGACGGCGATGGCGATGGAGATGGTCCCGCGCATCACCCGCGCGCAGAAGATGGACGCGCTCTCGGCGATGAGCACCGTTGCGGGCTACAAGGCCGTGCTGCTCGCCGCCGACACGCTCCCGAAGTTCTTCCCGCTCCTCACCACCGCCGCCGGGACGCTGCGACCTGCCAAGGTCTTCGTGATCGGCGCAGGCGTGGCAGGCCTCCAGGCGCTCGCGACGGCCCGCCGTCTCGGGGCTATCACCTTCGGCTACGACATCCGCGCCGCCGCCGCCGAGCAGGTCGAGTCCGTCGGGGCCGAGTTCGTCACGCTCACACTTCCCAGCGCAGATGCGGAGGACGCAGGTGGTTATGCGAAGGCGCTGGGCAAGTCCGAGGCCGAGCAGCAGATCGCGCTCATGGCCGAGGAAGTGGCGAAGTACGACGTCGTCATCACGACCGCGCTCATCCCGGGCCGCCCTGCGCCGCTGCTCCTCAACGAGGACGCCGTGCGCAACATGCCCGAGGGCAGCGTCATCATCGACCTCGCCGCGCCCAACGGCGGCAACTGCGCGCTCACCCAGCCCGACGAGGTCGTCCACCAGCATGGCACGACGATCCTCGGCCCGACCAACCTCGTGGCGTCGATGCCGCTGCACGCCAGCCAGATGTACGCCCGCACCGTCATGGCGATGGTGCTCGACTTCCTCACCGACGAAGGCACCTTCCGCCGCGACTTCGAGGACGAGGTCTTCGTCGGCGCCTGCGTCACGCACGAGGGCGCGGTCGTCCACGAGCGCGTGCGATCGAAGTTGGAAGTCAGAAGTGAGAAGTAGGAAGTGGAAGCCATGCAGGTGTCCGAGCCGAGACAAACGGATTTAGTGGAGCGTGCCACCGCGTTCTCGCTGCGCTCGATCAAGCTGTATCGGCATCTCGACCAGCAAGAGCGAGCGGCGCGGCGGCTGGCTGACCAATTTCTACGTGCAGCCACGTCCGTCGGAGCCAACCTAGAAGAGGCACGCGCAGCAGAGAGTCGGCGTGACTTCGCTCACAAGCACAGCATCGCCCTGAAGGAGGGACGCGAGGCACTCTACTGGCTCAAACTCTTCCGCCTAGCCGAGTTCGAGCCGAGTTCGTTCCCCGTGACCGCATCGATCCGCTCATGCACGAGGCCCACGAACTCGTCGCCATCCTGACCGCGCTCATCCGCACTACCAAACGCAACGGACTTTAGAAGTTCGAAGTTGAAAAGTGAGAAGTAGGAAGTCGTCCTGCTCCCACTTCCTACTTCAAACTTCCTACTTCAAACTTCATCCTCATGGACATCGCCCTCATCGTCGTCTTCGTGCTCGCCTCGTTCGTCGGGTTCGAGATCATCACCAAGGTGCCCGCGACGCTGCATACGCCGCTCATGTCGGGCTCGAACGCCATCAGCGGCATCACCATCGTGGGTGCGCTGATCGTGACGGCGGGCGTGGACGCGCCCTGGGCGAAGTGGGTGGGGTTCGCGGCCCTCGTCCTCGCCACGATCAACGTGGTCGGCGGCTTCCTCGTGACGGACCGGATGCTTTCCATGTTCAAGAAAAAGCCCGAGAGGGCAGAAGGATGAAGGCAGAAGGCAGAAGGCAGGACAGCCGCTTGAGCAGCCTGCCGCCCCCGCTTGAGGAGCGCACCCTCGACTACGGAACGCGCGCGGTTGCGCTGTATCGGCATCTGTGCCGGCAGGAACGCGCAGCACGGCGCCTCGCCGACCAGTTCCTTCGAGCTGCTACCTCCGTCGGGGCTAATCTCGCCGAAGGGCGTTCTGGAGAGACACGCCGCGACTTTATTCACAAGCATAGCATTGCGCTCAAGGAAGCACGGGAAGCGCTCTATTGGCTTCGCTCGTTTGTCCGCGCCGATCTCGTTGAGGAAGACAGGGTAGCGTCCTTGATGGACGAAACCGACCAACTCATCGCCATTCTCGTCACCATCATCACCCGGGCGAAGCGAAACGGGACCGTCCGCACCGCGAACGGACGGTAGCCTTTTTTCATCCTTCTGCCTTCACCCTTCTGCCTTCCCATGGACGCACTCATCACCATCGCCTACCTCGTCGCGGCGTCGCTGTTCATCTTTGGGCTGAAGCGGCTCTCGTCGCCGCGCACGGCGCCAGCGGGTAACCGGATGGCAGCCGTTGGCATGCTCGTCGCCGTGGTGGCAGCGCTCGTGGAGGCGAACCTCCTCAACCCTATCGAGATCGTGGCCGGGCTGGTGCTTGGCGGTGGGATCGGGCTACTGCTGGCCAAGCGCATCCAGATGACGCAGATGCCTGAATTGGTCGCGGCGTTCAACGCGTTCGGCGGCGGCGCGAGCGCGCTCGTCGCGGCGGCGGAGCTGCTGCGCTGGCAGACGGATCCCACGCCCTCAGACGCAACCGCGCTTCCGCTTGCGCTCTCGATCACGGCGCTGCTCTCCGTCGTGATCGGCGCGGTGACGTTCTCGGGCTCGTTCGTGGCGTTCGCCAAGCTCAACGGCTCGCTCCGCTCGATGGGTTTCCCGGGCATCCGCTTCGTGACATTCGCGCTCGCGGGCGGGACCATTGCCGCGGCCGTCTGGCTCGGCATGTCCGGCGGCGACTACCTCGCCAACCCAGAGCCGGTCTACACGGCACTCGGCATCGTAGGCGCGGCGGCGCTGCTGCTCGGGATCGTGCTCGTCGTGCCCATCGGCGGGGCCGACATGCCGGTCGTGGTAGCGCTGCTGAACTCGTACTCCGGCCTCGCAGCGGCGGCGGCGGGCTTCGTGCTCACCAACTACGCGCTCATCGTCTCGGGCGCGCTCGTGGGCGCGAGCGGGCTCATCCTCACGATGATCATGTGCGACGCGATGAACCGCTCGCTGCTGAACGTGCTCCTCGGCGGCTTCGGCGCGGACGCGGGCACCGCCGTCGCGGCAGGCGCGGGCGACCAGGAAGGCAAGCAGGTCCGCCAGACCTCCGCCGACGACGCGGCCGTGCTGATGAGCTATGCCGGGCGCGTCATCATCGTGCCAGGCTACGGCCTCGCGGTCGCGCAGGCGCAGCACGAGGTCCGCGAGATGGCCGACCTCCTCCAGAAGGAGGGCGTCGACGTGCGCTACGCCATCCACCCCGTCGCGGGCCGCATGCCGGGGCACATGAACGTCCTCCTCGCCGAGGCCAACGTGCCCTACGACCTGCTCTTCGACATGGACGACATCAACAACGAGTTCGACCAGACCGACGTGGCGCTCGTCGTCGGCGCGAACGACGTGGTGAACCCCGGCGCGAAGACGAACCCGGCCAGCCCGATCTATGGCATGCCGGTTCTCAACGTGGACGAGGCGCAGAACGTGATCGTCCTCAAGCGCTCGATGCGGCCCGGCTACGCGGGCATCCAGAACGAGCTCTTCTTCCGCGACAACACGCAGCTCCTCTTCGGCGACGCGAAGGACTCCATCGGCAACATCGTCGGCGAGTTGAAGGAATTGCAGAAGGCATAAGGACGAAGCACGGCTTCAGTGAAATGGAACTCGGAACCGACGAATTCACTCTAGCTGCGGCCGTTCTAGCGGCACTAACCTCCGTATACGGTGTCTTTTCTCAGAGAAGATCGGAGCTACGAGAAGCTCACAGGAAGTCTCTTGACGAATACATCAGTGATCTCTCGCGAGCACTCCACGAGGTCGTAGCCTCCACAGACATCCTACTACGCGCAAAGTCCGAAGAGAGCGAAAGAAAGTGGCTTGCTCGGGCACACGAAGCTCGTGACACCATCAAGGGCGTTCGCCCTGCTCTACGTTATGCATTGTGGGGAATATCCGGAGGACTGAAAAGAATATCTCTGCTACCAGACTGGGTATATCACAAGAGAGCTGATGCAGACGTAGCAGATAAAATCTTAAAGAGGGGCGACAGGCTTCGAAGAGCTCTTGACTACACTATCAGGCGATGCTATTCGCGGGGTCGCACCCCCACTGTATTCGAACGCTTTCTAGTCAAGGTGAGTGATTGGCACTTCGGCAAAGCCTCTAGCAAAGAGGGTACTCTAGTGGATAAGGGCGACACAATAGACTAGAGCTTGAAGAACCTGGCCCTACTCCTCGCCACGATGGAGCCGGCCCTGCGGGACGGTGCGTTCGTCTTTGTGACGGTGCCGACGCGCAGCTTTGCGCTGGCGACGGAGACAGATCCCGTGGCGGCGGTGATGGAGGCCGAGGGACTGACGCTCGTGCTCCCGCAGGCCCAGGCCGACGCGCTGCGCTTCGGGTACGGCACGGTCTTCCGCCAACTCACGCTCACGGTCCACTCCAGCCTCGACGCCGTCGGGCTGACCGCGGCCGTGGCGACGCGCCTCGCCGCGCATGGCATCCCGGCAAACGTCGTCGCGGGGTACTATCACGACCACCTCTTCGTCCCGCACGACCGCGCCGAGGAGGCGCTGGAAGTACTACGGGCTCTGAGCTTGGAGCAGGTGGGGAAATCCGTGTCATCCTGAGCGGAGCCGTTGCGGCGGAGTCGAAGAGCTTGCCCTCGCGCAGGCGGGGGATCTCTGTCAGCCTCGATGCTCCGGGCACGGCCTGGAAGCTGACCCGTAGATCCCTCGGCTCGCTCTACTCGCTCGGGATGACACGAGGGAGGAAGGGCATGCTGTTCGGATCTTGCCCACTTCAAACCCTCGCACGCTCACACCCCCATACCCTGGAACCGCCCTACCTCCCGATCCTCTACCGCGACGAGCGGCTCGTCGCCATCGCCAAGCCGTACGGGATCCACGTCCACCGCACGCGGCTCGACCGGCAGGCGCGTGTGTTCGTGCTCCAGACGCTGCGCAACCAGATCGACCAGCACATCTTTCCGGTCCACCGCCTCGACCGCAGCACGTCCGGCGCGATGGTCTTCGGGTTGGACTCCGAGGCGGCGACGGCGCTCGGCGCAGCGTTCCAGGAGCGACGCGTCGAGAAAAGCTACCTCGCGGTCGTGCGCGGGCACCCGCCTGAATCCGGCGTGATCGACCGGGCGCTCCGGCTGCCGGACTGGCCGAAGGAGCGCGGCGAATCGGGCCGCATGGACCCAGACGCGCGCCCCATGCAGCCCGCTGTGACGGCCTACCGGACGCTCGCCACGAGTGTGCTACCCGTGCAGGTGAGCCGCTACCCGGAGAGTTGGTATGCCCTCGTGGAGGCCCAGCCGAGGACCGGGCGCTGGCATCAGATCCGCCGCCACCTCGCGGGCATCCAGCACCCCGTCCTCGGCGACCGCCGCCACGGCGACCACCGCCACAACCACTACCTCCGCACGATCCTCGGCCACCGGCGCCTGCTCCTCCACGCAGCCCGCCTCACGATCCCCCACCCCGACGACGGCCGCTCCGTGACGGTTCATGCTCCGCCTCCCGACGCCTTTGCCCAGGCAGCCCTGGCCCTCGGCGTGCCCCTCCCCGCCGAGGCGTCTCGGCCCTCTGGATCCAACCCAGCGACGGAGTAGTTTCGACGGGCCGTCCACCACCACGCCTCGTTACGCATGTCCCGCTTCCTTCTTCTCGTCACGCTCCTCGCCCTACCTGCCTGCAGCTTCTTCGGCAGCGACGAGGAAGTTCGAGTCGTCGCCTACGAGGGCGCCCCGATCACCGCGGCCGATGCCCAGCTCTTCGGGAACGACATCGCCTGGACCGCCCGGCTCGACACGGATCCCGAGGGGCGCCCGCGGGTGGCGCTCAATCTCCGCCGCATCGGCGCGGATGAGGGCACTGGCGAGGAGTACGAGCTTCGCCTCATCGACGACGGCGACAGCCTTCCGCGCTTCGACGCAGGGCGCTACGAGCAGCGCACGGCCACCTCGGGCGGCGGCTTCAACGAGACCCGACGCGGCTTCCGCAGCGGCACCGTCGCCATCCAGGACTTCGATGTCAACGGCGTCGTGAGCGGGCAAGCCTCCGGCGACCTGACGTTCACGTTCTACTACAATTTCGGAGAGTGAGGCGGCGTTGCAGTGTTGCCGTACCGCAGTTTCTCACTGCGACACCGCCTCACCGCGACACCGCTTCACCGCGACACCGCTTCACCGCGACACCGCTTCACCCTTCGCCACGAGCCAGGCCGCGAAGGCGTCGCGCCCCATCGCGTTGAGGCACTGCGCAGCCGTGAGCCCGCCCTTGCGCGCCACGGCGACGCCCCAGCGGATGAGGTCGAGTTGTTCGATCGAGTGCGCGTCGGGGTTGATAGCGATCAGGACGCCTGCGTCGGTGGCGGCGCGGACGTGCCGCCAGTCGAGGTCGAGGCGATACGGGTTGGCGTTGAGTTCGAGCGCGACGCCGTGGGCGGCACACGCCTCGATGACGGCGGCGTGGTCGAGCGGGTAGCCCTCGCGGCGCAGCAGCAGGCGGCCCGTCGGGTGGCCGAGGATGTGGACGTGCGGGTGCGACACCGCGCGGACGAGGCGCTCGGTCGCCTCCGCCTCGGTCATGGAGAAGTGGGTGTGGACGCTCGCCACCACGAGGTCGAGCTCCGCGAGCACCTCGTCGGGGTAGTCGAGGCTCCCGTCTTTGAGGATGTCCACCTCGGAGCCGCTGAACACGCGGAAGTCGACACCGTCGGCCTCGTACTCGGCGTTGAGTGCGCGCACCTCAGCGATCTGCTCGCGCAGGCGCTCGATGGAGAGGCCGTTGGCGACCTTGAGCGAGCGGCTGTGGTCGCAGATGCCGAAGTAGGTCAACCCGCTCGCCCGCGCGGCCTCGGCCATGGCACGGAGCGTATGCGCCCCGTCGCTGTAGGTCGAGTGGTTGTGCAGCGATCCGCGCAGGTCGGCGAGCGTGATGAGGTCGGGCAGGCTGCCCGCTGCGGCGCGCTGAAGCTCATCGGTGCCCTCGCGCAGTTCTGGGGGGACGACGGCGAGGCCCGCGCGCTCATAGATCGCCGCCTCGGTGTCGGCCTCGTCAGGCTGACCGTGCGCCTCGACAAACGCGGCGACGTGCTCGGGGGAACCCGTGCGCGCCCAGAGTTCAACGGCAAGGCGCTCCGGCTCGGTGTGGTGCACGACGAGGGCGAGTCCGTCCGGCAGCGCGCCCTCGAAAAACGCAGCGTCCGTTTGCGCGCCCGTGCATCCCTGAGCGTCGAGCACCGCGCGGACGGCGTCGGCGTCGCCCGTGGTGACGAGTTCGACCTCGCCGACCGTCTCTAGCGCGCGGCGGAAAGCCCCGGCGGGCTCAACAGCGGTCACACCATCAGCTTCGCGCAGCGCCGCCAGCAGCGGGGCCACGTCCGCGTGCGCCGTCGCGAAGTGGCGCCGTCCCTGGTAGGTCCGCAGCGTGTCGATCTGCGCTAGGATCGTGTCCTGTGTCTTCGCGCCGAAGCCGTCGAGGTCCGCGATGCGTCCGGCGACGGCCGCGGCTTCGAGGTCGTCGAGCGAGGTCACGCCGAGGTCCTGCCAGAGCCGCCGCACCTTCTTCGGGCCGAGGCCCTTCACGCGGAGCACGTCCGGCAACTCGGGCGGCAGCGTCGCGAGCAGTTCGTCGCGCACGGCGAGCGTGCCCGTCTCCACGAGTTCGCGCACATCGCCCGCGATCGACTTGCCGATGCCGCGGACGGCGGTCAGCTCGGCACGCGTCAGGTCAGCGGCGGGCTCGTCCATGCGTTCGAGGGTGCGTGCGGCCGAGGCGAAGGCGCGGGCGCGGAACGGGTTGCCGCCGGTCAGCTCGATGAGCGCAGCGGTGTCTTTGAGCGGGCGGGCGAGGGCTTTGTTGGTCACAGAGGTAGAAGCGACTGGCGATGGGGGACGAGCGCGCACGCGCACGTGGCGGAGCAGAGAGACTACGAACAGGCTTGACAGGCTCCTGCCGCCGCGACACCTTTTCGACCTTCGACCTTC
>JBCBEX010000032.1:0-41840 GCA_038528235.1 Bacteroidota bacterium
GCGAGAGCACGCCTGTTTTTCCGTCGGGAGCGCTCCGACGGGCAGAAGTGCGATCTTCCGACGCACCCACGAAGCCCCCGCCGATGGCTGACGCCCCTGCCTCGATCCTCATCCTCAACGGGCCGAACCTGAACCGGCTCGGCTCCCGCGAAACCGATATCTACGGCGCGGGCACCCTCGCCGACTTGGAGCGGAATCTCCGGAGCGACTTCCCGACCGTGGCTTTCGTCTTCGTGCAGAGCAACCACGAGGGGGCGCTGATCGACGCGCTCCACCGGGCTGCCGACGACGACACCGCAGGTGTGGTCCTCAACGGCGGCGGCTTCACCCACACGTCGGTCGCGCTGCGCGATGCCATCGCAGCCATCGACATACCGGTCGTGGAAGTACACATCTCGAACATCCATGCGCGCGAGCCCTTCCGGCACGAATCGTTGACGGGCGCGGCGTGTGTGGGCGTGATCACAGGACTCGGGTTTGCAGGCTATCACCTTGCCGTGGGGTATCTGCTGGAGTCCCAGGTCGAGGATCGTAGGTCGTAGGTCGCGCATGGACGACTCCTCGAAGCTGGATTCATCACCGGAAGCGTCGTCTCCTGAGAACACAGCGCCCAAGGCGTCGACTCCCGAGCCCAAGCGGCGCAGGAGCGCGGCGGCGCTGGTGGCGGCAGGCATCCTGCTGAGCCGCCTCAGCGGCCTTGTCCGCGAGAAGGCCGTGGCCTATTTCTTCGGCGTCGGCGCGCACCTCGATGTCTATCAGCTCGTGATGCGTGGGGCCAACCTTATCAACAACCTGCTGGGCGAGGGGACGCTCTCAGCGAGCTTCATCCCGATCTACAGCCGGATGCTGGAGGAAGGTCGCGAGCGCGATGCCGGGCGCTTCGCAGGCGCGATCTTCGGGCTGCTCGTGGCCGTCGCGGCAGCCATCGTAGCGATTGGGCTGCTGGCGGCGCCCGTCGTGGTGGCGGTGCTGGCGCCGGGCTTTCTGGACGATGCCGAGTTGGTGCAGGCGGGCGAGATGAGCGTGGATCGCTATGCCCTCGCCGTTGGGATGTTCAGGATCGCGCTGCCAATGGCGGCACTGCTGGCGCTCTCGGCATGGGCGCTCGGCGTGCTCAACAGCCACCGGCGCTTTCTTCTTCCCTACGCCGCGCCGGTGATGATGAACGCGAGCGTGATCGCTGCGCTCGTTTTCATGGCGAGTCGCCAGTTCGAGGACCCGTTTTCCCTCGGCGCGCTGGACGTGATCCCCGTCGACGCGCTCAATGCGCTGCTGTGGGCGGCCGTCGCCGGCGCGCTCGCGGGTGGGGCGCTGCAGTTCCTCATCCAGCTGCCGCTCGTCTTCCGGCTGCTTCGGGGCTTTCGGTTCTCGCTCTCGCGGAAGGTCGAGGGCGTGCGCGAGGCGCTGCGGGCCTTCGGACCCGTGCTGGCGGGCCGCGGCGTCTACCAGTTTTCGAGCTACCTCGACACCATACTTGCGGGGCTTGCAACCGCTGGGACCCTCGGCGCGCTGCGGCCAGCGCTCGTGCTCTATCTCCTACCGATATCGCTCTTCGGAATGAGCGTCGCGGCGAGCGAGTTGCCTGAGCTATCCCGCATCTCGCAGGCGCGGCTGAGCGAATTTCTCGGGCGCGTCAACCGCTCCGTCCGGCAAATGCTCTTTTTGCTGATCCCAACGGTCGTGGTCTATGTCGGATTTGGCCTGCTCGTGGTCGGGTTGCTCTTCGGTGGCGGCGCGTTTGGGTTGGACGACACGTGGCTCGTCTACCTCATCCTCGCGGGCTACAGCCTCGGTCTCGCCGCGACGGCGGTGTCGCGGCTGCTGCAAAACAGCTTCTACGCCCTCAACGACACCAAGACGCCGGCGAAGATCGCCGTGGCACGTGTGGTTGCCTCGGGTGTGATCGGGGCCGCGCTGATGTTTTGGCTCGATGCGGTGACCCTCCCTGACCTCGGGCTTCCCGCCGAGGGCCGCCCGCTCACGCTTGCCGCCGTGGGCCTCGCGCTCGGCTCGGCGGTCGGTGCGTGGGTGGAGTTGCTCGCGCTGCGCTGGGCGCTCCGGATACGCCTCGATGGGTTCGACCTGCCGTGGGGCCGCGCACTGCAGGTCCTCGGCCTCGCCGGGCTGTCAGCGATCCCGGCTGCGCTCGTTCGCTGGGCGCTGCCACCGACAGAGGTGCCGTTCGCCCTCCACGCACTCGCGGTGCTGACGGCGTTCGGCGTCACCTACCTCGGCCTGGCTGTCGCGCTCAAGTTCGAGGAGAGCGAGGCCTGGCTCGGCCGCTTCGTCCGGCGGCGCTAGACCGAAAGCTCCGCGCGCAGTGCACGGGCCTCGGCCGCGAACAGGAACTCAGGCGGCGCGGCGGCCCAGACAGCGAGGGCCTCGTCGAGATAAGCCTTCGCCTCTTCGATGGCCCCCTCCGCGATGGCGAGCTTGGCGAGGCCCAGCTTCGACTCGGCGTGGGCCGGCACGAGCACGAGCGCGGCTTCGTACTGCGCCCGCGCTTCATCGGCGCGCCCGGCTCCGGCCAACACGTCGGCAAAGCGGGCCAGCAGTCCGGCGTTGGGCGGGCGGCTCGCGACGAACACGGCGTAGGGCTCGGCGGCGGCGGCGTAGTTGCCCCGCGCTGCCGCTACCTCCGCCTCGAAGAAGTTCAGGAGCGGCCGCCCCTGCTCAAGGTCGTACGTGTCCACGATGTCCTCGGCGACCGCAATGCGGTCGGTCGCGGTGTCGAACTCGCGCGCATAAGCGGCGATGTACGCCTCGCTGAGCGCCACGTTGGCGCGGTAGAACCCCGGGGTCTCGTAGGTGGGTGACGCCGCCGCCTCGGCTACCATCTGCTTCGCCTCAGCGAGCATACCGACGCGGGCGTATTCTCCTGCGGCGAAGGCCTGCTGCACGAGCACCGTGTTGGCGTCGCCGTAGCTACGCATGGCCGCCCAGGCCGCCCGGTGCGCTTCCAGCGCCGCTGCGTAGCGGCCCTGCCGTTGCAGCACGATCGCCAGGGCCATGTTGGCGCTGACCCGCTCGCGATCGGTGCGGACCCGGCTGAGCATCGTACCGAGCGTGGTCTCGGCCTCGGCGAAACGGCCGAGGCTGGCAAGCACGCCAGCCTTGTTCTGCAGCGTAATCAGGTTCTCGGGGTCGGCGGCGATCGCCCGGTCGAAGGCGACGAGGGCGCTGTCGAGTTGCCCTGCATCCTCGTGGGTGAGCCCGATGCGGCGGTAGGCGACGTCTGGCTCGCTCCCCTCGCGGAGGAAGGCGCGGTACGCCGCGAGCGCCTTGTCGAAGTCACCAATCTGGTTGCGATACGTGTCCCCGATGGTGAGATAGCGCCCGACGCTCGTGGGCTCGAGTTCGAGGCTTCGCTCGTAGTCGGCGACCATCCCGGCGTAGTCGCCACGCAGTTGGAGGAACTGGGCGCGGTTGAGGTAGGCATCAGGATCGTCGGGATAGAGCGCGACCCACTGGCCGATGGCTTCGCGGGCCTGCTCGGGCTGCCCCTCGAAGAAGAGGCGCTGTGCCTTGATCGCGAAGCGCTGCGGCTCCGAGAGGCGATAGTCGTGCTGCTGGGCCGCGCGCAACGCCTCCAGCGCTCCCATCTGGTCCTGGTCGGTGAACAGCATTCCCGCGCGCTCCAGGTAGGCGTGCGCAAACGTAGGGTCGAGCGCGGTTGCCTCGGCCATGCGGTCGCGGGCGGCAACGGGGTCGTTGCCGAAGTAGCGCGCGTCGAGGCCGCGGGCGTAGGCTTCGAGCGCCTCGACGGAGGCCGTCATGACCTCGGCGGCGGGCAGGTCTTCTGTCGCCTCGATGTGCGCGTCCGGGAGATCGAGGTCGGCTTTGAGCGCGACCGTGGCGGCGTCAGCCAACTCGGCCAGCGTCGCACCGATGAATGTGTGCTCGGCCTGCGTGCGCCCGGTCTCGGTGTTCACAAGGTCCAGGTCGAGCGCATAGCCGGTGCCCTCTGTTCGGACAGTGCCCGCCACGACGTGGCCGTAGGACAGCTCCTGCGCAATCCTCCGCTGGAGCGCCAGCGGGACCCCGCGCCCATCGGCGAAGCCGGCCCGCGCCAGCCGCTCGCTGACGTTGTTTCCCGTGAGGATCCGGAAGAAGGGGTCCTGCCGAAGGTCGGCCTGCACGAGCGCTGGCATCGCCGTGGCAACCCAGTCGCCCTCGCTGGTCGCGTTCTCGAAGGGAAACACCACCAGCCGCTTGCGGTGGGTGTCCGCCACCACCACCCGTTCGACCGCCTCGCCGTCCTCGCCTTCGATGGCGACGGTCGTCGTTGTGGCGCTGAGCGGCTTGCCCCAAAAGCCGAACGTGAGCACGCCCACCGCGACCACGATGTTGAGCACGACGCTGCCGAGGTGGAACGGCGTCCAGTGCTGCGGTCCCGGACCGCCGTGGCGGTAGGCGAGGAGCGCCACCGTCGGGATCATCAGGATCAACCCCCAGAGGAGGATGTCCACGAGGTAGGGCGAGAGGGCGTAGCGGCTCGTGAGGAAGTTGAAGAAGAGGATCGCCGAGGCGCACGAGGCGACGTAGCCGCCGAGCACCTGGGGCACACGGCGGCGGATCAGCTCCCGAAAGAGCGAGCGTTCAGAGGCAGCCGAGGAGTCAGAGGCGTCGGTAGCCATCGGGTGGTGGGATTGGCCGTAGGAGATAAGGCCGCAAAATTAGCGGCATCCAGCGCCCACGGCAACCCACTGACACCGTGAGCTTAGCGCTTCCGCGCGGCCTCGTAGCGCTCCACGAACGTGGGCACGTCTACGGCCGCGACAGCATCGCCGAGCACGTCGAGCGGGAGATCGTCGAGGGTGCGGAAGCGAACGCACGACTTGCCAACGTCGAAGCGCTTGCCGGTAGCCCGGTAGGCCGCCTCGAAGTCGTCGCGGGTGGCGTCGTCGGCGTAGATGCTCATGAGGTAGACGGCCATGTGCCGCTTCTGCGACGCGAGTGCGGCCATCATGAGCGGCTGGCCGTTGTAGGTGTCCGGGTAGGTGTCGAGCGGCACCTGGTAGCTGATCATTTTGCCCTGCATCGCTTCCTCGACACCCTCCGGCAATCGGTCCAGGAGGGTGGCGCGGACGGCGTCGAGCGCCTCGCGGCGATCATCGGGCAGCGTGGCGAGGAAGTCTTCGACGGAGGTGGTCGTAGTAGGCATGACAGCGTGGGGTAGCAGCGTGGGATAGCAGGGAGCAGAACGACGGTACCGCAGCATACCAACCGGCACGTGCCACGTATTTGTCACACCACCATCGGACCTTCTACCGCTACCTTTTTTCCGCTTTTCCGCTTCGCCGTCTCTCACCCGTGGCCGACTACAAAGGGCACCTCTCCGGGGCCATCGTCTTCTTCGCCGTCTACTTCGGCGCGCTCGCCTTCGCCTTCTCGGTCGACCAGGCCTACGAGCGCTTCACCGAGATCGAGCTCTTCGCCTACCCGCTCGCGCTCTTCGCGCTGTGCGTGATGTTCGGGCTCTGGCCCGACGTGGACACCAACTCGAAGGGGCAGAACCTCTTCTACTCGATCTTTTTCATCGCCGACGTGGTGCTGATCCTCACGGGGCGCTTTGAGCAGGCGGCGTACCTCGGGCTCTTCGCGCTGCTGCCGATCCTGAGCAAGCACCGCGGCTGGACGCACACCTACTGGGCGATGCTGCTCCTTCCCTCGCCGCTGGTGATCCTCCCGTGGCTCCACTTCCCCGAGCGCCCGCTCGCCGGCCTCCCGTTCTACGGCGCGGCCGTCGTCGGCTACTTCAGCCACCTCTTCATGGACGGCCTTGTGATCGACTGGAAGCGCAAGAAACGACGGCGATAGAAGGCAATAACAGAAGACAGCGACGGGAAAGGAGCACCTTGAGTCGATGCTGTCCCTCCCCGTCGCGCTCGTCTATTCCTCCGGCGCGCGCCACTCCATGCGTGGCAGCACAACGCGGTCGGGAAGACCGCTCGCGTCGCCCGTGGCCATCCACTGGAGGAGTGCCGTGAAGACCTCATTCACCTCGGTGGCTTCCCAGAGCGCCCCGTGCGAACCGCCCACGACGGTGACGACGTGCCGGTCGCGGAAGTCGGGCAGCAGATCGAGCGCATTCTCGTACGGCGTGTTCATGTCCCACGTCCCGTGCATCAGCACCGCCGGGATGTCCGTCACGAAGCCCGTGCGGAAGTCATCGCCGAGGTCGGCGTCCCACGCCGCGCACTCCACGTCATACCAGCGCCCGAGCGGTCCGAGTAGATCGGCAGCCGGTGAGGAGCGGTAGAGCGCACCTCGCTCAGCGGTGATGCCCGAGGCGCAGTCGAGTTGGTAGAACGCGGCGTTGCGCTGGCCGGTGCGCATGTTCAGGCGGAAGATGCGGCGCGCGGCGTCCTCATAGTCCCCGTCGAGCATGGCGAGGAGGTCGAGGGGCCAGGCGTCCATGATGTAGCGCCATGCCAGGCCTCGCGTCGTGCCGCGCGACAGTTCGCGGAAGTCGTTGCCGTCGAGGCGCACGGTGATCGGTTCACCCGTGTCCGGGTGCTCCGTTTCTACGACGACCGGCTCGGCGTCGGCCTGTGCGATCAGGGCACGGTACGCTTCGAGCAGCCCTTCTTCGGGGAGATGCGGCCCGAGCACCTCTGACTGCTCGACGGACACGGCGATGTTTTCCAGCGAGTTCAGGATCCCGCTGGGCGAGTCGTAGGTGTGGTCGGGCCCTTCGAGCGCGCCGAAAGTCACGCGGGTCACGAGGTCGGGGTAATAGCGCATGACGGCGATCCCGTGGTGCGTGCCGAAGCTGTTGCCGAAGAGTTGGATCTCGTCATAGCCGAGTGCCTGCGCCGCGTCGGCCACGTCGCCAGCGGCCTCGATGATGTTGAAGCCGGTCAGGTCGAGGCCCTCGGCTTCCCACTTCGCGCGGCATCGATCCATCGCGGCCCGGTTGGCCTGCTCGCGCAGGTTGTCATCGAAGGCATCGTCAAGCGAGAGCGCCTCGCGGTCGTCGCATGGCGTGTCGGTGGATGTGCCGAACCCACGCTGGCCGACGATGACGACGTCGGCGACATCGAGGAAAGGCCGGATATAGAGCCGGTAGTAGTTCGACGTATCGAGTTCACCGTCGATGCCAGGATAGCCAGGGCCGCCGCGCAGTACGAAGATCGGGGGCGTCTCAGGCGACGCCTCGGCCGTCCGAAGGAAGCGCACGACCTCGACCGTGATGGTAGCCTCCGACCCACGAGCGCGGTTCACGGGGGCCGTCAGCGCACCCCGCTCGAAAGTCATGGCAGTGCCGTCGTCCCAGGTCACCGTTTCCTCGGCGACGGTGAGTGAGCCAGGCGCAGGCTGGGCGAGCGCTGTGTGTGGCAGGACGCCTGCGAGCATCGCGAGGCACGCGGCGACAAACGACAGGGGAGCGGAGGAGCGGAGCATGGGGACCAGGGCAAGATTGAGGGGCATGTGAGGCCAGCGCTACGGGGCCACCGCGTTTCTGTTTACCTCGATGCATATGTTGCACACCACGATGCACGAACCACATCAGTCCCATGGAGTTGCGCCAGCTTGCCTGCTTCGTCGCCGTGGCCGAGGAGCGACACTTTGGGCGGGCGGCAGAGCGCGTCCACCTCTCGCAATCGGCGCTCTCGCGGCAGATCCAGCACCTCGAAGCCGACCTCGGCACGCAGCTCCTCGACCGCTCCACCCGGCGCGCTACGTTGACAGCGAGCGGCCAGGCGTTCCTCCGCGACGCCCGCGAGGTGCTCCGCTGGGTCGACCGCGCCCGCGAGTCGGCCCGCGACGCGGCGGATGGACGCACAGGCACGCTGCGGCTCGGCTTCGTCAGTTCCGCCGCCGTACAGCTGCTCCCGACGGTGCTGCGCGCCTTCCGGGAGGGCGCCCCCCAGGCGTCCGTCCACCTCGTCGAGCGCTTCCCTGATGAGGTCCTCGATGCCCTCCGCGCCCGCGAGATCGACCTCGGCCTCTCGCGCGGGCCATTCGAGGACACCGACGGCCTCGTCGTGGAGTCGCTAGCGGAGGAGCCGCTCGTGGCGCTCCTACCACGGCAGCACCGACTCGCCGCCTACGACACGGTCCCGCTCTCAGCGCTCGCGGCAGAGCCGTTCGTACTGCCGCCGCGCCATCACGCGCAAGGCTTCGTCCGCGTTCTGTATGCCCTCTGCGGGTCGGTCGGCTTCGCGCCACGAGTAGTCGAAGAGACGGAGCCGATGGCGACGATCGTGGCGTTTGTCGCAGCGGGGATGGGCGTGACCATTGCCCCCGCCTCGGTCGGGGCGCGGGCGCAAGGCCACCTCGCCGCGTGCCCGCTCTCCGGCGTCCCCGACCACGTCACGGCTACGACCGCTCTCAGCTTCGTGTGGCGCGACGGCGACCTCCCCCCCGTCGCCGACCGATTTCGGCGGGAAGCAGCTGCGCTCGGGCTCACGGCAAAAGGAAACGACGAAAGGAAGAGACGGGGAGACGGCGAAGGACGCTCTAAGACCGACTGCGAGAAATAGAGGCGCATGGCTGCACTACTCCCACCCCAGTCATCCCCGCGACTGCGGGGACCCACTAGATCAGGCTGATGTGGGCATAGCTACTCGCTTTCCAAGAGGCGGGATGCTCGGATATACCTCCTCCCCGATCCGTCGTCCCTCCAGGTTGCGGGTGGTCACCAGGCACTCGTGTGGGTCCCCGCGTGCGCGGGGATGACTACAAAAAGCGCTGGAGACGTAAACGATATAACCTCCCTATCTCTCCGTCTCGTCACAGAATCCGGTCGCGAACGGCGGCGGCGTAGGTGCGGCTCACGCGGACGACGGTGCCGTCGGTGAGCGCGGCGCGGTAGCCGCCGGAGCCGTCGCTCTGGAGGTGCTGAAGCGCGTCGGCGGCGATGACCGTCGAGCGGTGGACGCGGATGAAACGGGCCGGGTCGAGGCGGTCCGCGAGCGCGCCGAGTGACTCGCCCGCGGTGTACGCGTCGGTCGCCGTGTGGAGCGTCGCGTAGTCGCCCGCGGCTTCGATCCAGAGCACGTCGGCGGTGCGGACCGGGACGATGCGCGTGCCCACGCGAACGAAGAGCCGATCCGCCCAGGTGTCGCGCGCGGTGGGCTCCCGCTGCGTCTGCTCGAGCAGTTGGGCGAGGCGTTCGAGGTCCGAGGGCGGAGGTTCGCTAGAGGCAGCTTCGCGGCGTCGCCCGTCTACGGCGGCAACGGCCTTGCGCAGCGCCGCGGCGAAACGGTCTGCGCTGTAGGGCTTGAGGAGGTAATCGACCGCACTCACCTCGAACGCGTCGAGGGCGTAGCGGTCGAACGCCGTCGAGAAGACCACAGCGGGGAGCACATCAACCTCGTCCTCGGCCAGCGTAGCGAGCACCTCGAAGCCCGTGCGGCCAGGCATCTGCACATCGAGGAGCAGCAGGTCTGGCCGGAGGCTCCGCGCGAGGTCCACGGCCTCGTCGCCGTTCGCGGCCTCCCCGACGAGCACGAGGCGATCAGCCAGATCGTCGTCGCTGCTGAGTGTCGCGAGGTATTCCCGGATGAGTGCGCGGGCGGGCGGCTCGTCGTCGGCGATGACGAGACGGATGGGGTCGCTCATGGCGCAGCGTTCGCGTGGTGATGAGAGTGTGCGGCAGGACGGCTCCCCCCGTTCTGCGTCGCCTCCGCGCCGTGCACTCCACTCCTCAAACCGACAGGTTCGCGCAGTAAACTGTCCCCCTCACACTCTGGACGAGAACGCAGGGGGACAGCTTGACCGCCGCCCCTCCCATTCAACAGCGCGCGCGTCAAGCGGGGGGAGCCGATTCGAGCTACAGAGTTCGTCATGCCACTACCTCAGCTGTCTCAGAGGCCGTCCCCACGGTCCCAACTGGCACGGGCAGCGCGAAACGGACACGGACACCGCCGTTTTCGGGAGCCTCGACGTGCAGACGCGCGGCGGCACCATAACGCGTGCGGAGGCGACGGTCGGTGTTGCGGAGGCCCACGCCGGAGGCCTCGTCGCTCACCAGCGAATCTGGGTCGAGCCCGTCGGGCAGCCCCACGCCGTCGTCAACGACCTCGATGCGCAGGCGGCGGTCCTCGACAGACGCGCGCAGGGTCACGGTGCCGCCGGTCGTGCGCGGGGCGAGGCCGTGGCGCAGGGCGTTCTCCAGAAGGGGTTGCACGACGAGCGGCGGCACGGGCACGTCGAGCGCGGCCTCGTCGATTTCGACCCGCGTTTGCAGCCGATCAGCGAAGCGATGCTGTTCGATGGCGAGGTAGGCCTCGGCCATGGCGGCCTCCTCGCGGAACGGCACCGTGTCGCGCTCCGACGCTGCGAGTGCGTAGCGCAGCAAGTCACCCAGCCCGACGACCATCGCCCGCGCCTCGGCGGTATCGACAGCCAGCGTCGCGTTGATCGAGTTGAGTGTGTTGAAGAGGAAGTGCGGGTTGAGTTGCGCTCGCAGCGCGGCGAGCTCGCGCTCCTGCGCCAGCACGAGCAGGTCGCGCGCCTGCTGCTCCCGGAGCCGCAGCCGGTCCACCGCCCGGATGGCGTGCATGACCGACACGAAGAGGATGTACTCGGTGAGCTTCGAGAAGAGCATCCACTGGATGTCGACGGGGACGACCTCGAACAGCAGCGACTCACCCGTGATGGCACCGAGCACGAGCGCAAAGGTGACGTACCACCCCGCAACGAAGAGGGGCGCGAGTACGGCGTGGACGGCCAGCCGCCAGCCCCAGGCCACCTCGTCGAGCCTACGGATCGCGATCCACCAGACAGGCAGCAGCCACAGCCCGGTGAGCACGTATTCCAGCAGCGACGCCGCCAGCGACGGCCACGCGCTCGGCTCGAAGAGCATCGCCACGGCGTCGTACTGCGCCGTGAGCAGCCCGATCACGACGGCGTAGAGCACACCCACGGCGGCGGCGAGCGCAAGCCCGCGCAGAGTCAGCCGAGGCGGCGGTGTGGCGAGATGCATCGTGTCAGGGTGTAGCGGTGTGGCCGTGCAGCAGTGCGGCGGTAGGCGGCTTCACCGCCGCACTCATTTTCCACTGCGACGCTCATTCACTGGAGGCAACCTGTGGGAGCAGCACGCGGGAGACCCAGCCGTAGGACGGGTTGATCACGAGGGCCTGCTCGTAGGCAGCGCGGGCTTCATCGGGGCGTTCGAGTTCGCTGAGGGCGAGGCCGAGCCAAGCATAGGCCTCGTCGTGGCCCCATGTCGGCGCGAGCGGGTCGGCAGGCGGAGTAGCGGCCTCGGCCTCGAAGAGCGTGATGGCGCGGTGGAAGCCCTCCATCGCGCGCTCCTTGCTGCCGCCCCACATCTTCGGAGTGAAGAGCAGCGACTGCGCCTCGGTCATCACCACGCGCGGGTTGTCGGGGCCAGCGGCCTTGCCGCGCTCCATGATGCGGCCCACCTTCGGCCCGAGCACCATCCCGAGCATCGGCTTCATGCCAACCTTTTGGCCGAGCAAACTCGAATGCAGCGCATACGCCTCAGCGAAGTCAGGCATCAGGTCTTCGGCCTCTTCGAGGTGCTCAATGGCCATGTCGATCAGGTCCACGATTTCGTCTTTCTGCTCCTCGCGGTCGAACATCACGAGGCGGCGCTCCATCGCCTTGGCGGCGTAGTAGTGGGCATAGGCTTGAACGCGCTCGTCGTCCGCGTTGGTGGCGCGCACGAAGGCGGCCTCAGCGCGCTGCATCGAGGCCTGATCGCCGGTGTTGACGGCCCCCGCGAGCTGGGCGCGCGCATTGACGATGAGCTGTTCAGAGGGCGTGAGTTCGGCTCCATCCTGTGCAAAGGCAGGGACCGTGAGTAGAAGCGCGAGGAGGGCCAGTAGAGCGGTTCTCATGGGTCGTAGGTGGTTGTGTGAGAAGAAAACCAGTGGCAGGTGTCAAGTGGCAAGGATTGGAGGAGGAGTTGAGAGTAGACCCCCTTGCTTCTTGCCACCTGCTACTTGTCACTCATCGGCGAACGAGTTCGAGGGTGACGCCCGCGTAGACGAAGCGGTCGTAGTCGGAGCGGCGCGCGGTGCGCGTGGCGTAGTCGGCGCTGTAGTCGTAGCCGAGCACGTTGCGCTGACCGAAGGCGTTGGCGAGCGAGACGTAGAACGTCGCCCCGTGCCCGTTGCCGAAGGGCTGGTACCACGACGCGCTGAAGTCCACGCGCGAGAACGTCGGCAGGCGCTCGCTCCCAACCGGGCCTTCGATGGGAAGGAAGTAGCCGGCATCTGCCTGCTGAGCGTCGAGGATCGGCGTGTGCGGGCGGCCCGTGGCAAGCCGCAGCGTCGTGCCGACGGTGAGGAACCGCCACATGCGCACCTTGCCGACGGCGGTGAGGTGATGCGTCACGTCGAACGGGGCGGGGCCGTCGTCGAGCGTGGCGGTGTCGCCCTGCCAGCGCGTCTGCGTGCGCTCGGAGCGGAGGAGGCTGTACGAGAGCCAGCCGTTGAAGCGCGTCCGGAGGAAGGCGCCATACTGCGCGAACACATCGATGCCGCGCGCGAGGCCGGTGCCGTCGTTTGCCCAGCGCGTGCCGAACTCGCTATTCGCATCCGGGACGCGGACGAGGAGGTTGTCGTACTGCTTCCAGTAGCCCTCGACGCGGAGCCGCAGGTGCTTGCGCTCGTATTCACCCCCGGCGATGAGGTGGACGGCCTGCTGTGCGCCGAGGTCGGCGCTGCCGCCCGAGTTGCTGTCGAACTGCTCGGGCGACGGAAACTGGCTGTAGCGCCCACCCGCGACGTGGAGGTGCGCGTCCTCGGTGAGTTGGAGCCGCAGCGCCGCGCGCGGATCGAGGACGGTTTGCTGCGCCTCGGTGTGGTAGTCCGTGCGCAGGCCAACATTGGCGAAGAGGCGGCGGCTCAACTGCGCCTCGGCGAGGGCATAGCCACCGGTGCGTACGGCGTTCGCGCGCTCGTCGATGGACATCGTGGCGGCGTCGGGGTCGAGCACGTCGCTTTCGGTCGGGATCGCGCCCCGGAAACGCCCAGCGAAGCGCCGCACCTCCGCGCCGGTCGCCACGCGCAGCTTGTCGGTGACGCTACGCTCGGCGTCGAAGCGCCCGCCGAGGACGGTGTCGTCGGTGGCGAGATCGAGGTTGCCGAGCGAGCTCGCGCTTGTGAACGTAGTCGCGGAGAGGCTGGCCTGGAGGAACCAATCGCCGAAGACGTCCTGCCAGCGGAGCACGTTGAGCAGGTTCTCCTCGGTGGCGCGGTAGACGCCATCGAACGACGGCTGCGGCGTGCGCGCGCCGACGCGGTTCTCGGTACGGTAGCTGAAGAACTTGACGACGCCACTCGGGCGGTAGCGGTAGGCCACGCTGAGGTTGGTGTCGTAGGCCCCCGGCGTCTCTTCAAAGTCATTGTCGAGGCGGTTGACGGCCATAAGGAGGCCCGTCGCGGAGCGGTTGCCGGAGAAGCGCACGCCGAGTTTCCCATCCAGGAGCCGCGCGTTGACGCCAAGCGCCGCGCCCGCGAGCCCCGCGTTGAGCGTCGCCGACGACTGCTGCGGCTCATCCAGCGTTTCGAGCGCGACGACGCCCGAGAGCGCGTCGCCGTGCCGCGCTGAGAAGCCACCCGCGGAGAAGTAGGTGTCCTTCAGGAAGAACGGCGGGATGGTGCCGAAGATGCCGCCTGTGGCCGACTCGTAGCGGTAGGGGTGCTGGAGTACGGCCCCGTCGAGGAGGATCGCCGTCTCGCCGACGTCGCCGCCGCGCACGAAGAGGCCGGAGCCCTCGTCCACCATCGTGACGCCGGGGAACGCCTGGAGCGCGCGGTAGACGTCCGCCGCCGCGCCGGGCGTGGTCACGACTTCGAGCGCCGAGAGCGTCGCCGTGGGCGCGTCGCCCGCCCGGAAGGCGCTGCCCTCGATGGACACCTCGCCGAGCGTCACGAGCGTCGCGCGCAGCCGGAGATCGACGCGCACTGTGTCGCCCGGCACGAGCGTGACGGCCACCTCGACCGGTTCGAAGCCGATGAGGGAGGCGCCCAACGTCGCGGCGCCCTGCTGGCGCGTCCGGAAGTCGAAGCGCCCGTCCTCGTCCGTCGCCGTCCCGTCGATCGTCCCGACGAGCGCGACGTTGACGAGCGGCAGCGGCGTCCCCGCGCCGTCAATGACGCGCCCGGTTACGATGGTTGGGTCAGTTTGCGCTACGGCAGTCGGCGTGGCAGCGAAGAGGGAGAGGAGGAGAAGCAGGGCGCGCATGGCAGGAGCGGTCTGAAGGTGACTCGCTAGCCCCTACTGGTCCCTCTCCCGCAGGATGCGCCGCGTTCGGTGAGCCGCGTGAGCAGTCGGTGAGCCGCAGCACCCGACGTGAGCGCGGTGCTAAAACAGGCCCCGCAACCATTTCCATGCGCGGCGATGCAGAGCGGGCTCTTTCACAACCACCACCTCTCCCATCAGGGCCTCCACCGAGAGACAGACCCTGACGTCGGTCCCGAGAAGCGACACGGCTGGAATCGTTTCAACGCCATAGCCCACAAACGAAAACGCCACCTGCATATCTGCCAAGTCACCGTCAACGCCATCGAGGTTCAATCGAAAGCGACCGTTGGCATCTGCTACGACGCCGTAGCCCGATCCATCAACCCAAACGTTTGCGCCGGAGAGCGGGTGCTCTACGCCCTGTACGACCTCGACAACACGCCCTTCGAGCGCGAGGCTGGCGGGTTGCGGCTCAGCTTCGCGCTGGGGAAGTGAAAGCACATCGTACGGTATGACCGCAGCAGGACGTGGCCCCTCCTGTGCCTGGACTGTGGGCGATGCCGCGAGCGTCGCGCTGACGAGCACCGCCGCTGCGGTCTGCCACGTACGCGTCGGCGATGGCTGGAGCGCGCGGTTGAGGCGGTCGAGTTGCGCGGGGCGGAAGCGGCCACAGACGCGCCCCTCCCGCTCGGTGAGCACCGCCGCAATCTCGTCCGGCGTCAGCGTCGAGAAGTCGGTGACGGCATGCGCGCACCGGTCGCAGAATCGGGCGGTCGGACCGGCAGGCGTCATGCGCTGCCAGTCCTCGGCGCAGGGCGAGGGGATCGAGACGTGTCGAAGCGAACGAGGCATGAACGCAGCCTACGCATCGATCCGTTCACGCCAGCGCGATTTCCTCAGAAGCCGTGAGAGGACGCTGCCGAACGGTCTCTGAAGCCCTCCAACCGCGCTGTGTCAATCTGAGTGTCTCCTCCCCAACCAGAGTAGCAGACCGAGCATGGCGACTGAAACCAGATGGATCGGCCAGCGCCAGCCTCTCGGAATGATGCGCGTCCACGAGGCTGCGGCTGCAGGCTGCGGCGATGTGCGTGCCCACACCAAGAATGCCTCGCCGACAGGAAGCTGACCGAAGAGATAGCGCCGCTCGCCGCCCCATTCGACAGGCAGGCCGAACGCCTCGCCGAGAGCGAACAGCGTCCGCGCCGTCGCGTCGTCGCCATGCACACGCGCTGCGGCGGCGGCGACCACGACCGCCGGACCGCTGAGCCCGAGCACGATGGGACCGGAGTCGATATCGCTCCGCCCTCGGACGCCGTGCGGATACTCGCGCACGCCGGGCAGGCCCCAACCGCTGGTGACGAAGTGCTCGCGCAGCGCCTCGTACTGCGCCCGCGCGAAGGCCGAGTCGGCGTCCACGAGCACCCGGCTCATCAGCGCAAGGCTCGATCCGCGCACCCCGCCGCGCGGCGCTCCTGTTTGTGCGTTCGCCGCGTGGGCGAGCGCGTTCCAGACCGTGTCCTGCCGTGCTCGTGCCGCCGCCACCCACGACGCAATCGTCGCGGTGTAGGTGGTGTCGGTGACCTGCTCGCAGATCCCGAGCGCGCCGATACCTACGGCCGTGTCGGCAGGCCAGGCCAAGCCTGGATACGACGACAGAAATGGCGTCATGGAGCGACCCAATGCCGATGCAAGTTGTTGGCACTGGCGATCCAATCGGACAAGCAGCGTGGGCTCGACGCGGGCCGGGGAGGCGGTGCGCACGTACGTAGCGAGGGCGTAGGTGCGCCAACTCGCGTAGAATGCCCCATACTCGGGCGGGAGATACGCGGGAAACGGTGCACGTGCCACGTCGGTGTCGAGATGTTCGACGGCGCGGCGTGCTTCGTCGAGGAGCGCACGTCGACGCGGATCCTCCGACGGTAGTTGCTGCGCAGCCTGCGCGGAGGCCAATCCGTAGAGGCTCCACGTGAAGACGTAGCCTTCGGGAAACGACCGTTGCATGTCTTCGGCGGCTCCCTCGCCGAGCGCCGTTCGCAGATGGGCTAGCTGCGCCAGCGACGTATCGAGGTCGCCTGGGCCGTAGAGCCGCACGTTGACGACGAGCAGCAGCAGGCCCAATGCACCAGAAACGCCTCGGACTAGCCAGCGCCATGCTCGGGAGGTCCGCTCCCCTCTCATTTGTCGCCGAGGGGCTCGTAGATGCGCGTCACGCGGAACCAGCGTGCCTCGGTGCCCGGCGCGTCGATGCGGTTGGTGAACGTGACGGTGCTCGGGAGCCACGTCCCGGTGCTGTCCGGCGCGAGCGTGAGGTCGAGGTCGAGGTCGGCGTCGAAGAGGACGGAGCGGTCGAAACGGACAAGGTGCGCGGTGCGGATCAGCGCGCTGCCGTCTTCATCGTCCACAGCGAAGCGGACGCGGCGAAGGCGGCGGTCGTCGAAGCCGGGGCGGACGGCCACGTCCACGAGCGTGAGGCGCTGCCCGGCGACGGTCGTGTCGCCGAGAACATAGGCATACGACTCCTGGCCGCGCGGCGTGAGGTAGGACGGCTCGTCGGGGAGGATGCGCCCGAGCGGGCTCGCGAGCCGCGCGACCACCGTGTCAGCCTCAGCAAAGCGCGCGAAGCTGCCGAAGTCGAACGCCCCCGTCGAGTCCACGCGGACGACCTCGGGCGCGGCACCCGGCACCATGCGCAGCACCTCGGTACGCTGTCCGAGCACCGTGCCGAGGCTGTCGAGCTGCGCCGTCTCGGTCGTGAGGCGGTAGGGTTGGCGGGCGAGGCCCGCGAAGGTGCTGTCGAGCGCGGCGCGGTCGAGGCGTTCGAGCAGCGGCAGGGCCGCAGCGCGGTCGTCGGGCGGCGGCGGCGGGACCTCATCGCGGCACCCCGCCATCAGGGTAGCGAGGAGGGCGAGGACGAGCAGCGGGGCGGTCAGGCGCACAGGCAGGCGGGGTGTGAAGGTCGAAGGTCGAAGGTCGAAGGTCGAAGGTCGAAGGTCGAAAAGGTGCGGGGCGATCCGGGCGGCGTCAACCGTCTCGCTAACAATGCCGCTATTCTTCCGATCCTTCGTGTCCCGATCATTAGCGGGGCCGACCTTTCTGCCTTCACTCTTCATCCTTCTGCCTTCCCGCGCATGCTCGAACTCTCTCGCGACGTGGCCGTCGCTGCGGCGCTCCGGGCCGGAGCCTTCATCCGCCAGCACGCCGGGTCGATCACCGCCGACCAGATCCGCGCCAAGGGCACGCACGACTTCGTGACCGTCGTGGACGAGGGGGCCGAGCGGCGCATCCTCGACACGCTCCGCCGCGCCTTTCCCGACGACGCCTTCCTCGCCGAGGAGAGCACGAGCCTGGAGCATGCCGCTGCGTTCGACGGCCGACGTTGGATCATCGACCCGCTCGACGGGACGACCAACTTCACGCACGGCGTCCCGCCCTACGCGGTCTCGATCGCGCTCCAGGAGGGCGACCGGGTCACCGTCGCCGTTATCTACGAAGTCACTACAGGCGACCTCTTCACGGCGGTGCGCGGCGGCGGGGCCGAGCTGAATGGCGCGCCGATCCGCGTCTCCGAGGCCGCCACGCTCGACGACAGCCTCATCGGCACGGGCTTCCCCTTCCGCGACTTCCGCTACGTGGACGGCTACCTCGCGACCATGCGGCAGTTCATGCAGGCGACGCGCGGGCTGCGCCGCCCGGGTGCTGCCGCCATCGACCTCGCGTGGGTGGCGTGCGGGCGCTACGACGGCTTCTTCGAGAGCGGCCTCAAGCCGTGGGACGTCGCCGCGGGGCTGCTGCTCGTAGAAGAAGCGGGCGGCCAGATCTCCGCGCTGCCCGGCCTCGACGCGCCGCTCGTGAGCGGGAGTGTGATCGCGAGCAACGGCGCGATCCACGACGCGATGGCAGCCCTGTGCCGACCGCTCGCCGAGGCCTACGGCCCGGTCGCAGGCGCCTAGGCGCGGCACGGCGAGGCGCCACGCTAACCTGGGTATATTGAGTGCGCGTTACGCCACGTCCAGGTTACAGAATCTCCGACCGCAACTACGATTCGCGCCGCACAGGCCTGTCCGGCCCCAACCTGAGCGTGCCTTCGGATTTGGACCGAGAATTGAGGGCGTAAGTTATTCGCATTATTCCCACCGTCACCTCAGCTTGGCCCTCCGTCCCATGACCTCCGAGACTCCCTCGCCCTCGGCGGCCCCGGCTCCTACCACCGACGAACGCCCGACGATCCTCGTGGCAGACGACTACCCGGAGAACCGCCGCCTCCTCTACTTCTACCTCCGCGACGCCTACCGCATCCTCGAAGCCGAGAGCGCGGAAGAAGCCATCGAGACGCTCCGCAACGAGCACGTCGACCTGGCGATCATGGACCTCAACTTCCGCGACGGCATGAACGGCATGGAGGCCGCCGAGGTTATCCGCGCCGACGGTGCCCTGGCGCACCTGCCGCTGCTCGCCCTCACGGCCTACGCCTACCCCGACGACCGCCGCCGCTGCCTCGAAGCGGGCTTCACGGACTACCTCTCGAAGCCCGTCTTCAAGCAGGCGATGCGCGACAAGGTCGCCGACCTGCTGAGCGACGCCGACGGCGGCGACGGCGCCTCATCCGGCGACCCCACGCTCTGGATCAGCAAGAAATAGGGCGCGCGCCCTCCGGTCCAACCCATCTCGGGCATCTCGCTACCAGGCGAGGTGCCCGTTTTTTTGTGGTCCGCGTTCTGTTGAGGGAGAAGGCGACCTCGCTGCGCCTAGGCCGTCGTCCCCTTCACGCCTCACTCTCCCCCCAGCGGCACGCCGGGGGCAGCATGCACGACCGAGGACCCCGTGCCTACTTTCACACATCCACACGTCTCACACGTCTACACCTCCTCGACCTATGGCTGACACCCCCGCTCACGGTCTCCTAACCAACAAAGTCGGCATCGTCTTCGGCGCGCTCGACGAGAACTCCATCGCGTGGCACATCGCCGAGGCGATCCACCGCGAGGGCGGGCGCTTCGTGCTCTCCAACGCGCCCGTCACGAAGCGCTTCGGCTCGCTCGAAGGCCTGGCCGAGAAGACGGGCAGCCCCATCGTCTACGCCGACGCCACCAGCATGGACGACATCACCGCCGTCTACGCCAAAGCCCAGGAGGACTTCGGCCAGCCGTGCGACTTCGTCGTGCACTCGATCGGCATGGGCCTCAACGTGCGCAAAAACCGGGCGTACACGGACCTGCACTACGACTGGTACCACAAGACGCTCGACATCTCGGCGATGTCGCTCCACCGCATCATCAAGGCCGGCATCGACGCCGACGCCATCGCGGATGGGGCGTCGATCCTTTCCTTGAGCTACATCGCCGCGCAGCGCGTCTTCTCGAAGTACAGCGAGATGGCCGACGCGAAGGCGCTCCTGGAGAGCATCACGCGCAACTTCGGCTACTGGCTCGGCGAGCGCCGCGTGCGCATCAACACGGTCAGCCAGAGCCCGACCCGCACGACCGCCGGGCAGGGCATCAAGGGGTTCGACGCGATGTACGAGTTCGCCGACCGCATCGCGCCGCTAGGCAACGCCGACGCCGCGAGCTGCGCCGACTACTGCGTGACGCTCCTCTCCGACCTCACCCGCATGGTGACCATGCAGACGCTCTACCACGACGGCGGCTTCTCGTCGATGGGCATCTCGGACGCCTTCGTCGAGGTCTTCGCGCAGGCCCTCGATGGCGAATCCCTCGACAGCGAAGCGGCGTGACGGCTCCCCCCGTTCTTGCGTCGCCGCCGCGTTCCCCTCTGTCGAGGACGAACGCTCCGCTCCTCAGAACTGTCCCCCTCACCCATGAGGGGGACAGCTTCTCGACCCTTCAGGGGGAGAGAAGCAGGGGGAGCCGAGCAACCCTCCTTCTCATCCTCGCTCTTCTGCTTGCCGCCTGCGACCGCGACCCGCAGGCCGTGCGCCCGCAGGACGGCGTGGACGTGATCGCCTACGACGTGAGTCTCACCGTGGCCCCCGAGCAGGGACGCATGGCGCTCGCAGGGACGGCGCGGCTCCAAGTCCGGCACGCGCCCGACACTGGCGTGCTCGTGCTGCGCTTCGAGGAGCCGGAGCAACTCAAGGCATTGCACGTCAACGACGTGCCCGTGGAGGCCAAGCGCGAGGGCGACCTGCTACGTGTGCCCCTTCCGAGTGACACGCTCTCGACGGTCGAGATCGGCTACGTCGTGCTCGACCGGCGCGACGATGGCCTGTATATCAAGGAGGCACGCGGGCAGACGGTCACGCTCACCGACTCGCAATTCCTGCGCGGGTCGTCGTGGCTCCCGGCCGTCCACCACCCCGCCGACCCAGCGACGCTACGACTCTCCGTCACCGCACCCGACTCGCTGGAAGTCGTCGCCTCGGGTGCGCTCTTGGTCGACACGCTCGTGGCTGACGCTAGCGACGGTGTGCCACGCGGCTGGCGCCGTTGGACGTATACGCTGGACGCCGCCGTGCCCGTCTACACCTTCGCCTTCGCCGTGGCCGACTTCGCCACGGCCGAGCAGGCGGTCACGCTGCCCTCCGGCACGACGGTACCGATCCAGCACCACCTGCTCGGGGCCGACACGACCGACGCGCGCTGGCTCGTCCGCACGCCTGAGGCGCTTGCCTACTTCGACTCGACGCTCGGGCCGTACGCGTTCGACACGTATGCCACCGCGCAGGTACCCATCCCGTTTGCCGGCATGGAGAACGCGGCAACCTCGTTTCTACGGCATGACCTCTACGGTCAGAGTTATCGCGGCCAGAACGTGGTCGAGGAGGTCAATGTCCACGAGGTCGCCCACATGTGGTTCGGCAACCGTGTCACGATCCGCGACTACGCCGACCTCTGGCTCTCGGAGGGCATCGTGAGCTATCTCACGACGATGTTCTACGAGGCCGCCGACGGCCCCGCCATGGCCCGCGAGCTTCGGGTCCGCATGGCGGAGTTCAGCGCGTCCAACGACCTCTACGACGCCCGCCAGCCGCTCGTGCCCGGAACCGTCACGGACCCGATGGACCTCGTCGGCGCGACGGTCTACCTCAAGGGCGGCTGCGTCACGCACCTGCTGCGCCTCACGCTCGGCGACGACGCGTTCGCCCGCGCGCTCCGCCGCACCTACGCCGAGTACGGCCTCGTCCAGCGCCCACTCTCGACGGTCGCCTTCCAGACGCTGCTCGAAGCGGAGTCGGGCCAGGATCTCGACGCCTTTTTCGACTATTGGGTCTACGGCACGGAGGTCCCCACGCTACGCACCGGCTGGGATAACACGACGGGCCTGCTCACCTGGACCGTCGAAGACGATGCGGGCCTGCTCGAGGGCCTCGCCGTGGAGTTGCAGATCCTGCAAGAGGGCGAGACCCGAGCCGTCGCGCTCACCGACGGCGAGGTGACGCTGACCGGCGAGCGACCGCCCACGATTCGCCCCGTCGGTGTCCCGATGCGCCTACGGTGATCAGCGACGGCACCAGGAAGCAACGGGACGACCAGCTACGAAGGAGACGAAGAGCCGGGGAGAAATGCCACGAGGCTTGACCCGCCTTCGAGGTGCCCGCACCTTCTCGACCCTCGACCCTCGACCCTCGACCCTCGACCCTCGACCCTCGACCCTCGACCACCGGCAGGCGTGATCCAGCTCTTCCTCTCCGACATCGACGGCTGCCTCTCGGTGCCGTACCAGCCCTGGGACCTCGCCCGGCTGGCCGAGTTCGCCGCCCTGGCGAGGGAGCCGCATGCGCCGCGCCTGGGCCTCTGCACGGGCCGCTCCTACAGCTACGCCGAGGCGATGGCGCAGGCAATCGACGCGCGCGGACCGGTGCTCTTCGAAAGCGGCGCCGGGTGGTTCGACCTGGCGAGCGCTACCACACGGTGGCACCCCGCGCTCACCGACGACGTCCGCGCCGCCCTCGCCGAGGCCCGGCGGTTCATCGAGCGTACGCTCATCCCACGCTTCGCGGGGCTCTCGATGGACGGGGCGAAGCAGGCCCAGGCTGGCTTCGTCGCGCCCAGTGAGGCCGTCATCGAGGCGACGCTACCCGAGGTGGAAGCATTCGTAGCGGACCAACTGGGAGGCGGCTTCCATGTGTTTCACACCGAGGTGTCGGTGGACGTGGTCCCGCACGCGCTCACCAAGGCTCAGGCGATGCGGTGGGTGGCCGACGAGGAACAGCTACCTCTCGACGCCCTCGCCTTCATCGGTGACACCGGCGGCGACATCGAGGCGCTGGAGACCGTTGGCTACGGCTTCGCGCCTGCAAACGCGACACAATCGGTGCGATCAAGTGCCGCGCGCCTGCTCGATGGTGCGGTTCTTGATGGGACGCTGGAAGCCTTCCGCTGGTGCATGTCGTATAATGAGTCAAGCTCCACCCCCGCCGCGGGTTAGATCTTGGTCCTCGGGCCTACGCACACCTGCTTCCCTTCAAGCGTTTCGGTCGCCATGCGACGCCTCCCTGCTGCCAGCGCCCCGCTGGTCGTCGGCTGCCTCGCCCTCCTGCTGAGCGCGCTCGTGCTGAGCGTGCCCGCGTCTCATGCTCAGGACCGCGCCTCCGGTCCCGCTGAGGTGGCGTCAGCCTTCCCCGTCCCGCTCCTCCAGGGCACCACGAGCGCGACGGCCACCCCGCGCACGCCCCACCCCAATGACATCGTCGAGGGCGTCAACATCAATCTGCCGGTCTACTACCCCGTAGAGCGCGGCGTCGGGGTCTTCGACGCACCCGGCGGCCAGCGCATCGGCACGCTCGAATACCGCTACGCGGTGCAGGGCCTCCGGCGCTCCGGCGGCTTCCAACTGGTCCGACAGGGCTTCGTGGAAGGCTGGGTCCGCACGAACGACCTCTCCAACCTCTGGCTCAAGGTGTCGAAGGAGCAGCGCATGCTGTTCGTCTACGAGGGCCACGAGCTCGTCCGCACGATGGAGATCGACGTGTCGATGAACCCAACCGACGACAAGGTCCGCCGCTCCCGCCTCGGCGAGCACGAGCACTACCGCATTCCCGAGGGCACCTACTTTGTGACGCGCCTCAACGGCCGCTCGAAGTACTACCGCGCGTTCGTGCTCAACTACCCCAACGCCGAGGACGCGCAACGAGGCCTCCGCGAAGGATTGATCTCGGCGCAGCAGTACGCCACCATCGTGCGCGCCGAGGAAGAGTTCCGCGAGCCGCCCCAGAACACCGCACTCGGTGGGCTGATCGAACTGCACGGCCACGGCTCCGGCAACCAGCGCGCCTGGACGCGCGGCTGCGTCGCCCTGCGCAACGTGCACATGGATATGCTCTGGGACGATGTCCGCCCCGGCACGCCCGTCGTGATCGAGAAGTGACCGCAGCGTGGGTCGAGCGGTTCGATCCGCCGTGGCTCTCCGTCGACGGGGAGCACGCTCGGGCCCTGGAACGCGAACTCTGTCGGGAGGTCCATCCCGACCACCCGCTTTGTGAGCGGTGCGCAGCCGCACGCGCCTTCGCCCAGCGCACCGACTGCGACGACGTGGCATTTGCCCTAGACGAAGGGTTTGCCATCGTCCACCTGACGTGGAAAGGGCGGGCCGAGCAGGGCGTCTGGCCCGGCACGAGCCTCTTCGAGACGCTAGAGGCTATGCAGGCGCAGATGGCCCTCGACCACGAGGACTGGACTCGCGACGCCTAGCGATGCTCCAGGCTCCGGGTAGGGCTACCCGCGAGCGAGGCGGCGCTCCAGGCTGCTCAGCAGCGCGTCGTACCCGCGCCGGGCGAGCACGCGCTGGAACGAGCGGCGGTAGTTGTCCGCCGTGCTCACGCCGTCGATCGAGAAGTCGGTGATTACCCAGGCGCCAGAACGCTTGGCGAGGTCGTAGACGACTTCGGTGCGTACGTCCTGGAGCGACGCCGTCGTCGTGGCGGTCGCGGTCGCGCCGCTCACGTCGATGTCGCCGTAGGCCACGGTGGCGCGGTAGAGATCCAGATCGGCGAGCGATTGGGCGCGGACGACACCGGAGAAGACCTCCACGAAGCGCGTCTTTTGCTCGTCCGTGAGGGTCTCCCAAGTGTCGCCGAGAGCGAAGGCACTCATCGCGCGGAAGTCGATCACGTCGTTGACGACGGTGCGGAGGCGTTCGCGCTGGGCGTCGGTGTACGACGTGCCGGTGCCGAGGATGGCCTTGATCTCGCCATCGCGGTCTTGGAGCATCTGCTTGATGGCCGCGCTGTCCTGGGCAAACACAGGCAGCGCGAGGGCAACGGCGAGCGCAACGAGGCCGAACAGGCGGAGGGTCGTACGGAGCATGGAAGCGAGCAAGATTGGTGTGGGGGTTCAACCGCGCACCAAGCCGCCGGTTCAGCGCGAGAGGTCACACGGGGAACGTCGAGCGCGTCGGAAAGCACCTGCATATCGCCCGCCTGCTTGAAGGACCAGCAAGGCTCGCTGAACCTGGGTTCACTGAATCAGGTCGTTTTCGAGCGCGTAGCGCGTGATCTCGGCGTTGCTCTTCATGTTCATCTTCTGGAGCAACCGCAGCCGATACGTGCTCACCGTCTTCGGGCTGAGCGCAAGCTCTTCGCTGATCTCGTTGATGAGCTTGCCCGAGGCGAGCAGCCGCAGCACCTGGTATTCGCGGTCGGAGAGCGCCTCGTGCGGGGCCTCCTCCGGGTCCGAGTCCATCGCGTCGAGGAGCGTCTCGGCCATCTGCGGGCTGACGTAGCGCCGCCCCTCTGCCACCTTGCGGACGGCGCGCACGAGGTCGGTCGGGGCGCTGTTCTTGGTGAGGTAGCCCGTCGCACCGGCTCGCAGCACCCGCACCGCGAACTGGTCCTCCGGGTGCATCGACATCACGAGGATGGGCATCGTCGGAAACTCGTGGCGGAGCTGCTTCACGAGGTCGAGGCCGTCGAGGCCGGGCATCTTGAGGTCCATCACCACGAGGTCGCCCTGGCCCTCTCGCAGCAGTCCCACGAGCTCCTCGCCGTCGGCGGCCTGGCCGGTCACCTTGAGGTCGAGGGCTTCGTTGACGATCTCGGCGAGGCCGCGGCGGACCACGGCGTGGTCGTCGGCGATGAGGACGCGCGTCATGGGGACGAAGGGGAGAGCGAGAGAAGCAGCGCGGTAAGATGCGGCGAGCCGTGCGGATCCGCAACGAGAAACTAGCCCGCCGCCGAGGTCGATCCAGGGAGCGGCACCGTCGCGCGGACGTACGTGCCCTGGCCGGGCGCGCCATCGAACGTGACCGCGCCGCCGAGGATGCCCGCCCGCTCGCGCATGCCGAGCATACCCAGCGAGCGTGTGTGCGCGATGGCCTCGGGGTCCAGGCCCTTGCCATCGTCACGGATGTGAAGAACGAGGGCCTCGTCCGTCTCTTCGAGGTGCAGCGTCACCGCCGAGGCCTCCGCATGGCGCGCGACGTTGGTGAGCGCCTCCTGCGCGATGCGGAAAAGCGCCGTCGCGGCCTCCTCCGGGAGGTCAGCCTCGTCCAGGCGCAGGTCGTCCGTGACCGAGCAGGCGAGGCCGGTGCGCTGGGCAAACTGGCGCGTCTGCCAGTCGAGCGCGCTCGCCAGTCCGATGTCGTCGAGGATGCCGGGGCGCAGCGCCTGCGCGATCTGGCGGACGCGCTGAATGGTCTCGTCCACCTGCGCGTCCACGCGGCCCAGGCGCTCCTGCACGGTGGCCGCGTCGGCGGTGGCGAGGTGGCGAGCCACCCAGGCCGCGTCGAGGCGGATCGAGGTGAGCATCTGGCCGAGGCTGTCGTGCACCTCGCGCGAGATCGCCGTGCGCTCCTCCTCGCGGATGTGCTGGAGGTGCGCGGCCAGCTCACGCAAGTCGCCCCGCGACGCCTCCACGGCCGCCTGCGCCGCAATGAGGTCGGTCACGTTGGCCGCGATACCGATGACGCCGGTCATCAGCCCCTCGTCGTCGAAGACCGGATTGAACCAGAGATCGAAGTAGTGGTCGTTGAGGAAGACGAGCGACTTGCCCGACTCGCCGTCGAGGGCCGCGCTGAGCGCCTCCATGATCTCCACGTTGTCGCCAAAGAACTCGGGCACGAGCGCGCCTTCGAGCTCCTCCCGAGTGCGCCCGATGTCGTCTAGGCCCTTCCCCTCGATCAGTTCGAAGCGGGCGTTGCCGTCGAGCGCGAACACGATCACCGGCATCGCCGAGACGATGTGGCGCATGAGGCGCTCCTGCCGCCGCAGGGCTTCCTCGGCTTCGACCAGCACCGTCTGATCGCGGACGAGCGCCAGCACCTCGTCGGTGCCAATGGAGACGCAGCACACCTCGTGGTGGCGCGGGAGGCCTTCCACCATGGTCGTGTGCCGAAACGTCACGGGCATCCCAGTCATGAACGCCTCGATGGCCGCTTTGGCGTAGGGCGGCTTCATGTCGTCCGGGAGCACGTCCTGGGCGTATTTCCCAACCACGTCGGGCGGCAGCAGCGCCGTGGGAAACAGGTCTGGGACGTGGAAGTCGCGGATGAGTCCCGTGCTGTCGATCCGCACGATGGCGTCCGGGAGCGCCTCAATGAGCGCCCGCAGCCGCGCCTCGCTCTCGCGCAGGAACACAACGTTGTGTCCAGGAGCCTCGTCGTGGTCGAAGCGCGCCCATGCTCGTGCGAGTGTGCGTTCTATCGTGGCACCGTCGGCGTTCTCGGCGAGCACCTCGGCGGCCCCTGCACGGAGCGCCCGCAGTTCGCGCGCCTCGGCGTCTACGTCTTCCACCAACACAACCACGGGCGCTTGCCCGCTCGCCGCGTTGAGCGCTGCCGTGAGCGCACCGCCATCGTCTGTGTCGGGGACGACGACCACCGTGGGCGTGCTCACCGCGAGCGCCTGTCGTAGCGGTTCAGCCTTCGTGTAGGCGTCCGTCGGGTAGCGCATCGCCAGCGCCTCCGGCGGTCCTGCGTCGGTGACCACGGGAGAAAACCAGGCGAGGCGTTTGACGGGTTCCATGTCGGGGGGAGCGAGCTAAAAAAGCTCTCCCCCTGGACAGGGGGAGGTGGAGGGGGTGGACGGCGTCGGGCGCGCACGTCGGTTCTAGCTACGGCGTTCGACTACCCGAAGCCCCTATCCCGCCTGCGCGGGGGCAGGCTCTGTCCGAGAAGGGAGTTAGACGGCTGCCTACCGGCGCAACTGCGCAGGACCAGAATACGTGCCGTTTAGCAGAGCAAGCACATCCTGACTCGTCAACGACTCAGCCACCATGAGAAAGCCGACATGAGCAGCACCGATCATAATGGCCAAATCGCGCATCGCCCGGACTTCGACCTCTGTGTACCCCCCCGTCCATTTGTCCTGGAGGTGAAGAATCACGCGACTTGGCTTTTGCCAACGGCTCGCAAGAACGTGATCAACTGCGATCTGAAGAGCAACTTCTGCGAACTGGGGATTTCCTATGGGAGCACGCGGATGAGAGAAGCCATCGCCGATCTGTAATCGATCCCCCCACTCGCGCCGAAGCGCCGCCAGGTCCGCGTCCGTGACCAGACACGGCTCAAAGCGCTTGGTGCCAGGGACGTATGCAACGCGCGTGTGCGTCTCAAACGCCGTCCCACGCGACAGGTCTGTGACGGAGAGCCAGCCCCGTTTGATCTGAATGTAGAGCGGGACGCGCCGGCCTAGGCGTTCGAGCCAGGTCAGCCCTTCCATCAGTCGCGCCGGCGTCCGCGGCCTCGGCCTCCATCGCGGCGTCCACTGTCGCGGCGGTTCTTGCGCTTCTCCTTCGGATCGTCGTCGGTGAGGTCATCGGCGACCTCCGGCTCGTAGACTTCGGCGTCGTCGCTCTCGGAAGCCAGCAGCGTAGCAGGCTTGCCGTGGAGCGAGGCGCGGTAGAACTCGTCCAGGAGCAGCGCCAGGACTTCCGGCTCGCCCTCCTTCACGAGGGTCTGCACGAGCGGGATGAAGCGCCCGATGCGCTCCTGCTCCAGGCGCGAGAGCTCGCGGTAGGCGTCTTCCAGCTGCGCGAGCGTTCGCTCAGCCACCTTGGCGGCCACGTCCTCGTCGGTCGGGATCTCGATCTTCTCGAAGTCGATCTCGTACTTCCGCTCGACGATCTTGAGTTGGTTGATGTCCTCCTTCGTGGTGAGCGTCACCGCGACGCCGGTGTTGCCTGCGCGGGCGGTGCGGCCAGCGCGGTGGATGTAGTACTCTCGGTCCTGCGGGACGTCGTACTGGAAGACGTGGCTCAGGTCCGAGATGTCAATCCCGCGCGCGGCCACGTCGGTTGCGATGAGGAAGCGGAGTTCGCCGTCGCGGAGGCGCTGCATCGTCTTCTCGCGCTGCTTCTGCGAGAAGTCCGACGAGATCGGCGCGGCGTCGTAGCCGAAGTTGGCGAGGAACTGCGCGAGGTAGTCCACGTCGCGCTTGGTGTTGGCGAAGATGATCGCGCTCTCGGGGTTCTCCAGCTCGATGAGCCGGGCGAGGACGCGGTCCTTCTCCATCTGCGTCACGTGCACGTAGCGGTGCGTCATCGCGTCGACGTGGACGGTGCCACCGGAGACGCCGATGAAGCTCGGCTCGCGCAGGAACTCGCGGGCGACGCGCTGCACGCTGTTCGGCATCGTAGCCGAGAACATGTGGCTCATGCGGTCGTCGGGGAGGAAACGCTTGAGCTGCCTCATCGCCGGGTAGAAACCCATCGAGAGCATCTCGTCGGCCTCGTCGAGGATGAGCACACGGAGCGCGTCGAGGCTGAGCGTGCCCTTGTCGAGGTGGTCGAGGATGCGCCCCGGCGTGCCGATGACGAGGTGGGCGCCGGCCTTGAACGCCTCGATCTGCGGGCCGTACTTCGTGCCGCCGTAGACGGCCACCACGCGGAAGCGCTCGTCCTCGGGCTGGGCGTTGTTCATCTTTTCGAACTCCTCGAAGATCTGCCGCGCCAGCTCGCGCGTCGGGCAGAGCACGAGGGCTTGCGTGGCCGCCTCGTCGGGCATCAGCAGGTCGAGGAGCGGCAGGAGGAACGCGCCCGTCTTGCCGCTGCCCGTGCGGCTCTGCACCACGAGGTCGTGGCCTTCGAGCATGTACGGGATCGTCTTGGCCTGGACGGGCATCAGGCTGTCCCAGCCGAGGCCTTCGAGGCCGGTCTGGAGGAACGAGGGCACGGACTCCGTGGTCGCCTCGGGCAGCTCAGGGCTGGGTTCGGGGAACGGCGACTGGTTGGCGTCCTCACCTTTGGCTTCGGCCTGGGCCTTCGAGGTGAGGTCGATGACGAACGAACGGGACATGGAACAGGGTGGCTCAGCGATGGAGATCTCGGTCGGGGGGTCACGCAGGCTCGACCGAGCACCCCGCCAGGCACTCCTTCCGCGCTACGCAACGGCAACTACACCCCGCTACTCGCCAGCGTGGCGATGCAGCCAGGGTACATCAGCCGTTCCGTACGCCTCACTCCTGGGTTCGTTCGGTGAAGAGCACAAGCGGGTAGGTCCGCTTCCGGTCAGGCCTGAATCGACCTTCGCTACAGCCGTCCGAGTGCCGCCGCTGGCAGCCAGCCCTGGGTACCGTCGGGGAGGCGGACAGCCTGCCAGGAACCGCGCGCGTCGCCGAGGCGCACGGTCACGCCCTCCGCCACAGCAGGGCTCTCGGTGCTACCGCCGGGCGTCACCGCAAGTGGAACCGCGTCGAGCACGACAGAGCGAGGAGCCTGCCGCCCCATCGCTTACTCAACACACTTGGACAATTCCACGTGCGAGCTTACATGTACGAGTTCAACCCGTTTTAAGGGCTTGGCTAAACGACAACAAGCAAACTGCACCTCGCAATGTGACCTTGAGATCACGACACGGATTTCCCGCCGCGTCAGGGATGGCTTCAATTCGACATTTACGACCCAATGCTGGTGCCTCCAAAGTGCGCTCGATGGGCTAGAAGGTTATATCCACACTCCGTTCGCCGTCAATGCGCTCGCCGTCGAGAACGGTACTTACATGGACGCGTACGGTGCGCAACTGCCTGTTCGGGGTATCACGCACAAACTCTACCAGCGTTGAGGCTAGCGTGGTTTCAATGATCCCCAGCGTCGTCAAGTCGAAGAGCCCAGCACGGTCCAAGCGCGTCCAAATGCCGCCCGTCTCATCGGCAAGCACCCTCATGTCATAAGCGGGAGGAGAGACAAGACTAAATTGCGGCGAGTATACATGAATGACTGATCCCTCTTCTCGGACGGTCTGGGCTAGCGATTCCGACGTGAAGTAGTCCGTATCAATACCCTTGTTATTAGGCACGCCGAAGCCGCGTCCCCATGAAGCGTCGTCCGAAATAATCACGTAGACACGCTGGGCTCCAGCGCGCCAAGAGAACGTGCGTCGAGCGAAGTCGAGCGCAGCCAGACCAAGTTCAGGGAGGTCGCGGTTGGATCCAGGGTCAGTTGCACGGAGGTTTTCGACGAACTGAGACAAAACGGTGAGATCTCGGTCGAGATCAACAAAGCCGTACACCGCGGGTTGCGCGCGGCTATCTCCCGGAGATATCCCTTCTGCAAAACCCATTGGAATCTCGTCGCCAAAAGCCACTATGCCAGCCGCAACGTCTTGGCCGGAGCGCTCGAGTTCACCAGTAAACGAGAGCAAGCTGGTTTGCACTCCGAAGATCTCCTTGCTCATGCTGCTAGTGTTGTCGACGATAAATGCAATGTCGACGCTAAGCCCTCGCATTCCCTCAGAGATACGCTTACCCTGCACGACGCCGTCAACGACGACGGTCAGTGTCTCATCGTCGTACCCAACGACCTGCAGTGAGTTGTCCGCCAACCGGACGGCTAGTCCTCCTACGACCAGTGGAATCCTGTCTGTGTTGCTTGCATCGATAGTCCCCAAGGTAAGACTAGGACTCAACGGACCGGTGGCCACAGGAGGCGGCTCTGTTCCCGGATTAGCCGGGATGTCGTCATTGGGATCCAGCGCTTCTTCCCCGTCCGTGTCACACCCCGCCGTAACAGCGAAGAGAAAGAGGAAGCACAAAAGCCCGAGAGTGTTCCTCGTAATCGTAGCAGTGAACATCTTTAGTCAGTGGTAGGCAATCAGGAAGTACAGGATAGACTCTAAGCTAACAAAGCTAGGGGTTAGGAACAAGTAACCTCAATGCTGCAAGTCGTCTACAGCCGTCCGAGTGCCGCCGCTGGCAGCCAGCCCTGGGTACCGTCGGGGAGGCGGACAGCCTGCCAGGAACCGCGCGCGTCGCCGAGGCGCACGGTCACGCCCTCCGCCACAGCAGGGCCCTCGGTGCTGCCGCCGAGCGTGGCCGCGAGCGGAATCGGGTCGAGCACGACGGCACGAGGAGCCTGCCGCTCCGCCGAGGCGAGCGCGGCCGTCGCGAGGAGCAGCACGGCCAGAGGAAGCACCACGACAAGGCCGCGCCGGATCGCGGTCTTCTGCGTTTCGGGAAGGGTGTCGCCGCGCCAGAGCCGCCAGCCAAGCAGGGCCAGCGCACTGAGCCACAACAGCAGCCCGAGCACGAGCAGCGCGCCGAGCGCCACCGCGTCCGCGATGCGCGCCGCCGTGCCCCCGAGGGGATCAGCGAGAACCGTCGTCTGCTCGGCGTCCACCAGCGCCCGCGCCTCGGCGAGGTGGACCGCGACGGCGCGGTCGTGGGGCAGCAGTTGCTCGGCGCGGGCGAGGTGCAGCACGGCCCGCCCCAGGTCGCCCGCCGCGAGGTGCGCCTGCCCGAGGTTGTGGTGTAGCGCCCCGCTCGCCACGCCCGCGTCAAGCAGCGAGGTGTACGTCGCTGCCGCCGCTGCGCAGTCGCCCTCGTCGTAGAGCGTCCCGGCGAGTTCGAAGAGCCGATCCGCCTCGTCTGAGTCGAGAGGAACACCCGGCAGCACTTGGACAAGAACCAGAGCGATCAGGAGCACCATCATGCGGACTCCTCCTGATGGGCTGGCGTCGCCTCGTGGACGCCCTTGATGGCGGCGCGGGTGCGAGCAACGACGGCGTCGGCGGCGCGGGCCTGGTCGGGGGCATACTGCACCCGCTCGGCGGCGGCGAGCGCCTCGATGAGCGCGCGGCGGTGGTCGTCGGTGAGGCCCTGTGCGTGGAGTGGTGCGGTGTCGAGCGCAGCGCTGAGCGCGTCGCGGGGGAGCGCCTGCGCGGGCACGGCGAAGCGGGCGGCGAGGTAGCTGCGGACGGCGCGTTCGGCTTCGGCACAGGCCGTGCGTGGGTCGGCCGCCTGCCGGGCCGCATCGAGGCGAGTGGTGGCATCGGCCAGCGCCTGGCGGCGGCGCGCTTCCGGCGAGGCGGCACGGGCCTCACGGCGACGGACGAAAAGGGCGAGGCCGAGCAGCGCCAGCAGCGGCGTTCCGACGGCGCTCCAGAACCACATCGACCGGTGCAGCGGTCGTGCCAGCCGCGGTGTAGTCCAGCGCGCCAGCGGCAGCAAGTCAGCGATGGGTGCCTCCGCGCCCGAGACGATCTCTGCGTCGGCGAGGCCCGCCTCCGGGATCGTGCCGGCCGGGCCGTTTACGTCGAGCGGGACGGGGTCCGAGACGAGTGTCTGGTAGCGCTCCGCCTCCGGGTCGAAGTAGGTCCAGCGCACGGGCGGTAGTTCGAAGCGACCGCCGCGCTGCGGAACGAGCGTGTAGACGAACACCTTGCGTCCTCGGAGCGGAGCCGAGCGCCGGTCGAAGAATTCCTCAGCCGAAGGTGGATAGACCGCGATGCCGTCGGGCGCGTCCCAGGCGGGCGCGGGCAGCGTGGCGAGGTTACCCGTGCCGCGCACCTCGACCTCCATGCGGATCGGCTCGCCCGCTTCGATACCGTCGCGCAGAGCGCGGTCGTCCAGCGAGATCTGCATCGTGAACGCACCGACGCCCCCGTTGAACGACGCCGGGGCCCCGTCTGGCAACGGCACCGCCTCGATGGTGATCGGCTCCGACTCGATCGTCTCGCGCTCAAAGTCGGAAAAGAACGGGCTGCGGAAGAGGCCGCGCTGCGGCGTCCCGCGGTAGGTGCCCACCTCGAAGGCGACTGGCTCGACCGTGAGCGTGCCGGTACGCGCCGGGAAGAGCGCCACGCGCTTGGCCGTCACGACGCGCAGCTCGCGCCCGTCAATGGTGTCCTGGCGGGGCAGCGTCGCGCGGTCCGGCACCTCGAGTTCCTCGCGCCACAGGCCCTCGGCGTCCCACGGCCCGAGGATCTGCACGTCGCGCGGCCGCACCGTGACGGGGTCGTAGGTGAGCACGTAGTCGACCACGACCTGCTCGCCGACGTAGGCCCGCACTCGGGGCGGCGTGGCGCGGACGAAGAGGTCGGCCTTGGCGTCCGTCGGCGGCTCGTCGGACTGCGTGCGGCCGTGCTGGCTGCTCGTCGCGCCGCTGTGGGCGGCGGGCGGCGGGCGCTGCCCCTGCGGCACGATGTCGACGGTGATCGGGTCGGTCGTGTAGCGCTCGTTGCCGACGGGCACCTGCACCGCGCTGAAGGTCGCGCGGCCTGTCTTCAGCGGCCGGTAGATCCACGTCAGCGTGAGGACGTGCTCGGTGCGCCCGTTGTAATTCTGGTAGGTGTACGACTGCTGCGGCGTCGGCAGCACGAGCGACAGCCCCTGCGTGCTCGGCGGCTCGATCTCGCCGACCGATGTAAGGTCGCCGCGCAGCTCGACGCTGAAGAGCACCTGGTCGTTCTGCCCGGCCGGGTTGGGCGATGCCGACGCGCTCACCCGCACGTTCTGCGCGAAGACGCTACCTGCCAGCACCATGCTACCGACCAGCACCAGCCACCACGAACTTCGGACCACGGACAACACGCTCCCCCTCACCAGTCTTTTTCGACGCGGCGCGGCGGCGCACGGCGCTGCTGCACTTCCTGGAGGAGTTCCTCCTCGTCGGCTTCGAGCGCGCCGAGGATGCGCAGGGCCTCGGCCTCGCTCATCGTGCCGGGCAATACCTCGGCGGTACCGGCAGGGGTGGCGTCGCCGTCTGTTTCCTCGCCGTCCTGCGGCTCGCCGGGCGCGCCGGACTGTCCGTCTTCGTCCTGTTCCTGCGGGTCAGTCGGCTGCTGGTTCGTCGCGTCTGAGTCCGCTTCGCTGTTTTCGTCCTCGAACTCCGGTTGCGGCTGTTCGTCAGGCTCGCTTTCGTCGGGCTCACCCTCGTCGCCAGGCTGCGGCGGGCCGTCCTCGCTCGGCTCCTGCTCGCCTTGCTGGGAGTCCTGCGACTCTTGCTCCTCGCCCTCGCCGCCGCCCTGCTGGTTCTCCGCATCCTCGTTCTCGCCGTCCTGACCGTTCTCCTGATCGGCCTCGTCGCCGTCGCTGCCCTGCTGTGGGTCTTGCTGCTGCTGGCGGATCAGTTCGAGGAGCGCCTCCAGCTTCGGATGCTCCGGCGTGTTCGGGTTCGGGGCCTGCGCGAGGGCTTCCATCGCCACCGCCTCGGCCTGCGCGCCGTCGCCGTCGATGTAGAGTTGCGCCGCGCTGTGGTACGCGTCTGCGAGCGACGACTGCGCCGCCGCTGGGGGCAGAACAAGAAGCACGAGCAGGACGACGAGGTGACGCACGAGCAGAGGGAGGCTTCAGGGGCGACCGGAGAACGAACAGGCCGCAGCGAACCGTATGGACGCGCGTGAATGCGCGAGCGCCGAGGTGGGTTCGCGGGCGCTCTCCGAGGCGCGTCTACGCGAACCGCACAATAAGGTCGGCGAGCGTCGCACGCAGCGGGGCCGTCACGACACGCCCCGGCGTACCGGGCGTGGCATAGACATCCAGCGCGTCGGCATCGGCTGGCGACGAGAGGGCGGCGAGGCGACCGGCGACGGCGCGGTAGGCATCGCGGAACGGCATGCCGCGCTGCACGTCGGCCAGCGCCTCGTCGGTGGCGAACAACTCGGGCGAGAGCGCCGCGCGCATTCTGTCGCAGTCGAACGTCAGCGCTGGCAGCCCGGCGGCGAGGGCGGCGAACAGGTCGAGGCTGAGCAGCGTCGCGCGCATCGTGGCCTCCTTCGTGAGCTGGAGGTCGCGGTGGTAGCCGCCCGGCAGGTTCGCTGGGAGCGTCAGCAGCAGGTGCAGCTCGGCCGTGAGGCGGTGGTAGGTCGCCCGCGCCAACTCCAGCACGTCGGGATTGCGCTTCTGCGGCATGATCGACGAGCCCGTCGTGTGCGCCTCGGGGAGCGTCACGAAGCCGAACTCGGCCGTGGCGAAGAGCACGAGGTCGGATGCGAGCCGGTTGGCCGTCGCGCCGAGCTGCACGAGCGCGTGGACGACCTGGGCGTCGAGCTTGCCGCGCGAGAGCTGGACGGCGGGCGTGTGGGTCTGGACGCTGTCGAACCCAAGCCGCTCGGCGACGCCTGCGCGCGGGAGGTCGAGGCGCGGCACGCCGTACCCAGCGGCACTACCCCACGGCGAGACGTTGGTGGCCGCCCGAGCCTCCGCCAGCGTGCGTAGGTCGGCAGCAAGCAGTTCGGCGTAGCTGGCCGCCCAGAGGCCTGCTGTGGTAGGCATCGCACGCTGGAGGTGCGTGTAGCCCGGCATCAGCGCGTCGGCGTAGGCGTCGCCGTGGTCGAGCAGTGTCTCCGTCACAGCCGCTGCCTGCTCAGCGACAGCCGCGAGCGCGTCGCGCAGCCAGAGGCGCAGCGCCACGAGTACCTGGTCGTTGCGGCTCCGCCCCGCGTGGATCTTTTTGCCCGCGTCGCCCAGCCGCGCCGTGAGTTCGCGTTCGAGCACCGTGTGGCAGTCCTCGTCCTCCACGCGCACGGTGAGTGTGCCCGCCTCAGCCTCAGCTTTGACCGCGGCGAGCGCCTCGGCGACTTGCTCGTGCTCGTCCGCCGTCAGCACGCCGATCTCCGCGAGCGCCCACGCGTGCGCCTCGCTCCCCACGCAGTCGTAGGGCAGCAGCAGCGTGTCCCACCGCCAGTCGTCGCCGACGGTGAAGCGGACGACCCAGTCGTCGGGGGAGTTGCTGGCGTCTTTGGTCCAAATGGCCATGGGAAAGCAGAAGTGAGAAGTTCGAAGGGTGGAGTAGGAGGTGTTGGCTGGCTGCTCCGTCGTTGACTTTGATCTCCCATCTAGTCATCCCCCGAACGCGGGGACCCACGAGAAGGCACGGCGTCAGAGAAGGGCAAAGATCACGCTGGCGCCTCGAAATACGCCTCCACGATCGCACGGTATACCTGCACCGCGCGCTCGACCTCGGCGGTCTCGACGTGCTCCTCGGGCGTGTGCGAAAGCTCGCTGCGGCCGGGACCGATCTTGACCGTCGGCACGTCGTGGAGGAAAATCCAGTCGGAGGCGGTGGGCGAGCCGAAGGGCGTGGCGTCGGCGACGAGGCCGGGTAGGGCACGCTGGCAAGCCTGGGCGATGCGCGCGTCGGCAGGCGTGGCGCACGGGACGAGGCGGTGGCTGTAGACCTCGACCTCGCTCTCGACCGCGTCGCCGATGAGGTCGATGAGGTCGCCGTGCGGATAGGTCGGCGTGGAGCGAATGTCGAGCGTGATCGTGCAGCGGTCGGGCACGACGTTCTTCGCACCGCCCGCCTCGATGAGCGTCGGCGTGACCGTCGGGAGGCCGAGGAATGGATCGGGGCGGTCGAAGGTGAGCGCCTGCAGCGCAGCTAGGTCGCGCGCGGCGACGTGGATCGCGTTCTCGCCGAGGTGCGCACGCGCGGCGTGGGCCGTACGCCCCGTCGCGTGGAGGCGGAGGATGAGTAGCCCCTTTTGCGACAGGCACGGGCGGAGTTCGGTTGGCTCGCCCACGAGCGCCGCCGAGGGTTGTGGCATGACTTGGCCAAAGAAGTCGCGACGGAGGTGCTCGACGCCGTTGTAGTCCTTGCTCGCCTCCTCGCACGCGGTCAGCGCGACGACGAGCCGCCCGCCCGCCGGTTCGAAGCCGTCGCGCGCCAGCATGAGGAGCGCCGTCAGCATCGCCGCGCCGCTTGCCTTCGCGTCGACGGCCCCGCGCCCGTAGACCTTGCCGTCTACCACCGTCGGTTCGAAGGGCGGATAGGGGTGGTCTGACGACGGCGGCACCACGTCGAGGTGCGAGTTCAAGAGCAACACGTCGTCGCCCGTGCCGAGGCTCACGACCACGTTGTCCGCCACGCGGCCGACCGTCACGCGCGGGCCGCCGTGTGCGCGGGCGTACGCCTCCACGAAGTCGGCGATGTCCTGCTCCTGGTAACTCAGCGACGGGAAGCGGATGAGGGCGGCATGGAGATCAAGGGCGGAGAGTCGGAGGTCATAGGTCGCAGGTCGCAGGTCGTAGGTCGCAGGTCCACCGGGCTGCTCGTGCACTCCGCCTAGTGCAAGCGCTGTCCCATCGCCGAGATCGCCAGGAGCTGCGATCCGCACGGTACCGACGCCGCGCCTCAGCGCCTCGAAGCCGACATCGAGCTTGACGCGCATCCCGGCATTGAGCCAGCCGTCGCGCTTGCCTGCCTCCGCGTCGTCCGGGGTGATCGCGTCGAAGCGCGTCGTGGGATCGCTGAGGTTGCGGTAGACGCCGCCCGCTTCGGCAGCGAAGACGAGCGCCTCGGCTTGCAGCGCCGCGGCGAGTTCGAGCGCGATCGTGTCGGCGTTGACGTTGTAGAGCGCCCCCTCCGCGTCCATGCCGATAGGGCCCACAACTGGCACCAGCCCCGCGTCCAGGATCGTCGCCAGCAGGTGTGTGTCGACCCCCTCGACATCGCCGACGTGCCCGAAGTCGATGGTTTCGCCGTCGACGGTCCACGGCGGGCGGCGGTGGACCCGCACGAGCGCGCCATCAGCGCCAGTCAGCCCGACCGCGCGGACGCCCGCCGCTTGCGCCGCTGCTACGAGCCGGGCGTTGAGTCGCCCGGATACTTCCCAGAGCAGCACGTCGAGGTCGAGCGCCGTTGTGACGCGTCGCCCGTGGACCATGCGTGGGGTGTGGCCGAGCCGCTTCGCCAGCGCCGTCGCCTGCGGCCCGCCGCCGTGGACGAGTACGACACGGTCCAGGCCAGCCACCGCACTCCAGATCGTAGCGACAGCGGCCTCGTCGGCGAGGAGTGCGCCGCCGAGTTTGAGGACGGTCGTAGGTCGCAGGTCAGGAGTCACTGGTCTGTGGAGGCGAGAATGGAAAGGCGACCGGCTGGGCGCAAAAGCTCCTGAACGTAGCGCTGCTCGTCTGCTGGAATTGGATCGGAAACGACCACCGTGGATCCGTCGCGATGCTCCACCCGTCTCACGGGAAACTCGGCAATCGTTGTGGATGACAACGCAACGACCAACGTGTCTATCTCCGAAAGGGCGCCTTCAGCGACTTCGCCCTTTAGCGTCATCGTTCCATTAAACGAGGGGTACGCTCGCAGCTTGAAGATGCCCTGCTGCCTTTGCTCCCATTCGGCTTCCTCGTTGGCAAAGGACAGCGTGAATGCTTCTCCTCCGAATCGTATCGGGATACCAAGCTCGGGCAAGGTCGCGGCAAGCGCTTGCCCGTTCTTGATGGAACGAGCGCAAACGATGGTAGACTGGCCTGCGATGGCTGCTGTGACGGCTCTAGTGGCTTCAAGCAGCGATCCTGTTGCAGCACGAACATGCTTGATGGCGTGCAGCTTGAAAACCACCCGATATGCAGGCTCGAGCAGCACCGCATGCGTGTAGCTCTCCACCTTAGACTCCTGGCCTTCGACCTGCGACATGGGACCTGCGACAGCGCTAGCGAGCCCGAGTATAGGCACCCTACGCGTGAGGAGGCCGCGAACTTGCCGGGTAGGACATAGCCGAGTCCGACGTTGCCGAATCCGCTGCGTAAGTCTGCGCATGCTTGCGAGCGTCCCCCCTCCGGCTCCGTGCCGTACGTTCAGCATTCCACCCCTCGTTTCTCCTCTCTTCTCCGATCCAGCCCGGCCATGCAGTTCTTCATCGACACCGCCTCCCTCGACGAGATCCAGGAAGCCGCCGACATGGGCGTCCTCGACGGCGTCACGACCAACCCCTCGCTCATGCGCAAGGAGGGCGCGAGCGACTTCCACGCGCACATCCACAAGATCTGCGAGATCGTCCAGGGCCCGGTCAGCGCCGAGTTGGTCGCCACGGAGTACGACGCGATGGTCGCCGAGGGCCGCGAGCTGGCGACGATCCACGAGCACGTGGTCGTGAAGGTGCCGCTCATCCTCGACGGCATCAAGGCCATCAAGACGTTCACCGAGGAGGGCATCCGCACCAACTGCACGCTCTGCTTCAGCCCCACGCAGGCACTCATCGCGGCGAAGGCGGGCGCGAGCTACATCAGCCCCTTCATCGGCCGCCTCGACGACATCTCGACCAATGGCATGGAACTGATCCGGCAGGTCGTGACGATCTACGAGAATTACGGCTACGAGACGGAAGTCCTCGCCGCCTCGATCCGCCATCCGATGCACGTGGTGGAGGCCGCCGAGATGGGCGCGGACGTGGGCACGATGCCGCTGGGCGTGATCAAGAAGCTCCTCAAGCACCCACTCACCGACAGCGGCCTGGAGCGCTTCCTCGCCGACTGGCAGGCCTACCTCGACGCCACGGGCCAGGAGAACGCCTAAATCGGCGTCGAAGGACGCGATGGTGTAAACAAACGGCCCCGAGTTGGAGAGCGTCGCGCCGTCCGTTATTCTGCGGGCGGAGGGACTCGCGACGTTATTCACCCAACTGCGGTCGCCATGACCATTTCTACGTCCGACCGCCTGCGCCAGCTTACTGAGCGCGCAGGCTACTCGTTTGCGTCCACCCCTACGCCGTCTGTGCCTAGGTCCCGATCCAAACGTGCGCCCCGGTGGCGGCGGTGGCTGCTCGCGGGCGGTGTGCTCTTCAGCGTTGCGCTCAGCGCGCCAGCGGCGCAGGCGCAGGACATCGGGCCATTCACCTACGTCGGGCGTACGGCCGATGCGCCCCTCACGCCGCTCATCTCGTCGCAAGGCTTTACGGTCCCGACGTTCGGGGACGTGGACGACGATGGCGATGACGACCTCCTCTTCGGCGGTATCTATCGCGGAAGTACCACGCCGAGGTACTACGAGCAGGTAAGCCCTGGGGTCTTCGAGGAGCGGATGTCGCACCCCTTCGAGGGGATGGAGTTGTACGCTCCAGACCTCGTCGATCTGGATGGCGACGGGGTCATGGAGATGACGGCGGTCCGACCCGATCTGCCGGACCGCGGTGTGATGTTGCACGTGAAGAACGAAGCCGGGATGTACGAGGTGGCCCAGCCTCTTCCGGACATGCACGCGTGGGTGGCTTGGGCCGACGTGGATGACGATGGCGATATGGACGCCCTCGTCCCTACGGGCGATTACTCTGCGCCGCAGCTCTACATCCAGCAAGAACCGCTTCGATTTGAAGAGCAGCCTTCGGACAGCCACCGCTTTGCCTCCATGTTTGCTGCGGGCGAGTACATCCACTCGTTTGCACTACATGACATGGATGGAGACGGGGATCTAGACGGCGTGGAAGGCGGCATCGAGACAGGTGTAGTCGTCCACTGGCAAGTGAGTGAAGGTGTCTTCGAGAAGAGTGCGCGGTTGGAGACGGACCGGCTGATCGCAGGGTATGCAGTCGCAGCAGCAGTCACAGACTTCGATGGGGACGGTCGCCCCGACATTCTCCTCACCGACGCCCAAGGCATCGCGGCGGGTTACCTCCAGCAGGACGATCGGCGCTTCCTCTTCGACCCGGCTATGGAGGTCAACCGCTCGCTAGCTGGGCGGGCGGTGGATGTGGACCGCGATGGGCGACCGGAGTTGGTCGGTGGCCCGCTTTGGGGAAGTTTCCAGCGCCCCATTTCTCTCTACCGTCTCGGTGGCTCAGGCTTTGAGTTGCTTGACCCGCAGCCCGACGCACTTCATCGCTGGGTCGATGATGTTGACCTGGATCAGGATGGCGATCTCGATCTCTGGGATGGCAGCGCCACGTTCTGGGCGCAGCAGGCCGATGGCACGTTCGCGCAGGAAGCGATCCCGTCGGCCGTCGCTGAGGTCCCGTTCGGCGACCGGCCTAGGCTCCGCTTCGAGGACCTTGACGATGACGGGCGGCGCGATGTGGTTCTTACCTGGAGTGGGGGCGAGACGAGGCCGCTGTTTCGATTCCTCCAGCGCACTCCCGAGGGCGCGTTCGTGGAGGTTGACGACCAGGTAAACCCCTTCCCTCTGGCTATGCGTCCAGCATGGGGCCGTCCTGCGTTCGCCGACATGGATGACGACGGCGACCTCGACTTCGTTGCCCTAGGCAGCATCCGCGTCGATGATGAGATCAGAGATGCAGTCCGATACTTCGAGCGCCAGGACGAGGAATGGATAGAATTGGAGACGCACCAGTTCCAAGCAGTCGACCTGTCCAAGATCTACGACCCCGGCAACCTGGACCTGGCTGATTTCGACGGCGACGGCGACTTCGATCTGACCGTGGAGGACTATACGGGGTCCACACACCTCTATCGCAACGACGCCATCGTCGTAGCCGACGAGCCAACCGCACTCGTGCCCGACACGCCCACGCTCGACGCCGCTTACCCCAACCCCTTCCGCAACGACGCCACGCTTGCCCTCGCGCTGCCTGAAGCGCAAGCCGTTCGTGTGGCGCTCTACGACGTACTCGGGCGCGAGGTAGCGCTGCTGCACGAGGGCACCACCCCGGCAGGCACGCTCACGCTGCGGGTAGACGGGGCACGGCTGGCGAGCGGGGTCTACGTAGCACGGGCTGAAGGCGCAACGTTCGCGGCGACGCAGCGCCTTACCCGTCTCAGATGAGGCGACCTGCCGAGTTCAGCCAGCTCAAGCGGGTAGATCCTACAGGGGCGTAGCGCACTGCGG